>JANOAV010000204.1:0-65327 GCA_031411295.1 Verrucomicrobiales bacterium | reverse complement strand
GACTCCTTTGAGGGATGCGAAGGGGAAATTCGGGGTGTCGGTGGCGAAGGTGAAGCAGGTGCAGGCGGCTGGAGGCAGGCTGGGGTTGATCGATGTCATGAAGCACAAGGTGCGGTATTTCTCGCAAGGGGTGGCGTTTGGGCGGACGGAGTTTGTGGAACGGGTGTTTGCGGGGAATCGGGGGGCGTTTGGGAAGAGTCGGAAGGATGGAGCGCGCAAATTGCGTGGTGGGCTGGGGCGGATGTTTGGGGGATTGCGGACGCTGCGGGATTTGCGGGGGTGAGTTTTGCCGAAGGAAATGCAGCGATACAGATGGTGGCTCGTATATTGAGCGTATTATTTTACAGAGCAAAATTAAGTGCGAGCAAAATTAAGTGCCATCCACATTATTAAAAGATCAGCTTGCGGCCCCACAGAATTCCCATAGATATACCTCGTGACTACCGACACCGTTTCCATCCTGCTCATTTGGAGGCCGTGGCCTACTACCATGTGGTTTCCCGATGCTACGACCGCAAGTTCCTGCTGGAGGCTACGTGGGGTTTGCCTGCCCGGGCCGAAGCCAGCGTATGGATTGTGGGTCCAGAAGTTCCCCAGAATCTACCAGCCACCACTATGACAACAGGGGCCGAAGTTGTTGGAGGAAATCAGTGGCCTTGTCAGCAAAGGATCGGTGGGGTTCGGCAAACAGGATGCCACGGGAGGCATTGATCAGCACTGGAGCGCGACGTTGTTGCCCTGCGAGCGCGTTGATTTCTCCGCCCTGCGCACCGAGTCCTGGCACCAGCAGGGGCACATCCGGCACGCGGGCCAGCACTTCCTGCGCGGCATTGGTCAGGCCGACCACGAAGCCTACTTCCGCTGCGCTGCCCTGGGAGCGAGCTGCCATTTCCAAGACCTTGGTGTAAACCGGTTCGCCACTGGCTAACAATTGCATTTCCACATCCTGCGCGCCCCGATTCGAGGTCACTGCCAGCAGGTAGAGCCCCTTTCCAGCGTAACCGAGGAAGGGCTCAATGGAATCATAACCCAGAAACGGATTCAGGGTGATGGCATCCGCGCCCATGACCTCGAAGGCCATTTTGGCGTAGTATTGCTGGGTCTCTCCGATATCGCTGCGCTTGGCGTCTAACACGATGGGTATATCCCGGGGAATGGCGGCACAGATGTCCTCCAGCAGTTTGAATCCCACCGATCCCTGGGCCTCGAAGTAGGCACTGTTAGGCTTGAAGGCCGCCGCGTAGGGAGCCGTTTCTGCGATCACTTGGAGCAGGAAATCTTTGGTGCTGCCTGGGATGAGATCGGGCCGGGGATCGAGTCCCACACACAGGCCACCGCCGGTCTTGGCGATGCGTGCAGAGAGTTTTTCAGAGTAGGTCATGTTTAGATACCGCCAGTGCGGTCGAGGAGGAGTTGGTCGCGCAGCATGACCAGAGTCACTTGGCCGCGCAGGGTTTGGTTGAGGAAGGGAGAGTTCATGCTCTTGGAGCCTAACGTTTCCCGATCAAAGGTTGTGGCGCCCGCCGGATTGAAGAGCACGCAGTTGATGGGTTGACCAGGCTCGATGGCCGCCACGGGCTGGCCGATCAAGCGGCGGGGGCGGCGGGAAAATCGGGATACCAAGGTGCTCCAATCGAGGTGCCCGGGTAAGATGAGTCGATCGTGGAGCGCCACCAAGGCCGTGTCCAAGCCAATGATGCCGAAGGGAGCATTGGCAAATTCCCGTTCTTTTTCGAATTCCGTGAATGGCGCATGGTCGGTGGCGATGACGTCGATGTCCCCAGAGCGCAGCGCTTGCTGGAGCGCCAGACAGTCGTCGGCGGTGCGGAGTGGGGGCTTGACCTTGAAATTCGTATCGTAATCGGCCACGTCCTCCTCGGTGAAAATCAGGTGGTGCGGGGCAACCCCCACGGTTACGGCCATGCCCTCTTTCTTGTAGCGGGCCACCGTTTCGACGCTGCGGGCGGTGGAAATTTGATTGATATGAATGGTGGAGTTCACGGACTGGGCCAGTCGAATATCGCGTGCCAGACAGATTTCTTCGCTGCAGGAATGGAGGCCGGGTAAACCCAGTCGATACGACGTGCGGCCGTCATTCATGGAGCCCTGACCGGAGAGTTCAGGGATCTCGCAAGACGTGGCCACCAGCAGTTTCAAATCACGAGCATACTGCAAGGCGCGGCGGAGTAACTGCGGATTGCCAATGGCATTGGGGGCGTCGGTAATCATGACCGCCCCGCGCAACTGCATTTCTCCGATAGCGGCCAGTTCTTCGCCCTTCAGGCCCTTGGAAATGCTGCCAGCGACAAAAAAATCGAGTTTCTGCGGGACCTTGGAAGCGACATCCAGCACGCTCTGCACCATGCCGCCGTTGTCCAATACCGGGTTGGTATCGGGCATCATCACCAGTCCGGTAATGCCGCCGCGTAATGCCGCCAACGCTCCACTGGCAATGGATTCCGCATCCTCATGGCCGGGTTCCCGCAAATGAGCCTGGGTATCGAAAAGCCCCGGCAGCAAGACCATGCCGGCGGCCGGAATGCATCGAGTTCCGTCCGGGGCGCTCAAGCTGGGCCCCACCTCCCGGATGCGTCCGTCTTGCAACAATACATCGGCCACCTCCAGGGCTCCGGAAGCTCGCACGACAGTTGCGGATTGAATTAAGATTGGCTGACTCATAAGTTCATAGGTTGCCCCTGTGGGGCTGCAATTATCTCCTATCTGCCAACTGCCGCCACTGTGCAAGTGCTGGTCGTGACTGCATGGGATCGCCTTCCGCAATGGTAGTGTCGGGCCTCCCGCCGCAAAAATCCGCCGTGCCGTCCCACCCAGGAGTGATTGTTCCACTGGCTTTATTGGAGTGGCGTGCTTCCAGCCGCCGACGCTGGCCGCGTTCCCGGAAGCGTCCTTTAAATTTGCTCGGCATGATGTCGGCGGCGGGACGCGCGCCGCTCGCGCGACTCCACCACTGGGAGTGGCGTGACTCCGTCCGCCATTTCGATGCGCTTGGCAGGACTAGCGCTTGGGTGTGGTCGGGGGCGCTCATGGCTGGTGCCTTGCCGATGGCGGAGAGACTCGCGCCACTCCCAGTGAAGGGCCGCAGGCCGCGGTATAATCGATCCTACGTCCCACTCTTAGTTACTAAATTAACCTTGCCCTAACTCTATAAAATTGAGAATATCTCGCGAAATTGTCCCGATATTTGATGTCGCGGACGTTAACTTTGAAGAATTCCCCCTTTCCGACTATGACTCTACGTAACTTCCTCCGTTCTTCCGCGGTGCTTGCTGCTGCCTTGGCCCTTGCGATTGTTCCTGCTTCCGCTCACCCTGGGGAAACGTTTGTGGGCCTGGACTCTAATGGTAATAGCATCAGCGATGTCTATGAGGCGCTGTTTACTGGGAGCATCAGTGGGGTCTCGCCCAATGCCGACAATGATTCCGACGGGGAGACGAATGAATCGGAATCCATTGCGGGCACCAACCTCAATGATTCGAAGGATCGGCTGGGATTCACTAACGTGACTCAAACAGCCACTACCATCAACGGGACCTGGAAGACGGTGGTCGGGAAAGTTTACCAAATGCAGGCATCGTCATCGCTCAGTGGCACTTGGGCCAACGAAGGTCCCGCCACGGATGGAACCGGGGGGAATGCGACCGCGGCGTGTCCCACGACGGGAAGCCGGATGTTCCTGCGCGTTCAGGTGACTGACAAAGACACGGATGGTGATGGCGTCACGGACTGGGAGGAACTGCAAGTAGGCACCAACCCGCTGGCCTATGACACGGATGGCGATGGCCGCAGCGACAAGGAAATGGCGGCTGCCATTGCGGGCAGCGCTAACGTGGTAAACGTCTATGCCACTGAGCAATGGATGCGTGAGGGTGAGCCGAAGCAGGGGGTGTTCACCTTTGTGAGACGCGGTGGTTTCCAGCCGCTGGACGTGACATTTACCCGCTCGGGCACCGCCACGCTGGCCAGCGATTATACAATTACGAATGCTTCCAGCGTGGTTCACTTCGCCACCGGCCAATCCACTGCCACCATCAGCCTGACTGCACTGGCGGATGCGGTGCTGGAGAACGCGGAAACAATTGTCATGACGTTGAACTCAGGCGCTGGCTATACGGCTGGCGCGCAGAGCGCGGCCACGGTTACGATTGTAAGTCAGGGGTTGATCGGGCAGTATTTCAACTTCGGTTCCGGGACGTATAATTTTACGCCGGCTACGGGTGGAAACTTTGATCCTGCGCAACTGGCGCTGACACGTCGCGATCCCACTATCAATTACGCGGCAACTGGTGCACCTCTGGAGCTGATAAACGATGACGTTTGGGGGGCACAATGGACTGGGTTCATTATTCCAAAGTCAAATCAAATCTATCAGATTATTGCCAAGGCAGACCGTGGAGTCACCGTTTACGTTAGTAAAAACCCAATTACTACGACAAATAACACGAATTCGCAGCGGATTAACGCTTGGACTACGACATCGCCAACCACGGTTTACAGCAATAACATGATTTCCAGCAGTGAAGTCAGCAGTTACCTAATGGAGGCTGGAAGACCATATTACTTCCGCGTTGACTATAGGGACTCGGCCACCAATCCAGATGCCAACATAGATATCCGCTGGTCAGCTCCTGACG
The DNA here is from genome assembly GCA_031411295.1 of Verrucomicrobiales bacterium. GTDB lineage: Bacteria > Verrucomicrobiota > Verrucomicrobiia > Verrucomicrobiales > V1-33 > JAGNEJ01. The sequence continues at coordinate 60,675 of JANOAV010000204.1, read as the reverse complement.
TTCCAGAGGAGACAATTCCCGTGTCCGCCCTAACCAGCGAAGGATTCATCGGCACCAAGCCCGTGATTTCCAGTCCGCTGCTGACGCTGGGCTTGGTGGCTGCTCCGTTTACTTACGCCATTACCGCATCGAACACGCCCACAGCGTATGCCGCCGAAGGCCTGCCACTGGGGCTGACTGTGAGTCCCACCACGGGCATCATTTCCGGAACCATTGGGGCCACGCCTGGGATTTATTTCGTCACGATCATCGCCAGCAATGGCGGCGGGAGCGACGCGCGGAACCTGGCCCTGCAAGTGATTGGCACTGGTGGAAATATTACGCGTGAAGTTTGGACCACGCCACTAGCAGGCACGGGCGTGTCCACGGTCCCGGTCTGGACCGCAGCCAGCACCACGGAGAATATCACTTCCCTGCAAACGACCTCCAACACCGCCGACAATTTCGGGGACCGGATTCGTGGCTTCATTACCGCGCCCATCTCGGGAAATTATCAGTTCCTTGTGAGTTCAGATGAGAACGTGGAACTCTGGGTCTCCTCCAACAAGGAACTGGCCCATGCGCTGAAACGTTCCTGGATCATCAACGGAGCCAATGCGATCAATCCCGGCACCTACAACACCCAGGTCTCTCAGGGTTCCTATCTCATGAAAATGAAAGCCGGGGACAGCTACTATTTCGAGGTGATCCGCCGGGAAACGACTGGCAATGACCATCTCAGTATCGCGTGGATCAAGCCGGGAGATACGGTGCCAGAAGTCATCCCCGGCTACGCTCTAACGCCATTTTCCAACAGCGTGGGCGGAGCAGACGGCACGTTGTATATCGCCAGCCTAACCCCTCAAGCTGGGGCGGCCACCCTCGGCAGTGGCACCGCGTTGTTGCGCGTCAACCCAGCGAAAACGACCGCTTATCTCACCTACAGTTACGCCAACCTAACCGGTCCCATCACCAACCAGCATATCCACGATGCGCGCAACGTGCCAGGCCCCGTGGGTGCCATCATGTTCGATATCGATACCGCCACCCCTGCCGCCAATGGCGAATATACTTGGGAATTCGTCCCCACCGGAAATGAAACCGTCGCGACGATTGTAGCCTCCATCGAATCCGGACAGGCCTACCTGAATCTTCACACGGGAGCCTATCCCAATGGAGAAATCAAAGGCTTCTTCCTCCCAGTCTCGGGATCGCAAAACTTCACACCACCCGCCGCTCCGCCAGCAGCCGAGCTGACATTGCCAGTGAATGCTACCGCCCGTCGCAACGAGATCGTGCGGTTCCTCCAGCAATCCACCTTCGGCGCGCGCGATGACAGCGATGGCGTCAGTCCATGGGATTCAGACAGCATTCAGGCCGTCGAAGCGCTGGGCTATGCCGGCTGGTTGGATGCGCAAATTGCCCTCAGCCCGGGGCCGAATCCTGAAGTGGTGATTCCACAGACGTTGGTGCCGCGCATCGAATATGTGGACCCCTCCGTGCAGGTGCCCACCCTGATCCCATCCGGCACCTCCACGGGTTATAATGGTTCTGGGCCCATGGCCGCCATTGTCATGAACCATTATGAAAAATTCCCCCTATCAAATGTATCAAACGTGGGATCAGAATATGAAAGCGCCGATGAAATCTGGCGTGCCTGGTGGAAAACAGCCGTCAAGGCTGATGACCAATTGCGCTGGCGCGTGGCTTACGCCTTGAGCCAGATCATGGTTGTCTCAGAGGATGGTGAACTCCAGTCAATGTCGCGCACGATAGTGCATTACAATGATTTGCTGCATTATTATGCCTTGGGAAATTTCCGAGATCTGCTGGAACACGTGACCCTCAACCCTGCCATGGGCCGCTATCTGGATATGCTTGGCAACCTGAAGCCTAACCTGGCCACCGGATACATTCCGAACGAAAACTACGCCCGGGAAATCATGCAATTGTTTTCCATCGGCCTGCGTCGCTTGCATCCAGATGGCACCATGGTGCTGGATGGAGCAGGGCTTCCCGCTAACACTTATGAGCAACCGGAAGTCGTGGGACTGGCTCATGTTTTCACAGGTTGGAATTTCCCTGGCAATGGCAGCGATTACGTGACCCCGATGCGCGTCAACACCGCCAGCAACCACGATTTCACCGAGAAGCAAATTCTGGAGAACACCGTCATCCCCGCAGTCGTAAGCGGGGGAAGTCAGACTGCTACGCAGGCGGATACGGAATTGAAAATTGCCCACGATGTCATCTTCCACCATCCTAACACGGGCCCATTCGTTTGCCGCCAGTTGATCCAGCGCATGGTCACGGCCAATCCCAGCCCGGCGTATGTTTATCGTGTCGCCAAGGTCTTTGCGGACAATGGTTCTGGTGTGCGGGGGGACCTCGCAGCCGTGGCCAAGGCCATCCTGCTAGACTCGGAAGCCCGTAACCAAGCTCCGCGGACGCTGGCAGGTTTCGGACACATCAAGGAACCAGTCGTGCGTGGCACCCAGATCCTTCGCGCCCTCAAAGGCTTCAGCTATGGGGAAACAAATTACGGTTCGGTAAATTTCCGAGGCATGGTCTCCGTCAGCCCTAACACTAATATCGATGTCACTCAACCACTGCCAAACAACACCTATACCCGGGTGGGAAATCGAGCGTTATACTCAGGGGACATTGTTCGGCTAACAAATCAATCTCCCGCCACAGACAATGGCTACTACGTCTTCAACGGCCCCGGTGTCGCCCTGACGTTGACGGCCTCCACCGCATCCGTGGCAACCTACAGCACGGATATTGCCAATCTGGCCACGGGCATCCCAACCTCGCAATATCCCAGCATCGAAGGCATTCCGCTGTCCAATGGCTGCTTGATCCTGTTGCGGAATCAAACCAACGCAGTTGAAAACGGCGTCTATGTCATGGCCACCGTGGGCGCACCGCTAACCCGTTGGAGCAAAATGGATGCACCTGCTGAATTTAACGGAGCCCGGGTGACCGTGGCCGCCTATCGAGATCCAACCACGCTGGCCTATTCCAATAAAACCTTCGAACAGACGAATGCCGTCACCACAGTGGGGGTCAGCCCGGTAGCATTTATCGACAGCTCCGCTACCACCGGCGGGAAACAGGCATGGAACATCGGCTCCACGGGCGGTGGCAGCCTGCAACAAACACCACTGCGCGCCTCCACCGTGTTTAATTTCTACGAACCTGACTTCGTATTCGCTGGTGATACTGGCGGTAACGGCCTCTACAGCCCAGAGTTCCAAATCACCAACGAAACCAGCGTAGCCACCACTGCCAACTGGATGTCTGAACTCACCCGCCTCAATCCAGCCGACAGCACAACCCCTCTCTCCAATGGTCAGGGATACGATTACGGCAGCACCATCAAGAAGGATGTAAAACTGGACCTAACCGTCGCCCAAACCGTCGCCAGTGATGGCGGTGCTCTCGTGGATTATCTCGGCACGCTGCTGCTGCCAAATCAAGTCACCCCGCAGCTGCGCACGTTGCTAGCCAACTATTTGAATTCGCTCCCGGAAACATTGGTGCCGTCAAATTCCTCTTGGAAATATTTCACCGATGCCACCGGCCTCGGTGCCAGCAACATTGTGGTTGGCAATGGCTCCTATAACACCAGCAACTGGAAGCACCCCGACTTCGTGGACACCAGTTGGACCTCCAGCACTGCGGTCTTCGGTTACAAAGTGGACGCTGCCGGCGTAACCACGAACACTGGCCTCTCCACCATCATTCCTTATGGCGGCGTGCTCACCAATAAATGGATTTCCTCTTACTACCGGAAGGAATTCACCGTCACCGATGCGGCTAACATTGCCTCGCTGGCCCTGCGCTTGAAGCGGGATGACGGAGCCATCGTTTATATCAACGGCAAGGAAGCACGGCGGGATAATTTCACCGCAGGAACCACCGTCACAGGAACCACCGTCGCCACCACTGCGGGCGATGATGGCGCTGCCTTCTTCGAAACCCCGATTGCCACAAACTTGCTAATAAATGGTCGCAACGTCATCACCGTCGAAGTCCACCAAACCAGCGTGACCTCCTCAGACATCTATTTCGATCTGGATCTCAAGGCCACACGCAATGGCACCGCCGCCGGAAACCTCATCACTCCGGACCGCCTGAATCGGGTCTCGGAGGCACTCTATCTCCTCTCCCTCAGCCCGGAATTTGCCCATCAGAACTAAGCTGCCGCGCCCCCTATCAACTTATAAAACATTTCCAGCACTATGACTAACCGCGAAATAATTTCCCGCCGCAGCTTCCTCCGTCGCGCCACTGGAGCGGCGTTCGGCACGGGCGTAGCCAGCACGTTGTTCGATCTACGGCTCATGAACAGCGCCATGGGCGCAGTGAACGTGGGTGACTACAAGGCGCTCGTCTGTGTTTTCCTAGCCGGAGGAAACGATTGTAATAACACGATTCTGCCAGCCCCCGCAGACCCCCGCTACACTGACTACAAGAATATCCGTGGCCCACGTCTGGCGCTCTGGGAAAGTCAGGCCGCTGCCGCCGCCCGTCCCCTCATTGATGGTGCGGCCAATCCAAATAACTACTGGGCCATCCCGCTCAGCAACGCCAACACCGGCAGCGATACCTATGCGGTGCACAATACGATGACTGGGGTGCAGAGCTTGTTTAATGCTGGGAAACTGGCCGTCGTAAGTAACGTGGGCGTCCTGGTGGAACCCGCCACCAAGACCAAGATCAGCGATAAGAAGGTGAAGCTTCCGCCGCAGTTGTTCTCCCACAATGACCAAGTCACCCAGTGGCAGACCTCCGTGCCAGACCAAATTTCCCGCACCGGATGGGGTGGCCGCACCGTGGATAAAATGAAGGAAGAGCTGATCAAACAAAGCGTTCCCAGCGGCTCCATTTCCCTCTCCGTCTCGCTCGCAGGCAGCAACACTTGGGAAGTGGGCGATGATGTTAGCCAATTCCAAGTCAGCACCAGCGGAGCCGTGTCCTTCGCTCAGTATAGCGGCTCGCGGCAAACGTTGATGAATCAAATTCTGCGGGACGTTTCCAATGGAGGCGATGCCACGCTCAATGCCCAACGCACGAACCTGCACCTGAAGGATTTCCAAAAGGTCAACGAGCGTTCGATCTTCAACAGCGCCTCGCTCGCCACCGCCCTCACCCGGGTAGCCACCGGTGGCGCGGACGCAGCCTTCGGCACGGCTATCGATACCGCCTTCGGCATCGGTGGAGCCGTCACTTACAACAACCTCAACAGCTTGGAACAACAGCTGCACAGCGTCGCCCGCATCATCGCAGAGCGAAACTTCCTCGGCATGAGACGGCAAATTTTCTTCGTGCAACTCGGCGGCCATGACACCCATGGCGACCAACCCGTCAGCCACTCGGGGCTCGTAGCTAGCACCAGCAACGCCATGAAGAAATTCTACGATGCCACCGCCGCCCTGGCGGTGGACAACAAAGTGACCTCCTTTACCGCCAGCGATTTCGGCCGCACCTTCAAGAGCAACGGACTCGGCTCCGATCACGCCTGGGCCAGCCACCACATGGTCTGCGGCGGAGCCGTCCAAGGCGGCCGCGTCTTCGGCACCTATCCCACCCTGGCCCTAGGCGGCCCCTCCGACTACGACACCGGCTCCAGCGCCACCGGCAGATGGATCCCATCCCTCAGTGCCGACGAATACTCCGCCACCCTAGCCAGATGGTTCGGCCTCGACGAAGCCGCCCTCGACATCGTCTTCCCCAACCTAAATCGCTTCGCCACCAGAAACGTTGGCTTCCTGGCTTAATAGCCGTAGTTGGCTCAACTGGGATCTCCGAGTTCTTTGTAATCCTCCGATGAACCATACCGTGTCACATCGGGAGACAATTCACGGCGTGATTGAAAGTTGTTGACCAACAGCCCGATGGCGCGGAAAATTTAGCTATGAAAAACCTTACGATCCCCCTTCCAGACGACCTCTATCAATGGGCTCAGGCCGAGGCAGAACGCCAACACCGGAGCTTGGGTGAATTGTTCAGCGATTTCATGATTTCACTGCGCGGGGATTCCCAAGGCAACCAGCCGTTAGGGCCCACCGCACGAGTGCAGGGAAATCGTCAGCAGTGGTTAAATCGCCTGCGCCATACCCGCGCAGGAGTGGGGGCACAATCCTCTGGTGGCCCATCCACCAGCGAGATTCTCGATGACCTCCGGGCTGACCGCTGTTAAATTCATGAGCTACTGGGACACCTCTTGTTTAGTAAAACTATATGTTGCGGAGAGCGACTCGTCTCAGCAGCTAGCAATCCGATTGCATTGCCTCCAGCTTCTTCAACGAAAAGGCCCCGCCGCCTCGCAGGTAAAATGTCGTGATACACTCCCTTAAATGCCGATAGAGCGCTGGATCCGAATGGATCAGGGCTTTGGGAGCATCTGCCTCAGCATAGCGCACCAAGGCCGCAAGCTTGTCCCACTCCTTGTTTTTGAAGCACACGTCTATTTCTTCCTGATGTTCCAACAGGTGTCGGGCCACTAATTCTCTTTCCCGGTCATTCATGATTCTAGAAGGGTTAGGTAAATGCTGTTTTCCAAAGCTATCTCGCGATTTCGATGGGAAAGGGTGGTAATCAAACGATTAACCTCCGCAAGCTCAGGCTGATAACGGTTCAAAAGAAAACGCACGTCGCTAAGGTCGCGAGCATCGCAACGAATCAACTTGGCCACAATCAAGTTCTCGATCGGCGGCCTATAAAGACGTAACCGCCCCAGTCGCTCGAAGAATACGGGCTCAAATGCTCCCAATTCAGTTGGCATGGGATCTACGAGCTGAAGATAAGGCTGATCCGGCTCCAAACTTGAGCGCGGATCAAACAACAATCCCGCTTGTTCGGCAGCCAATTGCAACTCCCGACGGTCGTAGTTGCTGGCCGGAGTCCAAATATCCAAGTCCCTGGAGGTGCGACCATCCATTCCTCCGAAAAGACAAGCTGCAGAGCCAATCAAACATAAGCGCACCTCAGGGCCAGTCCCCAAAGCATCCGCCAACTTACCCAGGACGGCAAACCATTGCTCTCGATTCAAACTACTGGCTGTGTTCATCCTCACTCAGGTAATGAGCAAATCACCCATTGCAAGCGGGAGGTGAAACCCTAAACTTCTGTGCCACGAGGACGTTCAGCCGCTACCGCTTTCCAAATTCCCCCATCAAATTCCCATACCGATGCCTCGTCTCACTGACGGATTGTTCTCGCAGCCAGCGGGTTAGTTCGATGCGGCCTTGGATGGAGATGGGCGCTTGGATCCAGTTGAGATCTGCTTCGTAGGCGGCGTGGAGGATTTCGTCGCTTGGGGTGGCAATGGTGCGGAGGAACTCGGCTTGTTTGGCTAACTGTGGGAGGCGCTTGGCAAATGCGGTATCGGATTCTTCGCTAGCGTAGCTGATGCTTAGGCGGATGTTGCAGAGTTTGGCGGCAAATTTTGCTGCGTGCTCGACGGCTGCGTCTGGAGCTGGCAGGCGCAGGATGACGCCTCGGCTGGGGCGGTAGCGGAAGGTGTTGCGTTCGCAGCGGAGGTCGGTGGGATCGTGCGCGATGGCGAAATGTTGTTGCCACGCTTGCTGGTAGTTTTGCTCCAGTTCCTCAACATCAAGTGATGCTGCATCCGTCAAGTTTCGGAAAAGATTCACGTAGTTAGGACCACCCGCTTTCGCGCCAGGCCCGATGCAACTGCGCTTCCATCCGCCGAAAGGTTGGCGCTGCACGATGGCTCCGGTGATGGGTCGATTGATGTAAAGATTCCCTGCTTCAGCTTGCTCCTGCCACGCAGAAATTTCCCGTTCGTCCAACGAATGGATGCCAGCCGTGAGGCCGAAGCTCACGCTGTTCTGGAAACGTTGCGCTTCCGCAAGATCACTCGCCCGCATCAATCCTAACACGGGACCGAAACATTCCGTCTGTTGGAACCACGAGCCCGGCTGCACCCCGAGCTTAATGCCCGGAGTCCAAAGGCAGGGATCGTCAGCCGACTGCTTGGGCTCCAGCAGCCACGTTTCTCCAGCATCGAGCGTCGTTAGCGCACGCAATAAATTTCCCTCCGCAGGCCGCAGCAAGGGCGTCACCACACTGGCGAGATCATTCGCTGATCCCACGTGCAGGCTGGCCGCAGCGTCTTGCAATTGCCGCAGGAACGCAGGATCATCATAGACTTCTGCTTCCAAAATAGCCAGACTGGCTGCGGAACATTTTTGTCCGGCATGGCCGAAGGCAGATTTTGCCAAGTCCTTCACGGCCAAATCCCGATCCGCCGTGGCGCTGATGATGAGCGAATTCTTCCCGCTCGTCTCAGCAAACAGGCGCAAGGACGGACGCCAGGAAAGGAACTTGCGAGCCGTCTCGTAAGCGCCTGTTAGGACCACGGCAGCCGTGCGTGGATCACAAATCAGCGCGCGACCCGTGTCACCATCATCGCAGGTGACAAATTGCAGGACCTCACGCGGCACGCCCGCTTCCCACAAGAGATTCGTGAGCAACCAACCGAGTTCCGGCGTTTCGGGTGCGGGTTTCAAGATCACGGCATTGCCAGCCATCAAAGCCGCCAGCACACCGCCGCAAGGAATCGCGAAGGGGAAATTCCACGGCGGCGTAATGACCACCGTGCCGAGTGACGTGGCCTTCATCCCGGCGGGAACATCGCCAGTGACTGCGTAGTAACGCGCGAAATCCACGGCCTCGGAAATCTCCGCATCCGCATCCACCACCGCCTTCTTACCTTCAGTTCGCAGGAGATCCAGAATATCAAAACGATGGGCTGCTAGCACTGCCGCACACCGTTGCAAGACCACGGCACGCGCCGCATTACTCAATGCTTCCCACGCCGATTGAGCGGTTGCAGCTATCGCTAACACGTTATCAATTCCCGGTAAATCCGCACTCGCTGGCCGCGCAGGCAACTTAAGGCCATCCTGAGTGCGATCCAACGCAGCACGATTGGCGGGTTGGGTGAAGTCTGTGTCAGGCTCGTTTTGGAAATCATCCTCGGCCTCCTGTGGCAAAGATTGGGAGCGACGAGATTTATCGCTAACCTCATGACGCAACTTCCAGCCATTGAGGAAACGTTGCTTTTCCTGTTCCCAAGCCGGGCTGCCGGGCGTGAAGGAGAACACGCCGCTGAGATAATTGTCAGGCGACGTATTTTCGTCCAAGCGACGAATGAGATACGCCAGAGCCGCTGCGAAGTCCTGATCCGCCACCACCGGAGCATACACCAGCAATCCATCCGCTGCATCACGCACCGCCCGCGCTTGATGATTCGCCATGCCTTCCAGCATTTCTATCTCCACGGCCGCACCCAATTCCCGCCGCTGCCGCAGCACAAGCGCCAGCGCGACATCGAATAAATTGTGACTCGCGACTCCTACGCGCACCGCGCAAACATGCTCTGGGCGACAGGCGAATTCCAACATGCGACGGAAGTTGGCATCCGTTTCCACCTTCGATTGATATGGTGCAGCCTGCCAGCCATGCAGCTCTGCTTCCACCGTTTCCATCGCTAAATTGGCTCCTTTCACCAGTCGAATTTTGATCGGGCTGCCACCCGCGCTTACGCGCTGCAACGCCCATTCGGTCAGCGATTGCAGGGCTGACCAGGAGTCCGGCAGATACGCTTGCAACACGATGCCAGCCTTCATTTGCTGGAACTCATTTTCCTCCAACACCTCACGGAATGCAGCCGTCGTTAAGGCCAGATCGCGATATTCCTCCATGTCCAAATTTACAAATTTCCCATCCGGCAATGCCGCCCGATACAACCTGCGCAGCCGTTCCTTGGCCTCCTCCAAGGAAGCATCGAAAGCCACTGAGGAAATCTGACTGAAAATGGCGGAAAGTTTCACGGAAACATAGTTTACATCCGCGCGTGACAGCAACGCGATGACTGCTTCCAGACGATGTTTGGCTTCGGATTCACCCAGCACTGCCTCGCCCAGCAGATTCACATTGGTCCGCACGCCGTCTTGTTGGCGCTTGGTCAAGTAGGATTTAAGCGGACCTGCTTCAGCGGAAAGAATCACGCCGCGGCTATCATTTCGCAGGCGCTGACGCACGGATCTCATCACCAAGCCAGGCAACACTTGCGATGCCATGGCGCCCACCTTGAGCATGGCCCGATCCACGAAACTGAATCCACGGGGCAGGCCGAATCGGGACAAAAGATGCCGCCAGCCATCGGCGGTGCGTTTTGGGTTCGCACTGCGGATTAGCCGATCCGTCATGGCCATGGATAATCCTTTGGCGGCAGGATCGGCAATCAAGCCGGACATTTGCTTCGCTTGAGCCTTCTCCTCTGGACGCATCGCCTGTAATGCCTGCTGGAGTAAGGTTTCCGCCAACGCAATCGTTTCCGCCACAATCTCATCATCCTCGACGTTCGCGCTTGGCGCGACTGAGGAAATGGCGTAGGTGTCAAGGAAGGAGGATGGAGCAACTGTCATGTCTCAATCTACCGTATTCCGTGCTCAGCGTCTTTAGCATTCCCATTCACAGTCATGCCGAAAAAACACAAAATACGCCCGTCATCATCGCGATCCACGGTCGAGCAACTGCGCGCGGAATTGTTCTCCCAGGTGCCGGGATTGGACGTGATGGAGCGCTTGTTGGAACAGACGGAAGACTTGGCCGCCTGTGTGAAGAATCGCCACGGGCAATACCTTTCCTGCATTCAGGCCTTCCTTCGGCTCACCCGCTTGGGCAGCAAAGCCGAAGTGCTGGGACGCACGGCCAAGCAGATCTTTCCAGCGCTGCTGGCCGTCGGTTATGAACAACAGGATGCAGCCGTGTTTCGCACGGGAAACGACATTCATGACCGCCTGGAAACGATCACCAATCGCGACGGCAGCTTGGGCTGGTATCGCACCGACAAGACGCCCGTGCGGTCGCTAGAGGGCGAGATCGTGGCGCTGGCCGGCATTTCCCGGAACCTCCACGTGCCCGCCAGTGGGGATCCCAAGCTGGGCCGATTGGCCGCAGTGGTGGAGCGCATTCGTGAAGACTACGCACAGCCACTGCGCATCGCCTCGCTGGCTGCCGAGGCTGGGCTGTCTATCAGTCGCATGGAACGTCTGATGCAAAGCGTGCTGCACGTTTCCCCACGACAACTCCTAACTAGACAACGAGTGGAAGCCGCTGCGGCCATGCTCCGGAAACCCAGCGCCAGCCTCGCGACCATCGCGCTGGACTGCGGCTTCTGCGACCAACCCACCTTCTGCCGCCAGTTCAAATCCCTGACAGGCATGGCCCCGGGAGCTTATCGCAGATTGGCGGTGGAGGGGTGATGGCGGGCAGGTATGTGCCCCCGCCACTTTTGCAGGGCGAGACTCGAATGAAAAGCAGATGTGGGTTGGAGGTTGCGGGTTTTCTTTCAATCCTTCCTAACTTGTGTCCGAATCTGCCGTGGGATTCTTATGGCCGTGCGGGTGTGGGGTTTGGAACAGAAGATGGGAAGGAAAGACAGAAGATTTGGATTGGAGGTTAGGCGGGCTTTCTTTGCATCCTTCCTAACTTCTGTTCAAATTCGTCTTATTTCGAGTTGCCAGCTGGGATGCCAGCATTGGAGCAGCATGGGCGAGGCCGTAGTTGCTGACTGCGATCTCTACGTGCCAGAGAGCGCGTGCCACAGATATTCCTGGAGTGCGTCCTGCCAGGGGCGGGGCACCTTGCCGGTGGCGGCGGTAAATTTATCGACCGACAGGGCGGAGCAGGGTGGGCGTCGCGCGACTAGGCCTGGCAACTGACTAATGCTGATGGGGGTGATTTCACGGGTGGCGAGAGTCACGCCATTGGCGGCGGCGTTGTCCAACACGGCCTGGGCGTATTCGTTCCAGGCGCAGGCGGGAGGATTGCAGTAGTGCCAGATGCCACCAGCTGGTGCAGCGGAGGCAATCCACGGGAGGAAGGCGTGCGCTACGTCCAGACTGTAGGTGGGGCAGGCGATCTTATCCGAGACGATTTCCAGTTGCGGAGCGTGCTGCGCCTTCGTGATAACCCACTCAGGAAATGACGCCCGGCCGGGGCCGAAGAGCCAACTGAGGCGGATGATGGCATGATCACTGGAGGCTGCTTGCACGAGTTCTTCGCCCAGTAATTTTGATTTCCCATAGACGGAAACAGGGTGGGGTGGGGAAGTCTCGACGTAGGGTTCTGACTGGAGCCCATCGAAAACAAAGTCGGTGCTGAATTGCAGCATTCTGGCTCCGCGGCGGGCGCAGATGCGGGCCAGGGTGCCGGGGGCCTGACCATTGACCAGATAGGCCAGTTCCCCTTGGATCTCACAATCGTCCACGGCGGTATAGGCGGCGGCATTGATCAACACGGAAAACTCCACGTCTTCCAAGGCGCGTTCGAAGGCGGCAGGGTTGGTTAGGTTCAACTCACCCCGCCCGAACTCGCGGACCACGAAGGTTTCCCGCTCTGCCAACACTTGACGGAAGGCGGTTCCCAAGAGGCCATGGGAACCTAGTAAAATGACGGGGATGGCCATGAGCGAATGGCTATTCGATGATGCGTGCCTTCTTCTTCACGCTGGCTTCCCAGATTTTGTTGGAGCGTTTACCTGGACCGGTTTCGCCTCCGGGGATGACGTAACTTCCATCCCACGGGACGACGACGGTGGCCACGGGCGGACGGTCTGGGAAGTTGGTCTTAATGACGCTCCACTCGCTGGCGATAATGTCGAAGGCCATGACGTTGCGGCTGTAGCCGGGGAAATTTTCCATGATCATTTGGTTGAGTTTCCGACGATCGGCTGACTCCGTCATATCCTGCGTGGCCTGGCGATGGGCGTTGTCTTCCATGAGTTCGATCAACTTCTGATCCGTGCCGCCGACGACTACCAAGTGATGCGGCGGAACAAAGAAGGCGGGTGCGGCCATCAGGGTGGCGGTATTTCCCGCAGGATCCAGGGCGTCGCCCAGCACATACCACGATTTCTTCTTGGGATCGTATCGATGCAGATCCGTGAGGAAATCTTCCGCTCCGGACCCGGGGTTGCGGCCCCCACACACGTAGAGGCTTTCCGTCTCTCCATCGGTGCCAGTCGAGGCCAGCGCATGAATGCGGGCCGGGCCATCCCAAGCGGGAAGTTTCTGCCAGGCGAAGGAAGCGGGATTCGACTGCTGGGATAAATCCAGTGCCAGGAAGGTCTTGGTGGCCCGGCCATGCGATGTTTCCCGGCCTCCCACCACGTAAACGATGTTGCCAACCCTGGCCGCTGACATGTGGGCGAGCGGGCTGGGTAATTTCGGAAACGGCTGACTCTCCACCTTGCTTTGCGCTGCGTTCCATCGCAGGACGAAGCAATCTGCGAAACATTGATCCACGCTACGGCCGCCGATGCAGAGCACGCCGTCGTCGATTGTGACCGATGCGCCATAGGCGGTGGCCTGGGGCAGATCGAACCCGGAGGGCCGCCAGGTGTATTGGTGGTTACCGTCTTCTTTGGGAGTTTTTTCGAGGACGAAAATTTTATCCCAATAGGCCTTGGGAGCATCGTTCAACGCCTGCCCCTCGGTATAGTTGGCACCGCCCGCCACGAGCAGGAATAAGCCTTGCGAGCCAGCAAACATCCCGGCTACCCCTGGCTGCGTTTCGAATCCTGGCACGCTGGGGAGGCGCGCGATTTCTTTCCAATCGATCGCTGGAGGAGGGCTGAGGGTGTTGCCGCGATCCGCGCTGGGACTGCCTTGGGGCAACGAAGCGGGATCGACCGGGGCGACCGGAGCCACCGGCAATGGCCCCCGACGCGGCAGGGCGTTGCGGGTCTGAGCCATGAGGGAAATGGGCAGCAGCAGGGAGGCGCAGGAAAAGATCCGCGCCAGAAAAGCGAATTTGGAGGAGGAATGCATAGGGTCAGGGAGGGCGCAGGTTCCGCAGGGGCGGGAGGATTTCAACTGCGAATCCAACGCGTTTTGGAGCTTCATTTCTCGATGACGACGGTTTCCTTGGAGGTGCGATCCTCCACTAGCACCTGGGTAGGCCTAACATCCACCACTTTAAAATGCCGTTCCCCGACGTTGAAGGTGTCGCCCATTTTCGTTTCCCAAGTGGCTCCGGTGGCGGGATCGCGCAGCACGCCGAAGCTGTCGGCCGCGGTCACGGCTTGATTCAATTGGGCCAGCACGCGTTCGCCACTTTTTTGATTGCGCACCATCATGGTGGAGACATCGAGGAGTTTGCCTTTGCCGCCTTTGGCTGCTTTCAGTCGATACGTGGCGGCCACGACTTGGAAATCGGTCTGGGGGATCGTCTTCCCCACCGGCACGGTCACAGCGGGATGATCCCCCGTGAGCACTTGGACCTGCGCCTCGGAGTCGTCCTCCGGCACGCCTTTGAGAATGAAGGGCAACTGGCGTTCACGATAGGTGGCAAATTTCATCACCCGGGGGAGATCTTTGATGCTGCTGAAATTGGCGGGTTCAGGAAATTCCTGGCCGCTTAGTTTCACCATCGTTGGCGCTGGGGCTGGAGCGTTAGCAGGTGTGGGCAGGGTGCCGGCAGGAACCACCGCACCTTGGCTGGAGGCTCCGATGACCATGCCGAGACTTCCAACGCGAGGGAAATCTGCTCCGTCCGCCACCTCGCGCGGTTCGTTAATGATGGCGGCTACTTCCGCGTGGTTTTCGTCTTCGGCTAGCATGGCGGCAGTTTTTAAATCATCATCCAACGCCAAGGCATTGGAGCCCCGTTCCAGCAGCAGCCGCACGGCCTCCTGATGGCCATATTTGGCGGCATACATCAACGGAGTGCGGTTCTCTGAACTGCGCGCCAGGACATTGGCTCCGTGCCGCAGCAGAGCGTCCATGACTTCGGTGCGGCCTTTCACCGCCGCCAGTTGCAGGGAATAATCCAGAGAACTGCGCGAATGAGGGCCCAGCACTTCGATGGCGGCAACCCGACCTTCCAGGGCCGCTTCTGCCAGCGGACTCAAGTCCTGGGAGTTGCGCGCATTGGGGTCTGCGCCTGCCTCCAGCAAGGCCCGCACCGCTTCCCGATCCCCCTGGCGCGCGGCTACGATCAACGGCGTATCGCCATCCTGGCGCACCGCATTGGGGTTGGCATGCTGGGCGAGCAGGAAATTCACCACATGTCCATGCCCGGCCGCTGCGGCCAGCAGCAAGGCAGTATTGCCCTCCGCATCCGTTACTTCTGGCTTCATGCCAGCTTTCAAGAACGCCTCCACCGCTTCCAATCGACCGGTCCGAGCAGCTGTAAAATAGTCGTCCACGGAGAAATCCAGCTTCTGCTGGGAGAGCACGGCCCGCGATTTCTCTTGGGGATCAGAACAGCCGACCACGCCAAAAAACGCGAGACTAAGGATGAGGGGGAGAGTTTTCATAAGGTGAAATTTAGTTAATTTACCTTAAATACCATCCTTTCATGAATTCAGCAAGGGAGGAAGTTCGGTCTGGTTTGTGGGGTTTTTTGCGCTGGTTTATTGAGGCCATCGATGCCATGGATGCCACATGAACATTGCAGACATACTTCTTTTGGGGCTCAAAAATAAGGTTACGGCACTCTCGCGCAGGACTGGGAGGGAGCTTTGGTCCACGTTCCTGCCGGGTGGGGGTATGGGTTATGATTTTGTGACGTTGGTGACGGATGGCACTACGATATTTGCGCATAGCAAAGGCCGCGTGCATGGGCTGGACTTGGCATCAGGCCAACTGCTCTGGACCAATGATCTGCCCGGGTTGGGGTATGGTCTGGCCTCGCTGTGCCTTCCTGAGGGGATCTCCGCTCCCAGTCCGGCGGTGCTGCAACATTGGCTACAGCAACAAAGCTCTGGAGCCGCAGGTTCGTCCGGGGCTGGAGGTGGGGCCGGGGGTGGGGCTTGAGCCTACTGGCCTGCCTTGGGTGCCACCTTCCACTTGGATAAATCCACCGTTTCGGGCTTGCCGACGGCTTCCACGGATCCGGTGTAAAGATACCGCCAGACGTCTTCGTGGACGAATTTTCCAGCCGCATCCTTCACGGCGGCTCCCCCTGGGGCTGCGGAACTATGGGCGCGTTTGTCATCCTTCTTTACATCCGCATGGGTGATCAAGCGACGACTGTTCCCGTAGGGTGGTTTCGCCTGATCCACGTCCACCACGGGTCCGCACTGCGCCATCCCTAGCAACTCCCAGGAGCGATCATAATGATGGCCAGTCCACCCGCTATCCAGAATATGGGTGAAACCAAAATAGCGATTCACGGGCGTGGCCGAGGGCAGGGCTTGCCAGGATTCGGTATTATCCCGCGGACCGGAGAGCATGACGACCCGGTCCACCTTCTGATATTTCGCGAAGCGGGCGGCAGTGGTGGAGCCATGGGAAATGCCGGACAGCGTGACTTTATCCCAGCGCAGGCCTTTGCCATCTGGACTGATGAATTGTTCCCATTTGCCCGGGGGATTCTCCTTGGCCAACCACTTCACAAACTGAAACGCCCGCTCCTTGATGCTATCGGGTTGGGGGATGGTCACCAGCGGGCTGAAATCCTCCCCGGTGGCGGCTTCCAAGCGAATCTTCCCGAGCAAATCTCCGTCCGGTGGCGTCGGTAATTTTCCAAATTGTCCGAACCAACCATTGGCATAATGCACTTGAATGGCATGCAACCCGTAACTGGACAGCCGCTCGAACAAGGGTTGATTGTGCCCCATGAGCCAGATCACCAGTTTCCCTTGAGACTTCACAGAGGTATCTACGCAGGCGTGCTCCAGGTCGGTGGGCTTGCCCTTCTTGTCGGTAAAAGTGAACTCTATCTCTGGATGCTCCTTGGCCTTGGGATCGATCACGCTGGCGCGGGCGCTCAGATCGAATCGCTGCGGAGGCGCATCTTTAGCGGTCGGTGCCGCAGGGAGGAGGGCGGCAGTGGTCAGGGAAATGGTGGCTAGGAGCAGGGAATATTTCATAGAAGCACCATTCATACCAGCAATGCCCGCCAGCGGGCAAGCGCGCGTTCCCGGATAAGTCATGCAGCAGGGACCACAAATGAAGTAAACTAGCCTGTGTGTGCGGCTTGCCAAGCCCCACTCCTGGTAGGCCCACTACGGAGTCGGCGGCACTGGCGGGTCTTCCGGGGTGGCAGTCGGCCTGTCTTCCAGCAGCGCTTGCCGCATGTAGAGGTCCAGCTTCTCTGGCTGACGGGCGTTATTCTTCGCCAGTTCTAGCAGATTGAGAAACAGTTGCAATTGCAGCCCTTCCCGGGCCGTGCGTTTGCCTGCTTCGGTCGTCGTCTTGGCACCGGAGGACGATTCACTGGCCGCATACACCGCCGTCCACACACTCAGCAACCCCGCTGCATCCGCTACCACTTGCGCCCCCAGATTCGGCTGATGCACCAGCAGGGCCGTGTGCAGCGCGGTTAAGTGATTGCTCACTTGGTCATCCGGGCATTTCCCGAAGACGGTGCGCCCCTGCGGGAAACATTCGTTAAACTCCCCGCTGCCCCCGCCGAACTTCGCCACCACCACCGCCGCTATTTTCTCTAGCTTCCCTGGCAACGAGTCGCGAAATGAATCTTTCACTAACTTCCGCGCCTTGCGCACCCCCAGCTTCACCTGATCATCCGTAGTGCAGTTTTGCACCACCGCCAGCGCTGTGGTGGTGGCCGTGATGCGGGCATTGTAGAGCGCGCCCGGGTTATTGGCGATCAACCGCTGCAGGTGGTCCGTGCTGAAGGAGAGCAACTCACTCAGACTGATTTTGGCATCATCGAACGGGTTCGACAGGAAACGATTCAGAGTAATCATGGTGTGCGGATGGGTTATGGGTTCAGTTTTGGCCTCATCATAGCGCGCCTAACCGTAGCGAATTCCAGAGTCATAGCGTGCCATAAGTCAGCGAGCGTAGGGAAGTATTAGGTAGGGTGATTATTGTGTCGCCCCTAGCATCCTATCTATCTGCTATTTTGTCAAAATCTTCGGCACCCACCCCGGAAATTTCTCCAGCGACCTTCGGAACGTAGATATAGTCACAGGAGAAATCTCCTGCGACCTCCAGAACATCTAAATAATCACAGGAGAAATCTCCGGTGGCCTTCGGAACGTGGAAATGGTCGTAGGAGAAATCTCCTGTGACTTTCAAAACGTGGAAATAGTCGTAGGAGAAATCTTCGGTGACCTTTGGAATGTGGAAATGGTCGTAGGAGAAATCTCCGGTGGCTTTCGGAATGTGGAAATGGTCACAGGAGAAATGTTCAGCGACTTTCGGAACGTGGAAATAGTCACAGGAGAAATATCCGGTGACTTTCGGAACGCAGCGGAAGGCAGAGGAAAGACTCAAGATTTCAGTTTTGAGCCAGATCCATCTCCTCCAGCAATATCGCCAAATTCTTCCGCCCCGTGATCGTGTTCGGATGCTCCGGCCCCAAGCTGGCGGTCGAGATGTGCACCGCTCGTCGCATCAGCGGCTCGGCTTCGGTCAGGCGGTTGGTGGCCTGGAGCAGGCACGCGAGGTTGTTGAGGTCTCCGGCCACACTGGTATGGTCCGGGCCGAAGCTGGCCTCATCAATGGCTAGCGCTCGGCGCACCAGTGGCTCGGCTTCGGTTGGGCGGTCGGTGGCCTGAAGCACGTGAGCTAGCTTGATAAGGACAGCGGCTACGTTTGGGTGATCTTTTCCATAGGCTTTCTCAGAGATTTCGACCACACGCTCCATCAGCAGCTGGGCTTCGGGCAGACGGTTGGTTACCTTGAGCAAGCCAGCGAGTTTGTGGAGGCGGATGGCGACGTTGGGATGGTCCGGGCCAAGGCTGGCTTCATCAATGGCCAGTGCCCGGCGCATCAGCGGCTCGGCTTCCGTCAGGCGGTTGGTGGCCTGGAGCAAACTCGCGAGGTTGTTGAGGCGGAAGACCACATTGGGATGGTCCGGGCCGAAGCTGGCTTCAGCAATGGCCAGCGCCCGGCGCATCGACGGCTCGGCTTCGGTGAGGAGGTTGGAAGTCGGCAGCAGTTGAGCTAGTTTGTTGAGGGCCCCTGAGTAATTTGGCAAAGGATCTCCTCCTTTTTTCTGAAGAATAGAAACGACACGCTCCAACATCGGCTCGACTTCGGTCAGACGGTTGGTGGCCTTGAGCAATTGCGCGAGGTTGGTGAGGGTGGATGCCACCTCGCTGTGATTCGGGCCGTAATGGGCTTCATTTAATTTCAGGGCGCTGCGGTAAAGGGGCTCGGCGGCGGGGAATTGGGCTTGTGAGTAGAGGAGTAGGCCAGCGTGATTTAACAGGCGGGTGGTGGGCTCGGCAATTTCCCGCTTCTCTCCGCAACCTGCGGCAGCGATGGCATGGGGCAGCAGCGGGACTAGCGTGGGCCAGCTGCGCACGTCCTGGGGATCGCCCTCGAAGGCCCCGTCCAACCACTTCAATGCAGCGGGGAGCGCGCCTGGGTGTGGCGGATTTTCTTTAGCTTCCCGGACGATGATCTGGATGAGGCTGGGGACGCGGCGGGCGGGAGGATCTGCGACGTCGGCCAGGAAGCCGTAGGCGCGGAGGGTGGCGATGGCTTGGGGTGGGTCCAGGCAAGGTTGATCCGCAGCGGGAGCGGGCGGATCGTCCGGGCTGAGGCAGGCGGCGGGGAGTAGGGCTGGGTGGAAAAGGCTTTCCGGGATGGGCGCGGAGGCGAAGTAAGACAACGTTTCCAAGAGGAAGCGCGCAGGCTTCGGCAGGACTTCGAAGGTGATGCGGTGGGTTTTCCAAAGGCTCCTTAATTCCTTAGCGGTGGCAAGCTCCTGATGGTAGGTGCTCTGCTCATGGCCGTGGGCCAGGTAGTAGTCCGGTTGCTTGCTAAGGAGCTGGGCATAAGCGGCGTAAGCGATTCCTTTCTGCCGCATGTAAAGCCCCGCCATTTCCAAGGCCAGTGCCAGACGGTCCAGGGAAAGCGCCAGGGACTCGGCAGCCGGACGGTCCGTGGTGGTGGGGCGGCCAGCGGATTGGGCCAGGAGATCGGCGGCTTCTGGCAGCGGGAGGTAGTCCAACTGGATGAGGTCCGTGGCATGATGCCAATCAACCAGTCGCGTGGTGAGGAGGACGTGGCCGTGGGAGAGTCGGGAGAATAAGTTCTCTATTTCCGGCAAGGCCGCTGGATCGTCCACGTTGTCGATGATGAGCAGCCAGCCCGCATGGTCGTGCAGCCACTGGAGCACGTGCTCCGAGCGCTGGCCGACGTTCATTTCCGCCGGGAGTCCCAGCTGCAATGCCTCCGCCAAGGACGCCAATTGCGGCTCCAGATCCGCCGCACTACTAAGGCTGATACCCAACACGGCCCGATACCGCGCCTGATTCCGATGCGCATACTCATACACCAGCCGGGTCTTCCCCATGCCGCCATACGCCTGGATAATATGGTTCGGCCAAGTCTCGACGTGGTCCCGGTTCTGAGCAAAGCGGTCCAGGTGCTGGGCGACTCGTTGCTCAATGACATCCATGTCCGTCCGGCGTCCGATGAATCCCGCGCCCAGGCTGGTGACGGGCAAGTGGACGATGGGCGCACGGGGTGGAAGCGGGAGTTCCAGATGGAGGACTTTGCGGATGAGTTCCTCGCTGGTGGAAAAGGACTCCGTAAAGAGTTTCTTCTGAACGCGCGCCAGGTGTTCCGGCTGGCTATTCTGATGCCGGGCGGCAGTGACGGCATCGGGGATGCGATAGTCACGGGTGTTGCGGGCTTTGCCGTAGGCTGTCCATTTGTCATCCGGCGTGAAGACGACAATGAACGGGCTTGTGCCAGTGGACTCGCGCTTGGCCCACGCCCACTCGAATTCCAGTTGGGTAAGGCTGCGCTCCGGCCCGCTGCCCCGATGAGGATCCTCCGCCGGCGGCGGCCAACCATAGGCATCGCCCACCAAACAAATGACGACGCGGCTGGACTCCAGGTAATGCTTCAATTTCTCAATACCCCCGCCGCCCGGTCCGGCACTGAATTCCTCTTGATAGGAAACATGCCACCCCTTCTTCCGCAGCTCAGCAGCAATCTGCTCCCGCTCCGGCTGGAATTCGGCACTGACACAACTGATAAAGGCATCGTAGCGTTCGCTCATTTACAAAGCGACTATGGCGTGGTGATGTGAGGATGCAAGATTTCAGATGGATGATTCAGGGACTGAGGCACAAGGTCTCAGCCACAAAGAGCACAAAACAGCAGAGGACAGAAATTTGTGTATTCTGTGATCTCTGTGGCCAGCCCCTTCTCCGGCTCTGTCACTTTGCTTCAAAAGCAGAAACTCCTCAGCCCATCTTCTTCAGCAATCTCGCCAAATTCTCCTGTCCCATGATCGTCCACGGATGGTCCGGCCCCAAGCTGGCCGTCAACATATCCGCCGCCCGGCGCATCAAAGGCTCAGCTTCGGTCAGGCGATTGGTGGCCTTGAGCAAGAGTAATTAATATGTCCGATGGATTTATTAATATGGCAGCCGGCGATACCATCTAATCTTTCTTGCCAATGCCACCGCTTGAGTTTAAACACGCCGCATGTCGAGGTTGATGAGCACTTTACGATTTTACCACCCCTGCACGGCGTCTCTATTGGGGGATGGTCGCAACGTGGAGATTCTGGGATGGACTGCGGAGCAGGCGAAAAGTGGTGTGGAATTGGATGCGTTGGTGGGCGGTGACAATTACATCGCCCGCATTGCTCATGTTTTTGGGGACAGCGAGGAGGAGATGCGAATTCATGAGCCTGACATCATTGCGCTCCTGGGGATGACCCCGGACCGATGCGCACGCGAAGTCTTCACCAAGGACTGTGGGGCACGGGAGATTTGGTTTGAGGAGTATGCCAACACGTTTGACCTCGAGGAAACGATTTTTGTCTTGTGCCCGAAAAACGAAGCAACCGAACGGCTGTTATTGGAGGCTGCCAGATTTATCCTTGAGTATTGAGGTGGAGCAGGGATCAAGCATTGGCGCTTCGTGGCTTCGTGCTACCAAGCAATGCGCTCGAAGAGTTGCCGCAGTTTCTCCGCACTAACGGGATGAACATGAGCGATGTGGGAAATGCGGCCGAGCAGATGGGCCCGGAAGTCTGGGTGATGGCTGCGATTTTGGGAAGTGGGGCCGTGGCGCAGGCAATTCGTTAGGATGGCTTTGAGCTCATCCCGCTGTTGCCGTGGCACTGAGGCATGGATGTTGAGGGATAAGCCCACCGCGCGTTGCGCCACGCTGCTGGGCATGCGACGGGTTTTGCGATGAGCTGCCGCAAACCCCGCCTCCAGCAGGATCGCCCCGATCTGAATCTCGCAGCGCTGGGCATCACGGCGGAAATCATCACCTCCGCTGAAAAGGAGGTCATCAGCGTAGCGGGTGTAACGCGCGGCAAATTTAGTGGCCAAGCCAGTTAACCTGAGATCGAGCGCATACGCGCAAAAGTTAGCCAGTGCAGGAGAAGTGGGTGCGCCTTGCGGTAGGTGTCGATTCTGCAACAACGCCCGCAAAGGCCAAGCGACCGCGAGCGGAACTCCCGCCAGTCCGGCTTGGCGCACCGAGGCCGGGGTCACGGCAGTGCAGAGATTGGCGAGGATGGTGGCGACTGCTTCCGGATAACCAGCGGTCAGGAATACCCGCAGGACCCGTCCACGACGAATGCTGGGGAAGAAATCCTGGAGATCCATGCGCAGCACGCAACGCTGATTCGTGTGCGGGGTGGCGAAGCTCACAATGCCACGTCCTTTGACAAAGCCATGGGCGGCGGGATGCGGCGGAATGGGTTCCAAGATGCCTTCGAGAATTCGGCGTTGGACAGCTTTCAATTGCGGCAGAGGCGCTTCCAACAAGCGTGGGGGACGGCCCTTGCGAGGCACCCAGCGATATCGGTAGTGCTGCATGGGCCCGCCGCTTTCGTGGTCGCTGCGCCACGGGGCGGAGAGCCAGTGGAGCGTCGGGAGATCGAGATTTAACCAGTCCGCCAGGGCCATTACGTTGGGCAACGCTGGGAGGTGCCAACCCTCCGGGGCTCCGGCTGCAGGCTGCATGCTGGGCGGTGGTAATTCCGCTGATTCTGTCATGGCAGCCAGCATTTCGATCAGGCGGCAGAAACGGGGACGCGCGCTCAGGACGCGGGCTACTGCGCGGAGTCGGGGGCGTTGGTTGGCGCCGAGTGTGTCCACCAGGGTGCGCGTCATGATGCCGATGGGCCGAGTTTCCCGACCCCGCAGTTGCGAGAGCGCGCTGGTGATGGCGGCCTTGGTAAAAGGGCCGCTGAGCACCACCCGGGAGATAAGCATGGCTGCGGAGTTCATTGAAATGGAAGGGAAACAAAAGGTGCCGCGCTCCGGCGGAGCGGGTCCGGTGTGGAAAATCATGCGGTGGGGCGCATCTTTCTTCCACGCGGCGGAATGGTCAGTGCGGAAATGCCCTGGGGTAACCCCAGAGAAATGAAGTCAAGCGTGCGAACACGATCGATTCACTAGCCCGGAGCGCGGCCGGGCCGGTTTGCCATGCATCGCTCCCGCGTCGAGAGAATTCGACTGCTCACGGCATCGACGCTAATTTATCCATCAGACGTTTTGTAATATGCCACATCCGAAAACTGCCTTGCAGAATGTGACTCCCGAGCCCAGTCCAGCTTGGAAACTACTGATTTCCCACCTACAGTGTCCTCTTAAAGGCAGCCCAGCGGCTTCGGATCCTCACCACGAGAGCACACAGAGCCAGTAGCACCCCGGCTAGTGGGATCATTAGCACGTAGGGTTTGGTTTCCTTGCTTTTGAAGAAGCGAGTGAGCGGTCCGGGTTTGGCGGCTTCCCAGGCGATTCGTTGCTCGGCTGTTCCCTGTGCGCCGTATTCGTCTGCAAGATCCAGAATCGCCATGCCGTCCTCAATGGTGCGGAGTCGTGTTTCCGTCCGGGCCAGTTCCATCAGCATGGCAGCTATGATGGGGTCTTTTCCCTTAATAAAAAGCAGCCTGGGCACGAGGTGCGCCACTAAGGCATCACGCAAGGCCTGAAGATCCAGGGTTTTGTTCCCGTCCGGTGCCGTGAAATCTTGGGGAACATTCCCGGTCAAGGGAATTCCGGAAATGGTATGGTGCTCCAGCCACTTCGGGTCTTTGGCGAGAGCAAGTTTAGCCCGCAGGACCGCCGCGTGCATCCATTCCGTGCCGTAGTGTGCGT
Source organism: Verrucomicrobiales bacterium (assembly GCA_031411295.1). Classification (GTDB taxonomy): domain Bacteria; phylum Verrucomicrobiota; class Verrucomicrobiia; order Verrucomicrobiales; family V1-33; genus JAGNEJ01. The sequence continues at coordinate 36,587 of JANOAV010000204.1, read as the reverse complement.
CAGATTTCAGGCGCAGCGCCTTTTCCACTTGGTCCAAGGCAGCAGCATCCTGGCCAGAGAGTTCCAAGGCAGCTCCCAAGTTGGCGCAGATGTAATAGTTATCTGGAATACGCTGGTCGAGGACTTGGAGCCTTGAGAGGGCCTCGGCAAATTTTAAATCGAAGATCGGAGCCACGGCTTCGTTTAACTCTGGAGGCCAATCTGTTTGCGCTTTGGTTTGAACCTTTGATAACTCGAAAATAATGCTGGGTGGCATTGCTCTGATTTTTCGCAGGTATTCGGTTATATCGCGTATTCGTTTCCCAAAGGAATCAGATAGATCAATACCGTAACTCGGGGTTAATTGAAGTGACAACACCTGAATTAAATTCCCCTCCAGCGTGCTGCCATCATACCAAATGCACCCACGCCCAGCCGAAGCCAAGCCGATCAACGCCACCGCCATCATCGAGAGAAATTTCATGGATCTGGAATTGTAATGTAAAATTTCACCAGCACCATAACAATCATGAAGAGTTTTCCGTCTCTGAGGCGTCGCTCCGCTTCCACCACTCCCTTGCTTGCGGCTAAATCCCGGTTGCCAGTGACGCTGATGCCGCTCTGATGTGGTTCATGAATTCGCCCATCAATCACCGCCGTAACTTCTTGAAACTCACCACCACAGCTGCGGCTGCTGCGCTGGTGGGAACCAACCGAGCAGTTGCCGCCAAGCCGCCTGCATTCAAGATTTCCCTCGCAGAGTGGTCGTTGAACAAGGGGATGTTCAAGCGGGCTGGGGCTGAACCGGTGGAGCACTTGGACTTCGCCAAGATTGCGCGTGGGTTGGGGATTGAGGGCATTGAGTATGTGAACCAAATGTTTTTCGACAAGGGAGCGGACAAAGCTTACCTCGGGGAAATGAAGGCTCGCCAGGAAGGGGAAGGCGTGAAGGGGTTGTTGATCATGTGTGATCGGGAGGGCAACTTGGGTGATCCTGATGAAGCCAAGCGGAAGCAGACGGTGCAGAATCATTTGAAATGGCTGGATGCGGCGGCATTTCTAGGGTGTCACTCCATTCGCGTGAATGCCGCCAGCGATGCCAAACTAACTCCCGCGGAACAACAGAAGTTAGCTGCAGATGGCCTGCATCAACTCTGCGTGGAGGGCGATAAACGCGGCCTTTTCGTGGTGGTGGAGAATCACGGTGGTCTCTCATCCAATGGCAAGTGGCTGACGGCGGTCATGAAGGCGGCGGATCATCCGCGCGTGGGGATTCTGCCGGATTTTGGGAATTTTTATACCAATCGGGATACCGGGGAGCTTTACAATCCCTACCAAGGACTCCGTGAGTTTATGCCTTGGGTGAAACAGGCCATGAGCGCCAAGGCTTATGACTGGGACACAAGCGCAGGTAAATTTTACACTGAAGATCGACGCGAAGGACGGGAGATCTCGCTCGATTTCGAGCGACTGGTCAGCATCGTGGTCAAGGCGGGCTATAAAGGTTACATCGGCATTGAGTATGAAGGCCAGAAGCATAGCGAAATAGAGGGCATCAAGCGCACCAAGCAGTCGCTGGATGAGTTGGCGGGGATGCTCGGTTAGGAAACGGTGGTTCATTTCCAGTCCGCCCTGAGCCATGAAAATCACCCACGCGCTCGACTGGCACAAACTGGAAGTTTCCCGTCCGGAAATGGAATCGGATGGGTTGCGCTTTGTGACGGTTCGCTCGGGGAATCTGCGGGGCAGGGGAGATGTGGTGTTGTATGTGCCTCCGGGCGTGAAGGAAATGACCACTGTGCCGCTGGTGACACTGCTGCATGGGATTTATGGCAGCGCGTGGAGTTGGGCTCTCAACGGCGGGGCGCATCGCACGGCGGCCCGGTTAATCGCGGCGGGGGAGATTCCTCCCATGGTCCTGGCCATGCCATCGGATGGGCTCTGGGGCGATGGCACGGGCTACGCGACCCATGCCCACGGGGATTACGAGGCGTGGATCGTAGCGGACGTGCCTGCGCTGGCGGAGCGGGTGGTGTCGGCCTGCGGTGGTGGTGCCAGATACTTGGCAGGGCTGAGCATGGGGGGATTCGGGGCTCTGCGCCTGGGGGCAAAGTATGGTCGGGAACATTTCCAAGGGATCAGTTCGCACAGCGCGTGCACGCGGTTAGAGGATCTGTTCGATTTCGTGACGGAACCGCCGGAAGCTTACGCGACGGTGCGGGGAATCAATCCCGTGTTGGATACCATTTTGGCAAATCGGGGGAATTTGCCCGCCCTGCGTTTCGACTGCGGACTGTCCGATCCACTGCTGCCGAAGAATCGGGCGCTGGCGCAGGCGCTGAAAACGTTGGGGTTGCCGTATGTGTATGAAGAATTCCCGGGCGAGCATGAGTGGCGCTACTGGGAAATGCATTTGGCGCGCACGCTTCGATTCTTTGGCGAGCTGGAGGGCAAGCGGCAAGGTGCGGTCTGAATCACGGCGGACGCTCATTTTTCTTACACTCATAGTCTCTTGACTCCTTCCCTAGTCTGGGTAGCCTCCGCGCCATGTTCAAGAAATTCCTAACTATTACCGGGCTGGCCTGTGCTGGCATCTCCTCCGTTGTTGCCCAAGAGGGTGCAGCGGCTCCAGCACTCACCACCTTAGAGCAGAAGGCTGCCTACATCATTGCCTCCAACTGGGCGCAGCGGATCCATTCCCAAGCTCCTGACCTGGACCTTGAAGGGATGGTGGCTGGTCTGCGTGATGCTATGAAGGGCGAAAAGAGCAAGATTTCCGACGAGGAAGCGCAGAAGGTGATGCAGGAGTTCCAAACCAAAATGCAAGCCGCGCAGAGCGAAAAAGCCAGCGCCAACGCAGGTAAAGGCAAAGAATTCCTCGACAAGAACGCCAAGGAAGAAGGGGTGACTACACTTCCCAGCGGTCTGCAATATAGCGTAATGAAAAAAGGTGACGGCGCCAAGCCCACTGCAGAAAACGAAGTTAAAGTGCACTACCATGGCACCCTGACGGATGGAACGGTCTTCGACAGCTCCGTGCAACGTGGTGAGCCCGCCGAATTCGGCGTGGGTCAAGTGATCAAAGGCTGGACCGAAGCCCTCCAGTTGATGCCCGTGGGTTCCAAGTGGAAACTCTTCATCCCAGCCAATCTGGCTTATGGCGACCAATCTCCAAGCCCCAAGATTCCGGGTGGCTCGGTGCTCATTTTTGAAGTCGAGCTACTCGGCATCAAAGACGCCAAGTAAAACTGCCCAGTATTATTCCAAGCTGCGGGCCGCCTCCAACGAGGCGGCCCGTGTGTTTTTTTGGAGCACTACCGAAATTATTTAGCCCTAGAGCAGGGTGACGGGCATTTTTCTCCCTCCTCCTGCGAGGACCCGGGTTGGCTCGCCCGGCCCAGCATACCCGAATGCGGCAAGACAGAGTGCTTGTGGTTTCGGCAGGAAAACGGGTATCAACAGCCGCATGATGCCTCGTTCTCTTGTCACTTTGTTATTGTTGGTCGTTTCCGCCACCGCGCAGGACCAACCGCCTCCATTGCAACTCCCTGGCCAGGTGCCGGGATTGATGTTCAACGGCTGGAGTGTCACCCCGGCGGGCAAGCACGCGGCCTTGCCAGGGGACATGCCGTTGAAAATGATCATCGCGCCCGATGGCAAGGTGGCCGTGACCGTTTGCGCTGGCTATCACAATCCTGGCGTGGGAGTGCTGGATCTGGCCACGGGAACGACCAAGAAATTCCACGATCTGAAGCACGCTTGGAATGGCCTGACGTTTGATCGGGAAGGGAAACGACTCTTTGTTAGTAGTGGCTCCACGGGCGAACTCCATGTCTTCAACTATGCCGATGGTGAACTCACCCCGCAGCCAGCCGTGCCAGTGGAAACTCCCACGGACCAATGCTTCATCGCTGGGATTGCGGTGCATCCCGAGAACGGGAAAGTGTATCTCTGTAACGAGTCCAATCAACAAATCTGGGTGCTCAACGAGACCACTTTGGCCGTGGAGCAGAAGATCGAAGTGGGCCCGTATCCTCACAGCTGCGCCTTTGGGGCGGATCAGCGTCATTTATACGTCAGTAACTGGGGTGGTCGGACCGTTAGTATTGTGGACACCCAGACCGGGAAGCGACTCCGCGATCTCAGCGTGGGCATTCGCCCTAACGATATGGTGCTGGCTCCCGATGGCCGACTTTACGTCGCCTGTTCGGGCGATAATACCGTGCATGTCATTCAGACGCGAACCCTGGAGAAGGCAGGCGAGAACCCCGATTCCTCGCGTCGCTTGTGGGATGGCACCCGGGAAATTATCAGCACCTCGATTTACCCGCAGTCTCCCGAAGGCAGCACGCCGGATAGTTTAGCGGTGTCCGCCGATGGTCGGACTCTGTTCATTGCCAATGCGGATAACAACTGCGTCATGGTGGTGGATATCAGCGATTCGCTGGAAGAAGAGAAGATTAAGTATGCGGAGAAAATCAGCCGGGTCGAAGGCTTCATTCCCGTGGGATGGTATCCCACCGCAGTAGCCGTAAGTCCGGACGGGAATACCCTGCTGGTGGGCAATGGCAAAGGCTTGGGAGCGCCTCATGCCAGCAAGGACGGCACTCCGGAAACGGGGAAGAAGCCCAAGATGATTCACCCTGGGCACACCTTGGCTGGCAGCGTTTCCTTTATCGCCAAGCCGGATGACCAGCAAATGGCTGCCTACACCGCTCAGGTTAGGAAAAACAGTCCCTACACGCCAGAGACACTGCGCCAGACCGTCCAACCGCGCATCAGCGTTATCCCGGACCGCGTTGGTGCCCCTTGCCCCATCAAGTATGTGCTCTACATCATCAAAGAGAATCGCACCTACGATCAAGTCCTGGGGGATATGAAAGACGCCAGTGGAAAACCCATCGGTAATGGGGACCCTAGCATTACAATTTACGGAGAGGACATCACCCCCAACCAACATCAACTGGCGCGCGACTACGTCCTGCTGGACAATCTTTACTGCAATGGAGAAGTGAGCGTGGATGGCCACAGTTGGTGTGATGCGGCCATGGCCACCGATTTCAACCAGCGCACGTGGACGCTAAGTTATTCCTCCCGCAAAGACAAACTGCCCGGCAACGACGAGTTGGAAACGCCGGCCAATGGCTACCTCTGGGATTCCTGCAAACGGGCTGGCCTCAGCTTCATGAGCTATGGCGAAGGCGCACAACGCATCCCCAGCGTGAACCGCGGCAAGTGGAGTGAGCCGCGGGACATGGATAAATGCCAGCATTGGATCGACGACCTCCACCAAGCTGAGCAATCCGGTGAGCCACCGCGTTTCACCATCATGGCGCTGGGGGAGAATCACACCAAGGGAACGCTGCCCGGAGCCAACACCCCGGAAGCCTGCGTGGCCAGCAATGATCTGGCGTTGGGAAAAATTGTGGCGGCCGCCAGTCGCTCCAAGTTCTGGAAGGAGATGGCCATCCTCGTGATCGAAGATGATGCTCAAAACGGCCCGGACCATGTGGATGCCCATCGCACCATCGGTTTCGTGATTAGCCCCTATACGAAGCGAAACTTCATCGACCACACGCTCTACACCACCGCCAGCATGATCCGCACCATGGAACTCATTCTGGGTCTCCCGCCGCTAACGCAATACGATGCCGGAGCCACACCGATGTTCAATTCCTTCCAGGAAACCGCCAGCATCACGCCCTATGAAATTCTTCAGCCCAAAGTAGATTTGCAGGCCATCAACGCCAAGACCGCCCCGGGAGCCAAACAGAGCGCCATGATGGACTTCGACGAATACGATGAAGCTCCCGAGGACGAGCTTAACCGCATCCTCTGGGTAGCCGCCAAAGGCCCGGACGTGCCCTATCCCACTCCGATCCATCGCGTGTTGTTCACGGGGGAGCGATAAACTTTAGCTGCAACGCTTGCACCCGCGGATTCGCTTCCGGCATGAGCGAAAGGAAGGCTTCGATGCGACCGTGTTCTCCGATGTAATTGTAAGTGCCGCGCAGTTGGTTGAGGGGCTCGATTTCCGTGATCGATTTAATTTTCCCCAGTTGCCGGAAGAGTTCCTGACAGTTGGCAGCCCAATCTTCCCGGGACTTATCGAGAAAGAAATTGCTGGCGAGGGCAGCTTCGGTCAGTGGACTCTGCCAGTCCTGAATGATGGCTTTGATTTGGGTCAGTCTTTGGAGCAGGATGGGAGCAGCCGGCAGTTTCCGGGCGGGAATTTTGGCCGTGTCCAGCAGGACATCCATCGCCTTGCTGTTGACGATGGTCATGGGGGCATAGGTTAGGTTGGCGAAGGAGATCAACCCGATGCCGTGGTCTGGCAGGAAACGATATTCACTGCCATAACCTGGCAATCCACCCGCATGGCGCACCCAGATGACCCCACGGGCGTCGGTGTTCCAACTTAGGCCGTAGCTGTAGCCGGAGACGCGTGGGTTGGGCTTTCCATCCAGAGTCTGACTTTCGGCCACCACGGAGATGACTTCGGATGGACGGTGCATTTCCCGACGGGTGGCTCGGCTCACGGGAGCGGTATCGGCATCATCGCGTGGAGGCCAGGCGTCTAAATGGAAAGCCACATAACGCGTGAAGTCGTTCAGCGTGGTGATTAATCCGCCCATGGATCCAAACGAACCATCGTGTAGCAGCGGCTCACGCACCCACGCATCATGTTCCCAACGATAACCGAACGCTAATTTACCCGCAGGCACCTGGTCGAATTCCCAAACGGTATCCTGCATCCCCAGCGGGCGGAGGATTTCACGAGTGAGGTAGCGCTGGTAGGGCTCCTTGGTAATGCTGGTAATGATCTGACCGAGCAGAGCGTAGCCCAAGTTGCTATACTCCCAAGTGATCCCCGGCGGATTCGAAGCGCTGAGATCCTTTTCGACCAACGATTCCAAGTCCGCCACGGTATCGGCCAGCCGACGATCTCCCCAGGGATCATCCTGCGGAAACCCTCCGGTCATCTTCAACAAATGGCGAATGGTCACAGTCGGGGAGTCTGTTGTTAGTGATGAAACATTGGCAAACTGCGGAATGTATTTGACCACGGGATCTTCCAGCGAGAGTTGGTGCGCATCCCGCAGCTTCAGGATGGCCAGCGCAGTGAAACTCTTGGACATGGAAGCAATGCGGAAACGGGTGTCGGTCTCCACGGGAATTCTGCCTAGCAAATCAGCGGTTCCGAAGGCATGGGAGTGAATGAGCTTTCCATCAAGCACTACTCCGTAGATCATTCCCGGGAGATGCTTCTCCTCGGCATACTGTCCGTAGAGCGCATCGAGCGTGGGTAGCACCTCCCGGATGCGAGCTTCCCGCTGCGGATCGTCGAAGCGGGGCGGCGTATAGTTGGGTGCCCCGCAGAGGGGGGTGCCAGAAAGAATGCAGATTAGGACGAGGGTGAAGCGGTGCATAATAGTGATTCGGTTGGGGAAATCTAAGGGAGCAGTGCATATTCTACAACGATAAGCAACCAAGGCGTGGGGCTTTGCAAGCCCCAGCATCACGCTACGTGCCTTAGCCATATCCATGCCTGTGTGAGGGGCTTCCAATGCCCCCCTCCTTGAGGGCAAATTTCGGTGGATCTAAATTCATTCGCAAGATTGCATCCAGATCGTTCGTAGTTACCGTTTCGTAACTCCACCCGACACTATTCCCAACATGCCCGAATCTACTCCCGCCATTGAAATCCGCGATCTGCGGGTGGATTATGGTGACTTCGTGGCGGTGAACGATATCAGCCTCAAAGTGGCCCCGGGCGAAGTGTTCGGCATGGTGGGCCCGAATGGAGCGGGGAAATCCAGCACCTTCCGGGTGCTGGCAACCTTGAATCGGCCCACGTATGGCGAAGTGAAACTCTGCGGCCTGGATCTGCTGGAGCAAACCGAAGAAGCGCGCCGCCTGCTGGGTTACATGCCGGACTTGGCACCGGTGCCATCGGACTTGCAGGCTTGGGAATTTCTGGACCTCTATGCCCACGCCTACGGGCTGGGTTCTGGCCGCAAGCGACGCGCGCGGATTGAGGAATGTTTGGCGGAAGTTCATTTGGAAGATAAACGCCACGCTTGGTGCCGATCGCTTTCGCGTGGGCAAACGCAGCGGCTCGTGCTGGCAAAATGTCTGCTGCATCGGCCCCGCGTGGTGGTGTTGGACGAACCTGCCAGCGGGATGGATCCATTATCCCGTCGCGATTTGCGACTGACGTTGCGCAAATTGGCGGAGGATGGCGTGGCGGTGATTGTAAGTTCGCACATCCTCAGTGAACTGGCGGATATGTGCACCAGTCTCTGCGTGATGAACCAAGGTCGGATCCTGGCAGCGGGGTCCGTCGATGAAGTGCGGGCGGCCTTGGGGCAGGCAGCTCGCGCCGTGACGATGGTCGTTTTGGAAGGCAATGGTGAAACCGCCGAGCGTTTTCTAGCACAAGCAACGGGTGTTAGCGAACTACTCCGCCAAGGCGAGCGGCTGTCGTTTCGCTTCACGGGTGATGGTCTGGAACAAAGCCGCTTGCTGACCGCAGCTATCTCACACGGCTTGCCAGTGCGCTCGCTGGAGGAACAGAAATCATCGTTTGAAGATATTCTCATTCAAGTGGCCACGGATAACCGCATCGCTTCATGACGAACCAGCCCACACCATCCCTGAAACCACCTGCCTGGTGGCAAATCTGGAACAACCCCATCTTCCGTCGCTACTGCCGTTCCCGGCTGCGGGCACGTGGACTTGGCATCTCTTTGGTGCTCACGCTGGTGATCACCGGCTTCACATATTTAGTCATCCCTGCGTTCAATAAACGCATGGACGACAAGAAAAGCCAATGGTTGGAGCGGGAACTTAATCATCTGGAGAACCTGAAAGAGAAAGGGCAGCCGGTAATACCTGAAATAGCCGCGCGCTGGCTGACGGAGCGGAATCAAGTTAGGCCCCCGAACTATTATGAGCGCACGCCGATCTTCCCGCTCCTGATTATCCAAGGCATCATTCTCTTCCTCTTCGGCACTGGTCAGGTGGCTGGAGGCATGACATCGGAATCGGATGAGGGCAGCGTGGACTACCAAAGACTGGCACCGATGTCTCCACTTTCGAAAACGTTGGGATACCTGTTCGGCTTGCCGGTGCGGGAGTATGCTCTGTTTATTAGCACCCTGCCGCTGACGGCCCTTTGCTTATGGAAAGGGGACGTGCCCGCCAGCGCCTGGGTGCCGGTGTATGGGATCTTCCTGACCTCGGTGCTGTTGTATCATTTAACCGGACTGGTCTCCGGCACGGTCGTGAAAAACAAGCGCTGGGCCTTCCTGCTTTCCATGGGGTTGATTTTCCTGCTCTATACGTTGGTGCCGCAGGGGGCGCGCTTCGGCTTTCCGTTCGTGAAGTATCTCACGTTGTGGCCGGTGCTGATTGAACATGCCGTGGTCATGGCTCCGAAATCTGCCGAGGTGATGATGCTGAGCACTGGGATGATCGCAGGAACGGAAGTGCCTTTCTTCAATGTTAGTTTCTCCGACCTCACCTTCACCTTAATGGTGCAGGGCAGCTTCATTGTGACGATGCTGGTGATGGTGTGGCGGAAATGGAAACGTGTGGAGTCCCATCTTTTGAGCAAGGCGTGGGGACTCTTTATCTTCGGCTGGATTCAGCTCCTGATTGTGGGCAACGCGGTGCCCATGGCGGAGGATGGCGATCTTTTCCCAACGCAGAATTTCCAGCGCACCCAGTTCTCGGCCAAGCTGCAGATGGAAATGGAGCGTCGCCACGTATCCATCCCCAAGGCCGATCCTCAAGTTTGGGAGGGGAGTTTCATCACGCTGGTCTTTGCGATTAATCTGCTGCTCGTAATCATGTTGCTAGTGATCATGATGACCCCCACCGCTGACAACCAAGTTCAGGGACTGCGTCGGGCCATGAAGCATGGCCGCACGGGTGCCCGCACCATGGCGGATGAATCGTCCGCCCTGCCCATGGTAATGCTGCTGGTGGCGGCGGCGGCGGCGGCTTGGTATTGGTTTCAGCGCAGCATTCTGGGATCACATTGGTTCGATGAAAAAATGCTGGGTAGTGGCAATGAAGTCCTGGCCGCCCTGCGGATCTTGCTCGTGATAGGACTAACGATGCTGGCTTTCCATGCCATGCTGGAAGCACGTGGTGGGAAGCGCCCATTTCTAGCGGTGATATTTCTTGGCGTGGTGCCGTTGATGGCCGCCATGGTGGTGCAACTGGGCACGCGTGAGGTCAGCAATACCGCGCTTTCAATTGCGGGCATTTCCCCCTTCACGCAGTTGGCGATTGCCACGGAGATGATGCTGCCGCCGAAGTTCCAATTACCGGAACCCTATCATCATCGGGCGGCTCTCATTTTTTATGTTTGGGTAGCGGTGATGAGTCTGGCCGTGGCCTGGCATTGGCTGCAACTGAAACTGAGTTGGCAAGCGCGCCGGAAGGGCAAGGATGGTGATTCAGGACGGGAGCAGCTGGGCCGCGTCATGGCGCGATGACTTCGAGCCGGGAGAACTGGCGTTCCGGGCTGATGAGGTAGCTGGTGGCAGTCCACGTTTCCAAAGTGCCGCTTTCGGATTCCTGGTGCGTCTCGACGGCGGTTCCAGTTAAGGGATCGAACCAATTGGTGAGTTCAGCGGAGAATTGAGGGATGACGAGCACTGAGGGATCCACCAATTTGGATCGAGTGTAACGAATTGTGAAATTGCCGGAAATGCTGCTGGGAACGACGGTGATGGGGAAGTCCGCTACGGCTGGATTGGTGCCCGAGGCCCATTCGATCAGATTGGGAACGTTGTCGTGATCTGGGTCATCTTGGACCCCTTGCTTGCTGGCGTTTCCGCCAGTCAGGGTGCGAGCCGCCCAGGCAGCGTAAGTTTCCGTGACGGCAATGGTGATATCGTCCGTGAGCGTCGAGGTGCCGCCAGTGGCGCTGAATCTCAGGACATAGACGCCGGGGGTGCTGAAGGTGGCGTTGGCGTCCTGATAGTTGGCGGTGGTGAAGACGGGCATGCTGGGTCCAGAAATGAACGTCCAGCTGCAGGTGATGCTGTTGGCGGCCAGGCTGCCTTTGATGATGCTGCCATCCAAATAGATCGGGGTATTTACCGGCACGCTGGTGTCTGGTCCGGCATAGACACTGAAGGAAGGAGAGGCTCCAGGGCTCGTGGGAGTGGGCTCCCAGCCGATGGCCAGGTCCCATTTATCGGGCGTGCCCAAGGGATCGACGATGGCAAGGGCGGCTCCCTGACCGTCGGTGGTGGGATGCCATGTGTTGTTATATTTGAAATCGAGGATCGCGATATTGTAGTTTGGCAACATCAGCGTAACCCGTTCGCCATTGCTGTCGAGCTTGCCGAGGAAAGTGCCGCCCACGGGCACGGCGGGGAATTGGGCGGTAAATTTTGCTGGCTCCCCAGCGAGGACAATGTGGGCTCCGGCCGCCAAGGTGCTGGTGGGGAAGGTAAAGGCGATGCCGTTGGAGAAATAAACTCCGCCAAGATCCAAGGTCACAGGCGAGCCCGCCAAGTCGCTGACGTTGCGCAGTTCGATGTATTCGCTCTGGGCGATCGTTTGCGGGCTATACATTAGCTCCGTGATGCGGAGGTATTTCAACAAGTTCTGGGTATTGGCCGGCAGAGCGGCATTGGAAGCACCGGGGGAGGCCGTCACCAAGCGATCCCAGTTGTCTCCCCCATCCACGGTCCGTCCCACCGAGCCGTCGGGAAACTGCGCGATGATTTCCACTCGATCGACCAGCGCCCCATTCGCGCCCAGCAGGGCCACCGTGCCCACGGAGCTGCTCAGCGTGTAGGGGAGTTCGCGTGCATTGCTGGGGGTGGCGGCACTCCCTTTGGCGAGGAAGGACTGGAAACTACTGCCAGCCATGAAGCTGAGCGGGGGCAGGACGCCATTTCCGGGGTAGTTGATGAAATCGTCCGTCAGTGCCATACCGCCGAGGGCCACGGGATTGGCGCTGGCGTTATAAAGTTCAATGAAGTCATCCGGGAAGCGCGTGCCGGCATTGCTGAGCCATTCATTGATTTTGAGGCCGCTGGGGGCTGCAAGCGTGGCGACGGCGGTGTTGGCAGCATTAGGTGTGGGGGTGCAGAGCGCCCAGACGTCCAAGCCCCCACCCGTGCGTCCGATGCTGAGGTTCGGGGCTTGGAGGCCGAAGACAATGGAATCTACTAACGTTTGGCCATTGGCCAGGGAGTTATAGAGAAAGACGCCGTCGCCATCAGGATCCAACGAGAATCCCAGATGGGTTCCTGGAGCCACGGTGGTTGTGAGATCGGCATACAACGTGAGGAAAGCCCCTGCCGCGATAGTAGTGCCGGCGGGGAAAGTATATTTCGTTTTGAGCAGTGGATCGTCGGTCAGGGTCATGCCTGCCAGGCTGATGCTAGTGGACCCGGTGTTGCGGAGTTCGATTACGTCCGGGAAGGTGCCGCTGTTGTTCACCGCGGAAATGTTATTAGCCAACACCTCATGGATGCAGAGGTTGCCATGCGTGGCAGTAAAGGCGGCAATGGAAGTGCCAGTGGTGGGCGCGATGGGAGTGGCTCCGATGAGCCCAGCTCCAGTGCCCAGGAGATAGGCCTGCCGCTGGGTGGCGAAAGTTTTCATGGCGGTAATCGTGGCCGGGGGAGCCCAACCGGTCAGGTGGTTGTCGATCCAGGCGTAGAAGGGTGGGTAAGCGGAACTGGTGGTATCGGCGCTGAAGATTCCGCCAAACAATTGCCTAAGGGCGGTATGGTAGCGGTTCCGGAAATCAACATTACCAACCACGGTGGACGTTCCTAACAACGGCAGCAATGGACGGAAGACCGAGCCATTTTCGGTGGCGTCATAAAGATTGGTGGCGTTGAAAGCCTGAGGCGAGTCACCGAGTCCGAAAATGGTATCCATGTCGTGGGTGACGATTTGCATCCGTTTACGGAGCACGCCTCCGATCATTTGGGGCATGAAATACATGGAGTAGTCATCGTCCTCCCCGTTGGAAATATTGGTTTCCTTGTCTTGGAGGATCGTCATCACGGCCATCCAGCGTGCCCACTCGTCGAGATCGGCCACGGTTTCGAGACTGGTGATTTCAGCGGTGGTATAGGCCGTGCTGTTCCAAAGGCCATTGCCACTGGTGGCGCTGCCGCCGCTAGCCGCCACGTCCGTGGAGGTGACGGTGCCGGGGAAGTGTGGCAGGGCACTGGCTTGCACTACGGAGAAAAAACCTAACAGGTCCGACCAGTCATTTTGACCAGAGTTGTTCTGTTTGCTCCAACCAGGATTAATGGAGTTGCCAGAGCCGGTTTGTTCATAGCCGGTGTCAGGGTTAGCGGGAGCGGCTAGGGTATTACGCCAGTAGCGGTCCGGCCGACCTTTCTTGTAGAGGCCGCCAGTGGAGGCTTCCGGCCAGTGGGTGGCCACCATATCACCACTGAGATCTTCCAAGCGCACCCAGCGACCGTAGTCCGGCGTGCTGCCGCTGTTGGTGGTATATTCCACGCCATTTCTGCGCAGTTCGATCGGGATGGCATCCGTGGAGCGGACCCCTGCCGCTTGAAATGCCCGCATGCCGAGGTATTGCAGGAAGGAGGCTTTGGGATTCAAATTGAACGCAGTGTGACCTTCCAGCGGATCGTCGCTGGGGATCCCAATGCGGAGTGGTTTGAACTGGTAACTCCGGCTGCTGTTGCCGCGCACCCGCACACTGCAGCGATAGCGAATGGTGGCCTCCGTGCCGTGGGTGATGACCAGCGTTTGGTTGAAATTGGTGTCCACTTTGTTGCTGGAGGAGTTCACGGCGGCGTTGGCTTCATAGGCCGCATTTTCCGCAGCGGTCATGATCATGCGATACATATCCGCCGAGGTGGAAACGGCTTCGTCGCTCACTTGGTATTGGCAATTGGCGTTCTGACCTTCGGTGGTGGGAGCGGGCCAAGTCCGTGTTAGGGTGCCATCGGTGGCGGAGACGTAGAACTCGATGATCGCGTTGTTGGCCTGCTTCGGCAGCGGGGCGAACCATTTACCCTGGCCGTCTTGAGACATCAGCACGGTGCTGAAGGCCGGCGGGGTGGTGGTGGTGGCATTGCGCCAGTAGAGGGTCGCTTTCAGGGTGGCGAAGGGTGTTTCGTCATCTAGTTCGCAGGAAATCACGACCTGATCGGAGGAGGTGGGGACGGCTGGCGTGTGGGCGACCTTCTTGATGATCGGCGGGATGTTCGTGGATAGGGCGGCATTAGGTTGGCCGGGGGTGCCATTGACGACTGCGGAAGCCAGCCAGTTTTGGCCATTGTTATTGCTGAGCAAGGGATTGCGGAGTTCGATGGTATAACCGCCGCCAGTGGTCTTGCTGTCCCAGTCCCAGCCGTTGAAGGTCGTTTCGCGGAAGCGCACGGACCAATCTCCGGCGGAAGCATACGTCACACTGTCGTGATCAACGTTGACAGGATCGGTGAGGGTGAGCTTCTCCGAGGTGTCAGAGAGTGTGCCGGTCCAGCCGCCCACATAGTTCGTAACGCTGGGGAAAGCGGCGTGAAACGAAGCGGCGTTGGCGGCTACGACGAGATAAGAGCCCGAGGCCATGATGGTGCCGCTGGGGAAAGTAAAGCTGACTCCGCTGCTAATGGTCCAGCCGCTAAGATCCAAGGTGCTGCTGCTGCGGTTGTAGAGTTCGATCCACTCTAAATCAGTATTCTCAGGGTAGGCGGTGCCCGGGCGGCACATGATTTCGTTAAAGACAATGTCGTCCGCCGCATTGCTGACGTTGAGGGTGACTTTAACCACTTCGGAATTAAGGACCCCGTCGGTGGCGTGGTAGTAAAAGGCGTCGGGACCGGAGAAATTCAGCGTTGGGATGTAGGTGAACGAGCCATCCGAGCCCAAATTCAGCGTTCCATGGAGCACGTTCGTGTCCAGCACCGCCGTAATGGTCTGACCATCGATATCGCTGTCGTTGCTGAGCACCCCATTAAGGGTGGGGACGGTGAGGGTGGAATTCTGCGGCACGGCGTAAACATTGGCGGTCGCGCTGGGCGGATCATTGAGGGCGGCAATGTTGATTGTGACTGAAGTGACGGTGGAAAGACGGATGCCATCGTATGCCCGGTAGGTAAACGTGTCAGGCCCGTTGGCGTTGGGATTGGGCGTATAGGTGTAGCTGCCATTGCTGTTCAGCGCGACTGTGCCTTTGCTTCCCTGAGCCACAAGTTGAGCGGTAAGCGGCTGCGACTCAGGATCATAGTCATTATTTAGCACGCCCGTGGCGGCTGGAATGGTGACTGGCGTATCTTCATTGGTGGGATATGATTCTGGCAGGGTAATGGGGGCTCCGTTAAGCACAATGGTGACGGTAGTCACATTCGAATTCGCTGCGCCCGGAGGGGAGGTGGAGCCATCGTTCGCTATGTAGGTAAAGGTGTAGGTGCCAGTAACGGTAGGCGTGTAGCTGAAGGAACCGTTGGCGTTGAGCACTAGACTTCCACTGCTGGGAGGGGTTACCAAGATTGCGGTGAGCGTGTCGCCATCCACATCCGTGTCATTGGCCAAGACCCCGGTCGCTGCGGGAACGGTGAGGGTGGCTCCGGGGTCGCCTCCGTAACTGTCCACATTGGCCACGGGGGCGTCGTTCCGTGGGGCAATCGTAATCGTGACCGTGGCGGGTTGGGAATTCCCACCATCGTTGGCCCGATAGGTAAAGGTATCGACGCCCGTGGCATTGAGGTTCGGCACGTAATCAAAGGAGCCATTAGGGTTCAACGTTAGGGTGCCCTTGGTGGGATCGGTCAAGAGGGCGGCGGTGAAACTGTCACCATCGGGATCGATGTCATTTTGCAAAACGCCGGGACCAGCTACGGTCAGGGTCGTGTCCTCGACGGCATTGTAGCTGTCAGCCACCGTGATTGGAGGGACATTGGCTCCGGCTGTAATCGTGATCGTGACTGTGATAGGCGCTGAGGCCGCCCCCAAGCTGTCCACTGCCCGATAGGTAAAAGTATCCGTTCCGGAATACCCAATGGTCGGGGTGTAGCTAAAAGTGCCATTGGCATTCACCGTGGCGCTTCCGTGCCCTGGGGCGGTGGCGAGCTGTGCGGTAAAGGTGTTCCCCTCAATGTCGCTGTCATTGCTCAGGAGGCCGAAATTTGTCAGACGGGTAACATTTAAACGCACGTCGAAACTAAGATCCGAGCTGGTGCCTTGATTTTGATGGACCTCGGCGGCCACCAGATTGTTGCCTTCGACAAATAAAGCGGGACTGGGGGCAGTGGGGGTTTGATTTTGCGCCACCCCTGAGCCCAGCGTCGAGGCGGAGATCCAGCTGTGCTCCTCGGTTGATCCGTTGGTGGTGGCAACGTCACCGAATAACGGACTGGAGCTGGAGGTGTTATTCCAATAGGCGATCTGGCCATTGATGTAGAGGTTCACCCCGTCGTCCCGCATTAATTGCAGATCCACGGCCGTGATGTGGGTTACGTCGGTCAGATTGACTACCTTGCGAAAATAAGCGGTGATATATTTGGAACCGGCGTTAGGGCCAAAACCGATGGCGGTTGCTTCCGGCCACGGGGGCACATCTGCGGTGTCTCCATAACCCAATTCAGAAGCGCCCGATCCCCAGCCGGTTTCATCCAGATTCAACGCTGTATTCCAAGTGCTGGCCGTTGCCACTGGCAGCGCGCCTTGATCCCAGTATTTCCAGACCGAGCCCGGCGTCGTCACCATGTGGTTCGCATCTCGCACTGCGCCTAGAATCACATCCTCCACCACTGAAGAGCCATTGGGATCACTGATGGTAAATGTCGTATTCCGCGGCATGGTGTAAGCGTCTCCCAAGCCCACGGGAGCATCATTGACCGCTGCAATGTTCAGGGTGACCGTCACGGTATTGGAATTTACGGTCCCATCATTGGCCCGATAGGTGAAACTGTCCGTTCCGCTGTAGTTGGCATTCGGCGTGTAGGTGAAACTGCCATTGGCATTCATCGTCAGCGTGCCGTTGGTCGTCGTAGTCCTCACAGTTGCGGTGAGCGTATCGCCATCCGCATCGGTATCATTCGCCAGCACGCCGTTGGCTGCATTCACCGTCAAAGGGACATCTTCATTTAGGTTGTAAGTGTTCGCCACTGCCACGGGCGTGTCATTCACTCCTGTGATGTTCAAGGTCACCGTCGCGATGTTCGATAAATCCGTGCCGTCGCTAGCCTGATAGGTGAAACTATCAGATCCGAAGAAATTGGCGGACGGAGTGTAAGTGAAGGTGCCATTGGCGTTGAACACCAGCGTGCCGTTCGTGGGATCCGTCACCTTCACTGCCGAAGTGGCACCACCGGTATCATTTAACAGCAGTCCTGCAGCCGCATTCACCGTGTCGATAGTGATGTCATCGAACCAGATTTCCGCGTGCTCGTTGTTGTTGTTGGTGGAGTTGTTGTAAGCTCCCAAGGTAATCGTATGGCTGCCAGCGGTCAGGGCGATGTCTTGCGTATACTGCAGCCACGTGGAATCATTGACCGCGTTGCTGCCGGTGCTGGCTCCTTGTGGACCGAGGACATGGCGGACGGCGGTATTGCTGAAGTCGGGGTTCGGGGCCGTTTCGGTGTAAAGGGTGCCGAAGAGAGTGCTGTCCACCTTCAGCATGTGATCTCCCAGTTCGTATTGCCCACCGCCTCCCCACTCCATTGCGGAGACCTTCATCCGATACCAATAAGTGAGGCGAACCGTGGCCGGACTGGCCAGGGTGATCGTGGTTTGGATGCCGACAGATTTCGGGACAAACTGGGTGTTATCCCGACCGCAGTCCACATAGTAAGAGGAAGTGCCGGTGTGCTTGTCCGTCGTCACCAACGCCCCACTCATCCAAGCTGCCGTGGTGGTGGCCGCGGTCGTGCCAAACGCATTTTTCACCAACGTGAAGCCATCGGCTTGATTGGCCCCTGGTTCGAAATCCGCCGTTAGTAGATTGGACGTGCCGGTGCCAGTTACACTTAGCACCGTATCCTCCGTGCCGGTGTAAATGTCATTTACGGCGGTGGGGACCGCAAAAAGGGTGAGTGGACTCAGGAGGAGGCTGCAGAGGAGCGCAGCTTTGAAGGATGGAGATGCAGAGGACATTGGGGGATTAGCTAGAGGGGGCAGGGCGTTCAGGGGAGAGAACGCTTTGTGCCGATTATTTCACAAAACGCTCAGCTGTGGCAAGAATCTTCGCTGCTGGGAGATGAAGAATTGGTCACTTGGCATGAAATCCATCCGCAGACGCGTTGACGGTGAGCTAGTTATAAGAACAACAGAGGAAAATCCACCCCTACCAAGGTCAAATCGAAGAAAATTACTTGCGGCACCCAGTGGTTCGGTTTACATGCCAGAACGCAGTTATCCACTGGATGGCCTGCGTTCCCCTCGTTGTTCTAATTGATGGTTATTACCTGCTCGGATGGCGGAATTGGTAGACGCGCACGTTTGAGGGGCGTGTGAGGTAACTTGTGCGGGTTCGAGTCCCGCTCCGAGCACTTTTCTCCTTGAGAGAAATCAGGGTGAATAGTGTTTCTGACAAATTACTCACATTTCCAAAATTGGTTCCGCCTTTTCGTCTGTGGCTTTCCGGTTTACTCTGCGCAGAACTCGTTTATGTCTGAAGCTCCACCCCCCCCTTAAATTTGTTTCCTATGGACGCCTTCATCAATTTCCTCAAAGAACCCTTCGCGTGGGGCCTAGCCTTGGGCCTGCTCTTCTTCAGCCTGAGTGCCTGGGCTCATTTCAAAACCAAGCGCGAACTCCGTCGCTACAAGAAACTGCTCAGTGACAAACTCGAGTTGGAAGCCCGCCAATATGAAGTCATCCGCAAAGAAAAAGATGCTACGACTAAAGAGAACGAACACCTCCGGGTTCGGGTCCAGCAGCTCATGGAGAAGCCAGATCAAAAAATCTCCCGAGATCTTGAAACCCTCACGCGCGCCGAGAAACGCATGGTCCTCCAGGCTCCGGGATTTGCCGCCGCCTGGGAAACCGCCAAAGCCCAAGCCGCCGAGGAACTCTCAGCCGAAGACTCCGGACAGAGCCTCCCCAAGCGACTCTTCAACCGCCTCTTCGGCAATTCTTCCCCCCGGGATCTAGACGCACGTATGCTAACGGAATCTTCAATCGCTCCAGCCGCCGAAGTCGCTCCGGTCTCAGCCGCCGAGGCACCACCTGAGGCTCCGAAGAATCCCGCAGCCTAATTTGCTCACAAGCAACGGGGCTGAACCAATGCGTGATCTATGAAATACGAAGATATCCTTCACATGTTCCTCAGCCTCATGCTGGAAGGAGCACCGTATATCTTACTGGGGGCCGTCATTTCCGGGCTGATCGATTCCTTCCTGCCATCCAAGGCCATGGATCGATTCCTCCCCAGCAACAAATACGCCGCTGTCTTCGTGGCTGGCCTCATGGGGGCCGTCTTTCCGGTCTGTGAATGCGCCATCGTCCCCGTCATCCGACGCCTCGTCGCCAAGGGACTTCCGATCTCCTGCGCCATGACTTACATGCTCTCCGCTCCGATTATTAACCCAATCGTGGCCCTGAGCACTTGGTCTGCATTTCAAGTGGGAGACGGCAGCCTGGACCCGCACCGCCCATGGATCATGATGGGAAGCCGTTTGGCTCTGGGTTACATGATTGCCGTCATCATCGGACTTGTGATGACCCGCTTTACTGCCAAGCAAATCCTGCATCCCCACATCATGGATCATGTAAATGACGGAGCCCGAGCCGCCGCCGCTGCCGCCGAAGCTCCACCAGCCCCACGATCCACCAACGACGATGGCCGTAAACTCGTGCAAGCCATGCGCACGGCCCAAAAGGATTTTGTCGATGTCGGCATGTATTTCGTCATCGGGGTTCTCATTGCTTCCATCTTCAAAACTCAAGTCGTCTTCCGGCCGGGCATGCAGGAGCAACTCATGACCATCGGGAGAGACCCCTGGTTGGCTCCGTTGATTTTGATGGCCCTTGCTTTCGTGCTCTCACTCTGCAGCACCACCGACGCCTTCGTCATTGCGGCCGATTCCCTTTTCTCCAAAAGCGCCAAACTTGCATTTCTCGTATTCGGCCCTATGATGGACATGAAGTTGATCTTCCTTTACTCCACAATTCTCCAACGACGGGTGGTCATCATCTTGGTGTTCGCCCTCGCGCTCTTAACTTGGCTCATGACCCTCGGGTGGGGCCAAGTGCTTGACCTTCCAGTCCCACTCAAACCATGAACGCATCAGAAACATCAGGCGAATCCACCGTCCCATCCTGCGATCACGACCACGCGGAGGGCACTTGTTGCGGTGGCCATGACCACCATCATGACGAGGCGCATGGTCACAGCCACGAGCATCACGAGCATGGGGATGCCAATGATAAGCTTTTCACCAGCTTGGAATCCCTCGCGCTCGCAGTCTGGGGTGGAGTGCTGGTGTATTATGTGGCTTCCGGGAAAGTCATCCCCTTCCTCGCCTCGGTCGGCATCTTCCGCGAGCAGGCGCTCATTGGCGGCTTTGCGCTGCTGATCCTTGCGGCATTCAATTTCCTGATGCGGAACCGTTTCCCTGGTTGCGGCCATGATCACTCCAGCGACGGCGGGCATGACCATCACCACCACGAACAGGGATCGTGGCTCAGCCGCCTCATCACTCTCTTCATCCTCGTGGCACCCGTTGGTCTCTCAGCCGCTTATGCTCCGCCGGACTGGACCGATGAATTTAAAGCGACCCAAGCCAACAGCCTCATGGCCGCCAATGCTCCGGCCGCAGGCAACGCCTCTGCCGCCATGGTCAAAAAGGATGCTTCCAATGCCGGCGGAGCAGCGTCGAAATTTACCTTGGAAGACTTCAAGAAATACTGCCCCCCCAACGACCAAGGTCAGTTCCCGCTGTCCGTTTCCGATCTCTGGAGCGCGGCAGGCGATCCTGATCTCCGCCGCGTCATGACTGGACAGACCGCCGTGGTCACCTCTCAAGTGGTAGCAGATAATTTCAGCAAAGACGGCAACACCCTGCGCGTCTTCGAACTCCAGATGACCTGCTGTGCTGCCGACGCCCGCCCCGTCTCCTTCCCCATCGAATTCGATGGCCCCAAACCAGACTATCGTGAATCCGGGTGGTATAAAGTGACCGGCACCGTCAGTTTCAAAGAAGAAGCCCGCGGCACCATCACCACCCTGCATGTCACCGACATGACCCCCACCACCAAACCACGCCAAAACGGCGGGCCAGCACTGTAAACTCAGTCCATGCACCAAGCACGCCCTCAGTCACAAGACTTCTCGGCCTGGCAGGTGCTCATGCTTTTTCTTTCGGCCTACGTCCTCGTAGCGTTGCTCATTGAGGCTGTCTTTAAGCTCGATCCCGATGCGGCAGAGTTGCTGCAGAAAGTAGATTTCTACGTTTGCATGGCGTTTCTGATCGACTTCTCCGTGCGCTTTTACCAAGCCCCCAGCAAACGCGCTTACATGAAATGGGGCTGGATCGACCTCCTCTCCAGCATCCCCATCCTCGACAGTTTTCGCATGGGCCGCCTCGTGCGCATCATCCGCCTCATCCGAATCCTGCGGGCTCTCAGATCCACCCGCACCCTGCTGGGATTCTTCCTCCGCGGCCGCAGCAATTCCTTTGCCGCAGTGGCTGCCATTTCCTTCATGCTCGTAGTCTTCTCCTCCATCGCAGTGCTTCAATTCGAAGATGGCGCTGATGCCAACATCAAATCCCCCCAGGACGCCTTCTGGTGGGCCTACACCACCATCACCACTGTAGGCTATGGCGACCGCTTTCCCGTTTCCCCAGAAGGACGCATCCTGGCCTGCATTCTCATGACCGCAGGCGTCGGCCTCTTCGGGACCTTTACCGGATTCATCGCCAGTCTTTTCGTCGAACCAGAAATTAAACGGGAAGACAGCGAAATCCAGCTCCTCACCAAGGAGATCCAAGCACTCCGCCAAGAAGTCCGCGCCCTCCAGCAAAACCAAGGTCCCACCATCAGTGAATAAGTTTTGGAAATCGGCCCCGTCCGGTCTGCGTGGGCAGAGCCAACACACTTTGGGCAATGGGCGGTGAACTATTGAGCGCCAAACAAGAAACCTGTTCCACTTACTCCATTTCGAAACGATACCCAACCTTCTGCACGGTGCGGATAAATTTCGGGCGATACTGATTCTCTTCGATTTTCTGACGCAGTAGCGTGACAGCTCGGTCCACGCTGCGTTCGGTGACGACGGCATCCAAACCCCAGACGGCATTTAAAATTTGTTCGCGTGTGAGGGCGCGGTCTTGATGGCGGAGGAAGAATTCTAACAAGCCGAACTCTTTGGGCGTCATTTCCACCAAATTGCCAGCCCGACGGAGTTCGCGAGCGGTTAGGTTCACTTCAACGTCGCCCAATCGGATGACTGATGGGGATTGATGCCGCTGCCGCCTGAGGAATGCGGCCACGCGGGTGAGGAGTTGATGAATGCTGAAGGGCTTCGTGACGTAATCGTCTGCGCCCAAGTTCAGGCCTTTGATGACTTGCTCTTCCTGTTTTGGTTCATCGTGACCTTTTCGGCTCGGAACACCCGAACGCACTGATCACGCCCCCACTCTCCCACCCAGATGTTACGGAATTATGACGCGGCAGACTTTTGGAAGATTTCTCTAACGCAAAAAAAACGGGCCGAGGGATTGTCCCTCGGCCCGATGTGCCAAATTTAGACTGGGTGTTACTTCACACCGCCGATGCCAGCATCAGGATCTTTGTCGAAGCCCGCTTTGCACTTGGGACAGCAGAAAGCCACTTCCTTTTTGAACTCGGAGGACTTGGCTGCGTCCACGGGTTTGCCACTCATGACGCACTTGCCGCTGTCCGCTTTGTAGGCGGCAACTTCCTTGGTGAATTTGGCGGGATCTGCATCGAACTTAGCTTTGCATTTGTCACAGCAGAAGCCAACTTTCTTGCTATAGGTGGAGGTGACGGCCTTGTCCACGTCTTTGCCACTGGTGGGGCATTTGGTGTTGGCGGCATCTGCGAAGACCGGAGAGGTCATGAATACGGCGGCAATTAGGATCAATAGTGTTTTCATAGTTTAGCTTGGTTTTGGATTTGCAGTTAATACGGACTACGGACGGATGGTAGCACTGGATGCATTTCTTGCGATGGAAATTTCAGATCCCTCAGTGCGCGTTCGTGGTTGATCGAGCGGCGGCAAATTTACCGCGAGCCTTCTTTGGCAACGGTGGTGGTGAATTGCAGCGTGAGTGACTGTTCGCCTGAGGTTGGCAATGGAATCAGAATGAAATCATCAGCAATCACGGGGCTTAAATCCGCCCCGGAGGTGATCGTGATCTTCCGCGGATCAATGCGATTAGGCAGGAATTGGAAAATGGGGCGACCTCCGCGTTGGGCACCGTTTTTGTTTACCGTGGTCCAAGTATCAGCTCCGGCTAGAGGCTTGATCGTTAGTGTGTGTTTGCCGGAGGCATCGACCGTTAAGGATTGCTCCCAGTTCAGTTTGCCTGGTGCCATCCGGGCCTCCCAAGCTGGGTCGCCATAAAACGCCACGTTATCGCGATCGAACAACAGGCCCTGCAAGTCTTGTTGGGTTAGTTGGGTGTGGTGGCCCGGCGGGAGCGCGACACCCTTCGGCGGCCTCCCCATGGCGTCCACTCGCTCGATTTTTTCAGCCCCGGGAAAGTTCGTCAGCAACCGTTGGACGAGGGCGATGTTATTGGCGTGGAAAGCTTCCGTCAGGCTGAGGCGGCCCGGTTGCTCAACGAAATAATCGAGCAGGCCCCAGCCCTGATAACCATACCACGTGGGCAGCACGTAACCGGCCATTTGTCGCACGGTGGCACTCTTCATATAGGCCAACGCCATGGCATCCGGGCCGTCGATGTGGCCAGCCAGACAGTTGCCGATGGGGAGGTAAACTTTGGGGTTCGTGCTGCTAACATCGAAGCGATGACCTTTCATGTCTTCCCCGAACAACTGGCCTGCGTGGCTTTTCCAGAAGCCGTTGCGATAACGGAAACCGATCATCCAATCCCGCTCCGTGGCGTGGCCGGACGTGACCCAGAGGTCGGGCGCGCCTTGATTGATCAGATCCACCAAGGCCTTCGTGGTATCGGGAGCCACCGTTTCCTCCTGAGGCAATCCGCCGCTGGACTTATGGACCATGTGGCTCTGGCGTAGTTCACAATACCAGGTTCCAGCTTCGATGCGATCCATGGCTAACTCGGTGCCGGATCCGACCTGATGGATCGTGAGCGGCTTTTCCTCGCTGGCGATGGCCAGGGCATTGGCGGCATCAAACCCTGTCAGGATGCCCCACTGGGTATCCGTGTAAGGATCATCATCCAAACGCCGCGTGAGCTGATGCACTCGCTGCACGAAGGCTCGCGTAGTTTCCTCGGGCGTGGCCACAAAGCAGGTGTAGCGGGGCATGGCCTGCTGTAGGCCGGGGAGGGTTTCTTCCGGGGCTTGTTTCCAGGTGAGGACCGTCGCCTGGTGTTTCGATTTTAATTTGGCTACGACGGATTGCCACTGGGGATCTGCGGACGTGGCTTCGGAAACCGAGATGACATACGATGGCGCAGCCAAGGCCAGTTCGGATAGCGTGAGGAGAAGGCAGAGGATGGGTTTCATAAAATCAAAGGGCGAAGAGTAGGAGGCCGCAGACCATGCCGTTGTTTAACGCATGAGCGGTCATGGGGGCAATCAAACTTCCGCGCAGTAAACGCAATGTGGAGAGCGTGATCGCGATGGCCATGATGGCGGGCACGCCCGCCCAGCCTTGGGGATGGATCACGGCAAAGATGAAGGCGCTGAGGACCGAGCCTAACAGCCAGCGCTTGCCCGCCGAGAGCCCGGGGAAAAGCAAGCCGCGGAACATGGTTTCCTCCACCAGCGGAGCCCAGATCACGGCCAGAGCGATGATGCCCCAGCGCGCCAGGCCGGGTTGCGTGATTTCCTGAACGATGGGGTGGGTAGGGTCTGCGCCCGTCCAGCGGGAAATGACCGGAGCCAGCGAGGCCGCCGCCAACAGGAGCGGCAGGCCAGCCACCCAGCCTAACAGGCCAATCCCCATTTCCTTCAGCACGCCATGTCCGCGGTGCCAGCCCATCGTCTCAATCCATTGCTCCCTGCTCAGGCCGCGCCAGCGCGGCCAGAAAATGCCGATCCCGACGAACGCCAGGGCCACGGCATAGTAAAGCAGGTTGGGGAGTGTGGGGAGGAACCAATGCAACAGCATGATGACCACGGTATAGCCGAAAAGGTAAATTGCGAAGGCCTCGATGAGGGCGTGAGCTTGTTTGGGATTCGCGCCTTGCAGCGCTGGGCGGATGCGTCCTTTCCGCCACCGGGAAATGAGTATGACCAGCAGCGCGATGCCGCCGATAAACGCCGCAAATCCAAACAGGCTGGCTCCACCGAAGGTGACCATGGTGGCGGTGGCTTCTGCCTTAAGCTGATCCCATTGCGGCTGCGGCCATTGCATGGCCTGAGCCTGGGCCAACCGTGCCACCCAGCCGTGGCGCGCCTCGAACCACTGCCATTGACTGGCGGAAGGATCCTCGGTGGACACGGAGAGCGAGACGACGAAATCCGCGTCTTGCTTGAGTGCAGGTTCACGCTCCGCAATCTCCTTGAGCAAAATTTCACCGGGCCTGCGGTCCTCCAATACCGCGCAGACCAATTCTGAGCGGAACTGATCCGCTGGAGCACGCGCATGCTGCTTAAGGCTCGCACTCAGCTGCTGCGCGGATTGGCTATTCCAGGCAGGCGTGCCCTGCAGCAGTTCTTTCGAGCCAATGAGGTATCGGGCCAGCAAATTCGTGAGGGGATTGGGTTCAATGACCTCCGATTTTTCGTGACTGTGGTTTCCGCCCTGGCTCAGCACAAACCACACGCACAGCAGGATGGTAACCAGTCCCATCCATAACCCAGCACGCGCAAACTTGGCAGGCGCAGCAGGGGGATCCAGTTGAGGAATCGGCGGGGGAAGTTCAATCATAGTGAAGCCGAGTCTGGCCCAGCGGTCTCACGATTGCAACTGATGGTCACACGCCTGCAGGTCCAGATGATTCGTTACTATGATTGACGTAGGTTCTACCTTGGGGTAGGCAGAAGAATTACCATGCTTACCCCCATCACCAACCTTTCCCGTCCCGATGGACGCCTGCCGGATCAACTCCGCACTATTTCCTTCGTCCCCAACATTGCCCCTAATTCTACGGGGTCGGTGCTGTGTTGTT
Organism: Verrucomicrobiales bacterium; assembly: GCA_031411295.1. Classification (GTDB taxonomy): domain Bacteria; phylum Verrucomicrobiota; class Verrucomicrobiia; order Verrucomicrobiales; family V1-33; genus JAGNEJ01. Next base: position 10,350 of record JANOAV010000204.1, on the reverse strand, counting down.
TTGGCGATACCCGCGTTATTTGCACCGCCATGATCGAGGAGAAGGTGCCAGCCTGGATGAAATATCAGAACGTCTCTGGTGGCTGGCTGTCCGCCGAATACTCCATGCTCCCTGGATCCACCCTGGAGCGCAAAGCGCGCGATAGCTCGAAGGGCAAAGTGGACGGACGGAGCACGGAAATTCAGCGTTTGATCGGTCGCGCGCTTCGAGCCGTAGTGGATCTGAACGCGCTCGGGCCGCGCACCATCTGGGTGGATTGCGATGTGCTCCAAGCTGATGGCGGCACGCGCACTGCGTCGATAACCGGAGCCTGTGTGGCCTGCGCCATTGCCTTTAACAAACTAGTGGCCGCCAAGAAAATTTCCCGGTATCCGCTGAAGAAGTTGGTGGCGGCAGTGAGTGCTGGCATCCACGATGGCAAGGCAGTGCTGGATTTGAACTACGTGGAAGACAAGGACGCGGAAGTGGATTTCAACTTCGTGATGACGGAGACTGGAGCTTTCGTGGAAGTGCAGGGAGCGGGTGAGGAAAGCACCTTCACCGAAGAACAGATGGCTGCCATGCTTACGTTAGGCAAAAAGGGCATCGCTCAGTTGTGTGAACTGCAGCGCCAGGCCATCAATGCCGCTGAAGGTCCACCCAAGGAAAATCAGTTGGCGGAACTGGCTAACTTCTTCAAGAAATAGCGCGCCAATTGACCCCTGGAAATGGATGGAGCGGAGAAAACAACTAACGCAAAGTAGTCATCATCGCTCCGCGTGATGACCCGCGCGATTTGCCAGGTGCGGGCGGACTGTAACCAGCGCGTGGTAACCTCGCTGCCATTAATCGCTCGACGAATTGCGCAGGCGGAGATTTTGGTGAGTTCGGAAACGCAAGCTGACGAATGCCGTCACGCGGAGCGATGACGGCTACTTTGAGACGGCTACTTGGCCGCCTCAGACAACTGCTTTTCATACAGTGGCACTAACTCGGTGGGGACGAGCTTCTTCCAGTGTTCGTCGCCCTCATCCATCATCTTGCGGATGTCTGTGGTCCAGTGTTGCAGGACTTCGGGCTGCAAGTTGCACTGCAACTCCACAATTTTTCCGTTCACGAGCAGGAAATCCAGCAAGTGTTGCAACGGAGGAGGGATCATGGCTTCCTTGGCCGAACGGAACTCGCCAGTCTCGCGATCAAACATCGGATAGGTGTAAAGTTTCACGGAGTTCTTGAAGAGTCGCCCGAAGCTTTCCAGAATCCCGCCGGGCAGGTCCTCGGAGTAGGTTTCCTGGAATAATTTCTCGAAGACATCCACGGACAGCGTCAGGGCAATGGGAGCGGTGGTTTGTTGGCTAAGATAGGCTGCCAAGCGATGGAACGCGTTGAACTTGGAGATCAACACGTTCTTTCCTAGCGCCTGCAAGATATCTGCGCGACGCAGGAAATCCGCGTGACCCAGTTCCCCTGCGGGCTGGAAATAACTGTTCATACTGAACTCCATGACTTCCACGAATGGCGTGTCAGGCGAAGCGAGATTGCGCTGAAAGGTCAGGCGGGCGGAATTTAAAATATCCAACCCCACACAAGTCACGGGGTCGAAGCGACCGCGCAGGACCAACACCGGTTGCTTGTATAATTTCTCCGACGCCTGCATCACCTCGCCATTCGCAGCAAAGAAGGCGGAGTCCGTCAGGCCTTTCTCCACCAGCATCAGAGCGCACTCCCGATTATCGATGGACGCGAAATGCGGTCCGGTAAATTTCAGCATGTCCACTTCCATGACGCGATGCGAAAGCTCATCCAGCAGGCTCTCCACAAACGTCTCCAGGTTGTCCCGATAGTAGAATGCCGCGTGCACCAAGTTCACCCCTAAGACCCCTAATTGGCGTTGTTGCTCCAAGTTGGAGGGGTCGAACATCCGGCAGTGGATCAAGATATCGTTCGGAGGCCCACCCACTTCCGTCATGAAGCGGATGCCCATCCAGCCGTGGCATTCGGTGCCGTCTTTGTCCCGGAACGAACGTGCGCGGACCGTATTGGCAAAGGCAAAGAACGTGGTGTCTTTTCCCCGCTTCTCATTCAACCGCTCCGGCAGCAGGGGGAATTCATGATCCAGCATGGCCATGAGTCGATCTCGGCTGACATAACGCGAGCTGGTTCCGTAAATGGCATCGCTCATTTGCATGTCGTAGGCGGAGATACTCTTGGCCACCGTGCCGGAAGCGCCCCCCACGCGGAAAAACCAGCCAGCGGTCTCCTGGCCTGCTCCAATCTCAGCGAAGGTGCCGTATTTGGTGACGTCTAAATTGAGCTGCAGCGCCTTCTCGCGCGTGCTGGGGATATCGGTGCGGTGGGACATGGGTAAGAAATTAACGGTGATAGGGTTCGCCTCGTTTCATGGTGTAGATGCGATAGATCTGTTCTAACGCAACCACCAGGGCCAGTTCATGTTGCAGGGTAAATTTACTCAGCGCCAGCAAGTAATCTGAGGAGGCGCGAAATTCCGGCGTATGCCCGTCGGCCGGACCGATGATCAGGGCTACGCGCTTGGTTCCACCCATTTCCCATTTGTCCACTTGGGCCCGGAATTCCGCTGTGGTGGGGAGTTTGCCCCGTTCGTCGAGCACAATCTTCAGACACCCTTCCGCAGCCTTGATGAATCGGGCTGCCAGGAGGTCGGGTGGGCCATCCTTCAGGTAGATGACCTCTGCTTTCACATAATGTTTGAGGCGCGCGAAGTATTCCGCCACTCCGCGCTCCGCATAATCCAGGGCCGGTTTGCCCACCACGATCAGTTTCCAGTGCATAATTTATTTAAAATTGAAAAAATCTTTCATCCACCACTTGCATCCTGCAATCAGCGTATTATTTTCGCCTCTCAGTCAACGACGATATTGCCTCGTGGTGTAACGGTAGCACAAGGGTTTTTGGTACCCTTTGACAAGGTTCGAATCCTTGCGAGGTAGTTTTTTTATCGCACATGGCCTCCGGTCACCATTTTACGAGTCTCTGAGCGTGACTTTCTTTCATTTTTCATGATTGGACAATTCTTTACGGCAGAGCAAGTTGTGGCCTGTATGTATGCCTTGCTCGGGAAACGCTGCGGACCACGCCTCATCGACCCGGCGGCAGGTGACGGCGCCTTTTTGAAATTTGCCCCCAAGCGATTCGATCTCACTGCGTGTGAACTGGATCCTCAATATGCCGCTAGTTTGGGGGCCATGGCTGCCCCTGGCCAGTTTACTCAGGGCGATGCGTTGGTTGCTCTGCGAGCGTTATGGGGAAACTTCGATCTGGCCATCGGAAATCCACCGTTTAGCGCCAAATCCCATCTGGAACGACGCCCGGAGGTGCTTGCGGTGTATGAATTAGGAGTCGGCCGGACGTCTCAATGTTTGGAAGTATTGTTTCTCGAACTGTTCGTCCAACTCTTAAGGCCAGGTGGGTGCTTGGCGATCATTTTACCCGAGGGCATTCTCCGGAACCGACGGTTCCACTACGTGCGGCAATGGCTGCTGCGGCAGGTGAAGGTGAACGTCATCCTGGGACTGCCCCGCCATGCGTTCAGCGGCACCTCCGCTAGGACTTATATCGTGATCGCGCAGAAATTGTCGCCCGGCAGACGTTCACTTCGGACCGCCACCTCCATGCTGGAGTGCGACCGAATGGACGCTGTGGCAGCGCTCCCCCTGGTGCAGTGGCGGAAGTTCGAATCGAACTGGGGTCGCGCCTCGTTGCAAGATCGCTTGGACTGGCTCGTCGCTCCAGACCCGAAAGTGGCGGGCACCATTGCTTTGGGAGAAATGTTCCGTCTGCGCAGGGGGCGCGCCCAGTATGCCGGACAGCGCGAGTTGTTTTTGGAGCCGAGCCCTGAACGACTTCTCTTGCTGCGCGCGAAAAATATCGCTCCGGATGGGGCGCTGCGGCTGGCTGCCAATTGTGCCTTCATTTCGCGCAGTGGGGCCATGTTTCACCAAGCATCCGTGGTGCAACCGGGGGAAATTCTGTTCGTCCGGGTGGGGGCACGTTGTTACGGACGCGTGGCGTTGGTGCCAGCAGGTTTGGAGGCGCAAGCCGATGATTGGCTGACCATTCTAACGCCCATTGCAAGTATCAATGGCGCGGCAGTTGTGGGCTGGCTCAACAGTCCCGAGGGGCGTTCTACCGTGGAGCGGTTGGCCAAAGGGATCGGCAGTGTCAGCGTTTCCCAAGCCTCGCTCGCTGGCCTGCGCATCCCTCTGCGGGTGGTGCAAGCAGGGTCATGAGCGGTTTTTCCGCAAAGGGAAAGGCCAGATTTCCTGCCTTGCTTGAATTTAGAAAATACGAAAATTATGGAAAGAGCGACAAAAGTGGATAATGCCTTGCAAATCTGGGTGCCAAACAATATAATATCCATAAATACTAAATTTATCATGGACAAGATTATATCAAAAAGAAAACTACTAGGCTGCCTTATCATTGCCGCAGGGATGCTCGAAAATGCGACAGCTGCGACCCTCTATTCGGTTAACTACAGCACTGAGACCGCAGTGACGAAGGAGGCAGATTTGGCCTATCTACAGACGTCCGGTCCGGGAAATGGCCAATGGGACGGTATTTCAACCATCTTCCATGCACCTGTCACCACCAGCAACTCCGAATACACGCTCACGAGTTCCTTGTATGGCCGCCATTACGATTCAGATCCGTCCCAACTTGGCGAGACTGGTCTCCTAGACCGGGCCGCGGTGGCGCAATCCTCTGAGCTGCCGGCATGGTTGATCAAACATGGCCTCCCCCCGTCGAGCGTCGGCAGTCTACAGTCCAACACCAAAATCAACAATGTCGCCTACATCACCAATGCGTCATACTTGGCCTTCAGCATCGGAATTCCCAAGTCCCAAGCAGATGCCGGGGACAAGGTGCTCTTCGATGGCGCTCAATTGAGCATTACAGGATTCAACAACATCGACAGCGAGCCGCAGATCTGGGCGGCCACGAACGGTGATAACTTTGGCCACGCGATTATCCCTCGTATCACCCAACCCGTTGACAACGACACAGACGTTTATACTTTCGACTTCAGCGATCTGAGTTTCAGCTCATCCCAATTGGAGATCCGAGTCTACGGAGTGATCGGGCAGGACCAGGGCACCTTTACCAGCGCTCTGGCCAGCGGACGGATCACTCCGCCGCCCAATATTCCTGAGCCCACCAGCTTTCTGCTCGTAGGGTTGGTTTTTATCGGCGCCTACTTCCCCCGCCGCAGATAATCTGCCCATTATAACTAGTAGCACTCATAGTAGGAGCGGGTCAAAGATTGCGGGTGGGCGGGTGTCTGTCCGAAAGTGAAAATTTTCGCTTTACACACCGAGCCTTTGCTCCAAACCTTTTCCACGTGAGCCACGAAACAACATCCACGAACGACGGCAGCCAAGGGGCACCTTCCTCTTTCTCCAATCAAGCCATTTTCAGCAAGAAAAAGGCCAAGAAGGATACGCTAGGCAATATCCTCATGTTCGTGGGTATCCTTGGCATCATCGCATGCTTGGCTTCAGTTGTCATGGCCGCCATGGGTGGTCATTGATCTCATATCACCGTCGGCTGCGTTCGCGTCTCGCCTCCTCCGGGTTCCGCTCGCCTGCAACGCGCGCGCTTTTGCCCTCCCTCAATTTAGTAATTTCATCCTCCCCCATTCTCTAAAATTATGTCCAATGTCATTATCGTAGGCGCCCAGTGGGGCGATGAAGGAAAAGGTAAAATCGTTGATGTTCTGACGGAGAACACCGACGTAGTCGTGCGCGCTCAAGGGGGTAACAACGCTGGCCATACCGTCATTTACAGTGGAAACAAATATGTCCTGCACCTCATTCCCAGCGGAATCCTGTGGCCTGGGAAACTCTGTGTCATCGGCAATGGGGTGGTGATGGATCCTGTTTCCCTCCTCCAGGAAATCGATGGCCTGATCGGCCAAGGGATTGCCGTGACTCCGGAAAATTTGAAAATCAGCGATCGGGCGCACGTCGTCATGCCCTATCACCGTGGGCTGGACCAAGCTCGGGAAAAGGCGCTGGGCAACGACAAAATCGGCACCACGGGACGCGGCATCGGCCCCACTTATGCTGACAAGATTGAGCGTCGGGGCTTCCGCTTGATTGATCTCGACGAGCCAGTGAAGTTTGCCGAGAAATTCTCCGCCCGTGTGGCCGAGTGCAATGCCATCTTCGAATCTGTGGGCCTGCCAAAACTGGATGCGGAGAAGGAAGGTGCCATCATTTTGGCCGCTTGGACAAGGCTGAAGCCGTTTGTCACCAACACCGTGATTCTGGTCCACGAAGAACTGCAAAAGGGCAAGACCCTGCTGTTTGAAGGCGCTCAAGGCACCTACTTGGACATCGACCACGGCACTTATCCATTTGTTACCTCTTCTAATACCACCGCTGGCGGAGCGCTCACCGGTTCCGGAGTCAGTCCGCGTGCGATCAACCGGGTCGTTGGCGTTTGCAAAGCCTACACCACCCGGGTCGGCAGCGGTCCGTTCATCACCGAAAACGACGATCTGGGAGATCGCTTGCATAACATGGGCCGTGAATTCGGAGCCACCACCGGCCGCGCGCGTCGCTGCGGATGGTTGGACATGGTCTTGGTCCGATACGCCGCCATCCTCAGCGGCTTCGATGAACTGGCCGTGACCAATCTCGATGGCCTGGACGAACTCGAAGAAGTCAGCATCTGTGTCGCCTACGAACTCGATGGCCACCGCGTCACCACGCCACCCGCAAATCCGGACGCGTGGGAACGCTGCAAGCCGATCTACGAAACGCATCCCGGCTGGAAACAAGATCTCAGCGGTATCCGCAACTACGCCGATCTCCCCGCGAACGCGAAGAAATACCTCGATCGTCTGGCCGAGCTAGCCGGAGCTAAAATCGGTCTCGTAGGCATCGGCCCGGACCGCGCGCAGACGCTGCAGGCGTAAACCAAAACGGTTCGGTGATCTGAGTTAGTGAACCGCCCTTAGGTGGAGCAGTTCGCATGGTGGCATGCCGCAGTATGACCGCTGGAATTTCCACGCCTAGCATTGCCGAGAAAATAACATGCGACTTCCGCAGACTTGGCGTATCTTCTCCCATGTCACTTCCCGACATCTCACCAAACCGTCCAGCCACTTCGGTTGCAGTTGCTTCTAGGTGCTTGGCTTGCGCATGGGAAGGCTGGCTTGTTAGGAGTCGCGCTAGCTGGACTCGGGTGGGCAGTGGCATTGGCTCTGAGGGACGATGAGCTTCCCGCATCCCCAGGGCCAGCAAGACGCATCCCGCAGAAATTCTCGGTTGGCTAGTGCGCGCTGAGACGGCAGACCATGGCTGGCCATTCTGCAATTCGCACTGGAAAGCGTTCATAGCTGCTGAAGGATGGTTGATGCTTCAGGATGCTCTCAATGCGAAATCCCTCCGGCACAATAGATCTTAGTGGAGGCAGCGAACAAGCACCATTTAAACTGGATCTGTGAAGCGGCCAAATCCCACGGGAAAAGATCCCCTCAGTAGCGAAAAGCTAACTTTACTAGCGGAGGTGGCCCACGAATCCCATCCCCCGCATTGAGGGATGAGTTACAGCGCTCGATCCTCGCCAGCTTCAGTAGGAGTGACTTTGCCGCCGCCACGCGATTCGTGGAGCCATTGCAGGATTAGGCTCAGCGGCTTAGCTATACCGAGGTGATCGCGCGGCCTCCGAACATCAGGCAAGGTGGCAGCGAACGGCCTAATGCTCAAGAAAACTACAAAATACGAGCGGACTGGTGGCTAGGTTTGGCAGAAAAAGATTGCCAGGAAGAGTTGGCCGTGAAAATTTTAGCGGCATGGATGGCCATTGACGGGCCTTGAGGGTTGCAATGGTTGAGCACAAAAGCGCCCTCTGGACGGATGCGGACGTTTCTAGAGTGTAACACGGAGTGGACGATCTATCCACTAGCACATTACCCCAATGGCCCCAGCCCAGCTAAGCTAGAATCAAAGCTGAGTGCCTTGATCGGTCAGTTAAAGCAACAATTCACCCTGCGCTTGCCCACGGGCGGCAAGAACCTACTGGTGACCAAAGGATCCATTTGTCTGGATGGCATTTCCCAATGAAACACACACCATCTTGGCTGGAATTTTATCCAAAAATCAAGGTCCACCGGATTGGAATCTGTGAAGAAGCTCACCTCACCATGAGCACTTTGAAATGGAGCACTTTCACCCTGTCCCTCGTGCTTAGCGCAGCGGGACTTTGATGTCTGTGCCAGCATCAGCAAGCACCGTCGCAAAAAGTGGAGGAGTCACGCAAGCCAAGAGTGGCCCCCACACCCATCCTCAAAGTCTTAACTGAGGTTGAAGAACAGCACGTGCTGGACGAAATTTACCAGAGCGAAGAACCTGGGCTAGAGGCTAACATCACAATTATGACGCTGGCGGCTACCTTGGAAAAACTGAGTGCGGCCCAAACGATTTCGCTCATCGAGCGCTGTCAAGCCGAGCCGGAATCCCGCCGCCAACGAGTGCTCCGACGGGCGCTGCTTGAGCATGTGATGGTGCTAAATCCAGCCAGCGCGCTGCGGATTGCCCGTAGTTTCGGTCCCAAAATGATGGACGATTTGCTGCCACCACTATTAGCCGAACGGAAACAGCAGAATCCCACTGCCGCCGCGAATTGGTTAGAGAAGGCGCGCAAGACGATGCCGGGCGACTACCTTCAGTTGGGGAAGGTTTTTGCCACTGCGAAGCGATCTTCCGGACCACCCCGGCAGCCAAGCACTCCCAAAGAGTGGGCAGCTGCAATAAGCCAGTCAGCAAACTTAGTGTCCACAGGAGGCCGCGTAGACAAACTCCAACTATGCCACCAGTGGGCCCAGCGAAACTGGCAGGAGTTCGCCCAATGAGCCGTGGACCATCCACAGCCTGGGCTGGAAAATGTGCTGGAACGAACCGCCTACAATTTATTCCATCGTTGCATGCCAAAGCCTGCAAACGCTAGATTTCTCAAGGAATTCCTAACTTCCAGGGAGCCACTCATGGATAAGCCCTCCATTTTCTGGTCACCGCTTGGAGAAAGCCAAGGGACCCCGATGTATATGCTGCAAGGGCGAGATCAGACTGGCCTGGATGCCATCCAGCAATGGGCTGCCATCGCCCCGGAGGATGTTCGGGACTGGCTCCAGACCCGTAGCCAGGCCCCATGGCCATGCAGATGGCTCAATGCCTTCCAAATGAACTTCGTGAAGTCACTATGGCAAAATGCCTCGAATAATGGCGCGCAGTGTCCCCGGCGGAAGCGGCGGCGTGGAAGCTGGAAACGAAGAAAACTGCTCATGCGGTCAGTGAAAATTCTGTCCGAAAAGTCCGTTTTTGAGTGGGTCTATAGCTGGGCGATGCTGCGCGACGATTCGTTCGTTGGCTGGGCGCACCATTAGATCTTCCGCAAATGTCGGGCCACCCATCCATTACTGGTCCATAGGGTCACACCTCTCGGCGTTATCGCGAAGAACGCTGTGAAGCGGTATTTGCCTAGATTGTGCGGGCCGAGGGCCCGGCCTGGCGAGTGCTGGATGACGATGCGGCGGTGGCCCAGGATGCTTCACAATGGCTTTTGCGGACCCAGATCGCTTGATTGGAGGACTGTCGCACGTTTCACTGATCGTCGCGTTAAGTTGCTGCTGGTGGGCCGTCGGGTCTATGTCAGGGCGGCGTTTAAGGACGTGCTGGCAGCGGGCAAAGGGCGAATCAGCGGAACGCCACGCGGGGCTACGGCACCGATACAGTTGCCGTCTATGCCGCCTACCATCAGGGATTGACGAATTATGAGGACCTGCCAATAGATTATACGTCGGTGGGAAAGGGTAAGTGAAATTGGTGCGCAACACAGGTCCTAACTATGCATCGATCGGCCCGGTCATTTCTGCGACTAACCTACAGGTGGCAGATCATCAATCCTACCGTGGCCAAGGGATTGAAGGTATTTGAGTGCCATCGCATGAAGTTACACCTCACGCACCTGCCGACCTGTCGTTACCCAATTGCGCATCGCCATCCAGCAACTGAAGGCCGGGCTGCAAAGAGCGAAGGTGGCTTGGCGGACGAGAGGGCTCCCAAGGGCTGGGGCGGCCAACGCCTGCAACCACAATTTCCTAGGAGAAAGAACATTCAGAAAGGATGCTGACAGTCCTGCATCTAATTTTGCGATCAAAATTGGGCAGAAATCCGGTCACAGGGGGCCATTCTAAAAAATAAATCAAAAAAGCTGCGAAAAAAACTTGCGCCGGGGAGAGGACTGGGTATTCTCTCCATCCCGCCGCGAAACGCAGTGCGGGTTTCGAGGGTGGTTCAAGTAGCTGATCAATGATTAAACGTTGAT
>JANOAV010000203.1:0-12604 GCA_031411295.1 Verrucomicrobiales bacterium | reverse complement strand
GGGGGGGGGGGGGGGGCGGGTGGGGGGGGGGGGGGCGCCCCCCCCCCCCGCCACGTTTGGACGGGGCCTTGGCTGCGGGTTTGGCAGTTGGAGACTTGGCAGGAGCTTTTTTGCGGGCGGGCATGGGGAAAAGGGAGCGGGCAGAGGATACGCTTCCTATAGCCCGGCGGATGTCGGCTCGTCAAACCTCAGTTGGGGGATTTCATGTTTCCAAACGGCAGTTTTCGTCACCAGACCTGGACGCTGCATCGGCCGAAAATTTGCCAGCTTGGAATCGCAGTTAGGCCGGACCTTTCCAGTCCACTTCCACTTTGAGATCCCGGCCGAAGCGGTCGATGTATTTCACGAACCCATGGGTGATCCCGAATTCGTGGACCAGGCGGGTGACCTTGACATCGAAGCAGCAGTATTCCGCCACATCGTGATACCGCCCCGCTCGCCACCACGTGATAGCGTCCGCTCCGTGGGCGATCTTGCCGGTGCCCAGGCTGGGTTGGGCAATGTCCTCAAGCTTGAGGCGATGGCCGAGTCGCTTTTCGATATCCAGCAGGATATCGAAGCTGGTCATTTGCTCCGCTACATCCCACATGCTGTAGCCTTGCAGCACGGAGTAGTCGAAGCCGATGTGGTTGAAGCCAATGACCAAGTCTGCTGCCGCCATTTGTCTGATCAGGGCATCGGCTTCCTGTTCTGGATAAATGATGTATTTCCCGGTGGCGGTGCTGTAGGTGACGCCGACGGACATGCCCATTTTATCCTTATGATCCCACCCGCCCACATCGTTGGCGGAGCGGAGGGTTTCGAGGTCGAAGTAAACAAAGTCTTGCGGCATGGTCTGGGAGGAAAGTTTCCTGGCCCCATAGCCATGCGGGGTCGGCTGTGCAACCAGAAAGCGGCCAGCGAGCTGGGTCTGGGCCTGGTGCAAAATTTTCCCGGGGAACGCATTTGGTGATTTGCAACTGGTCGTGAGTGAGGTAAATGTGGCGACCTATGAAACGTGCCTCCCTCCTCCGTGTTAGCTGTCTGGCCGCGCTCAGCGTGCTGGTTTCCTGTCTCTCCTCGACCGCCCAAGCCCAAGAGGCAGAGGGTGCATTGAAGGTGGGCGAGTTTACTTTCAAACCCGTGGCTCCCTGGAAGAGTAAGGGCACGCCACGTCCAATGAGTCAGGGTGGATTTAGTTTGCTCTCGGCGGATGGCACCAAGACGATTGATGCCGACTTCTATCATTTTGGCTCCGGTCAGGGGGGCGATACGGAGGCCAATGTGACGCGCTGGAAGGGCCAATTCCAACCAGCGGAAGGCGCGGATGCCATCAAGTTCGAGCGCAAGCAATACACCTTCGGCAAGCGCAAGGCGACGTTGGTGTTCATCAAAGGCACGTTCCTGAGCGGCGGCATGTTTACTGCCAAAACACCGCAACCCGGATCCGCCATGATTGGAGCCATTCTGGAAAGCGAAGCAGGCAACGTCTTCGTGAAGTTTACCGGTCCCGAGAAGGACGTCGATGCCAGCAAGGAAAATTTCCTCAAGCTGTTGAGTTCGGCTTATCCTGATCCCGCCACTGAAGCCAAAGCAGCCGATGCGAAGGCTCCTTAATGGACGGACAGCGGTTTGCTGGCTCTGGATTTGTCTGCTTTGCGGTGGACTGAATGCTCCTACTTGCGCGGCAGAACCGCCGCCGGCCGCTGCCGAACCTGAAGCCGAGGCTCCCGTAGAGGAAGCCGAGGCATTCAGCTATGCGCTATTTCTCAAGCAACCCCGTCAGCTCACCAAGGATATGCTGATCGAGGCCGCAGCCAAGGCTTGGGATTTGAAAATGAAAGATGCGCGGACGCTCAATATTTCCCTCACCGGGAATGAAGGAGAGATTCGTTACCAGGCAGTCACGTATCAAGTTAGCGCGGCGGCAGAACCTTGGTTGGAGGATCAGGCGCAGATCATCCAGGAAACGCCGGATCGGCAAATGCGGGCCATGCTAAAGCGCGTCACCAGTCACTTGGCGGTTACGATCGAGAATAAATTCAAGGAGGATGAGGATCGCGATACCGCTCTGGAAAATGAATTGCGGCTCATCGCTGCCCTGGTGGATCGCAACGACACGCTGGCCGTTTACGATGACGATGCCGGGGACTTCAACTATGTCGATGACGAGGTCATGGAAGCCCTCACGGGGGATGATCCGCATTCGGCCTTCGAGATTTCCGTGGCGCCACCGCCGGATAAAATTTCCTCCAGCCCCGCCCATGAGGCGGCCGTGGCGGAAGCGCGTCGTCGCTGGCCGGAGTTCTCCAAATCCTTCCGGGACTATGGCGAAGAACGCGGCCCCTACTTGGTCAAGGCTACGTTAGGAGAAGCCGGGCACGAGGAGGAACTCTGGTGCGAACTCATTTCCCTGCACCCGGGAAAACTCCAGGCCGTGCTGCGCAATGAATCAGCGCACGCCCACCTCGCCAAGGGTGAGCAGGTGGATTTCCCGCTGAAGAAACTCCGTGATTGGACTTACCCTAACGACGATGGCGACCGCGTGGGTGCGTTCACAGTGGATTTGCCTGAAGGGAAATAATGCCCCGATGACTGCCTCACAGCCCGTAGAACGCCAGGCGCGCGCGGATGACCCGTTGCTCAATCTCTCGTAGATCCGGTTGCTCCGGCAATGGGGACTGGGCAAACAGTTCCTTGAGTTCTGCGAGACGCTCATTGGCCTGTGCCACCAGGGCTTCATAGGGGTAGGCTCCGCCTTTGATTTTTAGAAGTTCCTCCCGTCGGGAGGTGCGCACGGAAAATGTTCCGGTCAGAGCGATTTCACGTGCGATGTCCAACAAGCGGAACGTGTGCATGAGGTTCTTGGCATCGTAGCCCTGACCGTGCTGGCGGGTGGATTCGTAGCGCTCGGGATTGCGTTCCTGCACCCACTGCCAGTATTCCTGGTGCTGGCGGCAATGCGTTTGATAACCGGAGAAATGATAGCTCAGCCAAGCTACTGGTTGGGCTGCTTTGGGCACCGAACTGAGGTTGATCAGGGCAACCTCCGGGCCGCTGAACAGTCCGCGATACTCCAGCGTGCCAGTGGCATCATGATAGATCCCGTAAATTTCCGGCGCGTGCGGGACGGCCACCAGTCCACATTCCGTTGCTCGCCAGCCACGTTGGCTCAGCCAGGCGGTTACCGCCACGGCACCTTGATCTGCCAGCACGAAACAGAAATCCAGCGGCGTCTTGCGCTGTTCCGGCATTGGCTGCATGATTTTCTTGTTCAGACCTTGGGCGCGTTTGATCTGGCTGGTGGCGAAGCCTGTGAACGCATCGTAGCTGAGTTTCGAGAGGAACAATTCCAGCGGGAAATGATCCATCAACGCATGTCGATAGCGCACACTATCCGCCGGAGTGGCGAGCATCTCCAGCACCGTGGGATTATTCCGTGCCGCCAGCGAGGCGAAGCGGCCGAGTTCGTAATAGCATTCGTCGTTGGAAGCGTTGTTCACTTGTTCCAAGCGTTCGAAGCCCATCCAGGTCTTCAGTGGCTGCACGAAGACGCCTTTTAAGTCCGTATCTGAAGTCTCCGTCGCCAAGCCGTAGGCGCGGCTCCCGCTGACCACTTCCAGAAACAAGTTAGCGGATTGGCGAGCCTCGTCCACGGTCATGGTGGCGTTGGGGGCGTCCATAGATTTGGCGTGCGGCAAGTCCTGGCAGTTAAGCTCTCCCGCTCAATGCAGGGACTTCGGCACTAGTTCGACGAGCTTCTTAATGGAATCGGCTGAATGCTTGTCGGCTACCAGCACGGCATCCGGCGTTTGGACTACGATGAGATCGTGCACGCCCAGCAGGGTGACCTGAATTTTACTGCTGGTGAAAACGATGTTTCCCGCCGAATCGATGGTCGCCAGAGGGCTGTTGGAAGCATTGTCATGGGCATCCGTGGCGAGGTATTTGCCGACGGAAATCCAAGAACCGACGTCATCCCAATCGAAGCTGGCCTCAATATTGAGCACGCGTCCGGCGTTTTCCATCAGGGCATAGTCGATGGAGATGGGCGTCAGGCCGGGAAACTGTTGGGCAATCGTGGCCGAAATGTCGGAGCTGTGGCGAATTTCGGTGATGAATTTCATCAACTCAGGGCAGTGCTGTGAGAGTTCTTTAACCACGGTGGGCAGGCTCCAGATGAACATGCCAGCGTTCCAACTGAAGTGGCCTTGGGCGAGAAATTGTTCTGCCAGGTCAGGATTCGGCTTTTCCCGGAATCGGGCGACTTCATAGACCGGCACCTGCGTTTGCAGCCCGGAAATAAAGGCCCGGCGGCCCCGCTCAATGTAGCCATAGCTGGGGCAGGCCCAAGTGGGTTTGATGCCGATGGTAACTAACGCCGGCATGCGCGTGGCCACTTCGACGGCCCCAGTGAGGCAACTTTGGAAGGCGGCGGTATCTTTAATGAGTTGATCGGCGGGTAGCACGATCATGGTGGCGGAGGGATCACGCCGCGCCACCCAGCCAATTCCTAACGCGATGGCCGGGGCAGTATCACGCTTGGCGGGCTCCGCCAGGATGTTCTCCGGCGGGTGGTGGGGCAGGATGGCCTGCACTTCTGCGGCTTGTTCGGCGTTCGTTAGGATCAAAATATTTTCCCGGGGCACAAGTCCCTCCAAACGTTGCAGGGCTTGTTCCAACAGAGTGGAATCATCAAAAATGCGCAACAATTGCTTTGGGCGGGAATCGCGGCTCAGCGGCCAAAATCGGCGGCCACTGCCTCCAGCGAGAACGACAGCGTAGGTTTTTTCAGGGATCATGCTGCCTATGAAATGCACTCAAAGCGGGACGGATGCAATGGGGAATATACCCTATAACAAGCCTAGAGTCGCTTGAGCAGTCGTTTCCAAAATCCGTCCAATGGTCCCGAGACTGCGGCAAAGACCTCCTCCGGCGTGTGGGGATGGCTGCTGTTATGTTCGCTGGCGTGAATGAGTTCATCAGCCGCATACAAGGTGGCGAGTGCTTCCGGCTCCAGCGTGACGACATCCAGATAGCAATTTTGGGCCACCAGAATTTCCTCGGGAGAGAGCCACCATTGCAGATCGACGGGCTCCTGTGCCGCAGAAAAAATGGCTAAATGCGAGGGGTGGAGCGCTTGGCGCTGCCGGGCATGAGCCAGCAAGGCCTGCCAGTAGGCGCGGTCCTGATGCGGCTCGGTGCCGAAAATAATTTCTCCGTTAGGAGTTTGCCAGAGCATGGCTCCCGGCCCGACCGACCCGGGCACAGGGATGTGGGAGGCCTTTACCACTGCCAAGCGCTTCCCTCCGACGCCCAGCAGGTGGCCGAACAAATCAGGATCAATGCGAAGCGTTTTGGCCTCCAGCAACCGTTGCCGCAGTTGCGCAAACTGAGCGTTGATGGAGGTGGGAGACTCCTCCAGGGTTGCGGTCTCAGGGGCGCTGGGTTCGGGATCATGATAGATGGTGCCGGACTCGGAGACCTGCATCGGGGGCTTGCCGTTGGCGATGCGTTCCAGGCGCAGTTTTTCCAGCATTAATTTCAATTGGTGGAAGGACGTGCCAGCGCCTCCGGCAGGTGGCAGGCCAGACGAAAAGCTGGGTGACGGAGGCAACTTGGAAGCGGGCCAGGCGGAGGGGCTCAGAGGCGGTTGCGGTGCCGCAGACGCAGGCTGGGGACGACGCTGCCATTCGTCCCATGCGCGAGCCGCATGCCGCAGCAGGCTGCGGGCGGAAGCCAGGCGACTGGGTTCACGGGCAAACCATTGGGGGAGTTGCACCGCCTCAAGGAAGGCCTTGGTCTCAGCGGCGGAAGCGCCACCCTGCTGCAGACGATCCTGGAGCAGACTGATCCCTTGCTCGGCGGTCAGGTCGTGCAGTTGAATCCGTTCACTGGTGAGTCGATCTTCCAAGGCACTCGGCAGGAATTTCTGAAAGCTGCCAGCCCACAAATCTTGATTGACACTTAAAATAATGAGGGCGCGCGGCAGGAGGCGGCGGAATTCAGTGACCGTGCGGGCGACTTGCATCACGGCGGGACCCTCACCATGAACGCCATCGAGATGGTCGAAGACCAGCACCAGCGGCATCACCAGCGAGCCGAGGCGGAAGAGTTCCGTCAGGCGATGCTGGTAGAATGATTCATCAAGGGACGGGGCCGTGAGAATCTGCATGCCAGCGGCCATCACCCCGGAGCCGTTACCTTGTTGCAGGGCCCAGCGCAGTTGCTCGAAGCGCATGAGATCGCCATCGGCAGCACCTTGTGCGTAAGCACAGAGCGCGCGCAGCCAAGTCACAGCGGCCTCTTGACTCATGTCGGTGAAATTTCCCAAAGTGGCACTGGTGATCGGTAATAGTCGTTCGAAGTGGTCCACGAACCACCGCCCCACCGCTTGGCGGGAATCGTTCAGGTCAAAGAGTTCCAGCGAGCGCTGGTGCAGGGCTTGAATGGCCGCAGTGGGATTGGCGCACGGCACCTGTTGCTGACGGATCAATTCCGCGTTGAGCATTCCGAAAAGTTGGCGTGCGAGTTCGTCCAGTTTTGTCAGCAGGGCCTTGCCACCATGGTGTTGGTGCCAGAGCCCGAGGGTTTCTGCAAAAAGTCCCGCCCAACTGAAGCCGCCTTCCCGGGCCAACTGCGGGGCTACCACTTGGGCGTTCGATCCCAGTCGTTGCTGCAACAGTGCCAGTAGATGGGATTTACCATAACCTGCCCGGGGGGCTTTCAGCAAGACGACGCGGCCTTCCTCGGTGCTCAGAGTGGGGGAGCGGAAGGTTAGGTCATGCAGCATGGTCTGCAATTCCTCCAAGGCCGCTGGGTGTAGGACCGCACTGTTGTCGGTCACGGGCAGGCCGTCAGGAAAAATGTCTGCTTTAAAGGGGTTGGGAAGCATTCGGGTTCGGGAAATATCGGTTCGAGGATCACTCCGATATTATCCAATCTCAAGCGAATTGCATTCTAAAAATTGCAATTATTTTCAATTATGGATTTCGGTGCTGATAATTCCAGCGGGCGAACTCAGACGAGCCTCCGCGCTGGCTCGGCAGAATGACAATTAACTCATTGAGATAGATCGAATATCCGAGCAGGCAGATCGTCAGACGAATTGTGAGCGCAATTAGCGCTTATTGAGCTAGACATTTTGCACATCACTTGCTAACCACGAGAGCGAGGGAGTGCGAAAATTCCGCATCACCCACACCCAACAAGTCAATAAACCACAACAAACCATGAAAAAAACCATCCTGCTTACCTTGGCCCTCGGCCTCTTCACATCACTCAGCCCCGCCGCCCCCAAGAAAACTGAGGAAGCCAAGCCGGCCGCCGAAGCGAAGAAGCCTGCCGCCAAGGAAGAAGCCAAACCTGCGGCAAAAGCCGCCGCCAAAGAAGAGGCCAAGCCGGCCGCGAAAAAAACCACTCCCAAGAGCAAGCAAAAGCCCGAGGAACTGAGCGACGACGACAAAGCCCTCCTAGCCGGAGCCAAGAAACAAGTGGACGCGCTAACCGCCACGCAGAAAACCAAACTCATGGAATTTGCGAACAAGGGCGACATTAAAGCCCTGACCACCGTGGACGGCGTGGGTGAAGTGAAAGCCAAGGCCATCGTGGCGGAGCGTCCATTCGCCAATGGCGAAGACCTCATCATGGTCGAAGGCATTGGCGAAGGCACCTTCGGCAACATTCTTACCTTCATCAAGGGAGACCAGGCCAAGGCTGAGCCCAAGAAGGAAGAAAAGAAAGCCGAGCCTAAGGTAGAGAAAAAAGAAGCGCCCAAGGCAGATAAGAAGGAAGCCCCCAAGGCAGACAAGAAGAAGGCCGCCTAATTCGACACCGAGTCAACGCTAAATCGGAAACCGCCGCAGTCAACCAAGGCTGCGGCGGTTTGCTTTCTGCTCCCGCAGGAAATTCCTGTTGGACAAATGCCCGACCGCCCCCACCATGATTGCCTGCCTCGACCCGATTTTTCCCGCGTTACTTACTCATGAGAATCCTTGTTTCCCGTATCTTTGTCCTAGCCGTCGCCATCCTGCTGTTCTTCACCGATAGCCATTGGGCGGCTTGTCCTGCCATGACGAAGGGGTTATTCCTGCTGGCCGCAGTGCTCGTGGGCATCGGCACTCTGGGGCGGATGTGGTGCTCCATGTATATTGCAGGGCGGAAAAAGGCTCAACTGGTAACCACCGGACCCTATGGGATGTGTCGCAATCCGCTGTATTTTTTCAGTCTGCTGGGAGCTGTGGGTTTGGGGTGCGCCACTGGCACCTTCACCATTCCGGCCATCATTGCGCTGGCCTTTGCCCTTTATTATCCCGGAACCATCAAGGGGGAGGAAGCGGAACTGGCCAAACGTCATGGGGAGCCATTCCAGCAGTATCTGAAATCCGTCCCCGCCTTCTTTCCCAAGCTTTCTCTGCTGCAAGAGCCGGAGAAATATGAGGTCAATCCCATCACCTTCCGGAAACACCTCGGCAGCGTCGTTTGGTTCGTCTGGGCGTTGGGGCTGCTGCCGCTGCTGATGAACTTGATTCAGTGGCTGCAACAAACCTATCTCAAACCCTGGTTCAGCCTCTGGTAAGTTGCTCCAGGGGCTTCAGTCCGTGAACGTATCGGGTCGTTCGACCGATTGCTACCTTCCTGATCCCAACGCCTCACGGTGCGCCATTGACAAATCGAGAATTCTCGTTACGAGTATTTCCGATGAATGATCCCATTACCTTTGCCCAAGCACTGGCCGACGAAACCCGCTGGCGGATTCTGCGGTTGGTCTTCGCAGATGCCTTGTGCGTCTGCGAATTGGCGGATATTCTGCAATTGCCCCAGTCCACCGTTTCCAGTCACCTTCAAGTCATCCGGAAGGCTGATCTGTTGGATAGCGAACGCTGCGAGAAGTGGGTTTACTACCAGGTGGCAAAGTCCTACCGCCGCCTGCTGACCGCCATCTTTAATCAATTCCCCGAAGCCCCTCTGATCACGGAAGATACCGCCCGTAAACTCGCTCGCTTGACCCGTCGCGAGGAAGGCGATTGCCGGGGTCCGAAATGCCTCCCCAAGCTGGCCCGCCGTCGCTTGGCCACCGTCTAAAATTTCCCATACCACCATGGACGAACGTAAACGCGAACTACTAGCCGAACTCCTGGGCACCTTCATTCTGGTGCTGGCAGGCACGGGAGCCATTATCATCAATCAACAGACGGGGGCTCTGGGCCATGTGGGCATCGCGCTTACCTTTGGTCTGGTGGTGATGGCGTTGATTCATACCTTTGGTGACCTCAGTGGGGCCCATTTGAATCCTGCCGTGACCCTGGGATTTGCCGCCGCCGGACGCTTCTCCTGGACGCTGGTGCCGGGTTATATCCTCGCTCAAATTGCGGGTGCCCTGGCGGCATCTGGAGTGCTGCGGGCCCTATTTCCTGACGCTCCGGCCTTGGGGGGAACGTTGCCATTAGGCAGCGAGATGCAGAGTTTCTGGCTGGAAATTCTGCTCACTTGGTTCCTGATGTTGGCGATTCTCAATGTTTCCTGCGGAGCCAAGGAAAAAGGCATTACCGCCGGCATCGCCATTGGGGGTATCATTGGGCTGGAAGCCATGTTTGCCGGGCCCATCTGCGGAGCGTCCATGAATCCCGCCCGCTCGCTGGCTCCCGCCTTGGTGGGTGGCCAGATGCAGCACCTCTGGATCTATCTCACCGCTCCCGCGCTGGGCGCATTACTGGCCGTGCCCACCGCGTGGTTGCTGCGGGGCCGGCAATGTTGCAGCACGGGAAATGAATAACGTTTTCATTTAACCCCACACTTCTGATCTTTTATGAACAAACCGCTCGTCCTCGTCCTCTGCACCGGAAATTCCTGTCGCTCTCACCTAGCCGAAGGCTTGCTGCGGCAAGCGGCCGGAAACTTCCTGGAAGTGGCCAGCGCTGGCTCCAAGCCCGCCGGCTATGTGCATCCGCTCGCCATCAAAGCCATGGCAGAAATCGGCATCGACATCTCCGCCCATCACTCCAAGCATCTGGATGAATTCCTCACGCGGGATGTGGAAACGGTCATCACTGTCTGCGGCAACGCTGATCAAGTCTGCCCAATGTTCCCCGGCCAAATGAATCGCCACCACTGGGGTTTCATCGACCCCGCCCACGCCACCGGCTCGGAGGACGAGCAATTTGAGGTCTTCCGCCAGGTGCGGGATCAGATCGCGATGGTCTTCCAAGCCTATGCGGATGGCCGCAAAGACGAGTTGAAGCGCGGGGCATGATCCGCTGGCTCAGAGCTGTTGCCGCCTGCCTCTTGGCTGAATTTCTCGCCCCCTTCGTGGCGTGGTGGATTCGGCAGCAGGAACGGAAAATTTTACACACGGGCCGACCTCTGAGGCCCACTGAAATCGCGTTTGCCCATAGCCTCGGCGTGCTGGCTCCAGAGCGCGTGAGGGTGTTAGCAGTGGAGCGAATTCCCTTACCCCTGCCTGCGATCTTGCTCCGCCTGGCGGACCGCTGGCAGTGGGGTTGCCCGGATCCTGCGGGCATGGCCTTGGGAAATGGGATCTACGCCTGCGAGCCGTATGCCGAGCAGCCAGCGTTGATCCATCACGAACTGGTCCACACGCTGCAATACCAACGGTTCGGCGGACCATGGGCGTTCATTCGGGCTTACCTCCGGCAATGCTTGCGGGATGGCTATGAGTATTCTGCGCTGGAAGTGGAAGCCAGCAGGCGAAGCATGGATGACCCGCCGGTCTGACAGCTTCGGGCAACGTGGGGCGGACGATCGCTAAGTTAAAGGCGGAGTTGTTGCGGTTACAAAAGGAGTTCAAAGACGAGGGCCAGTTCTCCAAGGCAACGCCTGGCGGCGGAGTCGGCGGGCAGAATCAGCAGTTGCGGAAAAATTCACCGAAGGACAAGGCCGGTTGAGTTGAGCACTGGAGCAAACTGGAAACTTTCCACGCTTGCCGCAGGGGAAAGATGCGCCACAATACGACAGTCCTAACTTCCCTCCATGACTGACACGTTAACCACTCCAGCTCCCTCCCCGCCTGCCCCCAAGCAGGCTGAGGCAGCACATGCCGGCAGGGTATGCATCAGCCTGATCTCCCATACCAATGTAGGGAAGACCACGCTGGCCCGCACCCTGCTGAGGAGGGATGTGGGGCAGATTCTCGACGCGGAACATGTCACTGACATTGCCGAGGCCTATCCGATGCTGGAATTGGACACGGGCGAACGGTTGTTGCTCTGGGATACTCCCGGCTTCGGCAATACGGCCACTTTAGTGAAGCGTCTGCGACGTTCCCAACAACCGGTGCGGGCCTTCATCTTGGAGACTTGGGATCGGTTCCGCAATCGTTCGGTGTGGTGCAGTCAACAAGCCGTGCGCAACGTCCAGCAGGAAGCGGACGTGGTGCTGTATTTAGTGGATGCTTCGCAGAAGCCAGTCGACTCGCCCTTCGTGCCCATGGAAATGGAGATCCTGCAGTGGATCGGGAAGCCCGTTGTGGTGCTGCTCAATCAGATGGGGCCGCCCAAGCTGCCGTTGGCAGAGGAACTGGACATTGAAGAATGGAAAATCAGCCTGCGTCGTTATCCCATGGTGCGCAACGTCCTGGGCCTGGATGCCTTTGCCCGCTGCTGGGTGCAGGAACACGTCTTGCTGGACACGCTGACACCGTTGCTTCAGCCAAGTCAGGTGGAATTGTTTGGCCGACTGAAATTGGCCTGGCGCAACAAGGCGCAGCAGAATTTCGCCAACTCCATGGAAATCCTGTCCAGGCAACTGACGGATTCTCTCCTGGACCGCATCACGGTCTCCAAGGAATCTTTCCTGCAGAAGTTGGGGATGGGACGCAAAAGCCTTAACGAGGAAATGGATGGCGCGCGCGACCAGTTAAGCGCCCGTCTGGCGGAACGCAGCGTAGCTGCGGCTAATGAATTGATCCACGTGCACGAACTCACTGGCAGCCACCGGGAACGTTTGGAGAAGTCGCGTCAGGAAAATTTCCTCGTGCCGCAGCAGGTCAATGAAAGCCTCTGGACCGCCGTGGGCGGAATTCTCAGCGGAGCAGCGGTAGGCGTGGCGGCCGATATCAAGACCGGAGGCATGACGCTGGGCGGCGGCACCATCCTGGGAATTTTTGCCGGAGGTGCGGGATCCTATTTATTGGCCAAAGGCTACAACTTGGCGCGCGGTGGTAAAGATTACGTCCGCTGGACCGAAGAACATTTTGCGGCCCAAGTCGAAACTTCCCTCCTGTTCTATCTGGCCGTCAGCCACTGGGGCCGTGGGCGCGGAGACTGGGCGGAGGCAGAGCACCCGCCCCATTGGCGCAACAAAGTGCATTCGGTAGTCCAGGAGATGCGGAAATTTATTGATCAGATTTGGAGCCAGGCCGACAAACCCGAGTCCAACGCAACCAATCTACTGCCGCTGGTGAATGCCATGCTCACCAAGGCATCGGTGGAGCTACTCACGATGCTCTACCCCACTGCCCGCACTATTCTAGTGCTTACTTGCAATAGTTAACAAATGTGAAATAAGTGGGGATGAGCCGCTCCATCAAACCGCTGAATTTAACGAACGACGAAAAGGTCACCATTGAAGCCCTAATCCGCAGTCCGCAAAGCACGCAGGGACAGGT
>JANOAV010000202.1:0-120813 GCA_031411295.1 Verrucomicrobiales bacterium | reverse complement strand
TTGCGGGCCGCCCCTGGTGGGCAAAATAGTGGCTCCAGTAACGCCCATTCCTTGTCACTCACATCTGTCGGGTAGCTTTTTCTCATTCCTTACCCTACCCCATTATGGCCCTTTTTCAAAATTACCGGACAGGTTCTTAGGAGAACAGTTCCGTGGCAGGACGGCCCTTGTCTGCGACTTGGAATGGACGCTTGCTTGGGCTGTAGATGATTTCGTCGAGCGGGAGGCCGAGACCGTAGGCGATGGTGGCGTTGAAGTCGGGCACGCCGAGCTTGCCTTCGACGACTTCGGTGCCGGTGGCGTTGGTCTTGCCGTAAGAACCCGGACGGACATTGCCACCACAGATGAGGCCAGAGAAGGCTTTCGGGAAGTGGTCACGACCATCGTTGTCGTTGATGTTCGGGGTGCGGCCGAATTCGGTGGTGAGAACCACGAGAGTTTCTTCGATCAAGCCACGACGCTCGAGATCGCGCAGCAGGGTGGAGATAGCTTTGTCGAGGTTCTGGGCCATGTTGCCGACCGCGGTGAAGTTGTTAGCGTGGGTGTCCCAGCCGCCGAGGGTGACTTCAACATAACGGACGTCGTTCTCGACCAGACGGCGGGCGAGGAGACAGCCTTGGCCGAAGCCGTTTTCACCGTATTCGGCGCGAACGTCAGCGGATTCCATACCAATATCGAAGGCTTTGAGGTCTTCGGAACGCATGAGGCGGACGGCATCATCATACATGTCCTTGTAAGCGCGCACTTTCTTGTTGTCGTAGCGGCCATGGAAGGCTTCGTCGAACTTCTTGGCGAGCATGAGACGATCGTCAAATTGGGAGGTGCCAACCATGGCGCGGCTGTTCTTGACTCCAGACGTTGGGCTGTCGATGTGCAGGGGAGCATATTTGGATTCCATGAATCCGGCACCACCGCCAACGGAACCGCCGCCGACGAGCACGCTGCCTGGGAGGGTGCGGTTGGTTTTACCTTCCAAACGTTGCATCCAAGCACCCAAGCCTGGGTGAGTGATGGTGCCACGCATGGTGTAGCTGGAGTGCATGAAGTAGTTCCCTTGTTCGTGCGCCCCTTGCGTGGTGGTCAGGGAGTTAACCGCACAGACTTTGTTCCACTCTTTAGCCAGCAATGGGAAGAATTCGGAAACCTTGGTTCCGTCCACGGTGGTTGGAATGGCTTTGACGCCACCAGCTTCATCGGTGCCGGGCTTGGGGTCAAAGGTGTCCAAGTGGGTCATCCCACCGGACATATAGAGATAAATGACATTCCGTGCCGTTGGTTTCTTGCCGCTGCGGGTAGGAGTATCGGAGCTGGTGGCGACACCAGGTTTCCAATTGCCCTTTTGCGCGTCAGCGCCAAAAGCGGAGAGGGTGATCCCCGGAAGCACGCTCACGCCCAGCAACGCTTTGCTGGTGTAGTTCATGAAACGTCGGCGGGTAAGGTCGTCAGAGTGAAGGATAGAGTCCATGGGTGGTATTTGGGTTATGTTGTTTTGCTAAATTACGAAAATTGAATGAAATCGGATTTATTGGATGAAAATAAACTCGCGACCGTTAATTAAGGCCCAGAAGACGTCCTTCCAGGAATCTTTGCCTTTGCCCTTGGTGGCGTCCGCCACGAGTTGCTTCTCCGCTTCGGTGGGGTTGCGACCCAGGACGGTGAGCCAGAGTTTGGTGGCTTTCTCAGATGGAGTCAGCGCGAATTCCAAAGTCTTGTAGAGTTGGCTCTTATTACCAGTGAGGTCTTCGAAGATGGCCCCGTTCATTAGGGTAAGGGCTTGGGTGACCGAGGCGTCATTCCAGGAATTCTCAATGACTAAGCGTTCGGACTGGCCGAATTCCCGGAGGAAGTGACCGGCAGGGGCTGGGCTGGTGAGTTCAGACGCGCGGTAATACATTTCGTTCATCCCGATGTAGTCGGAGGAACTGGCCATGCTGGTGTCCTCACCTTTCATCATCCCGCCTTGATCCTTCATGCCACCTTCGCTCTTCTTGCTGGGGTCCATGGCCAGCGGTTTGCCAGCGAAGGGATCTTTCTTCATTTTGGCGTCGATTTCCTTTTCCTTCTCGGCTTGGGCCTTGTATTTCAACGTGGCTTCCTCGGCGGTAAGCTTTGTCAGCTCGGGCTGGAGTTCACGGGCGGTTTTTTCGTCTTTCTTAGCGCGGGCCTCAGTGATCTTCTTGCGGACCTCAGCGATTTTAGCGGCCAAGGCGATGCCTTCTTTGGATTTGCTGGCGTCACGCATGGCCATGGCCAACGAAACGAGCTGCTCGGCACCGTCGCGCTTGTTGTCCACGTATTTCGCCTTGAGTTCGTCGGCGGCTTCCTTCATTTTGGCCAGACGATCTTGATATCCGTTACCTTTTTTACGGCCATCAGGATTAGGGATCATCAAGGTCACGACGGAGTCCCAAACTTGTTCGCCAGTCATGCGACGGAGAATCGGACCGGGAAAATAGTAGGCTGTTTCCAAGGAAACGTCGCCCGGGGTGCATTCCCTTTGGTAGGTCCTGGTATTGAAAATGTAACGCATGAGCTTCTTCATATCGTATTTATCCCGGACCAAAGTCTCTTGCAGATACTTCATGAGGGGTTGGTTGGAGGCCAGGGTGTCGTCCTTGAAGTCGTCCACTGGTTCAATCAGGCCCATCCCAAAGGCGCGCTTCCAGAGGCGATTGGCGATCACGGTCGTGAAACGGGGGTTTTCCTTCGTGCAAAGCCAATTGGCGAGGTCATCGCGCATGTCTCCGTCCACTTTCACCATCTGGGCGGGTTTATCGATGCGATCAGCTCCGAACAGGGCTTTCGCTTTAACGATTGGAGCGTTGGCCTTGCCTTCGTATCCTTCGCGACCTTCTTTATAGTCTGCTGGCAGTTTCAGTTCTTTCTTGGTCTCACCAACCCCATAGGTGAGGGGCTCAATGATATCCTTGATCAAGCCTTCCAAATCCCGATCCCGGTCATCCTTGCGGCCGAGGCGTTTGGCTTGCTTGGAGTCCTTCTTCATCTGTGCTGCGATGACCTTGGGGATTTCCGGATTAATGTTTGCTGGCCCCATTTCGGTTTCCACTCCGTAGGTGAAGGCGGCCATTTCGTAATAGTCCGTTTGCTTCCAGTGGTCGAACGGATGGTTGTGGCATTGGGCGCAGACGACACGGGTGCCGAGGAAAATTTGCGCTGTATTGGACATATTGTCCAAGGGCATGCCGGCATCCCGGATGTAGTAGCCGACGGCTCCATTTTCCCACACGTAGCCTTTGGCTGTGACTAGGGAGCGCACGAAGGTGTCATAAGGCATGTTGCTCTTGATGGCGTTCTTCACCCAAGCGGAGTAGGCTTGACCCACTTCACCTCCGCGGCCATTCATGCCTTCGGTTTGGATGCGCAGAATATCAGCCCACCAGTTATAAGTGTGGCTGACGTAGCCGTCAGATTCCAGCAGTTTGTCCACCAGTTTGGCCCGCTTGCCGGCGTCGGTATCGCTGAGGAAGGCGGTCAACTCTTCTTTATTGGGAATGCGGCCAATCACGTCCAGATAAATACGACGACAGAAGGTTTCGTCGTTGGTGGGTGCATTCGGCTTCACGTTATGCTGCTTGTAAGAAGCCTCTATCAGCGCATCGATTTTTTGAGATGGGGGGGTATCCTGAGCCTTGACCACAGCAGGAATGCTGAGGGTCAGGGCGCCGAGCCACACGGTGAGAGCAGATTTGTTCATAGAAGTGGTTTTACTAATAAATGAGCGGTGATGGAAGAGAAATTTGTGCAGACTGCGGAAAGTATTTTCAGACTATTATGCAATTTACTCTTTGATTTTGCCACGGTCGGGGCCGAATGGCAAGCTCAATCGGCATAGGGAAATTTCTGAACCGGAGGCTCAGGGGATCTCAGAATTCGGGGGTAGGGAATGGCTCGCAAGGATTTGAATTGGACGTGATTCGCCCTTTGTTTTGGCGCCGACTTGGGCTATGAAGCAGGATGATTAGCAATGTCACTTCACCTAAATTGTCCCGCCGGGCCTTCTGCGGAATCACTCTTGGCGCTTGGGGCTTTCCTTTTATTGCCCGAGGAGCAGAGGCGTTCCCGATCCTGGGACAAGGAGCATTTCGCTATCGTTTGGTGCCCCAGTGGGGGCAGTTGGGGGCGGAGACTCCGGTCAACAATTGTCACGGCATGGTTTGCACTTCCGGGGGCGAGTTCATTTTGCTGACGGATCAGGTGAAGAATAATTTCATCGTCTATGATGCGACGGGGAAACTGCTGCATAAGTGGGGGACGGAGTTTCCTGGAGCCCATGGATTGTCGATCGTTCAGGAAGGGGAAAAGGAAGTGCTTTATTTCACTGATCTGAACCGGCACAAGGTATTCAAAGCGAGCCTGAGTGGAGAAATGCTGGCGGAGTGGGGTTGGCCGGAGGCTTCTGGAAAATATCGCCAGGAAGATGAATACAAGCCGTCCTGGACCCTGCATTTGCCGCAGGGTGGGTTCTTTGTGTTGGATGGCTACGGGCGTGATTTCATTACGGAATACGATGTTGCGGGGAAATTCGTCCAGAGTTTTGGGGGGCAGGAAGGCGGCATCCCCCACTGGGGGCCGCACGGGGGGATGTTGGATGCCCCGAAAGGGGGCGCAGCTTCGCTCCTGATTGCGATGAGCGATCAGCAGTCGTTGCTGCGACTGGACCTCAAAGGCAAAAAACTTGCGGAAACTCCGATGCCCGGGGGGAATCCTCGTCAAATCCGCCGGCATGAGGGAAATCTCTTTCTGGCCCATCTGGCGGACAATTGGCCAGCGGATCGAAACAGTCGGGGGTTTGTATCGGTGTTGGATCAGGAGTTGCGGGTTATTTCGAATCTCGCGGGCTCCGCTCCACAATATGATGATGCGGGGAAACTGCAAAAGATGCAGCACACGGAGGACGTTTTCCTCCATCCCCATGACCTTGCCATTGGCAAGGACGGCAGCCTTTATGTGGCGCAGTTTGCGTCAGGGCAGACGTATCCGCTGAAGCTGGAGCGAGTCTAGTCCGCATTGGTCGCCTGACATGCGGTGAATTATCGCTGGATGCAGAACTCTGGCGAAGTGGTCAGCAGATAGACCGCCAGGTTCACTCGTTCCACGGCCCAATTGCCGGTCACGCTGGCATCGATTCTTAACAATGACGAAGTCCAACTGGCGAGAGTATCTCCAAAGCTATATCGACCACACCATCAAAACGGGAGCCACTTTCAACCCGAAAACGGCGTTTGGGATGGAGTGAGCGCGTTTGACCGGGTCGCAGGGCGGCTCGGCGGGATCTTGAGTGGGCTGCTTTGGAACTGCGGCCACCCCTCTTTTTTTGCGCTCAGGGGTCAGATTTCGCAGCCGCCGGGCTCTATCAGGGGCTGATTCCAGGGGTCTCCCCGGATCAGTGGATGGATGGTCAAATTCGGATATGGCAAAAGCGCCGCAATGGCTCTTTTACTCTCTAAGACCTTCGCTATCAATGGCTTGTGCTTTTGCGCGCCACCCCAACTTTCCGAGATCCTCAATACGGATTGTTGTCCAGATCGCCCCAATATGGCTCCTCCGATGAACACGGCACTGCGCAGCGTGGCGGGCTGCCGATACCCTTGCTCGCTCGTGACTTGTCCCTGGAAGGTGGACAGCAGGTTGAAGGCAAAAAGCACGGCAAGGAAGGCGGCTTCGGTGGCGTAAAATTCCTGCGTGCAGTAGCCGTCGGCGTGGAGGTCGTTTTTGAGTTCCTCAATGCGCTGCTCCATGGTGGCCCGCAGGTTGTAGTCGCGCCAGATCGTCTCCGCTGGCTGCTGGGAGTTGGTCACCCAGACACGATAGGTGTAGCCGGGCACGTCGATGAGTTTGCGCCCCTTGGTCTTGTGGTCGTTTTTCTCGCAGGCCAGTTCGCGCACGATAACAAAGCGTCGCGCGGTGGCCCAGCCGTAAAGTTTGGCGCGAAATTCGCCCACACTGTAGGTGGCATCCAGGGCGATCCATTGCCAGTGACGGCGGGCGTGCGATTTGACCTGAGCGGTCATTTTGGCAACGACGATGTAGGGCAGATCGCGTTCTTCCAAAAAGCTCAGTAGTGCATTGGCGAAGAATCCGCTGTCGGCCCTCACGCAGCGCAGTCGCCAGCCCTCCGGCAGCAGGCAGAGGGCTTCCTTGAGGAACTCGCTGACGCCTCGGGAGGCGGCGGTGTTGCCGCTGCGCAGCCAGGCGTGAAGGACCACAGGAGCCTCGGCCAGCACGGCTAGCAGTGGATGGTGGCTGAGGCGTCCCGGGCGTTTGGGGTTGTAACCCTTGGCCGCACCCTCTTGTTGTCCCGAGCGCTGGAAGATAGTGCTATCGAGATCGAGGGTGAAGCCTTTGGGCGGCGGCGTCCACATGGTGAGCAACCAAGCCCAGAGCGGACGCCAGAAGTTTTGGAACTCACCCGGCCCGAAGCGATGAAAGAATCTGCGAATGGCATCCTTGGCAGGAAAGCGCGCCAAGCCCATGATGGCATGCAACGCCTGATCGAAGCGCAGCCAGTCACAATGGGCGAAACGGCTACCACCCAAAATGACGGAGAGCAGGAAGGCGAGCAGAGTGTGCTCCGTGGGGATGGCATTGGGGGAGGCATAGGAAAAAGGCATGAGCTCACGGCAACGCGCCACCAGGCCGATGCGCCCGAACCAGGCCAAAAGAGGCAGCACGCCGCCAAACGGAGTGACGGGCTTGGAGGTGGTCTGAATTTTTACTTGCCCAGCCCGGCAGGGAGGTGTGAAAGGATAGGCACTGTTCTGTGGGGAGTCGGCAGGAGTGGTTTGCATCGTAACTCACCGCTACGTAAGCCCGCCCACACGAACAGCCTTTTTTTAATCGCCGTTTTCAGGTTCAATGAGCAATGGAAACTGGCACTGACGCGCATTGGCGAAGTTGCAGGCAAGGATGCCTTGGAGACATGGAAAACCGAAGAATCATGGGCCGAGCAGCACCTTCATGTTGTCGCCCAGGCTTTTGCCGATCAGGAAGTAGCTCTCGGCGCTCCAGTTCCAGTGATAGCCCTGGTTCGCGGGAGAGACTGTGGATTCACGCCAGAAGGGACGGGCATCCGTGCTGAGGACATTGGCGGGCTGGGCCACGCCGGCCACCCAGAGCTGGGCCTTCTCGACGGCGGAGTAGCTCGGATAGGGTGATGCTTCGGGAGCACCTATGTCCATGCCGGTGCTGGCGATGACGAAGGGCAGGTTCGGCTTGTTGAAGGCCGTCCGGATGTCGCTGATCAGGTCCGGGAGGTTGTTCTTGTATTCGGCGGAGGCAACCGTGCTGATCCGGTCATTGTAACCTTGGTGCCAGGCAAAGCCGACAATCTCATAACCCCGTCCGGACCATGCGGGAAATTGGGTGCCCAGATTGTTGAGCACCTCGCGTGTCTGTTCGATGGTCGCGTTGTAGAAAGCACCGACGACACCGCCGCGCTTGGCCACGGCACTCGGCGGACGGAAGTCTTTCACCAGATCGCGGCCGCCCCAGGCACACTTGATGATCAGGACGTCTTCGTTGGCTCCGGCGTAGAAATCACCAAGAACGTGCCCAAAGGCAAATTCAGGGCCGATTTTAGCCGAGTCGGCGCCTTGGTAGGGAGGGCCGAGGTCGCCCTTGCTGATGGCTCCGCCCAGGTTGGCGTTGGCCCCATTGCGCCACCAGACTTTTACATCGGAGCGGGTCCTGAACGGGCTGGTTGCCGGTTGGCTGGGAGTCGTCAGCAGAGAGGCATAATTGTAGTCGGGATAGGTTGCGTCGTTCACCGCTAGGTAACGCAGGCTGCCCATGGCCCCCGCCACGTTTCCGTTTCCGTTTTCCACACTGCCGTATCCAACCATGTTGGACTGCCCGGCCAGGATGAAGACCTTGATTCCGGTCGGATCGTTGTCCCAAGTCCGGAACTGACGGCTCACCGCCGTGCCGATCGATTGGCCGGTGCCGCTGGTCACTCCAGTCATGCTCACCGTGTATCCGGTTTTGATGCCGAGAGCCGAGGCGAGGGTCAGGGTGACACTGCCGCCGTCGCTGCTGATGGTCGCACCGGTAATATTGATCGCACCCACACCATCCCGCACCACGGAATAATTAGATGGATTGCCGGCGGAGGACGGGTTCATGGGCTCGGAGAACAGCAGGGTGATGGTGCTGCCGCTTCCCCAAAGGTTGACCAGCGAGGGGGGTAAATCGATTCCAGTGACTATCGTGGCTCTGACCTGGAGGAAAAGCTTCGGTTGACTCAGCAGGTTGGGATCCATTTGGACGCCCATCATTTCAACATCGCCCACCGTCGAAGTGATCGCTTGGTTGGCCGAGTTGTCCTCGAACCATTGCTGAAGGTTGGTCGAATACCAAACCTTGTAATTCAAATTGCTCTTCGACATGGCGCGCCGCGAGTAGCTCAGAATGCCCGTTTTCGGATCGAAGGGCGCGGGATAGGGACTGGCCGATGCCGCGCTTTTCGGGTTGAGGCCGAAGATGCGTTCGTAGTCGTTGCTCAAGCCGTCGCCGTCGTCGTCCGCACCCGGGAGCCCGAGGGTCGGGTAGTAGCTGTTCCGCCACGCGGCGTAATCGACGCTCATGCCGCTGGCGGGACGGATTTGCATCCCGCTGATGTGCAAGCGGCAATCACCGTCGCCGTCGCCGGCAATTCCATTGACGCCGTCATAAGCATCCACCACGATCGAGATGTTGCCCGAGCCGTTCGTGACGATGGATTGGAATGCCACATAATTTCCGTTGGGGATGAAGACGTTGCCATTGGTGCCCGGCACCGCGTTGTCCAGCCATTGGGATTGGCCGTTGCCGAGCACACTGTTGCTGGTGACAAAATCCCCCTTCGCCCGTTCGGTGTCGGAGATTTGGCCCCAACTGGCGACGTTGTGGCTGAGGGCATAGATGTAAAGATCGTAGGGCGTGTTCGGAAGCAGGCCTGTGATGGAAAGGGTGGTATCCTGTCCTTTGCCGAAAAAGGTCCGGTTGGCGGAGAAGACTTTCAAAGTCGCGTCAACCGGATAGCCGCCGTCGGGCAGTCCCGATACGTTGACGGTGGAAGCCACGGTGCCAGTCGAATCGACTAGGTTGCTGACGGAGGTGGTGCCTTGGTTCCAGGTTTCGCCGGAGTTACCTACCACGCCGACGAGTCCGGTTGCGGTGGAACCGGCGTGGAAATTCACGTTGTAGGCCACGGGGGCCGCCGGATCGGTGAACTGCACGCTCGCGGTATTGGTGAGGGTTAGGGAGTCGGTCACGACGGTGGCAGTAAAAACATTGGTTCCGACCGTGTTCGATCTCACGGAAAAGCCCGCCTGTCCCGAGGAGTTGGTGGTGAGCGCGGTCGCCGGCACGACGGTTGCGGCCGGCGGGCCACTCGTGTTGGCAAGGGTGACCTGTTTGTTCGGAACGCCGAATCCATTGGCGTCCCTGAGCGTCACCGTGACGGTGGAGGTGGAAATGCCGTTCGCGAAGACCGAGGCCGGGGAAGCACTGACCGTGGACATGGCGTTGTTCACCGGGCCGACAACGGGTGGCGTCGCTTCCTGAATCTGGAGGCCGTTGAGCCCCAGGCGATGGTTGTTGTTGGAGCCGTCGATTAAGGGCCCCGCTACGCCCGTGAAGACGATTTGGCCGCTGCCGTTGGCCACTACATTGTCAAAAAATACGTAATTGTAGCCCGCCACAAAAGTCGAGGTGTTGATCGAGGCACCCCGGGCGTCCACGAGTTGGCTGCTGGGTGATAACGTCGTGTTGGTGGTGGACCACCAACCGACATATTGCTCGGTGCCACTGGGCGTGCCGTTGCTAAACGGTTGATTCCGAAGCGTCACCAACCAGATGTCGTAGAGACCTCCCGCCGCCAAACCGTTGATCGTGACATTCGTGTTATCGACACCCTTTCCAAAGTTGGTCATCGAGCCCCGCAGCATCGTGAGGTTGATCACGGGCGAATCGAAGGTGTTCGGGAGGCCGAAATTGGTATCGATCGCGACGGTGGTGGCCGCCCCGGCGGAAGTGACCAGAGGGCCCGGGGAGTCCGGCCCGTTGAATTGGTTCCAGGTCGTGCCGAGCCCGCCGCCAGGCCCGACAAGGCCGCTTTCGGTGTATCCCGGCGTCGCAGACCCGGTGAAGTTCACGTTGATCAACTGGCCTAACGAGGTGCCCGCCGAAGCGATGGCCATGGCGAGGACTAGGCAGACTAACAAGTAGCGGTTTGGGATCAATCTCATGAACGCAAGACGGGTCAGACTTGACACGCGCTCATGCAAATGGTTTTCCCATTTTCTAGAAACATCTCTGGCCCAACCTTGAGGGCTGCGGAAATCACGCATGGCGGACTTTCGAGTGGACGACGGTTGTTTACGACCGCTGTTTTCCTTAGCCATGACAAGGCGTCCCAATCCATTCGTGGTCATGGAAGTTTACAAATCTCCATCCGGCCGCGCAGGCAGCGAGGCGAGATATCCATAAAAATTGCCCATCGCCTTGCAAAAATCACCCACGCAAATCCAGCAGAACGCAATGTGGCAGGCTTTTTATTGAAGAAACGACTAGTATAGCAAACGTGTAGGACGTCGGGGAACCCTTTGGGAAGAGCAATTCCGCAGTATGCTGGTGGAAGGGGCCGGGGAAGCACTGGCCACCATGGCGGCTCACATTGATCTGAATCAGTTACGCAATGCCGCAGAGCCCCGGCCTGGAACAACGCCGACGTTTCGGTCCTGCACCCCGTTTGAGTCGCCAGCGGCTATCCTGAAATTGGATAGATCTTGACAAACCATCCAATTTCTTCAAATTCCATTTTATCTATGGACATCCCAACTCAAATAACGTTGCTGAATCGCTTGAAAAATCAAGGCGCAGCGCAGGATTGGGAGCGGTTCTATCGCATCTACGCAGGCCCCATTTTTGGCTTGGCGCGGCAGTTTGGGTTGGATCCCAATGCGGCTCAGGATGTGGTGCAGGAAACGATGATGTCCCTCACCAAGGCGTTACTGACATTTGAATACGATCCTGCCAAAGGCAAATTCCGTGGCTGGCTCTGGCGCTTGGTCCGCAATAAGACGCAGGAGGCGTGGCGACGCTCCAAGAAGCACCAAGCCACCTCGTTGGATCAAACCGATCAAGGCAGCCAAATCGCTCAGATCAATCAACTCCAGAGCAATGACGTCCCCGCAGACGAGATGCTGGAGAAGGCTTGGCGTCTGCAACTGGTCCAGTCCGGTATGAAGATTCTCACCCAAACCCCGCAGATTTCAGCACGTAATTTGGAGATCTTTCGCGCCGTGGCCATCGAAGGTCGCGATGCGAATGAAGTGGCAGTCCAATTCGATACCAATCTTAATAACATCAAACAAATCCGCCATCGCATGACCGATCGCCTAACTGAAATCGTAGCCGGTTTGCAAGCCGGAACCATCCAGGCGCTGGATACGGTCTAACCCCCCAATATTTGTGAGCATGAAAGCAAACCCTGCCTCCCACTCAATTACCCCTGAAGAAATGACGTTTGTCGGCACCAATGCCGGAGAGCACGTTGGTTTGGATTTCGAGGGCTTGTTCTCCCGGCTTAAGGAAATCTCTTTGGTGCTACAGTATCTCCCCACCATCCCGCAAGCTCCTACGCTGATTGTGCTAGGGAAGCAGCCGAACGAACCCCAGGCCGTGTGTCCACTTACGGAAACCTTTACGGTGGGCCGGGGCCGCACGTGTGAATTCCGGGCCGCCGATGACCAGAAAATGAGTCGGCAGCATTTCCAGATCACTCGGGCCGAGGAGGACTATGTCGTGACCGATTTACAATCCAGCAACGGCACCCGTATTGCGGGTCGGCCCGTCAAAATTCGCCAGCATCGCTTGACTGATGGCGATGTGATTCTCGCTGGCAACCAGCGTTTCCTCTTCGTTCGGGGCGGAAGCGCGGTTGACTAAATTTCCCCGCCGGAGTTGCCAAGTGCACTCTCCAGCGACACGTTCGCCCCATGCCCACCACCGAATTACCCTCTCCCTGTGCCCTTGGAAACTGCGATGTTCTCCCCGCTGATTTCACCCCGCAAGTGGGCATCGTGCTAGGTTCCGGGTTGGGGCAATTTACCGATGGGGTGGAGATCGTGGCCCGGGCCTGTTATGCGGACATTCCCGGCCTGCCCGTTTCAGGGGTGCCTGGTCATGCGGGCGAACTCCTCTATGCCAACGTGGGAGGGCAGCCGTGGGCCATTTTGCGTGGCCGAGTTCATTTATATGAGGGCCGCCCGGCGGCAGAAGTCACGGCTGGGGTGCGTTTACTGCATGCGTTAGGATGTCACACGGTCATTCTGACGAACGCCGCAGGAACCTTGAACCCAGCGCATCCGCCCGGGACTTGGATGCAGCTGTCGGATCATCTCAATCTCACGGGCACCACCCCCTTGTTGGGCGGGCCAAATTTTATCGATATGTCGGAAGTGTATGATGCGGGGCTGCGGCAGGAGTTCCGCCGATTGGCCGCAGTTGCTGGTGTCCCGTTGCATGAAGGCGTCTATGCGGGGCTCCTCGGTCCGCAGTATGAGACACCTGCGGAAATTCGCATGCTGCGGGCCATCGGGGCCGACGCGGTTGGCATGTCCACCGTGCTGGAAGCTATCCAAGCGCGAGCGCTGAAAATGAAAGTGGCGGGTTTTTCCTGCCTCACCAACTGGGCTGCGGGCATGCACCCGGGCGAACTCAACCATGAAGAAGTCCTAACCACCGGGAAAGGGGCCGCCGGGCTGCTCTGCGACCTCCTCCAGCAATGGGCTTCCCGCAAACGATAGGGAGGGAACAGGTGTTGGGGTCGCTGCTTCCGCTTAAAAGTGCGACGCTGAGGGCATTACCATCTCAAGCCAGAATCTTTCGAAATGCCCTCCGCCAGCCGGAGGAGAGCAGTTCCAACCGATCCCCATACACCGCCTCAAAGGGCTCGATCCCCAGCTTGGGTTTCATCCGGGGATCTTTCATCCAGTCGCCCCAGCCGTAATCGTCGAACATCACGACTCCGCCGAGCTTGAGCAGATTCCAACTCATAGCGGCATTGGAGAGCACGTCTTTGGCGCGATGTCCTCCATCGATGTAAATGAAATCAAACGATTCCCAATGGTCAAAAATAGAAACGCCACTTTGGCCAAGGGAGAAGGAGCGGCCCGCTCCTTCATTAGGTAAGCAGGCCCAGCGGATTAGCTGGGGCCCGGTTTAGATTCCCTGCCACCTTCGTCCCCACATTGGCAATTTCTCCATCTCGGAAATTGTGTTAATCCCACTCCACACCTTGCCACCGTGATACACTGCGGAGAATCCTTCCATCACATGCCAGCTAGCGCTCTGCTCTCCGCTGGGATGATAACTACTGTAATTTTTGCCAAGCAGATGAGACTCGATGACCGCTGCCGCGCCAAGTTAGGATACGCAGCATACATCGGCACCGTGTTTACTAAGCGGGCCAACAATGGATCACGCGGTGGAACTTTCCATGGATGCCCCTTCGTGCAGCCCTTGAGCACAGAAATGACCTGCTGATAATCTTGCCTACGCACCGCAAACGCACCCGTATCAAACGCTCTGGTGACTCGGACAAGCCCTGTGGCATGGGCGTCCCGCCCATCAGCCAAACCCGCTTCCCCGCCCCCCAGATCACTCAGAATTCAGAACCACCTGCCCTCTCTCACCATCGGACATTTCCTCTAACCCGGACGTCTCTGGGCTTACGGGCGGGACCGCCCGTGCCACACTTCTCCGGCATCTGCACATGCTGGCACCCCAGATACAGCACGCCCCAATCCTCCGGCAATTCCAGTTCCGCCCAGTGCTCCAGATTCTGTGGCTGGTAAGCAATATGCCAATCCCCCTCCAGCAAGTGATCCGCATTCCGCAGCGCCAGACAAGTCGCATCCACATAAATCACCTTGTCATACCCCCGCACATCCAACTTCTTCCGCGCCCGATACTTCCAATTCCAAGCCTCCACCGCAAACCTCCCTCCCTCATTTCTAGAGTGCTCCAACTCGAACTTTCCCCTCGGTCCCTGAATATCCACTTCTGCCAGTTCCCGCCGCTCCACCTAAAAATACGCCGCCGCACTGTTCCGAAACAGGAAAATGCTGGTGTGCCGGATTATACCGTGCTAAGTGCCAGTCATTCGCCACCGAACAAAAACGAACATTCGGACTTGTTAGATAGGGATACGTAGCCTGTGCGGGGCAAAAACGCGATTGAACTTATCATTGAGGTTGATCGCGACATCAAATGGGGGGAGAATCAGGATCTGCCCCAACCCTCCCGACAGTTTAGAATGATACATCTAGCAATATTTTGCGCATTTTTTGTGATCTTCAAAGGAGCGGCGCATTGCGGCCAGACCGGCACCACGGGCTCGTCCGATATTGATGTTCAAATTTTTTACTCACGGATCAGACCCCTAGCTCGGTTTACGAATTGGAGATCAGTTGGGGTGATATCACGTTAGGCGGAGCAGGCGTCTCCATTAAAAATCTTTCGTTAAAAACAGATGCAAATAGCAATTTCGAGATCGCAAGTAACGAATCAACGAAAGTTACGCAAATCCTTGGAATCCCGAACTACGATCCCAGGGCGGTAATTCCAAATGAACGCACAAGTAGTATTCGGCAGGGTTGTTTTTAAACAGGCTCCTAGGGTGTGCGGTTTCGGAATAGGCGGAATAATAGAAAGAGCACGAGGATAATGCACAGACATATGATA
This sequence comes from Verrucomicrobiales bacterium, assembly GCA_031411295.1. Taxonomy (GTDB): domain Bacteria; phylum Verrucomicrobiota; class Verrucomicrobiia; order Verrucomicrobiales; family V1-33; genus JAGNEJ01. Next base: position 106,065 of record JANOAV010000202.1, on the reverse strand, counting down.
CTAGGCGTTTGCCAAAATTTTATATTAACTTCTGAAATCGGGTAGATTTGCGAACCCGTCTTTAGGGTTGCTGTAGATGGCTGGGTTGGGTTGGTGGTTGATGGGCGGTGCTGGTGGAGCGGTTTCCCGTTGACTGTAAGTTGGGGGTTAGGTGTAGCACGTTTGGACTCGCGTGATTTCTGGTAGAATTCCGCCGTTCCTGGTCTTTGAGCATTGATATCAACATCGGCTTCAAAATAAGTTATCCTAGTCGTTTCAGAAGCTTCAATACTGATTGCTCCTGTTGAATCGGTAACGAGAATAAGATCCTCCACGCGCATACCCTCACCCCCCAGCGTGACGGTCCCGAAAATGATGTTTAGTTTAACTGTTTGATTCGGAGTCAGCCCAAAATTACTGGTGCTCATGTCAATGCGCTGTTCGAGTTTTTCCCCAGCAGGCAACCCTGAACGACCAAAGACAATGTCATCTTCCACCTGTTTGAATTCCTCACCCGTTGTTGCAATCTCGAAATGAAATCCACCATACTGTGCACCATGATACATAATCTCATGCCCAGTATTGTTTTTGACCGTTAGAAACAAAATACGTTCATTAGCTTGCAAAGCTATTTGCAGATCTAAGGGGTCTGAGGCAAGGCTTGCTGTAATTAAACTCCAAAAAATAATAATAGTGCGAACTGTTTTCATCATACTTAGTTCATCAACGATGCATTAAGGAGACGGGAAAAATGGATCAGTGGGTGGCTCGAATGGTTGAAGCTGCGCTACGATCATGGTTCCCTAGCGGGCGAGTGGACAAGATTTAATTATAACTTTTTATTCGATGGCGGCAACCTGCCACCAGACCTTGGCTTCACCAACTGAATTTAAGCTAATTTCGGATTAAGCCCTTGGTGCTCAATGTTGTTTAGTTTTTCTGTTTTCCATAAAATTCAGCACCCTTGATCTCTAATTTATGTAATAATTTTGTAAAATCATGTAAAACCACGTTCTCCCAGCTTGCCGCACTGGGAAACAACTGCTAGATTGAACGGATGTTTCGTAATTTGTTCCAAGAAATTCTCACCGCTGACGTTTTCTCGGGTGGCACAGGCTTCCTGCCTGCGTCTGTCCTGCGTCTCATGTCTGGGCATAACTGATCGCCACTGTCACCTTTTGCCTTCTTGCTACCATGAATCCCATCCCACCAGCCTGCCACATCGCGAAACCCTGCCCCAAGCTTTGGAGTGATCTCGTGGGGGATGACAAGCGTCGGTTCTGTAGTCAGTGCCAACTCCATGTGCATGATCTCTCGGCCATGCAGGAAACGGAGCGCGCGGAATTTCTCTCCGCCCAGACTGGCAGCGTTTGTATCACGTATGAGCTGGCGGAAGATGGCAGCATCGCCACCCCGGTCCGCGCTGGTAAGCTGCGGCGGATGTGGGAAAAGACGCGACTCTCTGCGGCCGCGGTCTTTGCGGTCGGATTCCCGTTTCTGTTTTCTTCCTGCACAGAAAAGTCCGCAAAATCTCGCCTCACAGGTTCCGTCCCTCCCACTCGATCCGGCTCTGCGCAATCGCCCACCCCACAGCCGGACGAGACACCCCGAGTCATGGGGAAAGTCCGCTTGGATTCATCTCCCCCGTCCGCTCCCAGCAAACCATAATTTTCCCTCCACTCGATTCCATCTTCCCTCTGCTCCATCCGTTCACTCCGCCACTTCCATGAGAAACCTACTGCTCGCCCTCACGCTCACCGCCGCCACGTTGTTTGGCCAAACGCCGCCCCCGGCTGCTCCGACTGCTCCACCTGCAGTGCCCGCCGCTGCTGCGCCCGCTGAGGCAGCACCCGTGACCCAGAAGGAGCGCACGGTTTACATCCCTTTCGATGATCTGGCCAAGACCATGGCCAATGAAGGTCAGGGCGTGTTCCTGCCGTATCGGGAGTTCCTCGATATGTGGAATCAGCTCACGATTCAGCAGAAGAAGGAAACGATCAAGACTCCCGCGGAGGCCGTGGTGACCTCCATGGAGTTCACCGGAACCGTTACCGGAGAGGTCGCTAACATTGTCTCGACGGTGCAGGTGGAATCCTTCAAGGCGGAGGGTTGGGCGGTGGTGCCGTTCGTTAAATCCATGGAAAACTTCACCAAAGCGGAAACAGGCGAAGCCGTGTTGCGTCGCGTGGAAGCGGGCTACGAGCTGCTGTTGCCCAAGGCGGGGAAATATACTTTGAAGCTGGAAACGATGGCTCGGGTGACTCGGAGTGGCAGTTCGTATCAACTGCGGACCGCCTTGCCGCAGTCCGCGGTTTCCCGTGGCACTCTCACGGTGCCGGAGGAAGGGTGGGAGTTCCGTTTGAATCCGAGTGGTGCTTACACCACGCGACCCAACGGTCAGGGCGGCACCGAGTTGTCATTCTTTGCCGGAGCCTCTGAACAGGTGGAAGTTGAGTGGTCCAAGCAAGGTGGCGAAGCGAAACTCACCCCGCTGGTCTTTGCAGAGATCAGCCAGAGCGTCAATGCCGGCGCGGGCACGGTGCAGAACAAGTTGGAAATCGACTATCGCATTCTGCGCGCGGGGGTGGATCATTTCACGTTAGTGATCCCAGCTCCGCATGAAGTCCTGCGCGTGGAAGGCACGGACATCCGCGAGTGGACCCCACCCGCCGCCGATCCCAAGGGCCCACGCGAACTAACCATTCATTTGCACGAAAAAGTGCGCGATCACTATCATGTTAGCATTGATCTGGAAGCTCCCGTGGACGGCGTGCCCGCGGATGTAAAAATCCCCGTCATCGAAGCCAAGGAAGTGATTCGGCAGCGGGGAAATATTGTCCTCTATGCGCCCACGGAGCTGGATGCCACCCTGAAAGATCTCACTGGCTTGAACCAGCAGGAAATCATCACCCAACAGCAGGTGCCCGCAGCCCAAGCGCCCGCAAACGCTGCGCCTGCTCAACAAGGCGCGCAAGTCGCTCCCCGGAATCTGGCCATGGTCCAGGCCAGCTATCGCTATTTGAAACTCCCCTGGACGGCCACGCTGAGTTTGAAGCGGGCCGAGCCCGTCATTGAAATCAACACCAGCACTCTGGTGCAAGTGGCTCTGGACACCGTGCGCTACAAAGCCAAAGTGGATGCCAACATCAAACGCAGCGGCATCTTCAATCTGCGCGTGCAAGTGCCGAACGACTTCGATGCCACCGAAGCTTCGGGCGATATGATTGACTCCTCGAAAGTCGAAGACGTGGAGGGCAAACGTTTCCTTGATGTGCGCCTGAAGACGCGCGTGACGGGACCGCTGGCGTTTACGATCACGGCTCGGCGGAATCGTGAGGGTGCGGAACAACCCGTGTTAGTTCCTGTCTTTGATCCGCAGAATGTTTCCCGGCACGAAGCCATCGTGGCCCTGGCCTTGCATGAAAGTTTGGATCCCAACACCAAGGATCTGGGCGGCTTGCATCAGGAAGACGTGGCCAATATCGAGAAACAATTGCCACAGGAAAAAGTAGCCGCTGAGGCCCATCTGAACGGTCCTTCACTGGCCTTCCGATATCGTGGGGGCGTGGCTCCCGGCACCATCTCGACGCGTTTGAAGCAAAGCCAGGTCATTGGCGATGTGCTTACGTTAGTAGAGTTAAAGGAACAGGCGACCCGCTATACTTGGAAAATCAGTTATGACATTCAATATGCTGGGGTGGACAGCTTCACGCTGAACATTCCCAAGGCCATCGCCAAGGACCTGCGGATTGATACTTCGCGTGATTTAAAAGAAACCATCAAGGAACTCCCGGTGCTCTTGCCCAAGCCCGCCGCCGCCCCGGACAAGCCCGAGGACAAAGAAAAGGATAAGGATAAGCCGAAGGAAGATCCCAAGCTCGATGCCGTGGATCCAGATCGCGAGATGTGGAAACTAACCTTGCGGGACAAACGCATGGGCACGTTCCTGCTGGAGCTGTCGCTGGAGGTGCCCATTTCCGATCTCAAAGCCGGAGCGGCCACGGAGATCGTGGTGCCACAACTCCGCCTCCAGGATATCTTCCAAGAGATCGGCCAGACTGCCATTGCCAAGGACGGAAATTTAGAAGTGCTGGATTCCAAGGTGGAAAACTTGGAGAACATCGATCCCAAAGAACTGCGCGGACAATTGAGTCGGCCCGGAGTTATCCTCAGCTACAAGAATCTGCGCCATCCCGCCAGCCTGAAGCTATCCATCAGCAAGAATGTGTTTCTGGAAGTTCCTCAAGCCATTGTGACCTATGCGGTGTTAAACACCGTTTTCAGTCGCGATGGCGGCACCAGCACGGAAGTGATTTACTGGGTGAAAAACAACACGCTGCAATATCTCGATGTGGAACTGCCCGCCCGCGGACGCATGCTGAGTGATGTTTATGTCAACGGTGAACCTCAGCAGCCAATGCAGCGCGCGGAGAAGGCACCCGTGGCGGCCCATACCACAGACAACGTGCTGATCAAGATTCCGAGCACCCAAAATGGCAACTCCTTCCCGGTGCGCTTCCTTTATGAAATTCCAGCGCCCACCGAGACCGCTGGGAAGGATCTGGGATTCAGCGGCAGCTTCTCCATCCCGCCTCCAAACGTGAACGTAAACATTCTGCAAACGCAACTCACGCTCTACCTGCCGCGGGATTATGTTTACCTGGACTTCGCTGGCCCCATGCGTCCGGAACCAAAAGCAGCTGGTTGGAGCGATCCCAATCGTCGTCTGCGGTGGTTGATCCCTGTGTTAGGTCCAGACATCCTGCCAGAGAACGTCACAGCTTGGAACTCCCCTCCCACCTTGCCGGCAGAGAGTAAGGGTGGCTTCAATTTACAACTGCCCACGGACGGTCAGGCATTTGCCTTGCATCGTTTGGACAAGCCGGCCGCCACCACCGTGAGTTATCGCAGTGGCAAGCTGGACACCGCCGTGCGTTATCTGGCCATGATTGCCGCTTTCCTCGTCGGCTTGCTGTTGTTGCGGCGGAATTTGGAAATCAAGTGCCTCTACTTCTGTGCCGCTGGTCTGGGCAGCTTGGTGTTGCGTGGACTCATGGAACCTGCCTGGGCTCCGCTCTGGGAAAGCGTCTGGTTAGGCACCTTGCTGGCCACGGCTATTTGGCTCATCGTGGGCTTCCCGAAATTGTTCTCCGGGGGCAGCAAACCCGCCGCAGTGGCGGAAACGAAAATTCCGCCTCCGACTGCTCCACCACGTCCGCCGTCCTCGCCCCCCAGTGGCCCAGCGGGCCCAGCGCCCGTGGGACCACCCATCACCCCGCCAGCCGGAGCCCCGATTCCCGTGGAACCTTCGCAAATTCTTTTCCGCGAGAAACCCGTTAGTGACGATCCGCTCCCTCCCATCCCAGATCCTTCCGCCGCCCCACCCGCCAGCCCGGCGGAGCCCGCCAAGGCCGATCCCCTGCCTCCCTTCCCCACGGACTCAGCTGCATCCTAATCATGAGTGCCAAACTAGACAGGCTCAGACATCCTGAGCGGTGGGCAAAGCGGAAGGCCCAACCGAGGCTGATGCCAATGGCGGAGCCACTCCGCCACTCCACTGGGAGTGGCGTGACTCCGTCCGCCATCAGCATTGCCCTTGCTTCGACCGTCTCGTTTCAGTTCAACCCAATCCGCACGGCCAAGCCCTGCCTCCAACTGTTTTTGGGGAGGTGCGCGATCTTCTTACTCGCTGGGTTAATCCAACTAACATCGGCCGCCGAGGAAACGATCCGTCAGCGCGAGCTATGGGTTCCAGAGAAATCTCTGCCACACATCCTAGCGGCTAATCCCAAGGCCGTGGTGCTGTCGCGGGCCGAATATCTGGCGCTCACCAAAGAAGCAGCCACGCCCGTGGCACCGCAGCTCCTAACAGCTCCCACGCCCGTCGTGCTGCGGAGTGCAGAGTATCGCGGACAGGTGTCGGGCAATGCCATCATCGCCACGGCGGATTTCTCCATCGAGGTCCTCGCCCAGCAAGCCGATGTCTGGCAAGTGCTGGAATTGCCCATTCCCATCGAATCGCTCGGCACCGTAAAACTGGACGATACCACCGCCATCCGATTGCTGGCTGGTGAAGCTGGGAAACCCACCGGAGCAGCCACCGTGCTGCTGCGCACGCCGGGAACGCATCACGTCACAGCTTCCTTCTATCTTCCGATCACGGGCACGAGCACGCAGCAAATTTCCCTGAAGCGCCTCCCTGCCGCCGCGGCAAATTTCACGTTAGAACTTCCCGAGCGCTTCAGCATTGCCTTACCGAACACCGTGGGAAGCAAAAAATTGCCGAGCGGGAACATCCTGCATACGATGCCGATGCCTGCGGGAGCGGATGACTTTTCCATTCAGTGGCGCGCCAGAGATCTCGCACCACTGACGGGCGGAGCTGTGTTGCAAACGTGCAGTTACCTCTATCAAATCGACCCCGCTCGGGTCACCTCTGACTTGGGCATCGTGCTGCGCAGTCCATTGGCGCGCGTGCCGCAGGACATCCACCTTCCGCTGCCGGAAACGGCCCGCGTTCTCAGCGTGGAAGGTCCCGATGTTTCCCAATGGACGCTGGATGGCACCACTATCAACGTGCATTTCGCCTCGGCGGATCTCACGGTCACGAACCTTCGCGTGCTCTTGGAAACCACGCCCAAACCCGCCGCAGAACCGGGCCATCCGGAATTGTCCGTGGACTTGCCACAACCTGCCGTGGCCGAAGTCCACCGCGCTTCCGGCAGCTTCGCCATCATGGCGGCAGCGGATGTGCGCGTGCGCAGCATTTCCACGGGCGGTCTCACCGCTCAGACCACCGAAGGCCTGCCGGGCGATGCGGCCAAGCAACCAGGCTTCGTGGCCGGCTTTGCGTTTCCGGTGTTGGCAAATGCGCCCAGCGTTTCCTTCCAGGAGTTGGAACCCCGTTTCCAGACGGATCAACTGCTGCATGTTCAACTGCGGCGGGACACCGTGGAACTGCGTCGCACCTTGCGCTTGCTGGTCAAAGAGGGTAAAATTTTCACCACCACACTCCACCTTCCCGAAGGCGAGGAAACCACCAGCCTAACCCTGGCCGACGGCACGGAACCCTTGTGGAAGGCTGGTCCGGACCGCACGCTGGAAATCAAATGGGCGGCTCCCATCACGACCACTGCGCCCGGTGCCATCACGTTAGTTACTCGCATCGATCCCGCTGGTTGGTTCACGTTAGGCGAGAATGCCCGCCCACTCAAAATCGGTTCGGCCAATGTGGATGGACCTGAATTGACCACGGGCTACGTGGCGCTGGATTTCGATGAACGATTCCACGTGGCCACCACGACCACCGTTGGCTTGGAGCCGACGGATCCCGCGCATTTGCAAGCCAACGGGGTGCCGCTCACGGGGCAACTTACGTGGACTCGCGCGGATAAATTTTCGCTGGAACTAGCCGTGAGTCGTCGTCCTTCGGAAGTCCATGCGCACATCACGACGTATGCCTTGCCCCTGCTGCACACGTGCGAACTGGAGGGCCAGATCGAGTTACAAGTGCGGAACTCCGGGCTGCGTTCCTTGCTGGTGGCCGCTCCGCCGGGCTTGGCGGAAACGTTGCGTTTCGACAGTCCGCTCATTGCCGAGAAGAAACTGCAACCGCTCACAGGCGAGTGGACGCTGACCTTTCACGAGGAACTCAGCGGCACGCCGCATCTGCGCTATCACTGGAGCCTTCCATTAACCATGGCCAAGCCTGAAGGGGATGCCCCTGCGCCCGATGCCTCGCAAGCGCAGAGTCGCTTCAGCGCCATCCTTCCGGTCTTGAAATTGCCTGAAGCCGGTCGCGTGACGGGCACGTATGTCATCGAAGCCAATACCGATACGGAACTCACGATCACGCCGCAGGGCTTGGATGATCGGGATATTCTCGCGTTGCCAGCGATTGATAATTACCAACCACGGCACCGCGTCATTGCCGCTTATGGCTGGCGTGGGAGCGCGTGGCAACTGAGTTTGGAAGGCACACGCCATCCCGCTGCTCCGTTGCCGGGCATGGTGATTGATGCGCTCCTCATCCAATCCATCCTCAATCCCGACGGCACCCAGCGGCATCAACTTACGTTTAATCTCCGCAGCAATGGGGAACAATTTTTCTCCTGCCCGCTGCCAGAGAAAGCCAACATCCTCAGTCTCGCCATCGACGGTGCGCCCGTGAAACCCGTGGCCGATCCCACCCTGCGGGCGAAAAATGAAAACGGCCTGCGCATCCAACTCCCCGCCACCATCGAAGCCCGTCCGGCCTCCATCCAGCTCACCTACGAAGTGCCCGCCGCCAAATGGGAAACCTCCGGTGACCTCACGCTCACCCCGCCGCCACTAAATCCCAACACGCCCATCCTCAGCTCCCATTGGTATCTGCACCTGCCCGACGGCTATTCCTATTCCGATTTCACCAGCAACCTCCGCAATGAGTTCACAATGCCCACGGCCAGTTTGGCGAGTGCGGTGGGGGTTCACCTTTGGGAGACGCAGTATGCTGGCCGAGTTAAGTTCCAAGTGCATCGCAATGCAGCTAAGAACGTCACTTCCGGGTGGTCTGCAACTGGGCTGGAAACGGAAAAGGCGATTATCACCGCGCGCGAAACGTTGCTGCGAGTGGTTCGCAACAAAGGGCTAGCCGCACGTTGGAAGTTGGATGAATATGAAGCGTCCGAAAAGTTGGGGCGCATGGTGGACACATCGGTGGAACGGGGCACGGATCTTATTACTATTGAGGTAACTAGTCCCAACAGGGCGGAGGCCGCAGAACTCGCTAATGCTGTGGGTGAAGCCTACGAAGAACGGCGCAAGGAATATGAAAAAGGCAGAAGCGAAGGGGCTATCGCCATGCTGCAAAACGAACTAGAAGCACAAGATAAGAAGGTCGAAGAAAAGCGAATCGCCATGCTGACCTTGATGAAAAAACATGGCATCATTGATTTCAGTGATGCCAGCGGAGCCTTCCATGCCGTGAGTGGTGGCGTTCGCAATGGAGGGGAAACCACTTACGCCAGTCAACAAGCCAACACCGCAAACTACGAGAGCCAACTAGCTAAACTCAAGGCCCAACTGAAAGCCTTGGAGTCAGCAGCGAACCAAGATCAACTGATTGAGCTCTCATCCAGCATGGGCTTGGATGGCCCAACCCTCAAGGAGGTATGGCCCAAGTATCATGCCGCCAAAATTGAATTGGAGCAATTGAGGTCTGGTGGTTTGGCCGCGAATCACCCCAGCGTCGTTGCTGCCCAAGCCCAAATGGAGAACCTTAGGCAAACGGCAGCACAACAAACAGAAGCATTGAGAAAAACCCTCGATGCTAAAGTGCAGATTGCGGAAGCCACCTTGCAGGCGCTTAAAACAAAAGGTTCCAAGGAAGATGACCTGGCAGGTGACAAAGCCCGTCAATCGGAATACACGATGGCAAAACGGGAGTATGAACAACAGTCCGCCTTGCTCAATGAAATGCGGCAGCACATCTTGAAGCAAAAAGTGGATTTGGAAATGCCAATGCTCCCGGTTCAACGACACGAGAATGCAGTGCCGATGGATAAATCCAAGAGTTTCGTATCGCTCGCCAGATCCACAGCCCCAGAAACTGCCTCGGCTCCCCCCCCTCCTGCTCCAACCGCTCCGATGCAAGTCGCTGACGCTAAAGGCGAGAAGCCAAGCAGCGGCAATGCTCCGGTGACTATCCTAGCAGGGTCCGTCCAGCCGCCTGACCTTGCTGGCAAACCATTGCTGCTCACCACTACTACCGCCAGCGCAAGCCTTTCCCTGTCCAAGACCGGGGTTGGCAATTTGTCCTTTAGCGACCAAGCGCTCCTCACCGGCAAGAGCGGCCTGATTCCGCTGGCCGTGAACCTGCCTTCCTCCGGCCTGACCTATGGGTTCGCAGGGAATCATCCGCCGAGCGAGTTGAAGCTGCATTTCGTCACTTGGCGTCATGAGCTGCAGTGGGCCTGGGTCTATGTTTTGCTGGGCGTGCTGCTCGCGTGGGCGGTGGCGCGGCGGCGGCCGATCTTCATGGGCTTGTGCTTTGGTTTGACGCTGCATTTTCTGCCACAGATCCTTGGCGCAACGCTGCAGAAGCCCTGCAATGCCGTCCTGCTCGGTTTCCTAGTAACTTGTGGGGTGTTGTTCATCTTCAATTTACTCAAACGCCGTTTCCGCCCCACCGCAGCCTTGGCCCAAGCCTCTGTGGTGCTGCTGAGTTTACTTTCCCTAACAGCCCAGGCCCCGGCCGCGGAAACCACCCCGGCGGCCTACACGGCTTATGTGCCTTTCGATAGCACGAAGCCTCTGGCGGACCAAACCCCCGGTCGCTACTTCCTAACTTACGACACGTTCCAGAAACTCTGGGCGCAAGCGCGCGCCAACAAACTCAACGCGGGGAAATCCGCCCCCACGATCGATACCACCGGAGCGCCCTGGGCGGGGATTCAAAGCGCTCTCTACAAGGGCGACATTCTGGCCGATCGTTTGAAACTTGAAGGGGTGCTGACAATTGTCAGCACTGGCGCGTGGGCCACCGTGGGATTGGATTTCCAGGGACTCTGCAGCCTGACGCTCGATGGTGCCACGGCTCCCCTCAGTGAAAAAAAGTTGCTCCTGGAGAAACCCGGCGTGCATACGGTGATTGCCAAGCTGGAAATTCCGCTGACCAGCAATTGGCAATCCGTCACCACACGACTTCCGCAAGCCGCTGCCTCCATGATCACGCTCAGCTTGACCGACATGTCTGCGCGGATGGATCTCAACAACGGTCGCCCGGTCGTGGAGACTGCCACGGCGGAAGGCGTGCCGCAGCGGCATCTTACCGCCGCGTTAGGCAATGTTTCCGCGCTCACCCTGAAGCGCGATCTGGGAGCCCGCATGGCGAATGCGGCCCAGAGCCTGCCACCAAGCGCCAAGCTCGTGGCCTCGCTCTACCTGAGTCCGGCTCTGGAGCGCTTGGAAGCGGGGATTGATTTCGATTTCCCGGGCGGAGATCGGCAGGAATTCGCAGTAGAGCTGGACCCCAGCCTAACACCTGTCAGTGTGGACATTCCGAACGTGGAGAAATGGAGCCTAACTGCCGCAGCAGACAAGCAGACGCTGAATTTCCGGCTGACCCTGCCGGTCCGGGAGAAACTTCATTTAAGCCTGACGGCAGAACGCACGGTCGGTGGACCAACGTTCCCCAGCGTCTGGCCGGTGGCTAGTCGCGTGGAGCGCGAGTTGCGATTACTCGCGGTCGATGAATTGGAAGTCACGGTGCAACCGGCCGCCAGTCATCAACAAACTGATTTTCCCAAAGTCGAAGGGACCACTGGCGCGGATGCCGGCTTCCAGCGGTTCGCAGCTTACCGCGTGGCTGGCCCGCCGGTGCCCTTGGGTTTCAAAACTGCACGTCGCACGCTGAACTCAGCCCTGCAGGCCGACTACCTTTACCAGATCAGTCCCAGCAAGCTGGAAGTGCATGCGGTATTCAATCTAAAACCCGCGCGTGGACAGGACTTGCTGCATACCTCCGCCATCATCCCGAACGGATTCACGGTCACCCGGGTGGACTCGGATCGCTTGCAGGATTGGTGGGTGGATGGAGATCGCCTGCGGATTCGTTTCAGCGGCCCCACGCCAGAGACGACCACGTTGTTGCTGGGCTTGGCGCAACCATGGAAGGAGCCGCCGGTCCAGTTGGAGTTGGCTCCCGTGGCCTTGGAAAATATTGGCTCGGTGCGCGGGCGGGCGCAGATTGCGGCCTTGCCGGATGTGAACGGGGTCCTAAATTTCCCCAAACAAAAGGCCAGTCAGATCCGCGAGACCAGCCCAGGCGAGCAACGCGAGGAGTATCCACCGATTGGTGATTTCAAGCTCACCAGTCCCTTCGAAACCAAACGCGAGTTCACGTTCAACACCGCAGACTATACCGCCGCTGTCACGTTAGGCAAAGTTCCCGCGCGGTTCGACACCCGCTGGGTGTTGGCCGCCGAGGTTCAGGAGAGTTGGGTGCGACTGGAAGCGCGCCTCGATTTGGAAGTGAAATCAGGTGCCCTGAGTGAATTCATTTTACAACTTCCCGCCAGTGCTGTGGCCACCACCGAACCTCGCCTCACGGGCGAACAGATTCGGGAAATGGTGCGCCTGCCCGCCGTCGCTGGGGCTGAAGCCACGGCTCCGGTGCGCTATAAAGTTTCCCTGCAACGCCCCATCACCACCGCCACGCAAGCCACTTTGGCTCTGGAAATCCCGCATCAGGGCGAGATTCACTTGCCGGACCTAACGTTTCCAGAGGCAGGGCTGAATGAGCGCTTCGTGGTGGTGCAGAATGCCAGTGCGGGCGAGTTGCATTTCGAGGCGAAGCGCAGTCTGCATGTGGAACCACTGCAAGCGCGTGACGTCGAACGCGACCTCCATTTCCGCATCCAACAATTCGCCCAACCCAGCTACTTCCGAGTGGGAGCGGAGTGGGATATCGTGTTCACGTTAGAGAAACTAGCGACCACCGTGGGGACCAAGGCCTTGGTGCTCTATGCCGAACTCACCACCGCATTGCGGGCCAATGGCGAGGAATGGTTGCAGGCGGATTATCGGCTGCAGAATCGCAGTCTGCAATTCCTCCCGGTGCGACTCCCGGAAGGTTTCACGCTGCTCAGCGCCATCGTGAATGATCAACCCGTGCGGGCAGATCAGGGCACGCGGGACAAGCTGCCGGTGCTCTTGATTCCGTTGATTCAAACCCGCCCGGGCGATCTCGCCCTGCAAGTGCGGCTCGTTTGTCGGCGTTTACCGAACACGGGCGGCAAAGTGCCGGACAGCCTTAATTTGGCCCTGGATGATCCGGAGCTTCCGGGAGTAACCATCGAACGCACTGTCTGGCGGGTGGCTCTGCCGAATGGTTATGTGGTCAAAGATGCCAAGGGAAACATGGATGCGGTGGCGGCCAATGAAGCGAAGTTTGAACAGGAAGCCGCCGTGGCCACAGAGTTGAGTTCGTTGCTGATGATGTGTAACTCAACCAGCAACCCAATCGAACTCCGGGAGCGCTCCCGCCGCAATGCCCAGAGTATTGCCCAGACCTGGATGTCGAGCAACACGGCTAGTGATGGGAAGAATGGCCGCGTCAGCCAAGTGGACGACCTCGTGCAGCAGGCTGCGCAATTGAGCGCCCCCATCATTGATCCCACCCAAACCCAAAATGCCGCGCCTGCCGCAACTGTGGGCACGACCAATTGGAGTTGGTCTGGCAATAGCACCTATCTCAAGAGTCGCGAACTCAAACAAGCGGAAATCACCCAGCAGGAAGCACAACTGAACAAGGACAACCTCGGCCTAAACGACAACGTCATCGTCGGGAATCGATCGCTCTATTTCAAATACAACGCACCCGAGGATACCACCAAAGGCAAGGTCAAGGAAGATGCCAAGAAGCCTGCCACCCGCAACACTCGCTCCGAGGCCGTTTCCAAGCTGCAACAAGCAGATATCGGGGATGCCACCACCGTGGGCGATCAACTGAAGCAACTCGATCAACAACGGTTCGCGGTCACGCTGGACGGAGCGAATACCTACACTGGAGCCACCACCGTCACTGGCGGAGTGGTGCTGGCAAATGGGGGCGCAATCATCTCAAGCAACAACATCGAGGCCCCTGTGTTCGGAGTGGGCACGGTGAATGCGGATTTCAACAATGGTATCGCTAACACCGCAGATGGCGTCATCACGAGGAACAAAGTGGACTTCGAACAGAACTACCAAAACGGGAGCAATCGTGTGGTTAAAGGCCAAGTGGAGTTAGGTGGCAAGGCTTCGGGTGCCGCTAATGGACCCGCCCCACAAGCCAAGCCCGCTCCAGGGGCATCGCAGCCGCAAGAACCAAATCCTGAAGGCTTGGGTTATAACCTTGCCCCGGTGGTCACCGCCCCGCAAAAACTGCGCCCCGCTGGCCGCGTCTCCCTGCCGATCAGTTTTCCGGTAGACACCGAACTTACCTTCTACAAAAAAGTAAAAGACCACGCCAGCATGGTGCTCGCCACCCAGAAAGCCGCGGAAAATCCCGGGCAGCGCCTGCAAGCTCTGGTGATTCTGGGCACCAGCTTGTTCATCCTGATCATGATCAATGCCATTTACCAATCCCACCAACGCCGCATCGCCAAACGCCAGCGCGCCTAGGACAAAAAGAAAGTGGCTGCGGCTGCCTCAACCGCAGCACCCCGTGGAGGGCGAGGTCACGAGACCAGCACCACGCTAGGCTGAATCCACCCAGCCTGTTCCCGGTCTCCCAACGTCGCCCTCCACATTGTTCGCCGCCCTGTGGAGGACGAGGTCACGAGACCGGATTTCTCTACCGTTCCCGGAAATTGGACGTAAGCTGACTGCGGCATGAAGATCCTCATCACCAATCATCAACTCAAAGAGCGGGGCGGCAGTGAATTGTTCGCACTGGAAATCGGGCTCGCGCTGCAGGCACGCGGGCATGACGTTTGTCTTTTCAGCACGCTCACGGGTGCCATCTCCGAAGCGGTTGAGGCGGCGGGACTATCCTTCGTGCAGGATCCCGCGGCGTGTCCCTTCCAGCCAGACGTAATTCATGGACAGCATCATTTGGAAACGATGGCTGCGCTGGCCCGCTGGCCCGGGGTGCCGGGAATCTATTTCCTGCACGGGGCTACTCCTTGGGAGGAACAGCCCCCGAAGCATCCTCGCCTGCGAAAGTATCTGGGCACTTCTCCGCGTTTTGGTCCATGGATAGGTGCTGCGTGCGGCGTGACCGCTGAGGAGGTGGGCACGGTGCGGAATTTCTTCGATCCCGCGAAATTTTCCCAAGTCCGCCCTGCCGACTTGCGCACCCAGCGGGCCGCGGTATTTCACAACACGATGGAGCCTCAAGGGAAGCCCTTTGCCGCCATTCGCCAAGCTTGCGAGACCCAGGGATTGCAGCTGGACGGAGTGGGCGTGCGGTTCGGTAAATTGACTAACCAGCCGGAAATTGATCTCCTAAATTACGATGTCGTTTTTGCCGGCGGCAGATCCGGCATTGAAGCCATGGCCTGCGGCTGCACCGTCATTCCCGTTACCAAGGAACAAGCCGCGCAGAGAATCCATCCGGGAAATTACGAGGAAATGGTGGATCGTAATTTCACAGCGGAAACGAGTGATCCACACATCACGGCTGAACAAATCCTGGCGGAACTCAGGGTGATAGATCGCACTGAGACCACCGCCGTGACCGCTCGCATTCGCAGCGAAGCAACGTTGGATCGCACCGTGGCGGCATTGCTCGAACACTATGCGTTCGTGATAGCCGCCCAACAAGCGGGGGGCGAACCAACCCTGGAAACCGCCAACGCCGAGGCCGCTGAAATCGCCAGCTACCTCCTGAGTCTGGCGCAACGGATTAAGGAAGTGGACGAGAAGCGTTTGAGCCTGGTAGAGCAAAAGGAATCCGCCGCCGCCAGAGCGGAGAAATGGCAACAAACCGCTGCTCGCGAAACCAAGCGGCTCCAGCAGATCCAAAGCACCCTGGAAGCTGGATCCTGGTGGCACCGCCGACTCTGGCGTCGGCTCCGCAGGGGATTCGGTGAGTAGTGGAACGGGCTAGCCGAGTAACGTGCCCGGAGCCACCGTGGTGCCAGCGAGGAATTCTCCCGCCGTCATGCGGCGTTTCCCTTCGAGTTGCAGGTGGTGAAAGGTCAAAGCACCCTGCCCGCAAGCGACCACAAGTCCATTGGCATCAGCGGAAAGGACCGTGCCCGGAGCCGCTGATGGTTGCGGAGATCCAATCTCCACTGGAGGGAAAAGCTTGAGCAATTTCCGGCTGCCATCTAGCATCGAGAGCTGCGAACTGGTGCTAGGCCAGGGATCGAAGGCGCGGATGCGACGTTCCAATTCCAACGCGGGCAGACTCCAGTCGATGACCCCATGCTCCCGCAGAAGTTTACGACAGTGGGTGACTAAGGCCGGATCCTGCGGGGTGCGCGGGGCCTGACCAGTGGCCAGCAGCGGCAGGGCCTTGGCTAATGCCGCAGGCCCGATTTCCGCCAGCCGATCATGCAGGGAGCCGCCGGTTTCCTGTGATGTTAGGGAAATTTTCTCTGCGAGCAGGACATCGCCACTATCTAATCCCAACGAAATAAACATCACGGTCATGGCCGTCTCGGCATCACCTGCGAGAATGGCGGCCTGGATGGGGGACGCGCCCCGGTGCTTTGGCAACAGGGAGGCGTGGAGGTTGATGCAGGCGATCCGGGGAATATCTAACACGGCCTGGGTCAAGAGTTGGCCGTAGGCCACGACGACAAATAGATCTGCTCCCAAGGCTTGGAGCGGTGCGACGAAATCACGGATCTTCTCCGGCTGAAACACCGGCACGCCAGCCTCCTGCGCCAGCACTTTCACGGCGGGCGGCGTCAGCACCATTTTCCGGCCGACCGGTTTGTCAGGCTGCGTCACGACCGCCACCAATTGGTGGTCGGCATTTCCCAGCAAATACCGCAGGCTGGGCAGACCGATTTCACCCGTGCCGAGAAAGACAATTTTCATGCGAGCGAACTGCTAGTAAATCGTTTCCGATGCATCCTGCCATTGCGGCAAGCTGAGGATCTTGGAAAGAATATCGTGGAAGACCCGCGCGGGGTGCTGGGAGGCGTCGATGTCTGTGACCAGATTCGAGGAGTAGTAATCCAGCAACGGCTTGGATTCGTCTTCGTAAGTCTTGAGGCGACGGGCAATGACTTCATCGCTCGCGTCATCGAGGCGATTTTCCTTGAGGGCTCGTTTGCGCAGGCGACGATAAAGTTCCTGACGATTAGGACAGGACAGATGGAACACTTGGAAGACTTCGATGTGGTCTTCCATGATTTTCGCCTGTTCCACATTACGGGGAATGCCGTCGAGAATGAGGAAATCGATGTCCGGCTTGAACAAGTGGCTATCTTCCCGGCTCTTGATGTTGGCCTTCCATAATTTCACCGTCAGGTCATCCGGCACCAACTCCCCACGGCTGGAATAGGCTACGAATTGCTGACCCAGCGGGGTGCGGGTGTCCAAGGACCGGAAAACATCCCCACAGGCACAGTGAGTGAACCGCGGAATGCGACCGAGGATGGCACCTTGAGTGCCCTTGCCACAGCCAGGGGCGCCAAAGATGAGGAAGGCGCGATAGCGATGCGGCGTGCTCATGATGGGTTCGTCTTCGAATAATCGAGGGGTGAAAATCATTATTTGAAATTTGGAGGAAAAGGAAAGCGTCGTTTTAAACCCTTTCTCGAAAAACAAAAGCAGAATTCCGGGTGATGCGGTGGGCGATACGAATCGGCACTTGGGAGATTTGTAAAAGCGGTTTTACGGGCGGGGAAGAATCGTGGATGCGAGTGCCAAGGCAACCCGGAATTTTCTGCTCCGGGGGTGGCCTTATTGCTTGGCAGATGGTGGGGTTATGCTTTAGCTGGGGCCTATGTATCAAGTGATTCCTGTTTCTGGTGGTCTGGCGGTGCGCTCGCAAGGCGTGGGGTATTTGCTGGCTGGTGCCAGTGTTGATGAGCTATTTCGACAAGCGGAACCAGCGGCTTATCTGGCCGAGGGTTTGGCTCACGCCTCCGTGGCGGAATTCCCCGCGGTTTTGCCCGCTCCGATCGGGAGTCAGGAGGTCTGGGCCGCAGGGGTGACCTATTTCCGCAGCCGGGAGGCGCGGATGGAGGAGAGTGCGGACTCGGGGGGGGATCGCTTCTATCATTTGGTCTATGATGCGGATCGTCCTGAATTGTTTTTCAAGGCGACGGCTCCAAGGGTGCGGGGAACTGGCGCGCTGGTGAGGATTCGCGAGGATGCTACTTGGAGTGTGCCGGAACCGGAGTTGGTGTTGGCGATTAATTGTGAGGGGAAAATTTTCGGCTATGCCATTGGCAATGACATGAGCAGCCGGGATATCGAAGGGGAGAATCCGCTCTATTTACCGCAGGCGAAAGTTTATCGCGGTTCGTGTTCGTTAGGGCCGTGGCTTACCGTGTGCGATCCGCTGCCGGTAACGACCAAGATCGGCATTGCGGTTACGCGGGCGGGAACGGAGGTTTTTGCAGGCGCGACGGCTTTGAGTCAGTTGAAGCGGCAGCCCCAGGAATTAGCGGATTGGCTGTTTCGGGAAAATGAATTTTCGGTGGGGGCGTATCTCTTCACTGGCACCGGAGTGGTGCCGCCAGGCACGTGGACCTTGGAGCATGGCGACGTGGTGAGAATTGAGATTGAGGGTCTCGGCGTGCTGGAGAATGCGGTGGAATAAGTGCCGTTAGGGATGCCGCCGGAACACCGCCGAGGTGATGCCCCAGAAGAGCACGGGCAGGGCCGCGCTGAGTCCGAGAGCCCAGCCGGGATGCTCCATGCCGCTGGCTCCGATCCAGGCGAAGGTAAACGCCATGGGGAGGCAACCGCAGGCGAGGGCGAGGAGGAATTTCCCCAAGGGCATGCGGGTTAATCCGGCCATGCAACTGGTGACTTCCGGCAGAATGGGGACCCAGCGGGTGAGGGCGATGATCCAGCCGCCAGACTTGGCAAACAAGGCCCGGCCGCGCTGCAAATCCTGCTCGCCCAGTAATTTCAGGGCCGCCCGCTCGCCTACTTGGCGGCAGAGGAAATAGGCCAGACAGCCGGAAAGAAATGCCCCCGTGGCTCCGATGGTTCCGCCTAACCAAGGGCCGTAGATCAGGCCAAGGGCGCTCATGATGGGGGTGGCGGGCAGGGGGAGAAAAAGATCCGCGATGAGCAGGCCGATGGCGGCCAGCCACGCCCAGCGCCCCAGGCTGAGGAGCCACTGTTCTGCTCCGGGCCCTTCGAATCGGGTCATGAGATGTTCACCCCAAATCAGGAATGGCACGAGCACGAGGACTGCGAGGAGGAGGAAGAGCCAGATGAGGCGCATGGGTGGAGCTGAAAAATGCCGTTAGTTGCTAGCGCACGAACCATCCGTTGCCGATGATCTCGGTAATTTCCACCTGATTCTCCGAGCGGGTGCCCGCATGGAAACGGGCTTTGATGGTCAGCGGCTGCGGTTTGGTTTGCAGATCCTCGGCGGAGCCGTGGTTTTGGGTGGGGAGGTGTTCAATCCGACTTTTTAGCTGAGGCATCGACCGCAGCACGTAGCCATAGAAGTAAACGGTTTCGGGATAATCAGTCAGACGGACGCAGGTCACGAGATCACGATTTTGGTATTCGAAATTGTAGTAATCGTCCAAACGCGCGGCCACCCGGAGGAGCGTGGGTTCCGTGGGTTTCTTTTCGAGGAACTCTGCGATGCTCATATCTCCCTCACCGGAGAAGCTGGGCCAGTCCACCAACAGGCCCTCTGGGGTATCGGCCAGGACCAAGCCTTGCACGTGTTGCTCATTATTTTCGAAAAACAACATCGCCAAGGTTCCGGTTTTACCAGCCTCTTCTGGAGCGTAAACGATGTCGAGGACACCCGCTTTGGCGATGGGAAGGTTGCCTGGTTTGGAGGCGTAGGCCTCGATTTGCTTAACGAACGATGCCCGGTTTCGCACCAAGGGAAGAATCTCGGCAGCAGTTGTGGCGCGGAGGAATTGTGAGGAAATGTCGCGCGCTTGCTTTGCCCATTCGGGTGGCGGGGTCGTGTCTTTGACTTGGGCGGGAACGAGGTTGTTGGTGTCGCGCTCCGCTTTCTGCAGGGAGGTTTGCAGGCCTGAAATGGCTTCGGCATTCTGTTCCAAGCGGCTTTCTGCACGTTGCCGTCGCACGAGAAAGGTGATCATCGCGATCATCGCGACGAGTCCAACGATGAAGGTCGGCATATACCAAGCCTGCCAACCCCGCCGCTGGAAGGCATCGGTGGTGTCGATGGTTTCGTTTTCCAAGTCCCGGACGGCGGTCCCGGTGATACTGTGCCATTGTTTGCGCCGCACTTTGCGGCTTGCCACGTCGAGCTTGACGCCAGTGTCTGCGCTGTAGAGGAAGGATCCGCAATGTTCACAACGCTGGCCAGTCAGACGTTGATCCATGTCCACGTTAGTGGATTGGTCACAGCGGGGACAGTCGATCTTAATTTGGGACATCGGATGGTGAGAAAGTTAATTTCTCTTAAGTATGTTCAGCTACTGGCCGAAAGGCAATGCCAGAATTTAAGTATCCTGGGCGAAATTTTGCGGTGGGGTGAAGCCACCAGTTTGGAGAAAAGAATCGATTTGCCGCAAGGCGTTGTCGTTGCCAGGCAATCTGATATGATTTGCGGGAACGACGATGAAGTCTGCCATCCCGGGGAGTTTACCGCGTTCGACGGGGATGATGCCATCGTCCGGGCCCGGCAGGATCCAGGAGGTCAGCCAAAACATGCTGCGGTCTCCCATAATGATGCCCGGGCCATAGGTGGGGGGACTCAGGCGGCAGGGCAGGCAGTCCGGGGTAGTTCCGAGGGCCGGGGCTCCGCGTCCGAAAATTTCCTGGAGAAATCTACTCTTGCCGATGAGGTCTGCCAACTCCGTGCCTTGACTGGGAGGGGCCAGGAGCACGACTTGGCCAAGATTTGGCAGCGTCTGGTGATTGAGAAACGAGCGCGTGACGATGGTGCCCATGGAATGGGCCACAAAGTGAATCCGTTTCGTGGGATCCGGGCAATTTTGCTTTAACAAATGGGATAGCTCGGCGGCTAGGGCTGCTTCGTCCAGCGCCTTGCGGGAGTCATATTTGAAACGGATCACTTGATAGCCTTGGTCCTCCAAGTGTCTCACGGTGGGCTTGAGGGTATCCCGCAGCCAAGCGAGACCGTGCACCACGATGACATAATCTCCAGGACGGGCCAGGCGGGAGGTGGATGGGGCGGCCTTGGCGGGACCAAGCGTAGAACACCAAATCCAAAGCACTAAGAGAAAAGAGCGCATACCGTTAAACTAAGGTCGGTTGGAGAAATTGCTGCCGCACTGGCAGAGGACGAAGATACCTCGCTCAGGACTTGAACCTGAAACAAATTGATTAAGAGTCAACTGCTCTACCAATTGAGCTAGCGAGGCGTGACTTCGTCGAAGAATCTATAATCTGCGAGCACTCTCTTTTTTTGCAAACGAAAATATGCATCTGATGGCGCTTGCTCTGCACTGCCCAGCGGTAGACGTGGGCTTGCACCTGCGATTGCCGCGTGCTATGAGCCCACTCACCCTTCAGACCCAATTATTTTTCGTCCACCTTCTCCCATGCGCTGGTATTTTCTCTCCGACTCTCAGGAACAAATTCCGACCTCTGAAGATCAGTTGCCAAATTTGGTAGCGGCTGGATTGCTGCGTGCGCAATCCTTGGTTTGGCCGGAGGGAACGGGGGACTGGAGGGCGCTGGGGGAACTGAAGCCGGAATTATTCACCACGAACAGTGTGAGTCGCGCCCAATTGCCAAGTGCGCCCAAGTTGCAGTCCTTTGCGGCCCATCAGGTGGCCCGCCCGCTGACCCGGCGCTATGGCTGGCTGGTGACCTGTGGTGGAATGTTGCTAGTGCTGGGCTTGGGATGCTTGGTGGTGGCGGTGTTGGGCGGGGGCGGCCTGTTTAAGGTTTGGCAGCAACAGGCGCATAATTTGGAAGGCGCGAGCGCTGCGAGTGCTCCTTTGGGATGGATGGCGGCTCGCTGTGGACTGGAAATTTTCGAAGGAGTGATGGGAACTTGGATGGGGTTGGTCTTGATTCTGGGAGCCAATCGTCTGCGTCATGGAGAACTGCTCGGGGAGGCGGTGGCCTCAGAAATGGGATTGCAGGCGCTGGGAAAATTTTTCGTATTGCTCACAATCACCGTGATGGTTTCTGCGGTGTTTGTTGGCGTGGTGACCCTCTCGAGTGGAAAGTTGTTTGAGTTTTAGGCTACCTCTGATCCCCATGCCCCCTTCAGAATGCTGCCCGTTTTTACCAGTGCCGTCGGGGGTGTTAACGGCGGCTTGTTTGCAACCGTTCGGCAAGGAGGATCGCGGGGCTGAATTCTATGAAATGGCGCTGAATTATGCGCAGAGCCACTGGCGGCAGGACTTGCCAGCGCAAGCGTTGCTGCAGGTGAATCGAGCGCTGGGTTCGGCGGTGGCGGCCACGGATGAAGTTTTGCAACGCTGGCCCCTGCCCTATGCCGCGGTAGTTTGGTTGTTGCAGCATCATGGGCCGGACCAGTTCATTGGCAATCCGCGCAGACACTATCAGCATCTGGCCACCCGCATGGTGGAACCCCGGAAAGCCCTGCGAACTTGGCGCGCTTGGGCTTGCTGGGTTCTGGTCTGCGAACTGTTGCCGCATTTCCCGGCAGACGAAAAGCAACTGGCTGAGGAAAATGTTTGCGAGCCCTCTCGGGACAAGGTTTACGAGCAATTAGAGCGCTGGGGGCATCCTGGCGAGGCCGCAGCTTGGAAACAACTCTGGCGCGCCTGAAACATTGGAGAAACCCACTTTCGGTTTTGTGATTCCGATGTTACATGGTGGCATGAGTATTGTTCGCACCGAGGCCATCGCTGGCTATCCCATTTTCGAAATTCAGCATTCCACCTGCCGCGCCCGCGTGGCGTTGCAGGGCGTGCATTTGATGGAATGGACTCCGGCGGGGCAACCCGCGGGACTTTATCTGAGTCCGCAGGCCGTCTATGAAGCAGGCAAAGCAATCCGCGGCGGCGTGCCGATTTGCTGGCCGTGGTTCGGTCCCCATCCGACGGATACCACGCTGCCGCTGCATGGTTTCGTGCGCACTCGTCAGTGGGAGATGGCTTCGGCCACGGAGGATGAAATCGGAGTGAAGCTCAAATTTATCCTAGCCGATAGTGCGGAGACTCGGCAGCTCTGGCCGCATGCGTTCCAATTGGAGTTGGTCATGCACTTGGGAGCAACACTGGAGCTGGCGCTGCGCATGACGAACACGGATGCGGCAGCGGTAACCATCACGAGCGCGCTGCACTCCTATTTGTCAGTGGGAGATATCAATCGGGTGGCAATTCAGGGGCTGGATGGTGCCGAATACCAGGATCGAGTGGGACCGCCCCGCCTTTGTCGACAAGTCGGAGCCGTGACATTTAGTGAAGAAGTAGATCGTGAATATGTCCATGCGGGCAAGCTGCAGGTGGACGATTCAGCCTTGGATCGTGGCTGGCAGGTGGAGGGAAATGGCAGTCAGTGCACGGTGGTGTGGAACCCGTGGGAGGCCAAGTCCCGCAGGCTGGCGGATTTGCCGGATGATGACTATCATCATTTCGTCTGCGTGGAAACGGCCAATGCCTGGCAGGATGAAATCGAGCTGGCCCCTGGAGCCAGTCACACGCTCGGAACCGTGATTCGTTTGGCAGCCTGCAAATAAGTCTGGTGCTGGGCGCGCGGAAATTATACTCTAGCTCGTCATGTTGTCCCCCCAATCTGCGACCACCCCTCCCAAACAATCTTTCCTGCGACTCCTGCATACCAGCCTCTGGCTGTGGGCCGGCTGGATGGTGCCGGGCTATGCGCAAACGGTAAGTGCGTGGGGTGGGGCCGGAGCGGTGCAGACAGTGCCGACGGATTTAACCGATACCATTGCGCTGGCGGCGGGTGCCGGGCATGGTTTGGCGTTGCAAACCAATGGCACGGTGCGGGCTTGGGGCAGCAATGCCAGCGGTCAGAGCATGGTGCCTTCCGGGCTTGCCAACGTGGTTGAGATTGCGGCGGCAGGGGGGCACTCGCTGGCTTTGCGCGGTGATGGCTCGGTGGTGGCTTGGGGTTCGGATTCCGTGGGGGAGAGCACGGTGCCCGGCGGATTGACTAACGTGATGGCCATTGCCTGCGGCTATTTCCATTCGCTGGCGCTGAAGCAGGACGGCACGGTGGTCGCCTGGGGTGCCAATGACAACGCGCAGAGCACCGTCCCGCCAAGCCTCAGTGGCGTGGTGGCCATCGCAGCCGGTGGTTCCCACTCGCTGGCGCTGCGCAGCAATGGCACGGTGGTGGCGTGGGGTTACAATTATTCCGGGCAAACGGCGGTTCCCCCGGGATTGAGCGGAGTGGTGGCCATTGCCGCCGGTGGGGCACACTCGCTGGCCTTGCGGATTGATGGCACGGTGGTGGCGTGGGGCTACGATTACTACGGCCAAGCCACGGTTCCGGCGGGCCTGAATGGCGTGGTCGCGTTAGCCGCCGGTGGCTCGCATTCCATCGCGCTCAGGGGCAATGGCACGGCGGTGCAATGGGGCAGTAATTATCTGAGCCAAAGCTCGCTACCGCAGGGGTTAGCAGGGGTGACGAGTGTAGCCGCCGGAGGAAATTTCTCGCTCGGATTAGCCGGTAATATTAGTGGACTGCCGCACATTGTGAGTCCGCGCAGGGCGGTCGCCACTGGGGGTTACGGATCATTTCACTATCAAATCCGCACGGCCAGTCCGGCCACGAGCTTCAGTGCCAGTGGACTGCCCGCAGGATTGAATTTCGATGCCGGCACGGGCGTCATTGCAGGCACTCCCTCTGTTGCCGGAAATTTCGTGGTGACACTCGGGGCCACGAATGGGGCGGGGAGTGACACTGTCTTCCTAACGCTTAGCCTGACCGGGGCCCCAGTGCTGATGGGAAGCACGTTGCCGCCCGTGTGGTCGGTGGGGATAAATCCGCCTGGAGAATTTGCGATCACGAATCAACCGACGATAACGGCCACGGGGCTGCCGCCTGGGACGAGCGTCGATCCCACGCTGGGCACGATTCTGGGCTCCCCGCAGCAGGTGGGAAGTTACTCCGTGGCCGTGCAGGCGCAGAGTGGTTTTGGGTCGGTGCAAACGACGCAGACGTTCGAAGTCTCGCCTGTGGTGGCCTGGGGCAATAATGATTTTGGTGCCACCACGCTGCCGCTGGGATTAACCGCCGCTCGTGCGGTGGCGGCGGGAAATGGGCACTCGCTGGCTTTGAAAAATGATGGCACGGTGGTTGCGTGGGGATACAATTTTTACAACCAAAGCACGGTGCCGGCAGGATTGGCCAATGTGATCGCGCTGGCGGCCGGGGACGCTCACTCGTTGGCGTTGCGGCAAGATGGAACGGTGGCGGCCTGGGGCAGTAACCAAATGGGCCAAAGCACCGTGCCGTCCGGACTCACGGGGGTGATAGCCCTGGCGGCTGGAGGACGGCACTCGCTCGCGCTGTTGGATGATGGGCTCGTGGCGGGGTGGGGAGAAAACAAACAGGGACAAATCAGTGTGCCCGCAGGTTTGAGCAGCGTCATAGCGATTGCCGCTGGCAAAGAACATTCCGTAGCCCTGCGTAGCGATGGTGTGGTCGTGGCGTGGGGAGATAATACTTACGGTCAACAAAGCGTGCCTGCTGGCTTAAGCGGAGTTGTGGCGATTGGGGCGGGTGAGAAACACTCGGTGGCGCTCAAGGCAGACGGATCGGTGGTGGCCTGGGGCGACGAGATTGCGGTGCCAGTGGGGTTAAATGAAGTGGTGGCCATCGCCTCCGGGAAACAATCATTGGCCCTCAAGGGCGACGGCACGGTGGTGCTTTTGGCCGCTGGAGGCACGGTGCCAGTGGGGCTCAATCATGCGGTTAGTCTGGCGGCTGGAGGAAGTCATTTCCTAGCGATCAACGGCAGTAGTAGCGGTCCTCCCAGCATTGTGAGTCCAGCTCGTGCCTTGGCGGCGGGAGGCAGTGGAAATTTTCTCTACCGCATCCTAACCCTGAATGGAGCGACCAGTCATACTGCATCAGGGCTTCCCACGGGGCTCACGCTGGATTCGGCTACGGGTATCATTGCTGGCACGCCGACGGTCTCCGGGACTTTTCCAGTGGTCCTCGGTGCGACGAATGCCAACGGTAGCACCAGTGCTCTCTTAACGCTCTACGTGACCGGGGCTCCGATCTTCAGGAGTAACACGCTGCCCGCACTCTGGCTCATCGGCCAGCGTCCCGCCGGGCAGGTCATCGCGACCGCCCTGCCGACGATCTCCGCCACCGGTCTTCCATTGGGCACCACGATCGATCCCGTGCAGGGAACCATTATTGGCGCGCCCCTGCAACCCGGCCTCTATAATGTGGTCTTCCGCTTTGCCAATAACATTGGTTTCGTCGAGCGGTCATTCGCGATTGAAGTTTCCCCGGTGACCGCTTGGGGCGCCAATCCAGCGCTGCCATTGGGACTCAAAGACATTGTGAGCCTGACTGCTGGCGCAAGCCACGCGCTGGCGCTCCGCCAAAATGGCACGGTGGTGGCTTGGGGCAGTAATGCGTCCAACCAATCCATGGTGCCGGCGGGGCTTGCCAACGTGGTGGCCATTGCGGCTGGTGGATCTCATTCGCTGGCACTGAAAAGCGATGGGTTGGTGGTCGGGTGGGGGAATAACACCTATCAGCAAAGTTCCGTCCCAACATTCCTCAGCGGGGTCGTAGCGATCGCGGCTGGGAAGAACCACTCGCTGGCGTTGCGCAGCAATGGAACCGTGGTGGCGTGGGGGGATTTCGGCTATGGGCAATCCGCCGTGCCAACGGGACTAACCGGGGTGGTCGGCATAGCCGCTGGCGCGACCTTCTCGCTGGCGCTGCTGAGCGATGGGACGGTGGTGACTTGGGGCTACCCGGGACCCGGAGCCACCAGCATGCCAGCAGGACTAAATAACGTGGTGGCAATTGCCGCAGGAACTTGGCATGTCTTGGCGTTGCGAAACGATGGAACGGTGGTGGCGTGGGGCCAACAGACGTCTGGCAAAAGCACGGT
Organism: Verrucomicrobiales bacterium; assembly: GCA_031411295.1. GTDB lineage: Bacteria > Verrucomicrobiota > Verrucomicrobiia > Verrucomicrobiales > V1-33 > JAGNEJ01. The sequence continues at coordinate 79,436 of JANOAV010000202.1, read as the reverse complement.
GCCCGCAGGCCTGACGGACGTCGTGGGCATCGCTGCAGGAGAGTCGCACTCCGTGGCCTTGAAGCGCGATGGGACGTTGGTTAGTTGGGGTGCCAATTCCCAGGGGCAAGGCACCGTGCCCGCTGGGCTGACTAGTATGGCTGCAATCACGGCGGCCAATAACTACTCGCTGGCCTTGGTGGGTAAGCCGAATGCGCAGCCGATCATTATCAGTCCGGTGCGAGCTGTCACCATCGGCGGCTACGGATCATTTTACTATCAAATCAGAACTGCCAGTCCCGCCGCCAGTTTCCTGGCCTCGGGACTGCCGCAGGGCTTGAGTTTAAATGCGACGACTGGCGTCATCACTGGCACGCCCACTGAGGCCGGAGAGTTTGCGGTGCAACTCACTGCGACCAACGCCAGTGGAAGTGCGACGGCAACCCTAACATTGCACGTCCCAGGCGCTCCCGTCTATGCCAACAGCACCCTGCCGTCCGTTTGGACGCTAGGTCAGCGGCCCCCAGGCGCGGTCTTTGCGGGCGGGCAAACTCCCATGACGATCACCGCCACAGGTCTGCCCTCCGGCCTCACGGTGGACCCCGTGGAGGGAACGCTGGTGGGAATGCCGACTCGATTGGGAATCTACCCGGTGGTGTTTCGTTTCACCAACAGTTTTGGTTTCACAGAGACCACACTTAGTTTTGAGGTGAGCCCGATTGCTGCCTGGGGTGAGAATAGTTACGGCCAAACCGTCCTGCCCAGTGGGGTGCGCGACGCCATGGCCATTGCTGCTGGCGAGCAATACGCTTTGTTCCTCAAGCGCGATGGCACGGTGCAGGGTTGGGGCGAGGATTCATACGGACAAAGCACCGTTCCACCCGGATTGACCAATGTGATCGCCATTGCGGCAGGTTATGTTCACTCGCTGGCTCTCCGCGCAGACGGTAGTGTGGTGGCGTGGGGGTATAACGATACCGGTCAAAGCACGGTTCCCAGTGGACTCGGCGGCGTGGTTGGAATCGCTGCCGGGGCGGCGCATTCCCTGGCCTTAAAAGCTAATGGCACGCTCGCGGCATGGGGCTCCAACGAATATAACCAACTGGCAGTGCCCGTCGGGTTGACTGATGTTGTGGCCATTGCTGCAGGAGCGTGGCATTCACTGGCGCTGCGCAGTAATGGAACCGTGGTGGCGTGGGGGAATAATGATGATCACCAAATTGAGGTGCCGATCGGCCTGTCAGGCGTCGTGGCTGTATCCGCCGGTTTTTCGTATTCGTTAGCCCTCAAGAGCGACGGCACCGTGGTGGCATGGGGCAGCAACGATGCCGGGCAGTCCGCGGTGCCGCCGGGGTTGCATGGCGTGGTCGCCATCTCGGCAGGGAATTATCATGCCTTGGCTCTCAGAGGCGACGGCACCGTAGTCGCCTGGGGTTATCAGGACTACGGGCAAAGCACGGTGCCCGCTGGATTGGGTGCCGTGAAGGCTATTTCCGCTGGAGGCTATCATTCGCTGGCCCTGGTGGGCCCCAGCCTCGTCGGGTCAGCGGAAGCCTACCTCTTTGTCGGCACGCCCAGTTCACTGGCGTTTGATTGTTCATGGAGCGGTGGAACGTATGCGGCCACCGGATTGCCAAACGGATTAACGATGCATGCGAACACCGGCGTTATCAGTGGCACCCCGCAAGCGGCAACCTACGCCACCGTGGATGTCACTTACACGCAGGCGGCCGCGGGCCAGACTTACATCGCTCATCGAATCGTAAAATTCAACGTCCTTCTGGCTGCCACGTATGCCTCCTGGCGGGCCGTAAATTTGCCGGGTAATGGACCGGAAACTTTGGGGAATGGAGACCCGGATCGTGATGGGTTTCCTAACATTTTAGAATATGCCCGTGGTAGCAACCCTCAATCCCACGACTTCGGTAGCACTACGACCGTGCAACTCAGTGAGACCGGCCACCTGCAGATTGCTACCGCCGTGCTGGATGGTTTGTCGGCAAATTTTGTGCTGCGCGCGCAATTTGCCGATAACCTAAATTTTACCAGTGGATTGGCCGAGGTAACCACTCCCACCATGAGCCCTTCTGAGTTCGGACGAACCCAGTGGCGCTTCACTGATCCCAATCCCACCACGAATCAGTGGCGTCGTTTTGGGCGATTGCTCGTCACCACCCCACCGTGAGGTTACCCTAACTGACAGTGCCATCTGCTTGCTCCTGACGCAAACGAAGCTGGCCGCAGGCTGCGTCAATGTCGTGCCCCTTCTCATGGCGGATGGTGGCCGTAATTCCGGCGTTGTTCAGCACGTCACAGAAGGCTTGTTGCTGCGCTACTTCGGGGCGCTTCCACGGCAGTCCTTCCACGGTATTATACGGAATCAAATTGATCTTCGCTGACAGTCCCCGCGCCCTGCGCGCCAGCACCCGGGCCTGCTCCAAGCCGTCGTTTACGCCCTCAATCAAAATGTATTCGAAGCTGATTTTTTGTTTCCGCCGCTCCTTGAAATAAGTCAGCGCCTCAAACAGGACATCGAGTGGATACTTATCGTTCACCGGCATGATCTGGCTGCGCACCGCGTCAGTGGCCCCATGCAGGCTGATGGCCAAGCGCACGGGCACAGGCGCATCTGCCAGTTTCTTGATCTGCGGAGCCAAGCCACTGGTGGAGACGGTCATGTGACGAGCCCCAATGCCAATGCCCCAGGGAGCCTGAAGAATGGTCAACGCCTTGAGCAAGTTCGTCAGGTTAGCCAACGGTTCCCCCATGCCCATGAACACCATGTTGTCCACGCGCTGTCCGCTGTGCGCCTCCACCTGCATCACTTGCTCGATGATCTCATCCGCTCGCAGATTTCTCGTGAATCCTGCGAGGCCGCTCGCGCAGAATTTACAATCATAGGCACATCCCACCTGACTGGAAACACACAGCGTCCGACGATCTGCGCGCTCGCCATCATCAGTCACATTGGCGCGAATGAATACACTCTCCACATAGCGACGGTCCTGCAGCCGAAAGAGAAACTTCTGCGTGGCGTCCTGCGCCCCCTGAACTTGGGCGATTTGCATCGTGCGCAACGGCTTCCATTCCGTCAATTTTTCACGCAAGCCCCGGCTCAGATTCGTCATGTTGGCTACCGCAGTAACGCGACGTTCATAGATCCATTGAATGATCTGCTGAGCCCGATACTTTGGCTCCCCCCATTCCTGCACCACGGTCAATGCCTCCTCCGGCGTGAGGCCCAGCAGGGTGCTGGCATCACGAACAGAAGCAGGGATGGGGGCAGAGGGTTCAGAAGCGGATTCAATCATCCAGCCAACGTGGCGCGGAATTTGCGAAAGGAAAGAAGGTAAATTGGATGGCTCGCTGGGGCCACATCTATGTGCTGATGGAACATCGCCTGTCCCCTCGACAACCTGGCAGGCGAGGGTTAGGATCGGACGTGTCATTCCCATGAAACTTTCTTTACTGCTATTCCTATCGTGCCTCGTCACTCCTGGTCGCTTGCTGGCTGATCCCACGATCCTGCCAACCGTTAGCGAGGCGCGGGCACGGGCGCAAATATTGCATGCGGCTTTCGATGGGGTCCTCCGGATCATGCATCGTGATTTCTTCCGGAAGGGCGAATCGAAAGCCATCCCGTCAGAATCGTTGAAGGACGTTTTCAAAGCCATGGCTGAGGCGCAGGGCATTACCATCCGATGGTTGGCCTCTGCCGAAACCGTGATGAACGTAGATAGCAAGGCAACCGACGCTTTCGAGGAGCAAGCGCTCAAGACCATCATGGCAGGAAGCAAGATGGTGGACACCGTCGAGCAGGGGAGATTCCGTTTCGTCGGTGCCATCGCGTTGCAGAACGCCTGTCTGAAGTGTCATTTGAGCAACCGCACCAGCTTGGAGGATCGCTTTGCCGGTCTGGAAATATCCTTGCCAGTGCAACCCGATGCGCAGAAGTAGTTCAAGTTAGGAGATCGGCTTAATTTTTGCGAAATCGTCCACCCACCCAAAGATCGACCCCGAAACCGCCACTGGCATAGGCTTGCGGTCGGGCGCTGGCACGGATTTCCGCCATCCCTATCATGATTTCCATGACGAACTTGGCCGAGCCCACCACAAACGCTTTTACGAGTGACACCTGACGTTTGCTTAGGGTGGTGCCAAGATCCGCGCCCGAGTCGGGGGCGGCAGATTTTGAGGCACGCCCTGTTGAGTTAGCGGAGGATTTTCCTGCCACAAATTGTTCAAACCAAACCCTGGCTGCGCCCCACCCGTTAGTGCCACTCAAAGTCGCCAACCCTTTTTGGGAAATGGGATCTCCCATACAAGCGCTCCCCAAACCCGAGTGCGGATAGTCTTTCGCCTCCGCCACCACCCCAGCGCGCACTGGATTCAAATCAATATACGCGCCCACAATTTGCAGTGGATTTCGCTCCCCAGAACGCTCCTCGACCAGCACGCTCTTGAATCGCTCCGTCCAGATCGTGCCCTTGGTTCCGCGGGTGCGGTTGTGCCCCGTAGTAAAGCGTTGTTTGAGGAACTGCATGAAAACCGAGAGATCGTGCATCCGTGCCAAATGCATTTTCAACTCAGCCTCCCAGAGGTGTTTGATCGCAGGAAGAGACCGTTCGTCCCATAAGCTCCGCACACGCGCTGCCTCATCACTCTTATAAAGCAGACCAATCCTGCGGCTTAACTCCACTCCATCAATCGCTGCATCAGCCACCGCCTTGTGAGGAATGCGGACCAGGAGGTGAAAATGATCACTCATTACGCAGTAAGTCAGCACCTCCACACCGCAGTAAGGGGCAACCCGCTGCAGCAGTGAGCTAAATGCGATCTTATCGCGCTCGCGCAACCAAGACTGGCCTTGGGTGATCCGGCAGACGACATGGTAGCAGGCAGATTGGTGAACTATTTTAAGACGGCAACGGCGCATGGAGGGTGAAGCAACTCAGCCTATTTAAAGAACGATCTCCCGGCCGTCAACTTAATAAACACTGTCCCTAATAGGTTTGCAGGTTTGCACGGTGGCTGTGAATTGCGAGGGGTTGCGGGGTGGGATTTTGTGTGGAGGGTGGGGAAGTTGCCTTTTTGCTGCTTTTTTGCCTCCTCCCATGTCCTCCATCACCGATGAATCTCTCCGCCAAGTCCTGGCTGCCACGGACATTGTGGATCTCATTGGGCAATATGTGACGCTGCGGAAGGCGGGGACGAACCATCTGGGGCTGTGTCCGTTTCATAATGAGCGGACGCCTTCTTTCAATGTGACTCAGTCCAAGCAGAGTTTTCATTGTTTCGGTTGCGGCAAGGGTGGGGATGCGATTTCTTTTGTGCGGGAGCATCTGAATCTGCCGTTCGTGGAGGCGGTGCAGATGTTGGCGCGGCGGGCGAATATTGTGCTGGTGGAGGAGGCGCGGAGCCCGGAGGTGGAGGCACAGCATCGGATTAAGGGGACGCTGATTAAGGTGCACAATGACGCGGCCAAATGGATGCATCAGTTGCTGCTGAAACAAGGTGGTGATGGTCCGACGGCAGCTCGTGACTACATGAAGAAACGCGGACTGAGCAGCGAGGTGGCGCGCAGTTGGTTGATTGGGTATGCCCCGGATAACATTGGTTTGTGGAAGGAATGGGCTCGCAGTAAGGGCTATAAGGATGAGGTCTTGGTGGAGTCTGGGTTGTTTTTCTGGCGAGTGGAGGGGGATCCCAAGCAGGGATGTTATATGCGGTTTCGGCACCGGGTGATGTTTCCGGTGCGCAATGACCATGGGGATGTGATCGCTTTTAGTGGTCGGGTGTTGGACCCTGAGCAGAAGGGCGGGAAATATATCAACTCTCCGGAGACGTCCATTTTTAATAAGAGTCAGGTTTTCTTCGGTTGGGATAAAACGAGGCGCCCAGTTTCCAAGGCTGATTGCGCGATTATCTGCGAGGGGCAGATTGATCTGATAACATTGTTCGAGCATGGGGTGGAAAATGTGGTGGCTGCGCTAGGCACGGCTTTTACTGAGCACCATGCGCGGATGTTGCAGCGGGCGGCCAAGCAGGTGATTCTGTGTTTTGATGCGGACAATGCAGGCTACAAAGCAGCAAGACGTTGTTTTCAGTTGATGGCTCCGGAGGGGATGTTCATTAAGGTGGCGTCGTTGCCACCAGGGGAGGATCCAGACTCGTTTGTGCGGACGAAGGGAGCGGAGGCTTTCCGAGCTTATTTGGAATCGGCTACGGATTTCTTTGAATTTCAAATGAACTTGAGAGCGGAGGCGTTGCTGCCGGGCAAGGATTTGGAGAAATCTCGTCTGGCGGGGGAGTTGGCGGAAAATTTGGTGCTGTTGAGCGACAAGATCGTGCAGGACAATGCGATTGGGCGTTGTGCCACGCGGATGAATATTCCTACGGAGGATCTGCGATTGTTGATCGCACGGGAACAAACGAAGAAGCGTCGGGACGCGCAGAATCAACGGGAAGCGGCCAAACGCAGTGACAAGTCACCTGGAGGGCAATCGGCTGCGGCAGAGACTCCGGCGGCACCGAATGCGGTTAAACCTGAGTCTGCGATGGTCTTTGATGGTGATGCTCCGCAGATTCCGAACTTGGCGTTGCGTCACTTGTTACGCTTGGCGCTGACGGATGAGGAAACGTTGAGTTTCTTGCACGAGCAGGCCTCGAGTGGGGAGGTTCCGTGGCGAGGGTATCTGGGCGGGGATTTGATAGATCGGTTGCTGGGAGTGACTTTCGTGCCGAACGATGCGGTGGCGCTGAACCAGTTCCTGGGTTCGCTGGACGTTACGCAGGCAGCAATGGTAAGTCGGTTATTGAACGAGCGGGCTCCTAAAATGGACGATTTTACGGCCGCCCAGGGTTCTTTTTATCGGCTGCAATATGACAACAACCGCCGCCAACAGCAGTTAGTGGCCCAGCAGTTGCGGGGGCCCAATCCTGATTTGGCGAGGATAACTTTAGCGATGCAAGAATTGCAGCGCCTGAGACGGGAAGAAACAGATTTGGAAAAAAGGCTTCCGAAACTGTCGTATGACTCGTGAAGCGGGCGCGCAAATTAGACAACGTCCTTAGCGCGAAGAGGTTGACCGCACGAAAAATCTGTCCATGGGTGTCTCACGACAGCTAGCGACGACCACGCGGCCCGGTAATCTTTCCAACAGTAGTCACTCCCCATTCTGTTCTCTTTTTCCCATGGCCCGTAAACCTGCCACCCCTAAGCGCGCCAGCGCCGTTCCAGCACTTCCGTTCAAGGCGAGTGCCGCGCAGAAAAAAGTTGCTCCCAAGGCGAAGCAGGGCGAGGTTGCGAAGCAATCTCCCCAATCCCCCATGTCTCCTCCTAAACCCTCTAACGGAGTTGGCGCCTCTGCTGTAGCTCCCGATCCGATCAAACGCGGACGGGGGCGCCCTCGCAAAGATCCTGCCGATCCAGTTCCTCCAGCGCCCAAGCGTTCTGCCGTCAACGTGCCGTTTAAGGGCGAAATCTTTACAGTGGAGTCTCCAGAGGTGCAGAGCAAGTTGCGGGATCTGGTGCGACTGGCCAAGGAGCAGGGGCACATTACCTACGATGATCTAAATGATGCCTTGCCGGACGGTTACATTTCTCCGGACACGATGGAGGAAATCATCCTCCGGCTTCGGGGGATGGATTTTGAGATTACGGATGCTTCGGAAGTGGATCGGTTGGCGAAACCCTCGCCAGCGGCTAACGTCCCGGCCCGCGCGTCGAAAATTTCGATGGATCGCCCGTTGTCGGATTCCAAATTGGAATCATTCGATGATCCGGTGCGGATGTATCTTAAGCAAATGGGACAGGTGCCGTTGCTCACACGCGAGCAGGAAGTGGATATTTCCAAGCGGATCGAGGAGGCGGAAACTCAAGCCCAGAACATCATTAATCGTTTTGGATTCGCTAACACGCTCTACACCGTGCTGGCACAGAAGATCATTGATGGTCAGGAGCGTTGTGATCGCGTGGTGCAGGAGAAATCATTGGAGAACCGGGAGCGCTACGTGAAATCCCTGACGAAGCTCAATCGCACCCTGGACGAACAGGCGGCGGCTGCGCAGGATGCTTACAATAAATTTCTGGATCTGAAGCAGGCGAACCGCCGTGAGGCGATGCGCTTGGAATTCACCAAAGCCCAGCAAGCGGTCTTGAAGACCTATGGAAAGTATGCCTTTAAGTATCGTCCGTTCGAGGAATTCCAGCCCGTGGTTGATGAATACCATCAGCGACTGAGCGCACTCAAAGGACGGTCGGATGTGGCTTCGGTGGCGGAACGGACACGCATGGAGCGGGACATCTGGCTCACCGAAGCAGAGTTTATGCAAGCGCACGCGGACATCGCGAAAGCGTTGAAAGCAGCGCGGGCGGCTAAGAATGAAATGGTGGAAGCCAATTTGCGGTTGGTGATTTCGATTGCCAAAAAATACACTAACAGAGGTCTTAATTTCCTGGATTTGATCCAGGAGGGAAACATGGGCTTGATGAAGGCGGTGGAGAAATTTGAATATCGGAGGGGTTATAAATTCAGCACCTATGCCACTTGGTGGATTCGGCAAGCGATCACGCGCAGCATTGCGGATCAGGCGCGCACGATTCGGATTCCGGTGCACATGATTGAGACGATCAATAAGCTCATGCGGGTGCAGAAGCAGTTGGTGCAGGAGTATGGTCGCGAGCCAAGTCCCGAGGAGATCGCGGATGAAATTCACCTCCCGGTGGAGCGGGTCTCAGCGGTGCTGAAAATGGCGCAGCAGCCGATCAGTCTGCAAAGCCCGGTGGGCGAGGGGGACGATTCTAGTTTCGGTGATTTCATCGAGGATAAGTCTGCGGAAAATCCGATGGAAATGACGGGCTTCAACATTCTGAAGGATAAAATCAAGGGAGTGCTGGACACGCTCAGTGAGCGCGAGCGCCAAGTGCTGGAGCAACGGTTTGGCCTCATCGACGGGCATAGCCGCACACTCGAGGAGGTGGGAAAACAATTCCAAGTGACCCGTGAGCGCATCCGTCAGATCGAGGCCAAGGCGCTGCGCAAGATGCGACATCCAACCCGGATCCGGCACCTTGAAGGGTTCATTGAGATGCCGAAGATTTAAGGTTCGGGATTAAGGGCCTCTGGAGGTAGCGTTTTCCAAGCGTCGGGACCGATTTCCTGATCGATGGTCTCCATGATGGTGGTGATGCGCACGCCGCGTTCAATGCTGTTATCCAATTTAAAAGACAGGTGCGGGGTGAATTTTAAGGTGATGCGACCCATGAGGCGTTTCTGCAGGTGCGAGCGCTTGGCCATGAGCTTTTCCAGAATTTCCTCGGCCTGGAGGGCGTTGCCCAACACGCCGATATAGACCGCGCAATGTTTCAAGTCCGGCGTAATTTCCACGTCATTGATGGTTACCAACACGCCCGGGAATTCGAAATCCCGTTGGATGATGGTGCCGAGTTCGCGTTGAATGAGTTCATTGACTCGGGGGAGGCGATTTTTCATAAGGTGCGGAGGGGTGAGAAAGGGGGGGAGGGACGAAGCAACCGCGAGCCGAACTGAATGCAGGAACCATCAAGAGAAATGGAGGCGGGGGCGGGAATCGAACCCGCGCATACCGGTTTTGCAGACCAGTGCATTACCACTTTGCTACCCCGCCATGGTTTTATCGGTGCTTTGTGAGAAGGGTGGGAAATTAGGTGTAATGAGGGTGGTGTCAACTAGATTGACGAAATCAACCCGCTCGGGCATGATGGCCCTCTCCCGGTAGCCACCGCTTCTCATCAATGAAATCACCTGTTCCAACCTTCCTTGCGCACCTCTTACTCTGCGCCAGCGCACTCGTGCCCATGTCGGCACAAGAACCCGCTTCAAATCATCAAGTGGAGGTCGTGCTGGCAGCGGGAGTGATCTCGGAGCCATTTAGCGTGGTCTTTAATCAAGCAGGAACGATGTATGGCGTGGAGTTCACGAAGTCGAATCGCATCTTCCAAAGAACGGTGGACGGACAGGTGGCGTTTATTGCCGGAGTGAAGGCAGCCACCAATGAAAAGGAGTTGTTACCGGAGGTGGCAGATGGCCCAGGGGCGCAGGCGCGTTTTCATGGCATGCATGATCTTTGTTTTACGGATGGGGAGCAAGCTCTGCTGGTGGCGGACACGTTTAATCATCGGATTCGGAAAGTTGATCTCAAGACGGGGCAAGTTTCCACGGTGGTAGGGACAGGGAAGCCGGGATACAATGGCAACGGTCAGCGGGCCTCTGCGGCCCAGCTTAATTTGCCCATTTGTATTTCTGCCGCGCTCCAGGCGGGACAATTTTGGATCACGGATTTGGCGAATCAACGCGTGAGAATTTACGATGAACGAGACGGTAAGGTGTATGATGCCGTGGGTAATGGCCAGAAAGGGAACGTGCATGAAGGGGCCGGGCCGTTGCAAACGCCCCTCAATGGTCCGCGGGCAACGACCGGGGATGGGAGTGCGACTTGGGTGGTGTTGCGTGAGGGGAATTCGTTGGTGCAGTCCAGCGGGGGGAAATTGCACACCATTCTCAACGGCGGTGGCAAGCCGGGTTATCGTGCCGGGCCCACACCGTTGGAGGTGCAATTGAATGGACCGAAATTCCTCTGTCAGGATACGCAGGGGAATGTCATCATTTGTGACACGGAAAATCATGTCGTGCGGCGTTGGCTGCCGAAGGAGGGCAAGGTGGAATTGCTGGTGGGAAGGCCCGGACTGGCAGGGAATGCAGTTGGCGGGACGGGCGCGGAAACTCAGCTGCGTCGGCCTCATGGGGCGCGCATTCAGCAGGGATGGCTGTATGTGGCTGATACTTATAATAACCGGGTGCTGCGGGTGCGCTATCCGTGAGCGGGCGGCTTCCAAGATGACTTTATGAATTTGCTGCGTTATTTTGTTAGAAAATATAGTCGGTTACTGAACGCTCCGACGGTGTTGGCTCGCGGCGGGGTGGGGATGAGCACGGCTGAGATTGGGGAATTGGGGGAACAGGTGGCGGCCCGCTATATTTATGCTCATGGAGGGAAAGTGCTCTATCGGAACTACCGCCCGCCCGGAGGAGGGGAAATCGATATCGTGGTGCGGCACGGTCACATCCTGGCGTTCGTGGAGGTGAAGGCGCGCACGCGGGATGATTTTGGCCGTCCGGCGGCAGCGGTGGATTTGAAGAAACGGAGGCTCATTTCCCGAGGGGTGAACGCTTGGCTGCGGCTGCTGCGCTATCCAGAGATTGCTTGGCGTTGCGATATCGCGGAAGTGGATCTGCGGGCGGACCAACCGCCGCAGGTTAATTGGATTCAGAGTGCCTTTGAAATTGAGGAACTGAAACGAGGTCGACCTCGTCAATGGACCAGATAGGAGTCTCCCAGCTTGGGGTTAAACACGGAGGGCGAGGCGGGATAACTCAGTGATGGTCACTTCATGCAGGGTTGGCAAGACCGCCCTGGCGGCGGTGAAATCGAGGCCTGTGGTCACTTCGTTAGGGATGATGACGCAGGGGATGCCGGCGGCTTCGGCGGCAATGAGTCCGTTGGCGGAATCCTCCAACACCAATGCATCCGTGCCGGGAAGACCCAATTTTTGCAGCGCCAGCAGGAAAAGATCTGGAGCTGGTTTGGCGCGGACAACATCGTCCCGGGTGATCACTTCAGCAAAGTAGGAGCGCAGATGTAATTTATCCAGCCAGCCATGAACCCACAAGGCGTTGGAGCTGGAGGCGACGGCACAGGGAATGTTTAACTGTCGGGCTTCGGTCAGGACTTCACGGATGCCGGGGCGGGTATCCAAGCCGTTGTGCAGTTCCCGATTGCGCTGACTTTGCCACGCCATGAGTTCATCCCGATTGAGCGGCGTGCCGGTCAATGTTTCAAGTTCTGCTAGGGGCTCATAGTGTGATCCATGGCTGCCGACGCATTGGACGTAGGTGGGGAGAGGTAATTCCTGGCCATGGGCTGCATAGATTTCCTTCCACGAATGGTAAATGGCGGTTTCGGTGTCCACCATCAGACCGTCAAAGTCGAAGATCAGGGCGCGCAGCAGGGGGATGGGAGGGAGCATGGAGGGGCGGAGGGAACTAACGGATGTTGCGATAACGGAAGGGTTTGTAACCGAGTTCCTTCATTTGGGCGGTGCGGAGAGCATGACGCTGGACTTTCCAAGTGGGCGGACTGCCCGTTTCATAGCAAACGAAATAGGAACGAGCGGAATCATACCACGCATCGAAGAGGACGACGTGGGCGTTGTGAGTGTTGACGATATCGCCCGGTTGGAGGTCGTCGAAGCTTTCGAGCGGTTCGCAGAGGAGGGGCAGCTCGCGGGTGGAAAAGGATCGTGGTAGATGCCAGCAGCGGGAAATGAAGCCGGAGCAATCAATCCCTACTGCTTGGTGGCTGACGGCATCGTCCAGTTTGGCGCGTTTCTCTGGGGTGAAGATGTCTCCGGCGGCCTTCCCTGCTGCGATTCCCGCATCGAATTCCTCCGGCGTGGAGAACCCGCCCCATTGATAGGGAATACTGCGATTCACGAGTCCAGGCACCCACCAACCCGGAAAGGTGCCAGGGGGGCGGAACTTGACGTCCGGGGTGTCCACTTGAATGCCTTGGGCATCCTTGCCGTGGAAGACGTTTTTTTCTGAAGGGGTCCATTGGTGCTGCAGATAACTTACGGCGGTGAGGATGCAGTCCCGACGGCTGACGATAGGACAGTTCAGCTCTTTGGGCAGCGCACGCAGCGGAGGGGCACGATCCACGGGAATGTAGTATTGCGTGGTGCTGGCAGAAGTTTTCAGCGGGTCAGACGTGGCGCACGAAGCAACGAGCGAGCAGCAGCTGAGAAGGATGGCACGAGTCAGAACGTGGGGCATGGAGTGTGGAAAATGTCTGGCAGCAAAACCGGGAACCCTCGCGCCTGCAAACATTTTCACGAACGAATGGGGAAGAAAAAATTTGCGCAACATTGTGAATATCGTCCGACGGACTTCGTCGAATTGACAACCCTTAACCCATCCCCATTATGAAGACCCCCGTTTCCACTCCAATAGTTTCCACCATCTGGCCGCGTTTTTGCTTACTGGCGCTGCTTGCGCTCGGCTTGGTTAGTTGCGTTCCTTATCCCGTAGGATATGCCCACAGTTATGGCCATCATAGTTCCGGCTGCGCTCCTGCTCCCCACTGGGGAGGCTCAGGCTATCATAGTGGAGGCTATGGCGGCGGTTATCATGGCGGCGGCCACGGTGGTGGCTATCGTTCCCGCAGTCACTGTTATTAATTCACGTCTCCGTGGGGGCCGAGGAATCAGGGTTTCCGGACGAGGAAACGGGTGCCTCTGCCCCCGCCGTTGACCAACTCCAACAGTTGCTCCGCATTGCGACCGTTGGCAATAATGGTTTCGACACCCGCTTCAACCGCGTTGCGCACGGCGGTCAGCTTCGTGTCCATGCCGCCCACTGAGTAGTCTCCTTTATCCTCCCGAGCGAAACCTGCGACTTCGGCCAGGTCAGTTACCGTATCCACGATGCCCACACCAGATGGGGGAATCAGACCGTCCACACTGGTTAGCAAAATCAAGAGATCCGCCTTGGCCAGCTTGGCGACGCCCGCACTCAGGGCATCATTGTCGCCAAAGCGTATTTCCTCGATGGCGACGGAGTCGTTCTCATTGAACACGGGCACGACGCGCTCGCTGGCCAGCAGTTGGCGGAGGGTGTTCTCAATGTGGGAGCGACGCTGGGGGAGCTCGAAGTCCTCATTGGTCACCAGCATTTGCCCCACGTGGAGATCCCACTCGCGGAGGACTTGCTCATAGAAATGCATTAGTCGGGATTGGCCGACCGCCGCACAGGCCTGTAAAAGCGCCATTTCTGTGGGGCGTTCCACGAACCCCATGATATTGAGCCCAGCCGCCACCGCTCCACTCGTGACGACGATGACCTCGTGCCCCGCCCGACGAATGATCGCGACTGCCCGCAACAAATTCCACACTTGGGCTCCATCGATAGTGGGCGAGGACTGGTCTTTGAGGATCCCAGTCCCAAATTTAAGGACGACTCGTTTTCGTGTCGAGGGCGAGGGGGGGGCATTCAGGGGAGGGGACTGGGCCATAAGGAAAAAAATAATTGGAGGATTGCCCCGGATGATACGAGCGGGCGCCAGGGGTGCATCTACTAGGATCAAGAACGGAGGCTGTAAAGTGACTTTCTCCGGGCAGGGCGGAACCCGACAAAGGTCAATTATCCTGACCACCACCCGAAGGCTAGCTTTTTCGACGCCTTAGAATTTTACAAAAATGAGGTTGCGATAACTGATAAAAGTTGTAATTTTCAGAATTAAAGAGATTAACCATTAATATTTACGTCCGTGAACCTTGTATCACCATCCTCCTGCACACTCCGCTCCAAGCAGCCAGCCGGCTTCAGCTTGGTAGAATTGTTGGTAGTGATTGCGGTCATCGGAATCTTGGCTGCGATCATTCTCCCTGCGCTCAGCAAGGTTTATGAAAACAGCACGGACAATACCTACCGACGGAACGCCCAGCACATTGCTTCCATGTATAATTCTGCCCGGATGACTGGAGCGACTTTGCCAGCGGGGAGCGATATGGGTGCCGTGGTGCAAGCCCTCTCGGTAGGTGTCAGTGGGACCGGTGCCTTAGGAAACATCCGGTATCGATTATCCACCATCGATCAGGAGCAACTTACGGGAGCCAAGCAATATCTGCAGTGGGACCCGCAGGATGGACTTCTGCAATACACTGGTGCCGCCAGACCCATCGGTAATTAACCCTTTTCAGCCCTGAGCCACCCTTCAATTCATGAAATCACCAATTCCCCGATTACAGCGAGCGCTGGCATTTACCCTTGTGGAAATGTTGCTGGTGATCGCGGTCATTAGCATCCTCGCCTCAATGGTCATCAGTTCATTCTCTGATGCTGCGCAGACCTCTCGTGAAGTCGTTGTCCGGCAGCAATTGGCAGTCTGGCAGAGTGCCCTCAACAACTGGGTCGATGCCAAACTTGGCCGAGTGGATACCTCCATTGTCAGCAGTGGCGCGCCCGTTACGCTAGAGGCGTTAACCAATTACTATAACACCACCCTCAACACCTCCGCCAAGCGCTTCGCCATGCTCACTGGCAAGGATATGGATGCCAATACGCCTGACACCGAAGGTTATTTGGATGCCATGACCGCGCAACATTATGTGGATATGGCCGGCAAGTATGGCCCCAGCGATCTCTCCCTCATCAAGTCCGATGCCATGGTCCAGACCGGGAAATGGCTAACATTGCCGAACTGGGTGTCTGGCAGTTACCCTACCGTCAATCTCAATCCCGCTTCCAATTCAAACTAATTTCTCCTATGCATATTCCCACTCCTCCAACACCTCGGCGGATGCGCGGCACGCGATTGCTGGCCTGCGTGCTTGGCTTCACCTTGGTGGAAGTCCTGGCCTCAGTTACCATCATCGGCATTCTGATCTTCATGGCCATCCCGAGTATCACCAGCGTGCGGCGGGATACTGAGGAAAATATGGCCATCTCCCGAGCCGAAGCCCTGAACATGGCCATTTCCAGTTACATCCAAGCGTATGGACTGCAAACGGCCAAGACGGCATGGGCTGCCACCACAGGGGCCGATGCTGACGCCAAGGATGCCAATCGCTATACCAATTTCCTGACGCCTTACATGGCTTACGCTCCCAGTAGCCTGACGACCCTGATGCCAGCGGATTACCTAGTGCGTTTGCCGCAGGATTTGGCCAACTTGGACAAAGTCACGATTTACAAGCCTCTCCCATCCGGACAGACCAACCGGGCGGTGCTGGCATACTAGCCATTTATCGAGCCTCCAGACCATCATGTTTCGCACATCTCCCGTCAAGCATCAACGCGGCTATAGCCTTCCCGAAATCATGGTGACCATCGCCATCGTTGGGGTGCTGGCAGGCATTGCTTTGGTCTCCTTCGGAAATGTGGGAGATGCCACCCGGCTCGCTCAGGCGGAAAATATCGTCGCTCAGTTAAACGGTGCCCTGAGAGGCTTCGGGCAAGGTAACTGGGATATCCGCACCGCAAAGGATGATGGATCGACCACCGACGAATTCAAGGTGCTGCGCTCGCTGCAATACAAACCTGCGGCCTCTGCTGGACGCTTTGACTCTGGTGCACCCTACTATCCACCAAGTTGGAACCCCGCAGCATCCAACGCGACAACACAATACCGGGTGCGTTGGAATGGCCGAAACTTCCAACTATTGGTTCCGGGGACTGCCGGAACGGGATTGTTACTACCATTCGATAGTTCCGACCAAACCGCCCCCTACACCTTCCCCTCGAATTTTACGCCGGAACCACCTGCCGCAAACGCCAACTAAGCCTGGTTTCCTCTCCCTTCCCTCCATCAAACCTGAAATGTTTACTACTCAAGAGCCGACCTCGGGAAACACAAATTTTTGGGCCTCCGCGTTGGAATCTCCTGCGCCCGAAGCCGCGGGCGGTTCACGCTTGGCTCCTGACGAATCCTTCTGGACGGAGGCCGCTCCCGTGCGCGCGGCAGAACCACCGCCAAATTACCCGCCCGCCATCCCTTCGGCCATGGCTGGAGCCTCCCGCGTCTCAGACGAAGTCTTCACGGCCCCGGTGGTGGGAAATTTCAATTTGGAAAATGTGGCCCACAGCAGTGGCTTGCCGCCCGTGAAGCTTCCGCGTGGTGCCTGCTCCATTCCCTCAGAGGCCCTGCTGCGCACGTTTGGACTTCCGGCATCCTCCGCTCAACCATGGATGCCACTGGGCACCATGGGACCGCTGATCATCATGGGTCATTACGATCCATCCTGTCAGGATTACTGGCGCATCCCCTCGTTTCTGATCGTGCGGGTGGTGATTCATCCGGACCAGTATGCCAGCATTCATAAAGACTTGCTAACGAGATTTGCCGCCAAGCCCCTGGCCACGGTAAATCCCCACAGCAATCTGCAACCCCCTCCCGCAAATGCCGGACTCAAGGACGTCTTGGACTGGTTCCTGGCCATCTATCCCATGCCTGACGTGGAGCGGGAGAAGCTCCTGAAGCTCATCACCGAACGCGGCAACAAACCCTATGCTGGCCTGGACGATCTTAAGTTCCTGCCGCGTCACTATGGACTAGCCATTGCGGCACTGCAATCCCCCGGCCTCCAAGTTTACAATCCTGAAGAAGCGCCTGGTCAAAGTATCTTCCCGGATGCCTTGCTGGAAAAGCATAACGTCTATCCATTGCACTGTAGTGACCAGCATGTCTGGTTGATGAGTGCCGTTCCTTCCACGTATTCATTTGAAGACGAGTGGCTTTCCAGCGGGCATGATGCCGTCAAAATCATCAACATTTTGGCTGACCCCTCGGCCATCTCCACCGCCATCGCGCGCAACCGCAGCCGGGGCAGTCGTGATTCCGGCAGTGGCGTCCAAGTGGGGGAACTGACCTACTCGGACAATCAAAACATCGTTGAAATTGATCCATTGGATATGGCCAAAGTCAATCCGGCAAACCCTAACACTGCGCCAGACGAACTGGTAAAGTGGGTGATTTATCGCGCCATCACCATGCGCGGGTCAGATCTTCACGTGGAGAAATTTTATAACACCGCCCGCTTCCGCGCCCGGGTGGATGGGGAACTCGTCGTCATCCATTCCTGTTCTGAAGAGAGCCTGCTGCGTTATATCGCCATCATCAAAAATTGGTCTAACATGGCCCAGGAACGCCAGACCACGCAGGATGGACGTTTCTCCATGCTCCTCGGCAAAAAGCGCATCGACGTCCGGGTAGCCGCCGTGCCGCACCGGAAGGAAATGCAGAAAATCATTATGCGTTTCTTGGATAAGCAGGATGGCATCAAGAAACTGAGTGAGCTAAATATGTCCACGCGGCAAAGCAGCATCATCAAGCAAGTGCTCTCCCGGGACCAAGGGTTAGTCCTCGTAACCGGCCCTACAGGCTCCGGTAAGACGACCACGCTTTACGCCTTCCTTAACGCCATCAACGAAGATAACATCAACATTCAGACGATTGAAGATCCGATCGAATACGAAATTGAAGGCATTAACCAAACGCAAACCGACTCCTTCCACGGTCTCGATTTTCCCACCGGTCTGCGCTCCCTGTTACGGGCAGACCCGGATGTGATTCTCATCGGGGAATCACGAGATAGCGAGACGGCGGGAGCTGCGGTGAACGCCGCTCTAACGGGACACTTGGTGCTCACCACGCTGCACGCCAACGATTCCCTCCGGGCCATTTCTCGTCTGCTTTCCATGGGCATCGAACCCTATCTGCTGGCGGATGCTTTGGCCATGAGTCAGGCCCAGCGCTTGGTGCGCAAACTTTGCCCATATTGCAAAGCTCCCGCACAGGTCACCCAGGAAATTCAAGAATTCCTTCACTATCATGGTGCCATCGAACAGGCCACCACCGAGCCGATTTATCAAAAAGTAGGCTGTGATGAATGCAATGGCACGGGTTACAGCGGACGGATTGCCTTGATGGAAATGAATCTCATCAACAATGAACTTTCCGGCCTCATTGCCGAAGGTGCTCCGGTGGTGACGATGCGGAAAATTGCCATCCAGAACGGATTTAAGAGCCTTTATCAAGAAGGTCTGGTCCAAGTGGTGGCAGGTCATACCACCTTCGATGAAATCAACTGCTTGTCCTACACGGCCATGGGCTAAGGCCATTTTCCTTGGGAAACCGGAAATTTTGAGCGAGGGTGGAAGCAGTCCGCTGGACTGCTTTCAAAAGGGAAACACAGTCACGTGGACGCTTCTTCTGAGTTAACCCGAAAGCGAGCCTAAAACGCAAACCCAAACGTCACGTGAATGGCCCCGCGCGCTTCCCCTTCGCGCTGGTCAGGATTGTAGCCGTAATCAACCCGCAACGGACCGATGGGCAGGTTATAGCGCACGCCGAGGCCCACGCCATAGCGCATGTCATCGAAGGAGAAGAGTGACTTGCCATCGCCCAGCGTGCCTGCATCCACGAAGCCGGCCAATTCCAGATTGGAAATAATTTCGTAGCTCAATTCCGCATTGATCACGGTAAAGGCAAAATCACCTAACGGGTTGGCTCCCAGGATAGAGTGCGCGCCCATTTCCCGATCCTTGAAGCTGCGGACTGAAGTGCCGCCGCCGTTAAAATTCCGCAGATCAATCGGTAGCTCGGTGATGTCACTGCTGGTCTGGATGTAGCTGGCACGCGCCCCGATGGCCACGCGCAGGTGCTCGGTGATGGGCTGGTAGAACGCGCTCATGAGATCGAACTTCGTATAGCTAATTTCCCCGGTATTCGCCTCCACGCCCAGTGATCCCTGCCAGCCTTTATGAGGGATGAGGGGGTTGTCACGATAATCGAAATTCAACCGCGCCCCGACATTGGCCAGGGTGTAGAAGTCTGGTCCTAACTCAGCTGGTAGCAACCCATCACTCGTGGAAGCATTGACGTTGACTCCAGTGAAAATTTCCGCCGTGGTGGCCCGGGAGAACCGACGGGACAAGGAGGCGCGCAAGGCCGCCGTCTTCCGGAGGTAAGCCTTGAACTCGAACGTCTCCACCAACAAATCCATCGCCAACGCATTGCGGGTGCCGAAGATGGCAGGGTCTTTCCAGCCCAAGCGACCCTCCAGACCACGGAACGACCACTCGGCCTTGAGCGAGGCCGTGTGGCCCGTATCCAAGAAATTCACATTGGTAACCTCGGTGCCCACACTCAGCCCAGCGAACGTCTGGTATCCGCCATAGAGCGACCACGTAATCGGCTTCGCGTCCGTGCCAGCGATGTCCAAGGTGAGATCCCCCGGCCCTGTGACGCGGGGAGTCATGTCCAGTCGCCCATAGATTCCCGTTTCCAGCGCCCGGCGGGTGTAGAGATCCAGCGAGATGGGGCTGTAGCGTTCGTCGAGCGCGGGATGAAATACGGTTTGCGCCACGTGTTGCGCCCCTTTGCTGAATTCCTCGGAGATATTGATGTCACGCACGCGGTAAACTTCGCCTAACTGCACATTGAGACTGGCTGTGATCTCGTGACCGGGTTGTTTTCCGAAGTTGCTCTCTGAGGTAATGGTGGGCGCAAAATATCCGCGTGCCTGACAATCCGTCACCAAGTCCTTCCGCAGTGATTCCAGGGACACTTCATTGAACGACTGTCCCTGGAGTAGCGCGATTCGTTCGCGCAGTGCTTCGGCCACGCCCTCGGTATCGCCAGTTAGGATAATTTCTCCAAAAATATACTTCTGTCCCAGCGTCACCTGCACTGTCACCTCCATCGTTTTCTCTTCTACGTTAGGCGTGAACGTTGGCTCGCTGGCGATGGCATGCAGGTAGCCTTCCGCGTGCAACTTGCGCTCCACCATGCCGGCACCTGATTTCAGCTCCTCCGCCACATACGGTAAATGCTTGTCTCCGCGCGCCCGACGTTCCTTGGTGGGGCTGGTAAGATACGGCAGCAAGGTGGCCGCCAGGGCCTCGTCCACCCCTGCAATGGTTAATTTCCCCACTTCGTAAATTGGACCTTCTGAGACGGTTAGGATGATGCCTTCGCCTTCCTGTTGCCATTCGACATGCGCCTCGGGGTAGCCGTCCTGACGATAGCGGGATTCCAGGAAAAAGGCCAAATCATCCGCCAGCGGTCCGGATGCGGTAGTGTCGCCCGACAACTTAAGTTGCTTGATGACCACCTGATCAGCGATTGGCAGCATGGCGTTCGACACTCCATGAAGCGTGACTTCAGGAGTTACCTTCGGGACCTGGTGGGGCCCGTCTGGTTCGGCCCAGATCGGCGTTAGCATGACAAGCCAAAAGAGGAGAGGAGAACGGGCGCTCATTTGAAACGAATTTGATAGTAAAGCAGTCCGCGGAAGGTGCCATTTTCTCCGACGCGGCCGATGGCTTTTACTTTGGGGGTTAATTCATAAACGGCAGCCACGCCCCGGCGGCTGGGATCGTTGCCGAAGCCCGATAACTCGAACGACAATTTGGGCGGTTGTTGTTCCTCTGCTGCGGCCGCCAACTTCGGAAACAGTTTTCGATAAGCACTCTGGAAGACCAGAAACAACGCCCGTCCGGCCGCCTCGCCATTACCCGCGCCCAGATCTCCAGCGGTGGTGCCCGTAGCCAGCAGATACGTGATATCACCTTCGGAGAGCGGTGGGCTGGAGGTGAAGCGCAGTTTGGGATCCATCGCCCGGCCGGAAGCATTCAAGGTCACCATGTAATTCGCCACCACCGATTCCCCGATCAGCTCGAGTTGGGGATCCAGCGGATTTTCCTTGGGGATGGTAACGTCGCAAGAGACGATATTGAGCCGACTAAATGGCAGCTTCACCCAAGTGTCCTTTAAGTTTATCTTGCCCGTTATCTCAGGTTTGGCGCCTGTTCCGGCCAAGGCCATATCGACCAGAACACTGCCGTGCGCCACCGTGCTCATCAGGCGAATCGGGTCCTTGGTCTTCACGGAAACATCGAATTTCCAAGGGTGCAGAACTGCTGGCAATTCCGGCAATCCTTCCTTGCCTAACTTGGTGGAAGCGGGCGGAGGCGGCAGTTGATTGGGCAGCGACAGCGGCACAATCTCAACCTCCTTGAAGATTCGACCGCGCACCAAATCCACCTTGCCAGCCACGGTGGCTCCGGAGAGCTTCCCGATGCAAGCAATGTCCGCATTGGCGCGCAGGGAGATCATGTCGTCCCGCTTGACCAAAATTTCCTCCGCTAGCAACTTCAAATCGAAAGTTGGATCCTTGAGATCTTGCAGTCCCACGCTCCCAGTGAGCTTCAACGGGCCTCCGGAAACCAGCATTTCCGCTTGTTTGATAGTGATGGCTCGCTGATCCGCCAGCAATGTTACGCGCAGTTGTTTGATCCCGGGGAGCGACTCATCGGCCAAGACGACGTCAGGAATCTGCAACTGCACCGTCCCGGCAACTTTCGGCTTAGTGACCGTGCCCGTGGCCGCCACCTCCAACGCCAGCGTGCCGTCAATCCGCTGGATCATGGGAACGAAGCTTGGCAGGAAGTTTAACGCTGATTTCGGCAGCGACATCTTGGCCTCCAACGGCAATTCCTGAGCCAATGCAGGGCGGTCCAGCAACGCCGGGAGATCCATGGGCACGGCGGCATGGAGGGTCAGTTCCTCCAGTGGTTTCTGCTTTACCACAACGTCAGTCGTGAGTTTCCCCTCAGCCAAATTCAGCTTCAGGCTCACCTTGCCGGGCTGCAGTTTCTCCGCCTCCTTTTGGGCGATCACAATTTGCGACACCTCCGTGGTCAGTTCGCCTTTTAGATCCTTGAGCGTGCCGGAAAACTCCCCTGACAAACTCACGATCCCTTTGGCAGGAAAGGTTTGGCCCAGCGAGGCCGCCACTTTGGCGGAGTCCAGTTGATCCACGGCCAGCTTCAGATGCAGTGGTTCCGACTTATAGTTCAGCGGCAACGAAGCCGAGAGCTTCACCAGGGAAACTTCTTTCAGCCAGCCTTCCAGCGTGGAGACATCGAGGCGCTTACCGTCCCATGCCACCACTCCGGCAGCGCGCCACGGCCCGGCGGTGGCTTGCAGGCGAGGAATCTTGGCGGTCTCACCCAGCTGTTCGATGGATGCTTTTAGTCCCAAAATCTCCGGCACGCTGCTCAGCTTCAATCCGGCCACATCCACCGTGCCGCTGCCATCCATCAACAACGGCCGCGCCTTGCCCGTGGCCTTCCAGTGGATCTGTGCGCTGCCACTTTCGAGTTTCGGGGCTCCGAACGGCTCGCCCCAGGCGGACAGTGCGGCCACGTTAGGCAAGGTCACATGCGCTTCGGCTGAGAGCGGCAGGGCAGGGTCGCCTAACAGGCACTGCCCCTGCGCCTGCACGGAATTTTCCGGATCCAACTGCAGCGCCAGTTGCTCCAAGGTCGCTTTGCCCTGGGCCAGAGAAGCTTTCAAATTCAGGCCTTGCAGCGTGGCGTCATTTAACTTCACCCCACTGGCGTCCACCGTGGCGTTGGCGGTTAGGGCCGGCCAATCCTGCTGCTGGATGGCAGTTAGGGTTCCTTTGGCGGTCCCTTGAGA
Organism: Verrucomicrobiales bacterium; assembly: GCA_031411295.1. Classification (GTDB taxonomy): domain Bacteria; phylum Verrucomicrobiota; class Verrucomicrobiia; order Verrucomicrobiales; family V1-33; genus JAGNEJ01. The sequence continues at coordinate 56,375 of JANOAV010000202.1, read as the reverse complement.
TTTCACCATCCCGGCAGCAGGCCAGAGGGTGCCAGCCTTTACCTGGGTCGGCAGACTGGCGAGGTCGGCACAATTCGCATCCCACTGAGCAGTTAGGGCATGATCACCCGTGAGTCCGAAAGTTCCCGTGGCGGAAACAGTGTTCTGCGCATTGAGCACGATCTGCGCCCGCTCCAGCGTGGCGATTTCCTTGGCGCTGGTAGCCTTGATTTCCACGGATTCAACGGGGATCCCGGCTGCGGTTAGGTTCTTGGCGTGTAAATTCAAGTTCGCCCCGCGCAACTGCTGATCACCAAACTCCACCGCGCCATCTGCTGCCGCTGCCCCTTGCACCTGCGGCGTGAGTTGCGATAAATTTTTGGCATCTAGTTTGAAGGAAATTTTACCAACCGCTTGCCCCGCCTCCGCCCAGGTCGCAGGCAATTTTGCTTCACCTGTAGCTACGATTTCATTCGCGCCCACCCCCGCCACGAGTTGGTCCAGATGGAATAAGCCGTCCGCGATCCTGGTCTCCAGTTGGGCGGCGTTGAGCTGCAATCCAGCCACCGTCAAAGGCTCGGTCTGGGCCTGCACCGTGGCCTTGAGTTCCTGAGGCTTGAGCACGGGACCGTGCGCGCTGACGGTTAGCGATTTCACCCCCCAGGCGATCTCTCCTGCCGGCACATCCCAGCTGGCGAGATCCGCCGGATGGAGGTTGGTTAACTTCACTTCCGCTTCCGCCGTGAGATCCCTACTCCATTGACCCACCGTGCCGTCCACCTTCAGTTGCGCGCCCCCTTGCTGGACCCCCAGCTTTAGCGCCACCTCTTCCTGCGCCAGCTTGGCGATATCCACGCTGAGTTCCTGCAACAGCGTATCCGGCCGCAGGGCCAAATTTTCGAATGCTAGGGATTGCGGAGTCAGCTTCGTCACCCCCTTCATGGGGCCCAGCGCAGGGATGCCAGGCGCTGCCACTTTGGCCCAGGAAACCTCGCCCGGCGCATCCGGATCCAGCGATAGTGAGAAGTCCTCAATTTCCACCAAGCCGCTCGCCATCAAGAGGCGGAGGTTCACGTGGGAGATGGTTACCTTGGGGAATTGCAACGCCGGCAGGGAGCCGGAAGGTTTCTTGTCCCTGCGGGGCGACGTTTTTGCCGGCTCGCCCGGCTTGGTTAGGTCAATGTCTGCCGTGAGATTGGAAATGGTGACTTCTTTGAGGACGGCACCGACTCCCTGCTTGCGGAATTTAGTTAGGTCGTAGGATAGATTCGCATGCTCCAGGGAAATGCTGCGCACTTGGGAGGCGTCATTGCCACTCACTTTCACGTCCCGCAGATCCATGCCGCTGAAGAAATTTCCTTCCAGATTCCACGAAGCCACCAGCCCCGCATCGCGTGCGGCCTGTCCGCCAAAATGAGCTGCCGCCCAACGGATGATCGGCCGATAAAATGCCGCGAGTAAAAGCAGCAGCACCAACACTGACCAGCCCACACGCTTCCCCCACCGGCGGAAAAACCGCGGCTTGGCCACTGCAGCTGGAGGAGGGGACTCGGGCATGGTCGATGATCGATCTGACACCAGCAACTAGGCCAGCGTTACCGGAATGCCAACCGTTATTCACTGTGAGAACGTGGCTCGGAGCCAACGTTGGATCAATCCATCAGGAGAAAGTCACGGGAATTTGCGTGGATGCGGAAATAGCTCTAAGCGACTGCCCAAAGCTGGCGACTAACATGCGATAATTTTTCAGGGGCTGCAAGCCACGCTTTCATCAATTCGTCTGATGCTTCATGTTGTCTGCAGGAGGCTCGTGGCTCACCTTCGCCAATATTTGTTCCGCCAACGAAGAAGCTTGGCTTGACGTCCTGTCCTAAATTGAGATTCTCGCGTTATCTCCTAGAGACATCCCCTGCACCGACCCAATTGAAGTAGAGAGCATCTTCAACTTGGAGGAGGTTCACTGGTCGCCTTAGCTTTCCCATGAACGATAATTTCCAGTCATTCCCATTTGCAGAAGACTCGTCCTTCGGCACGAATGGTGAGTTTAGTGAATCATTCACAGTGTCTTCCCCTAAAAAGAAAGAAGGCTACTGGCGGAGAATCGGGGGCGGTTCTCTTTTGACGAGCCTGGGCATCCACGTCATCCTCATTTTGCTCGCCATTTTTATCATTAAAATGGTTTCGGATCGCAGATCCGCGGAAGAAGTCGTTGATTTTCTGCCCGGAGGGGGCGGCGGTGGAAAATCAAATAGTGCCAAACTTGCGACCAAACGCCAGGCAGTCCACATGAACCAACCGAGGAGTCGGATTGTCTCGACTTCCGCCACCGCTACCGTGGTGCTCCCGGACACACCGAATCTGACCGCCGCGAGTAGCTTGAGTTCCTTCGCCATGCCGCAGGCCGGTGGCATGGGTGGCGGAGAGGGAGGGCTGCGAGGGAGTGGCAAGGGCGGTCTCCTCGGGAACGGCTTCGGGACCGGCGTTGGCCCCGGCCGTGGGGCGGGATTCGTTGCCATGTTTGGAAAGCAACTCGCAGCCCGCAGGCTGGGAATAGTGCTGGATGTCTCAAAGTCCATGCACCCTTACTTGGAGACCGTGGTGCATGAAGCGAATAAAATCGGCGGCGGAGCCCCGATCGTTTGCTATTACGGATGCGGAGTCATGGTTCCCACCGTTTCCAAATCAAATTGGGAACGGGCAGAGCAGACGCGTGGGCGCAACTTCGATCATTTTTGGCACTGTATTGCGTTAGGTCCCAAGCCTGACAAAGACAAGGAAGTCGATTTCACCAAACCATTTGAATTCAAGGGAGTTTATGACGCTTTCCACGAACGCAAAGACACCTACTACTTCGAGAAAATGGGCGTTGGGTATGCCTGGCTGGCCCTCACGGCTCCAGAATTACGCAATGTGGACGCCATTTATTGGTTCGCAGATTTCATGGACAAGGTGGACCCGGAGGAACTCCAGAAGGTCTTGAAGGAACTAAAACCCGTAAACAAAAACTCTATGTCCACTCATCGGGTGCCGCTCCTAAATCCCTCGAACAAGTGCTGGTCACGATTGTCAAGCCCACTGGTGGCGAGCAAATTATCGCGGAGCTCAAAAAATCGGGCCCCGTTCCCAAACCAAAAAAAGGTGCCAAAGCAGCGAAATAGGTGGGACGAAATGTCCTCGGTTTAGCACCCCAATGGAACGCCGATTTGCCAACCGCCGTATCACGCCAAGCCGCTGCTAATTAAATTCATCAGATGGTTAATGTTGTCGAGGCCTGTGTCCAACGTCAGAAGACGGCCGACGCCCGGCGCGAGATCGATCCCTGCTTCATCGTGGAATAGCGAACTCCCAGTGCGTTGCATTCCCCGAGTCGAAGCTCTAAGTGGATCCGAAGATCCCGCACTGGGAGCCGCATTGCATTCCCCCACTATTGAATTCGGATTTTTTCGGAAAACGTTACAAACTTTCCGCACTTTTTTTCACCAAATCGTGAAAATTCGCCATTTCACGGGTAAAAGGCCCCTTTTGGATCACTTTTTGGCGACCGTGGCCCGCGTTTGGCCCACGGAAATGCCGCCGTCCACGAGGAAAGTCTGGCCGGTAACGTAATCGCTGGCGCTGGAGGCCAGGAAAAGGAGCATGCCATCCAAGTCCCCCGGGCGACCGGGGCGGCCCAGCGGGATGCGCTCACAAAGGTAGTCCACCCAACCCGGATCTTCGTAGAGCATTTTGTTCTGCTCGGTCTTGAACCATCCGGGGGCCAGGCAATTCACGTTGATGCCATGCGGCCCCCAATCGGAGGCCAGGCTCATGGTTAACTGCTTCACGCCGCCCCGACTGGCACCATAGGGTGCCAGGCCAGCATAACCGGCCACGCAGGTGACGCTGCCGATCATGACGATCTTACCCCCGCCATTCGCGATCATACTGGGGGCCAGCGCTTGGGAGAGGAAAAAAGATCCCCGCAGGTTGGTTTCCAGGACCAAGTTCCAGTCGTCCCAGGTTACTTCCAGGGCTGGTTTGCGGGCATTGCAGCCGGCGTTGTTCACTAGGATATCGATTTTTGGGAAGACGGCCAGGGCGGCGGCGGCGGCGGCTTTAATGCTGTCGTGGGAACGGACGTCGAGCGCGAGTGGCAGGCATTTCCGACCGAGAGCGGTGATTTCCTGCACGATGGGCTCCAGTGAGGCCAGGGTGCGGCTGGTAACAATCAAGTCACAGCCAGCCTTGGCTAGCGTGCGGGCAAAGCCCAGTCCAAGGCCACGCGAGGTGCCACTAATAAATGCGGTTTTTCCTTCAAGGGTAATCATGCCCTAATCAGCATTTGTTCACCCAGACTGCAAGGCCCAGAGTGCAGGGCACGCAAATGGTGCGAAGCCTTGCCCATCGCGGAAATGTTGTTGATCCGGCTCCACACTTGGCCGCTGAATAACTATATGCCATGCTGTTTATAGTAAAGCTATTGACTCCTGCTGGAATTCCCATAATGTTCACCCCATGACTACCCGATACCGATTCCGTCCCGCCGATTTGGAGGCTGTTGCCTACTACCACGTGGTTTCCAGATGCTATGACCGTAAGTTCTTGCTGGAGGCTGAAGAGAAGGCGTTTCTGCTTAAGCAGATGCGTCGCTACGAGGCGCTGCATGGGGTGCGGGTGGTGACTTATTGCATCATGACGAACCATTTTCATTTGTTGGTGGAAGTTCCTCCGCGTCCGACTGGCTCGGGGCCGATGTTTACGGAAGCGTCATTTCTGGTGCATCTTTCCAAGAGCCTGGGGCATGGGAAGGCGGAGGAATTGCGGCGGCTATTTGAGATGTATCGGGGGAACGGCTGCGAGAAGCTGATTCCGGAAATCATTGCGGGGTATGAGAAGCGGATGTTTAACGTTAGTAATTTAATGCAGGATGTGAAACAGGCGTTTTCCGTCTGGTATAACAAACGCGTGGGACGTCGGGGGACCTTGTGGGAGGAGCGATTCCGCAGTGTGCTGGTGGAAGGGGCCGGGGAAGCGCTGGCCACCATGGCGGCTTACATTGACCTGAATCCGATCCGCGCCAAAATCGTCGAAGATCCAGCAGAATATGCCTGGAGCGGCTATGGTGAAGCCGTGGGTGCAGGCAATGCCGGGGCCAAAGCCCGTGATGGATTATCCGTCGTGGGCCGAGTGCTCGGAGCGGAAAATTCAGCTGACTGGGAAGCTGTGGCGGCAAAATATCGTTTGTGGCTCTACGGGGAAGGACAGGAGATTTTGCCAGCAGAAGGCGTGGCGTATCGAGCAGGGTTCAAGCTGGAAACCATCGAAGCTGTTCATGCTGCGGGCGGGAAGCTCTCCCGAGGGCAAATGCTGCGGATCAAAGTGAATTACCTAACGCGAGGCGGAATCTTTGGCAGCGCAGGCTTCGTGAATGGGGTCTTTGAATCAGTGCGGGAACGATTTGGCAAAAATCGGAAAAGCGGGGCCAGGAAACTCAAAGGAGTCGAGGCCGGAGACCTGCGGGTCTTGCGCGACTTACAAAAGGGAGTAGGCTAGCGGCCTCCAACCCAAACCACGCTCCAGCTCTCCGTAACTCTGAAAAATCATGAAACCAGCGTCAATGTATTCTGCCAATAATATGGCCGCCACCTTGTGTTTGGTAACCTTGTGTTTGGTAAAGAAAAATGCTGGTGATCCGGCTTATACCGTGCTAAGTGCCAGTCATTCGCCAGCGAAGAAAACTGAACATTCGGACTTTTTAGACACAGATACGCAGCCTGTGTGGAGCAAAAACGCGTCTGAAAGTATCATTGAGTCTGCTCGCGACATCAAATGGGGGGAACCAGGAGCTGCACCAACCCAACCGACACTTTAGAATGATACGTCTAGCAATATTTTACGTATTATTTGTGGTCTTCAAAGTGGTTGCGCATTGTGGCCAAACCGGCAACACGGGATCGTCCAATATTAATGTTCAAATTTTTTACTCACCCGGATCCAAGTCTTTGGAGTTAGAGGTTCTGAACCAGTCCAACCACCCCATACTGCACGCTGCCACCAAGGGCACCATGGGGTTCCGTTTGACGCTTCATCCACCGGGATGCGCCGCAATCCCTTTCGACTCAAACATGGTTGGCGGGAAAATGGTTCAATCTCTACTTCCAGGTTCAAAACAAAAAGTCAAATTACATCCCAAGTCTTACGTGGATCTGGCCCCTAGCTCGGCTTACGGCTTGGAGATCAGTTGGGGTGATATCACGTTAGGCGGAGCAGGAGTCTCCATTGAAAATCTTTCGTTAAAAACAGATGCAAATAGCAATTTCGAGATCGAAAGCAACGAATCAACGAAAGTTACGCAAATACTTGGAATCCCGAACTACGATCCCAGGGCAGCAATTGAAAAAGCGGTCCAAGATTCCCAAGGGATTGTTCCAATAATTGCCGAAACTCTGCCTCGGTTAACTATTAATGGAAAAGCAGCTGGCGTTCCAGCGCAGACGGTTATAGAGCCATCGATGAATACCGGTAGTGAAAAACAACATTCGTTGACCGCAACTCACTGGATGCCAATACTGCTGATACTAATTGGGGCGTCGTCGATAGTCGTCGTGCTATCGCGAAAAATTTCGTTAACACGAGAGGCTAAAGGCAGGATGAAATTCTAATTGTGCTTACTCCAGCACTAATTCAGTATTCTAAGGACCCTTTCAATATCCACGAACAGTGCCTTTTCTCTATCTCCGCATCATGTTGCCAAATTTAACGCTGCTCTGGCTATACACTGCTATTCTTGACTTTGCCGCCCCCCCTCTCCTCGGTATGCCCAACGAAATCCAACGCTGGGCAAAGTTCTCCGAGTCCATGAAAGCGATGACCAAGGCGAATTGGCGGGATTATTTGGAAGGCTGCACCCAACAAACGATCCAGACCGGAGCCACGTTCACTGAACAATGGGAACTGGCATTGACTCGCATTGGCGAAGTTGCAGGCAAAGATGCCTTGGAAACGTGGAAAGCAGAAGAAGCTGCCACAGGCAAATTTACCAAGTGCTGGCGCGGGCTTGTCGGTTGGGCTGCGCAAGATCCAGCTGGGGCCAAAGCCTGGTGGGAGGGATTGGCTGGCGGAGAAATGAAGAACCAACTGGCGGGAGCCTTGGTCTGGGGGCTTTCCCAAAAGAGCGCGGATGAAGTCACCAAATTCTTCCTAAGTGCACCGGACTGGGTGCAACAACGCGTGGGTGGAGATGCCGTGCGGGCGTTGACGATTGCCGTGGATTTCAATGCGTCCGCCAAGTTCGTAGCAGCTTGGTCTGAGAAACTGGGAAAAGATGCGGAGGGGCCAAGAAAGCTCTTCGGAGAAGTCATCCGCATCCGCCAGGGTGCTGCTACGCTAGAAGGAAAACCAGAAGCAACCTGCCAATGGCTGCTGGCGCATGGTGGGCAAAAATACCTGAATTTGGAAGGAGTCAAATCCGCCGCACTCGCATGGGCGGAAAAAGACCCTGCCAAAGCATTGGAATGGGCCGTGGCCTTCAACACCCTGGAACCCACCCGCGTCAAGCAAGCGCCCCAAGCGGTAGCCGAACTATGGGCCAAAAAGAGCATCGACGAAGTTTCCAATTGGGTCATCGAACACGCCGACTCCCCCGGAGCCGAAGCCGTGATCTGCGGCATCGCCAAGACCATGGCAGCGACCAATTTGGAAGGCGCGCTCGGCTGGCTGGAAGTGCTGACTGATGCCAATCTAAAACTCCAAATGACCGCCCAAGTCAAAGGAACTGCCGCAGCAGCAAATGCCAAAAAGGCGACGCCAGGAAAGAAATGATCGCCCCGGCAGCAAATCGCTCACTGGGCAGGACCGCGCCCAGTGGGAAGGACAGCCGAGGAGAATTACCCGCGCGTAGAGCCCGACTTTGGAGGACAGCAGTTCCAACCGATCACCACGTGCGATGATGAGATGGTTTGACACGGAGGTCCAAGGGCCTTACATTGAGAATCCCTTCGTGGCGCACTCATTCGCACTTAGAAAAAGAACCCGCCGCGCTAATCACCAACCATGGCGGACTCTGGCATGCTTCCCTATCACCAGCGTATCCCTAGCGATGACAACGAATTTTAAGGGCGGTAATTTTTCTGTTTGGATTTGGTTACTCTTCATAGCTGGCACCTATATCAACGGTGCCCCTTTAGATATAGAGGTTACGCAGGTCGAGAACAAGATTGAAGTTAGCATAAAAAATAACACAGGTCACAAAATCTCGTATCAAACGGGGATATTCCGTGGATTCCATTTCTGGGATGGCTCATCTGGCCTACCCAAAAAAAGGATATTGGACGATGGCTTGCATGGAGGAAGCCAAGTTCTTTCTGTCGGGGAGGCTCAGCGCTGTAGCTTCTTAATAGATAAGCCATTTTTTTTACGCAAACCAAACACTTCCTTTGAGATTGACGTGGGTTGGGGGGATGTAGAGTTCGGAGCAGAAGGCTTATTGCTATCCAACTTACAAATTGTTACTGATGCTGCTGGAGCTATGGAGATAAGGTCAACGGACCGGACCAGAATCGAGTATACATTGCCATCACCTGATTTTAAATACCCAGATGACCATTTTACCAATGTGATTGTGCCCATGATCACGAGGGGAAACTATAAAGACGCTAATGTCCAGGCTTCAATCAAGCGGATTTTGGATAGAGCGCACCCAGAACCAACCAACATTAAACAGGAGGCAGCTTCGACGGCCGAAGCAGCGGGTCAGCGAACTCATCTTGGAGTCACTATTGTTATTATAGCGTTGACGCTGATCGGCGTCATTCTTGCTAGACGTTTTATTTCTTAGGGAGGGCAAACCGTTTCGCTGAATTCAGCCAAACGCACGGCTCCGCTCCATTCATGGTGATGGCTGCGCACCATTCCCCCTTGGCGAACGCGATGCTCTGGAGCGGTTTACGTTCAGCTGAAAGGATTCCCAGCCGAGGCTGAGCGCCATGTTCTGCTACGTAAAATTTACCCTCCGCGGTAATGGCCAAGTGTTCTGGTTGATCAAAGTTACCCTCGTGATGGATCGGATTGAAGTGTCCGTCGCTGGTGATGGCTATTTCCGTAAGGCTGTTGCCACTGAACATCCAGAGTCGGCCGGTTGGATCATACGCCGCAGCTCTGGGAGCGGTAAAGTCCGGAAGGGATTGGCGGGAGGTGATGCGGGCGGCCTTGAGGTCGATGAAGAGGAGGGCGGATTCCCGCGTCAGGCAGCACACCAGTTGGTTCTGCCAGATGGCAGCTCCGCCCAGCTTCGGGAGCTTGGCGGCATCATCAGCCAGGATGGGGGAAGTCTCGGCCACGGGAGGTTTGGCGGAGAGGAGCGGTGTGAGTTTGGCCTCAGCGGAAATGAGTTCCACTCGAATCTCCTCCTGCGGATGGGAAACGACAAAACGCTTACCTCCCGAAGTTAGTATGAAGGTTTCCGCAGGCGGAGCAGCTGCTCCTGCAAGTTGAGCAGGCGCAAGCTCCGCGCGGGCCCCTGTGGTGGCCACGAGCATGGCCAGCCAGGTAAGAGATCGGACCATGGTGGGCTTGAGCGAGGGGTTCCGGCAGTGGGGACTCCCGCGTCCGGTGCTACCAGAAGAGTTCGATGGTGAGGATGGCCACGATGTTGACCACTTTAATCATCGGGTTGATGGCTGGGCCGGAGGTGTCTTTGTAGGGATCTCCCACGGTATCGCCCGTTACGGAAGCTTTGTGAGCATCGCTATGTTTGCCGCCGTGGTTGCCTTCTTCGATGAATTTCTTGGCGTTATCCCAAGCCCCACCACTGGAGGTCATGGAAATCCCGACGAAGAGACCCGTAACGATGGTTCCTACGAGCATCCCGCCCAGAGCTTCTGGTCCAAGGGGTTTGATGGAGGCAACCACCAGCACGGCCACCACTGGCAGGAGGGCTGGAATGATCATTTCCCGCAGGGCGGCAGAGGTCACGATACTCACACAGGCGGCGTAGTCTGGCTTCTGACTGCCGTCCATGATGCCGGGACGCTCTTTCTTTTGGCGACGCACTTCGAGCACAACCGCCGCAGCGGCTTTTTCCACCGCACTCATCGCGAAGGCGCTGAAGATAAAGGGTAGTAAGCCTCCGATAAACATGCCGATGAGCACGTTCGGATTTTTCAATGAGAACGCCATGGGAATACCCATATGTCTTTCCAGTTCCAAATAATACGAACCAAACAGCACCAACGCGGCCAAGCCAGCGGAAGCGATGGCGTAGCCTTTGGTGACGGCTTTCATGGTGTTGCCGACGGCATCCAGTGCATCGGTGGTTTCCCGAACCTTGTCGGGCAATCCAGCCATCACTGCGATACCGCCCGCGTTGTCGGTGATGGGACCGAAGGCATCGAGGGAAATGATGATGCCGGCCATGGAAAGCATCGACATGACGGCGGTGGCGACTCCGAAGAGATCGCCACAGGAGTAACTGGCGAAGATGGCGAGAGCGATGAGGATCACCGGAGCGGCGGTAGCCATGTTTCCTACCACGAGACCAGCAATGATGTTGGTGGCATGGCCGGTTTCGGAGGCTTTGGCAATCTTACGCACGGGGGCGTGGGCCGTGGAAGTGTAGTAATTGGTAATCATGACCACCGCGCCTGTCATGAGCAAGCCAACCAGCGCGGCGCAGTAAATTTGCAGGTTGGAATAAGCGTGTCCATTGATGGTGATGGACTCTGGCAGCAACATCGTGGTGGCTGGCCAATAAAGCAGCGCGGAAACGATCCCACTGACCGCCACGCCTTCCACCAAGGTGCGGGTGGCGCTGGCTCCATTGCGAATGTTAATCCAAGCGATGCCCAGCACGGCTCCGATTACCGAAATGCCGCCGATCACAAAGGGATAGGCCATGGCCCCCTCCAAAGCCGCCGAGTCTTTCAATTGCAGGAAGCCGATCAGCAACGCTCCAATCAAACTTACCGCATAAGTTTCGAACACATCTGCGGCCATGCCGGCACAATCGCCCACGTTGTCACCCACGTTATCCGCGATGGTGGCAGGGTTCCGGGGATCGTCTTCATTTAAATCAGATTCCACTTTCCCCACCAAATCCGCACCCACATCCGCTGCTTTGGTATAAATTCCACCACCCAGACGGGCAAATACGCTGATTAAGCTCGCACCCAACGCCAGACCAATTAAACTGTCCACCGCTTGGGATTTATCCCCGCCACGGCTCAGTGCCCAGTAGCTAATGCCTACGCTGAGCAAGGCGAGCCCCACGACCAGCAAGCCAGTCACCGCTCCGCCATTGAAGGCAACCCGCAGGGCCTTGGTGGCGTTTTCGGAAGCAGCTTGGGTCGTCCGCACATTGGTGATAACCGCCACTCGCATCCCGACATAACCGCTAATCAAAGAGCAAACCGCCCCAGTGAGAAATCCCAGCGGGATGGCGGCAGATTTCTTCCAAGCGATGAGCAGCACCAGCAGCACCAGCGCAATCAGGCTGATGGCCTTAATTTGCCGTCCTAAATACGCCTTGGCGCCTTCTTGCACGGCTCCTGCCACTTCTCGCATCGCATCATTGCCGTCCGAGAGTTTGCGGATTTTAAGGATTAAAACAAAGGCGACGAGCAGGCCCAACACACCCAAACCCAAGGATAGTGGTAAGCCGTTCGTTATTAGGAAATCATTAGTGGCAAGAAGTTGCAGCATACGGAGGAGGTTAAATCAGTTAGTTGGCGGATGGGGATGGGGAGCGCGGATTCTAGCGCACAAGGCTCTTCTTGCAACGAGAAACGAACGAGGGATTTGGAAAAGCGCTCGAGGTCCCCCTAAATCTGGTCAGACCTATCACCCCCAGGCTCCATTAAAATATTCGTTTCCGGCTTCAAGCCTTCCTTGGCCCCAATTTTAAACCCCCGTTTCCGGTCGATGAGACATCGCTAGCCTAATCATCGCGAAAATGAGTTGAATCATAATTATTAAGAATTAAAAGTAATAATGTTGAAAATCAACTTTTATTAAAAAAATTGTTGAAGATGTGAAGATTTTTAGTATGTTAATTATAATTATGAGATATTCCGCCTTCGTTTTTTTCGGATTCTTCCTTTTCGCAGGAGCGATTAGCCGTGCTAACTCCATCGAATGGGGAAGTGAACCCTATAGCACTGCACTCTCCAGCACTGGCACCCCGCTCGACAATACGTTCCATTTTGAACTGGGAACATTCAACGGTTTAAGCAGCAGCTTCATTCCTGACGAATCGAATATTCCGCTGTGGCGCGATAACTGGAAGCTGCTGGACTCGACCAACTACAACACTGTCACCCGACTTTTTACCGACACGGCTACCTTGGTGTATAATGCTGGCACGAGTAACTGGAGCCCTTCCGTGGGTGATGTCCCCCCACCATCGGCCACGTTTGAACAAGGGGAGCAGGTTTACATCTGGATCTACAATAATACTGCGATGGACGCGACCACGGAGTGGGGAGTTTATACCCGAATGGGGAGTGTTGATCCCCAAAACCCCGACTGGGTTCTGCCCAGTGGGCCGGGCAGCCAGCAAGTCCTCCCGCAATTCATGTTCACTCCGGATGTGAACGCAACTCCATTTGGCGGAACGCCGACATCCACGGGTGGCGGCAGGTTCGAGCCACCTTCATCATCCTTTTCATTCCAGACGCACAGTTTTGTGCCTGAGCCCGGCAGCGCCATGTTGCTAGTGGTGGCCAGTCTGAGCTGCTTGGCGCGTCGGAGAAAATAAAATCTTCGGCAGGGCGAGCACGCGGAGCCCACGCTTAATTTCTTCCCCCCCGCTTCAAGTGTTCCCTGCGCTTCGCTCGTCCATTCGGCATCGTCTCATCACCGCACTGACGATCCTCGCCGCGTGGTTCGGGCTGCAAATTGTGGCGTCGGGAGCTTCAGTGACTTGGAGCAGTCCCTATTTGGGAATCGACCTCACCAGCACCGGGCAGCCCATCGATGATTCATGGGTATTTGAGCTGGGAGCTTTCACGGGGGCATTCATTCCCACCAGTGCCAATACCGCCCAGTGGGCCGCGAATTGGGTTCCTGCACAGAGATCGATTTACAATATCAAACCACTCGTGCCCGGAATTCCTGCCAATGGCTTCGCTGGGGGCACGTATGAACTGGTGAGCAATGCGACTCCGTATGCGACCAATCGGTTCGGCTATATTTGGGGACACAATTGCTCGACTTCCAATGGGCAGTGGATCCTCGCCAGCGCCCCGACTTGGAAGTGGCCGGTAGTTATCCCAGGAAATCCCGGCACCCCGTTGAGTTGGAGCATGGCCGATGCCACCAACCTCACGGTGGGGCAGGTGAACGGGGCCGGGTTCAACATGAAAATGGCTGCAGTCGGGAGTGCCCCGATTCCGACGATTTCTCCTAATGCATGGAAATCCTTGGTTTTCAGCGTTGACGAATTATCCAATGCTGCCATTTCCGGGTGGAATGCAGATCCTGACCACGACGGCATGAATAATCTGTTGGAATATGCCATGGGCCGCGACCCCATGCTCGCCACTCGAGTCTGGGTGCCAACGTTAAGTTGGCATACCGTGGGGGCTAGTCGTTATTTGAAGCTCAGTGCGCCCCGCTGTGGCTACAGCCAGGCGACCATGTCCATCGAAGTGTCGAGCAACTTGCAAAGTTGGAGCTCCGCCGCCGCTGATGTGGAAGTCCTTCCGAGTAACAGTGATCTCCTCGAAGTGAGAGATCGCACCGCCGAGGGATCAGCTCCGAAACGTTTTATTCGCCTCAAGGCTAGCGTGCCCTGACCGAAACAGCGCTTGGCGCGAGCAAAAAAAAGGCCAGTCTGCTGACTGGCGGGGAAACATTGGCTCCTGAGGTAGGGATCGAACCTACGACCTAGTGGTTAACAGCCACCCGCTCTGCCGCTGAGCTACTCAGGATTGACCATGTGCTGAATTGCCGAGGTGGCAAACAGGTCGGCAAGATGCGGTCCCAACTGACTTTTGCAAGAAGATTTTCGAAGTTGCTGCATGTTTTATCCGGAACGTCTTTCCGCAAGTCGTGCGTCGGGTTTATAACGGTGACTCCAGGGGGAACAGCGGCGGGCTGGGAGTAGCTTCCAACAGGCGCCAGGCACGGGGTGTTTCCGAAAAGCCTTTGAGTTGAAGTTCTCCCAAAGGCTCCGTTAGGGCGAGTGCTCCCAGCTCCGCCACGGTCGTTTCATCCAACAAAATTTCCTGCGGAGCTGCCGCACTGCAGAGCCGTGAGGCCAGATTCACCCGCTCTCCGAGGACCGTGTAGTCCAGTCGATGGATGCTCCCCATGCAACCTACCAGCGAGACCCCAGTCGCAATCCCGATCCCGGTATCAAAGCGATGACTCGAAGTCCGATTCAGTGCTGCGCGTGCCGCCTGCATGGCCAGCGCGCAGCGCGCGGCGTTCACCACATCATCTGGCCGGGTCACTGGCGCTCCGAAGATCGCCATGATCAAATCCCCCACAAACTTATCCACTACCCCATGATATTGGTGCACCAACTCCGTCATCGCAGTCATGTGCTCGTTCAGCAAATGCACCACCTCTTGCGGCGGCATCCCTTCGGTTAGGCTGGTGAATCCGCGGATGTCGCAGAAGAGCACGCTAACTTTCCGCAATTCCCCGCCCAACGTCACTTCCCCGCGCATCAAGGCGCGGGCGATTCCCTTGTCTGCCACCTGCGTCAGCACGGTGTGATATTTCTGATTCAAGGCCAGATCCTTCGCCATCTCATTAAATGCCGCGCTGAGTTGCCCCAATTCATCGGTGCCTGACACCTTTACCCGCACGTTGAAATTTCCTTCCCGAATCTCCTTCGTGCCCGCAACCAGATCATGCAGGGGCTTGGCCAGCCCGCGGGAGAGAAAGAGAATCGCGATCAAGGCCCCCGCCAGGGCAAAGGCGCCGGAAGCCAGAATGATATGGAAGAGCCTGGCCTGCTCCGCTGCGGCTTCTTTCATGGAAAAGAGCCCCACTTGATAGGCTGGAATGCCGGGAATCGGAGACTCCGGATCCAGCTCCCGGTAAATCGCCCGGTGCGGCACCCCGCCAATGTCCAGCGCCAACAGGCTATCACTCTTGGACCTTGCGGCCCGCTCCTGGGTGATGCGTTGCGCCAACTGCTGGGCCACGTCCGCTGGAATGCTCTTGCTGAAAATTTTCCCTTTGAGCCACAGCCCGCTTTGCAGGGATCCCAACTCAGAATGTTCCCCGAACACCGACTTGGAAAAGTCCTCCATACTACTAAATGACAGGGCCACCAGCAAGGCTCCCAACGGAGGGGCATCGTCGGGCGAGCCAATTGCACGAATGGGGGTAATCACTAATTCCTTCAGGTTATCGTCCCCGATCACTGTAAACCCAGTCTGCTGTTCCCGCGGACGGTCCGCCCGTCTGGATCTCACCAACCGCACCAAGCTCTCTTCGGTAAATTTCACCTCTGGCCGTCGTGGATCAGTCGTCCCCAGCCGCTTTGCCTCTTTGCCCAAAGGCCGCCCGCCTTCGCTGCGCATGATTTCCGCGCCTCTACTATCGAGCACAATGACCGATACCTCTTGATTCAACAACCTGCGCAGGGGGCCGCGGCTCTCCTTCGCTGGATTCTTTGGCACCAAGAGACTGGGGACTGGGGGCACCTCGGGCAGCAATCCTTGCAGCAAGCCAGTCTTCGAGTCTGGCAGATGTGGCGTCGAGGTCGTCGCCAGGCGAAAGATTTCCGCCTCCGCCTCCTTGGGAGAAGATCCGGGATCCTCGCTCGTGAAAGCCTTGAGGAACGCGGGGGATTTAGCCGCCTGCTCACAGACGTCTGCCAATTCCTCCAACCGTTGCTGCTGCCGCTCGGTTACGAAATCCAGTTGGGTCTGAAACTGGTCCGAAAATACTTTGGCATACGCTTCTTGAATCCGATCCCGCGTGATTACCAGCATGACCGTCGTTACCCCCAGGACGACAAGCGTCATGGCCAGGATCAATTTACTGCGAAAGCGGAGGGTGGGCATCAGGGGAAGGGGAGAAGGCGGTCGAAACCAACCCTAAGCACACCGATGGCGGCACGCAAGTTACTTGGAATTGCGACCACCCCGATGTTGCCTTTGCTCGATGGCCAGACCGCCACACAGGCGGGCGGAGGGGACACTTACTCCTTACCGCCCTCCAGTTGGTCTTGCCATGTCTTCAGTTCTTCCCACTTGCCATCACGGGCCAGAGCCGCCTGGCGGGGCCAGGTGCCGGGGTTGTGGATCTCGAAACTAGGGCCTGCTTGCTGGAGGATTTCTTGCAGCCGCTCCACGGAGGTGTCGGCTAAGTGTTGCCACGTGTTGACTCCTGCTTGCTCAATGAGTGCTTTGATTTTGGGGCCGATACCTTCGACGATGAGGAGGTCGTCCGCCACCACACGTTTCCCCAGAATTGCCGCTGCGGCGGGAATCTGGGAGCCGCTCAGGGGAGTCTCAGGCGCAGTTGTCGCAGGCGTATCATTCGCTGCAAACAAGGGCAACTCCGCTTGTGGGGCGGTCCTGCTTGCTTGCTCTGCCGCAGATTTTTCTGCTGCCAGCTTGGCAGCGGCTTCGGCAAGGATCTTTTCTGCCGCTTCCTTTTGCGCCCGTTCAGCAGCGGTTTTTTCTGTGGCTAGCTTGGCAGCCTGTTCAGCAGCGGCTCTTTCTGCGGCTAGCTTGGCGGCCTGCTCAGCTGCCGCTTTTTCTGCGGCTAGCTTGGCAGCCTGTTCAGCGGCGGCTTTTTCTGCGGCTAGTTTGGCGGCCTGTTCGGCAGCCGCTTGATCGGCCTCGGCTTTGAGTTCCTGTTTCGCTGCGGTTAAGGCAGCGGGTGGGACGGAGGATGCTGAGGTTTGCGCGAAGAGGTCCTGCAGTGCCGTTCCGCCGCTTTGGACCTTGCTGTGACGGGCCTCGCAGGCGGCCAACGCGGCGGCGGCGGTGGCTTGGCTCTTGCGCAGTTCGCTGTTGGAGCGATTCGCCATGGCCAGGCTTTCGCGGACCTGTTCAAGCTCTTTCTTAAGATCCGCCAGGGCCGCCCCGCCGGTGCTGGCGCGGGCGAGTTCTTCTTTGGTCTTCGCGAGATCGTTTTGCAGGGCTAAAGTGGCCGCTTGCTGTGATTTACTGCCTTCGTTGACTTTGGCGTTCAGCGTGGCTGCGGTCGCTTGGGCACGCTTGAGGTCAGACGCCAGCGCCTCGGCTTGCTTTTGCGCAGCGGCGGCGGCTTCCTTCAGGGCGGCGTTTTCCTGCTGCGCCTGATCCAGCGTCTCACGTGGGGCGCTAGCTTTCTGGAGGCTGTCATGCTGGGACCTGATGGCTTGGAGAGCACTTTCTGAGTTCTTGAGCTGGGTTTCCAGCTTCTTGATTTTTTCCCGATCACGCGCATTGGCATCGGAATTGGCTGATTGGTGGGTGCCTTTTTCCTCACTGGAGGCAGGCTTGGGGGAGGAAAAAAGGCCGCGTAACCACCAGCCCAGGAACCCAAAGATGACGGCGGCCAGGATGAGATAGAGGAGGAGTTCGAGGAGGAACCACATGTTGCCAGTGAGCATAATGTTAGAAGGTGCGAAGGGTTGGTTTAAGGAGAAATTTATTTTAGGAGGACATCGACGCGGCGGTTCAGGGCTTTGCCATCGGCGGTATCATTTGAGGCGATGGGCTCGGCAGGGCCAGCTCCGCGTGTGCTCAGCTTGGCAGGTTCAAGGCCCGCCGCAGTGGCTACGGTGAGGAAACTGTTTGCCCGTTCGAGGCTGAGCTTTTTGTTCGTCTCGGCATTGCCCGCGTTGTCGGTGTGGCCCACAATTTCGAATCGTGCCTGCGGCAGGAGCTCGAGCACGCGTTGCATTTGGTAAATCGCGCGTTCCTGATCCTTGGAGCGGTTGGAGCCGGTTTTGAAGTAAATGGCATGGACTACGGAGGGCCGCCATTTCTGCCCAGGCCGCGCCACGGCCAGAGTTGGGGTGCCAGGGGCGAAGGCCGGAAGTGAGTCCAAGGTGGCAGCCAAGTCTTTGGCATCATTTACCAAGGGCGAGACTTGGAGCTTATCCACCAGCGTCAGAGCAGGATTCGCCGCTTTGATTTTTTCCAGCAGGAGGGACTTGGTGGCCTCTGCTGCGACTTCGCCCGTTAGGTTAAGGGTCGTGCCATCTGAGACCAGAGCCAAGTAGGGTTCGTCTTTGGCCAGAGAACCTGCCGTAGCGAGCGCCGAGCGGAACCCAAGCAGGGGAAGGGCCAGATCATCTGCTTTAAATTTCAGGGCAGGGAAATCCTTGGTGATCTCCGAGTCGAAAGCATCTGCGTTGTAGAGCTTGCTCGTGCCATCCAACTGCGCCAGCGTCAGAAAATCCGCTTTCCCCGGGGGCGCTGCTGGCAATGTTAGCGCGACGGGGGTCGGCAGTGTGCGATTCGGCTCCAGTTTCAGATTGCTGCTGTCAAGGGCTCGCCCCGGATACGACTTTAGTGCCGTGGTGGTGGCCAGAGTTTTGACGGCCTCGTCGGGCACCGCTCCGAACAAATTGAGCGTCTTAGCCGCGACTGCCACGCCGACATAGGCTGGCAGCGCAGGCCCCGCAGCGGCTAGTTTGGCGGCCGCCGCCGCATCGGCGGCCAGTTTCGCATCTGCTGCGGCCTTGGCCATCACTTCAGCTTGGGCCTTGATTTGCGCTTCCTGTTTGGCCTTGGCTTCGGTCGCCAAGCGATCCAATTCAGCCTGGCTGGGCCCGTTAAACCAAGCCCGTAATTTGGTCAGCGGGCGACTGATCTCAGCAGCGCTGATTTTGGGTAAATTGAGTTTGGCTGTAATCTCTTCATCCGTTGCCGCAGGTAGCAGGACGCTCCAGTTGCCGTCGCAGGCACTAACCGCCAGCAGGCCGCGTTCCTTGTCCATTTTGCCTTCAAGCAATGCTTTAAAATCAGGAATTTTGGCCAGAGTAGCGGTCCAGTCGGCGGCGGGAAGCGCCAGCCCATTGGGCACCACGGCGGCATCTGGCGTGCCTCCAGTGGCAGGCACTTTGGGGGCGAATTGCTCCATGAGTTGAGTGATCTGGGCCGGGGACTGCACTAGGCCGTCAACCCGGACCCCTCCTGGCTGAATACTCGCGATGAGCCACTGTGGCTTGCGGGAGGTGGCCGCAGGGTCCACCCTGATCTCGTTGTGCACTGCTTTGACCGGATTGAAGAAGCGCTCTTTGGGCACCTGAATTTCATCCCTCACGATTCTTTCCGCCAACTGTTTGTCCTCCTCCGTCCCCACCACCCCGCGCAAGATCGCCTGCTGGCCGGAAAACTCCGCCTTCACCTGCTTGAAAATTTCGCGCTGTTTTCCATCGGCCAATTTAGCATTGGCCGCCGCCGCCAAGCTGTGCTCCGTGGAGGGTAAATACAGGTAACCCCCCAGTGCCCAAAGGATCCCCAGAATAATCAACGCTCGCAAAAAATATTTCCTCATAACGGGAAACTATGTGCTGCCTGCGCCCCTCAGAGCAAGTTTAATCTTTCATTGTTATTGCGCTGGAATTCGGAATGGCTGCTGCGGTTGGGACTCACAATCGAATTTGCAGCCAGCCAACACACCGCTACATTCGCCTTAGCAGGGGAAGTCAAGATGGCCTCCCTTCGGTTCTCATTGCCGCCTGCACTAACTACCTACCATCTCGCCAATTATGCCCGTTATGCCTGGACTCATTCCTTGGTTGCGTCGTCATCGCGATCCCCGCCCTCCCGCGCAAGCTCCGGGGGAGTTGACCTACGTGGGAGAGCGGTTGGTGGACAAAATTAGTTTCCGCGTGCTGGATTATACCACCGCCGAGATGCGGGAACTCAGCGCGGAGCACCCGGCGGAGTGCGTGGAATTTGAAGGCCGGGACAGTCCAACCTGGATCATGGTGACCGGGCTGCATGATACGGGTAAAATTCAGGAATTGCTCACCGCCTATGACATCCACCCGCTGATTCAGCAGGACATCCTAAATACCGAGCACCACCCCAAAGTGGATGACTTTGGCCGCTATCTCTTCATTACCACGCGGCAGATTACCTTGACTGGCACCGAAGCAAAATTCCAGGCCCAGCAATTCTCCATGATTCTGACGGATCGGGTCCTGATTAGTTTCCACGAAGGTCCCAGCACCGTCTTTGATCCAGTGATCGCGCGGTTGCGCGACGGGAAAGGGAAACTGCGCTCTTCCGGGGTGGATTATCTCGCCTGGGCCTTGCTGGATGCGGTCATGGATCATTACCTGCTGGCGTTGGATCTCTTCGAGGATGATATCAGCCACTTGGACGAGCGTCTGGCCAATGCCGACAAAGAGGTCACGATGCAGGAAATTCACGCCATTCGGGCCCAAACAAATTTCCTCTACCGGGCCATCCGTCCGATGCGGGAAGTAGCCATCGCCCTGCAACGCAATGAGGGCCCACTGCTGACCCCCGCGCTCCAGCCCTTCATTCGCGACCTCTATGACCATGCTTGGCATGCCATCGAGACCGCAGATCATTTACGTGAAGCCATCACGGCCATTCGGGAATTCTATCAGGCAAATTTGGCGCAGCGCATGAATGAAATCATGAAGGTGCTGACCGCTTTAAGCACCATTTTCCTTCCCTTGAGCTTCCTGGCCGGCGTTTGGGGAATGAACTTTGATTACATGGAGGAGCTGCATTGGCTGCATGGTTATCGCGTCGCTTGGGGCTTCTTCCTCGGCGTGGCGCTGCTGATGCTGTGGTATTTCAAAAGGAAACGCTGGTTATAGAAATTCCGCCGTCTATCCGCATCCGCGAAAAAATTTTCGTTTCCCGGCATTTTTCTCTTGGTGAAATAATTCCTAGCGCCATAATGCGCGCCAGTCGGTGCTCGGATGTGCGCCCTTTCCTTCTTTTCTGATGGGAGGGGGTGCTTCGGGAGCCGAAACCTGATTCCTAACGACTACAACCAAACCCGACATCAACGTCAAAAATTATGAGTAACGACGCAAGTCAAAAACCAAACATGGCCCTCTTCTGGGGCTGCTTCATCGCCTTGATTGCCACGGCATTCAGTTTCGTTTCCCGTGGGATGGTGCTGGATGAATGGGGTAAGCTTTTCAACCTTACCGAATCCCAAAAGCAGCAGATCAGTGGCGTCGGCTTGTGGCCGTTTGCCGTGAGTATCGTGCTCTTCAGCTTGGTCATTGATAAGATCGGCTACAAGATTGCGATGTTCTTCTCGCTCTCCTGCCACATTATTTCCACGATCATTCTGTGCACCGCCACTGGCTATACCCAGTTGTATGTGGGGACCCTGATTCTGGCTCTCGGTAATGGCACGGTGGAAGCGTTCATTAACCCGGTAGTCGCGACCCTGTTCAACAAGGATAAGACCAAGTGGCTCAATATTCTTCATGCCGGATGGCCCGGAGGCATGGTGTTTGGCGGATTGATCATTGTCCTGATGCCAGCCACCACCGCTTGGCAGGTCAAGATCGGCTTAGTGCTCATTCCGACGGTGCTGTATGCCCTCATGCTGGTCACGAAGAAATTCCCTGTCAATGAACGCGTCTCGGCTGGGGTGAGTTACAAGGACATGCTGGGTGAAGTGGGTGCCTTGGGCGCCTTCTTTATCTTCGCTTTGGTAGGTCGGGAAATCAGCCGTGTGCTCCACTTGCCAGGCTCTGAAACCCTCATCCTCCAGTGCTTGGATATCCCTGCGATTATTCTCGGCAGCGTTGCTGGTCTGGCGTTTTTCGCCTACACCAAATCTCTCGGCAAGCCGCTCTTCATTCTCTTGATGCTCATCATGGTCCCACTGGCTACCACCGAATTGGGAACAGACGGAGCCATCAGCGGTCTGATGGAAAAAGGCATGAAAGAAATCAGCCCAAATCTGGGTGGTGGACACCTGCTCATTTATACCTCGCTCATCATGATGGTCCTGCGTTTCTTCGCTGGCTCCATTGTGCATAAGATCTCCCCGCTGGGTCTCCTGGCTGTGAGCGCTATTATCGCAGCTGTTGGATTGGTCTTCTTGAGCAAAGCGACAGGTCTGACGATCTTGGTTGCCGCCACCCTGTATGGTTTCGGCAAGACGTTCTTCTGGCCCACCACACTCGGAGTCGTTGCTGAGCAGTTCCCCAAAGGTGGTGCCATGACCCTCAACGGCATTTCTGCTGTAGGGATGCTGGGCGTTGGTATTCTCGGCAGCCAATTCATTGGCTACATCCTTGATACCAACGTGGATCGTGACCTGAAGGACCAAAAGCCTGCGATCCACCAAGTCATCGCGGGTAAACCCCAAGCTACGATGTTCGGTCAGGCGCCAACTGTCGATCAGGAAAAATTGAAGGCGTTACCCCAGGAGCAGCAGGATGAAGTTGGAAGTGTTGAAGGTGCCACCAAGAAGGCTTCCCTCGCCACCATTGCGATTCTGCCATGTTTGATGCTGGCAGCTTATCTCATGCTCATCTTCTACTTCAAGGCCAAAGGCGGCTACAAGCCCGTCGAGCTTGGTTCTGGCGGGGCGCATTAATGCCTGCCATCTGAATTAGATCAACCTCTCGCAAATGGCCGCAGGAAACTGCGGCCATTTTGCGTGGCTCGCGACCACTTGGCGGGGAGGACAAAACTTCCGCGGAGGCGGCCTTGGCACCAGGTTGTTGCGTGCTCGCTAAAGCAAAATCCCAGAGCCAGCCATAAGGCCAGCTCTGGGATTTTTAAAGCATCCAGCTGCGGCAGTGGTTACTCCGCCGCGCTCACGGCCTGCCCCGCCAGCTTGGCTGCGCGTTCGGCAAACTCGATGTGGAATTGCTCTGGCGTCGGCGCGGGGCCCAGGCCACGGAAGCGGCCCCAGTAGTTCGTGAAGCGCTCACCGGGGAGGCGATTTGCTTTGAACTCCACCAGCAACTCCCGAACCTTGGCAGGGATATCGTCGAAGGCGATGGTCTTGGTTTCCAGACCGGCTAGGCGATCTCCCACGATGCTGCCGCCGACAAACATGGCGTATTTTCCCGGGCCACGACCCACGAAGCCGATGTCTGCATTGTAGGGGCGGGCGCAACCGTTCGGGCAACCAGTCATGCGGAAGAGGATCGGCTCTTGAGCCATGTCCAACTCGCGGAGCACAACGTCGATGCGATCCATCAGGCCGCCGAAGACGCGTTCGCTTTCGGCCAGGCTGAGTCCGCAGGTCGGCAGCGCCACACAAGCGTGGGCCACTTGGTGCGCGGCGGTCATACCTTCCGCGTGCGGCACGTTGTGCTTGGCAAGGATGGCATCGACCTTGGCGCGATCTTCTTTCGCGATGTCGGCAAAAATGATGTTGGTGTTCGGCGTGATGATCACGGTGGTGCCCAGCGTTTCTGCGATCTCCTTGAAGGCGCTGCGATAGCCCGGGCCATTGGCCACATCGATCACGCGGCCCATGCTGACATAGACGGCCACGTAAAGTTTCCCGTCGCCTTGCTCATGCCAGCCTAACACGTCGGCCACGGTATCGAAATGCACTGCTTTAGGTGGGGCAATTTCCACGCTAGGCACGCGGCTCTTCACTTGGTCGATGAACCAGGGGATGCCTTCTTTCTCCACCAGATACTTCATCCGCGCGTTCTTGCGCTCCTCGCGATTGCCATGATCCCGCTGCGTTTTCACGATGGCTTCCGTCACGGCGGCCACATCCTCGCGTTTCACATAACCGAACGGTTGGGCCAGAAATGGTCGCGTGGAGAGCTGACCATGGCTCATGCCGAAACCGCCGCCGATGAACAACGTGTAGCCTTCCACCACGCCGTTGACTTCATGGGCCACGAAACTAACATCCTGGCTGTAAAGGTCCACGTCGTTGCTGGGAGCCACCGCCACGGCCATCTTGAATTTTCGGGGCAGGTAAACTTTGCCATACAGATCATCTTCCACGCCCGGGGCATCGGTGCTCTTTTCCAAAAGATCCAGTTTCTCGCCATCCAGCCAGATATCGGCATAGGCGCTGCTGCGCCAGAGGAACTGCTTGCTGACTTCTTCCGCCAACTTCTGGGCGTCGGTATAAACGGCGCTTTGCACCGGAGCAGCCGGCCCCATGATGTTCCGCACCACGTCGCCACAAGCGCCCATCGTCGTTAGGCCGCTGCGGTTAATTCCAGCGATCACTTCCTTCAGCCCGCCCTTGAGCACGCCGTGGAATTGCACGCCCTGACGCGTTGTCAGACGGATCGTGCCATTCGCCAAGGTATCGCCCAGCCGATCATGGATCAAATATTGCTCGGCGGTCATCCGGCCACCGGGCATCCGGGTGCGCACCATGAAGCTCCATGCCTTCTCTTCCTTCGCCTTTGTGCGGGCAGCTCGAACATCGCGATCGTCCTGCTGATAGGTGCCGTGGAATTTCATCAGCACATTTTCGGACTCCTCATAGTGGGTCAATGCAGGGTCCACCAGACCTTCCGCGATGTGTCCGCGGAGTCCGTTGCTTTCCAATTTGATTTCTTCGACGCTGCTCTTAGCCATGATGTGTGGTGGGGGTAATTTGTAAATTTAGAGGGGTGTCCCGGTAGCATACTATCGAACATCCGCCACTGCGCAAGTGAAAATCCTTAAAGTCGATAGGATTAGTAGGGAATTAAGCGTTCCTGCCAAGAAACCCGGGTTGGGCCTCGGCTGGCAGGCGATAGGTGTTCCCTCCCGCCCCACGTGCGGGTAGGTAATTTTGCTTTGCCTCCCGCCGGAAACTGTTCTAAATCAGCCCTGTGAGTAGCCGCAAACGTAAAACAAACATCGATCTTCCCGAATTCACTGACTCTGGCGACAGCTTCTTCAAGAAGCCGTCGATGGACAACTTTTCGGAGAAGAAATCAGACATGCCCGAAGGCCTGTGGCAGGCCTGCCCGGCTTGTTCCGCGACGGTGCATGAACTGGAACTGGCAGGAAATCTGCGGGTCTGCCCGAAGTGTGAACACCATTTTACCATGAGTTCCCCCGAACGGGTGGGAATGCTTTGTGACGAGGGAAGCTTCGTTTCCATGGATGACGACCTCATCTCCGTGAACGTGCTTGGCTTCAAGAATTACACCGAACGCGCTGCGCAATATCGCGAGAAGACGGGATTGAACGATGCGGTGCTCAGTGGTCGGGCCACGATTGATGGACTTCCGGTTACCTTGGGAATCATGGACTTCCGCTTCCTTGGGGCCAGCATGGGCAGTGTGGTGGGGGAGAAATTAACCCGTGCCATTGAAGTGGCCACTGCGGAAAAGCGTGGTTGCATTATCATTTCCAGCTCCGGCGGGGCGCGGATGCATGAGGGCATTTTGAGCCTCATGCAAATGGCCAAGACCAGTGGCGCGCTGGCCCGACATCAAGCGGCAGGGTTGCCGTTTATTTCCATTTTGACCCACCCCACGACCGGTGGGGTCACGGCTAGTTTCGCCACGTTAGGCGATGTCATCATTGCCGAGCCCAAGTGCATGATCGGCTTTGCTGGTCCGCGCGTCGTTAAAGAAACCACGCACCAAGATTTGCCGCCCGGATTCCAGACGGCGGAATTTATGCTGGAACACGGATTGGTGGATCGCATCGTGGCCCGCAAGGAGATGCGGGAAATCGTCGGGCGTTTCCTGCATTACCTCATGCCAGCGGAAGCCGCCTCCGCTTAAGTAGTCACGGGCTTTAGCCCGCAGGCATGTCCCCAGCGGATTCAGACGTCTGATTCACGGGGAGGGTTCGGCGGGCTAACCTTTGGACCGCCCGGTGCCAATGATGCACTGCCGCCCGACTATCATTTCCCCGTCTGCGCCTTGATAAATTCCACTTCTTCCTTGCGATAAGGCGTGCCATCCGGGCGGAAAATGTCGTGGAACCAGACCTCCGGTTCCGCGCCCTTGGTCGGTTCCTGCCACGTTTTCCAAGGGTGAATCGTATTCGTTTTGCCCGCCACGAATCCCCAGTTGATCATCCCCACCTGATTCGCCTTGCCGATCGGCAGGCTCCCTTGAAATGTGCTGTCCACCGGACGCGCCATGTATTCGGTGCAGATGATCGGGCGTTGATAGCGTTTCAGGGCGGCCACACGTTCCCCGAATTCCTTGGCTGGACCGTAGTTGTGAAACGTGATGATATCCGAGTGATTGAAGAGATGTCGGTTAAATTCAGACAACTTCTCCTCGCTGCTCCAGTCGCCATTCCATGGTGCCGCCGTGATCGGTTGGCTGGGGTTCGCCTCGTAGGCCCAGTCGAGCGCAGCCTTCACCAACTTGATGCCGAGCGCGCCTTTGTTGGCCGGTTCCTGCTTCAGATGCTTGTGACCATAGCTGCTATCATTGGCATTGTCCGGCTCATTGACAATGTCCCACGCCAGAATTCGGGCGTCGTCCTTGAAGCGGGCGATAATTTCCTGAGTGTATTGCTTGAGTCGAGGCCATTGGGAATCGTCCTGCAACGCAGCCGCCCCGGGACTCTGGACCCAGCCGGAATTATGGACTCCCGCTTTGGGTTCGCGCTGTTTCCCCAGCTGAGGAGCGGGATCCCAACAAGAATCGAAGAGCACTAGCATGGGGCGAATCTTATGCTTGGCGCACAGCGTGAGGAACTGATCGATCCGTTTGCTGAAGCCCGCCGCATCCTTGGCCCACAGCAAGTCATGCAGGAAAACGCGCATGGTATTCATGCCCAAGCCCTCCGCCCAACCCAACTCCCGGTCAATGCCTGCGGCATCGAAAGTCTCGGCTTGCCACATCTCCAACTGATTGATGGCCGAAGCTGGCGTGAAATTTGCCCCCACCAACCAAGGCTGCTGCTGCCCCCAAGCTTGCGCCTGGGCAGGCGTCCACACCTCCCGGGCCACGGAGGCGGTGAGCGGCAGGAGGCAGGCAGCGGCAAATAGAGTAAATTTCATAATTCATGATCTTGTCAGCACTCCGTCATTTCGTCATTCGCTTGTCTGCGTATGGAACTCCGGGGCAGGCCGGATACGATAAGAACTTGCTCGGAAGTTTCTCCATGCCTTGTTGGCGCGTGGCCAGGTCCATCATGGTTAGGTGTCATTTCTCAAGTCCTGAAAGGACGGGCATCAAAGCCCAAGACTCTCATCATCAGGGGCAATTCGCTAAGTCCTGCAAGGACGAAACATCAAAGCCCAAGGCCAGCGCAGCGCAGCCTTGGGTGCCAGCACCTACAATCAAAAACAGTATTTGGCGAAGCCACCACAAAGTCTGAAAAAGGGGGGCACTCGGGGCTCGATCGAGCCAACATGGCATAAAGCTCAGAAGTTTGGGCGCTGCTTGAGATCACTCCACCTCGCCCCTTCCGAAAACAGGAATCCGGGTCAAAAACTAGTAAGGCTGCCCGAAGTATTCAGTATCGGCAGATGATCAGTAATTGGTAAATGCAATCGAGCTAAAAGAGACGGAGCCGGTGGTGCTTTTTACAATTGGCCAAAACCTGGTAGGCGGAGGCTAAGGGGAACTTCCATTTCCAGAAAGTATATGCAATCCAGAAAGAGCGATCAAATTACGGACTTTTTGTGAGCCAAGAGGGGTAGATTGTCGCAGAACTGCGTTTGACGTTAGATCGAACTTCATAATTTCAATAAACAAAATTTTATAATTGCTACACCTAAAATGATGTGGTTATTTATAATTACCACAATTAGAGGGGCCGGCAACAGATTCGCGCTGGTGACGTCTCCAACTGTAATTTAAAAATAAACTTCGAACAATAAAAATAATTTGTATTTCAGGAATATATGTTACATTTGCATATCAAGCGTGAAAATATTCTTATATTTGAGAGATACTCAATGATGCCGACATGTCACATTCTTTAAAAATTAAGCAACCCGCTGCGTCCAAAGGGTTTTGTGGAATCCCCGCGAAACCTCGTTGGGGCCTGCTCCTACTGGCGCTAGCGGCCGTGGGTTCGATGCTGCTGGGGCTGGGCCTCCGGTCTGGTGGGGCATTGCTGTGTCAGCAGGCCCAAGGTTGTGATGCCATGGGTCAGAGCGGATGGGGGAAATTTTTCGGAGTAATGCCAGTGGCTTGGTTGGGGGCCTCGGCTTACGCGGGATTCGCTCTCATCAGCATTGCGCAAGCTTCGCGTGGCGGCACCACGTTGTTGCGATTGCAGGCAATGCTACTCGTTGCAATCGCAGCAGCTGCGGCTTGGTTCGTGGCGGTGCAGGTAATGGTTTTCGGGAAGCTCTGCCCGACCTGTTGCGCGCTTCATGGATTGGCGCTGTCAGGTTGTGCCCTAATTATTGATGGCCGGAAACAGGCGGCTCGCGGAGTCTTGTTTTCCTTGCGGAGGGACGGGGGGCGGTCACGCTGGCTAGCACCCGCCTCGGGGATCCTGACAATGGGGTTATTACTACTTGGATCGCCCATAGTCTGGTCCAGCGACCACGCCCCAATATTTAAGGCCATTGCGATTGACCAAGGACTGCTGGTTAGTGAACCCGACTCATCTGGAAACATGGCACTGTTAGGAAGGGAATTTGAAATACCGGTGGCCCGAGTTCCATTGCTGAATCCAGGCAGCAAGGGCACTGCGGTATTGGCAGTGACGAATTTCGCATGCCCGCATTGTGTTAGAATGATGAGGAATTTGCGGGAGGTGACGGCCACGCTACCAGCAGATTCGGTGAGCGTTTACCTGCTTCCAGTGGCCGCAGATGTGAACCATGCGGAGACACAAGCGATCCTACTAGCGGTTTGGGCGGCTGAACCTAAGACGCATGAAGCGTTGGTCGATGCTCTGTTGGCGGAGCAGATAAAATTTACCGAGTCGGCATTGCGGGCAGCCCTTAGCCAGCGCGTGTCTGCTGCGACAGTCGCGGCATGGCTGAGTCCTGCGGCCTTGAGCGCGGCACGCCAGCAGGTGGTGCAAAATGGTCAAATTGTGCGGCGGGCGGACGAGTCCCGAGGACTGCAAGGCTTCCCCCAGCTTTGGTTTGCAGAGGGCGGCATTTACGGGGCTGCTCCGGATGCGGCCTACTACTATGATCTGCTTGCCAAACGAGTGAAGGCGCATCGCGCCATGGAACCAATCCTGTCGGTGGTGCAGGCAGGTCAGGATTTCGGAAAAACTCCGGCTGGCGGGATGCTCCCCTACTCCCTGGAGCTTGAAAATGTCGGCCAAGGGGCCTTGACCGTCACCGGGGTGCAGTTGCCCTCAGGGTGGAAAGAGCACACCAAGTTTCCTGTGACGCTGGCTCCCCGCGAGCACTTGGCGGTGGGCTTGGAAATCCATAGTCCAATCGTGGCCGGGGCTTGGCGCGGACAGGTCGCTTTCTTATCGAACTCAGCTAAGCTGGTGCCGCCCAGCAAATTCTCTGGTGAAGCGCTTTCCGTGCTGACGCAGCCGCTCTCGCGGATTGAGTTGCCAGAGACGGGGGAAGACAAGCTGCTGGCAGATGTCTCGATTCCGATTCGGTTTAATTCTGATTTCGAAGTAGGAACTGCGGAAGTTATGCTTCCAGGATTTGTGGCTGCTTGGAATAATGTTTCCAACGAGGCGGTCGTCCTCAAGCAAACTTCACTGCTGCCGACGGGCTCCCATCTGGGGAAATTGAAGGTTCCGGTGCGTTGGAAATCTTCCTCCTTCGACTGGCAAGTGCCCGCGCTGGAAGTTGCCGTCGCGGCGTATGTCAGCCAACCACTCATCATCACCCCGCAGCGGGTGGTGCTGCCGCCCATGGAATTGGATCGCTCCCAAGAATTCGTGGTGGCGATCCGCCCTCGGGACGGCGTTTCCGTGCTGCATCCCAAGGTAGGTATACCCGAAGAACTACGCCTCGCAGGTGTCACGGCCACCATCAGCGAGCCGGATCAACGCCAGGGTCGAGAAATCACCCTGCATTTCCCGCCAAAATTCTCCGCTTCCGCTAACAAGGGACGGAAAATATCTCTCCAAAGCGGGTTGGCATCCGGTGGCTCCTTTGAGTTGCCGCTGGAAATTCCGCAGCGGGCCAATCCCAACGCGGTCGCAAATCGTGCCCCGGCTCACCCTTAATTTCCATCACTTTTATTACACCACATTATGAAACACACACCACAAAATATACAGTGCCACTGGCTCCTGTCATTCCTCCTTGCGGTTCTCGCATTCTTCGGACTCGCTCCGAAGGCTAGCGCGGCCCCGTCCGTCGTCGAAGAATACTTCATCCCCTTTAATGAGGATGATATTCTCAATGCATCCAAGCGTGCCTACTCCTCCGGCGCGCCTGCGAACTGTGGAGGCAATAGTCAAAACCCGGTTGATCCAATTCGGAGCTTTACCTCGTTCGTCGTGGCAGAAGACAATACGATCATTGTTTACGACCATTGGGAGGACGGCTATGAAGCCATTCCAAACATAAAAACACAATCAACCACTGAAATCTGGGGAGATGGCGATTTGACCAATGGGGTGGCTCCTGGGCACCCTAATGACTTGCTGAGCCGGGGCGATGTGGTGACACTGAAAAACGACGTGGTGAGCACAACCCGTCAAGCGGTAATCGATTATGATGGAGGTGACCACTTGGTGACTTCCGGGGCGCTCTCGGTGACTCGTTCGGGATGGGCTACCGGATCGGAAACGCTCATGGCAGGAGCGACAGAGGTTTACCCAACTGCATTGTGGGGCACCAGCTACAAGCTGCCGGTGGGTGAGGACTACGTCATGAATGGGAATACTCCAACCAACAACCGGTTTGAATACACCGCAGCCACGATTCAGGCGGCCCAGGATAACACCGAAATTCAAATCGACAGTAATGCCGACGGGACAGTGGACACCTCCGTAACTATCAACAAAGGTGAATCCTATTACGTGAATGGCGGCCTCCTGCAAAATGCGACCATTGTTGCAACCAAACCTGTATTCGTGGTGCTCTTTACGGCGGATAAATGTGCCACCTATGAGGCAGATTGGTATATCCTGCCTCACCTGGGTCTATACTCAAGTAGTTATCTTGGATCGGTGGGAACTCCTACCAACGCAGGTCAAACCCAGATTCACGTTCATAATCCAAATAATACGGCGATTACGGTAAACTGGTTCACCCAAGGGCCCGTAGCGCAAACACCGCTCTCCATTCCTGCCAATAGTGCGGTCTCGGTTGTTTCCCCCGATTTGAGTGGCCAGCGCTTTACATCGACTGGAGGTCAGCCGTTCATCGCTTTTGCATCGATAAGCGCCGATTTGGCAAATTCATCGACTTGGGATTGGGGATATACCCTGGTGCCATTTTCTCAGGTCACGAATCAAATTCTATCAACGGCCTGGTCCCCGGGACGCGATCCGAACTCGTCCGCCAGTCCCAATGCAAATGTCTCGCCAATTTGGTTGACCGTGGATCACAAGACCAACCCTGCCTCCACAGCAACCGTCCAGGTCTGCGTTGATTTCAACAATGATGGAGGTTCATTAGTTGACTCTAACGGGGTGCAATATGATCAACAGTTCACGGTCATCCCTTTGGACAGCCAGAGGATCTACGATCCGGATGGCGACCAAACCGCCATGCGCTTGTGGGTTTGTGACGGCAGTGATGCGGTCATCGCGGCGGCTTGGGGTGAAGATCCTAATACGGCCCCCACTGGTGCGCCTTCCTTGGATTTGGGCGTTACCGTGCTTAACGGTGTGCCTTTCTCTGCCGGAAAAAATGTCGTCTTGAGTAATGACGTTAATGGCAATGGCCTCTACGACGTAGGGGATACAGTTCGTTACACCATTTCCGTGCGAAATGCGGGGGCCTTACCCCTGACAGCTAACACGATGCTCGTGACTGATGAGTTTCCCGTCCCCCTGACCTACGTCACTGGATCCTCCACTCAGCAACTGGCTGGCGGCAGCGTCACTGCCCAGGCCGACGATGCCAGTGGCACGGCTTTTCCTTTTGATGGAGCGGGTCTCTATGTCCCCGTTTCCATCCCTCCATTCAGTGAGTATTTTTATACCTTTGACGGACTTATTTCGACTTACCCAGTGGGCGGTAATGTCGTTAACAACGCCAACGTAAGCGATCCTAATAATACGAGATCTCCCTCAGTTAGCTTCCCTGTAACAGATAAGGGCACGATCAGCGGTTCGGTATTTGCCGACACGGATAATAACAACACAGGTGATGCTCCAATTGCTGGTGTCACGTTGAAATTGTTCACCGATCCCAATGGCGATGGCGATCCCTCTGATGGGGTTGAAGTCGGCAGCGATACCACCACCAATAACGCTGGCGCTTACTCTTTCACAAATGTATCCCCCGGAAAATACGTCGTGGTGGAGACACAACCCTCCGGCTACCTGACCGTTACCGATGGCGACACCACCACACCAGGGGATGATGTGGCTAATGCCAGCACGACCGATAATCGGATACCTGTCACCATCACCGCAGGTGAAACGGATAACGGAAATAACTTCGTCGAGGAGCAACCCGGCAGCATCGCAGGAACGGTCCGCAAAGACACCAACAACGATAATATCGGTGACGCCCCGATCTCCGGCGTGACCCTGACCCTCATAGACGGCAGCGGCAACCCGGTCGATTCCGATCCCAACACCGCCGGTGTGCAACCCACCACGACCACCACAGCCGCAAATGGCAGCTACAGCTTCACCAACCTGCCTCCCGGCACGTATGGGGTCGTGGAAACACAACCCGCCGGATTCAATTCCGTCAGTGACGTTGACGGCGGCAATCCCAATCAGATCCTCCCGATCACGGTGGCCGCAGGCCAAGCTGTCACGGGACGTGATTTCGTGGAAGAACAGCCCGGCAGCATTGCGGGCTCTGTGCTCAAAGACACCAACAACGATAACATCGGTGACGCCCCGATCTCCGGCGTGACCCTGACCCTCGTAGACGGCAGCGGCAATCCGGTCGATGGCGATCCGAACACCGCTGGGGTCCAACCCATCACCACGACGACAGCTCCCGATGGCAGCTATACCTTCACCAATGTTCCCCCAGGAACCTACGGTGTGGTGGAAACGCAGCCCGTTGGCTTTGCATCCGTGAGCGATGTGGACGGTGGTAATCCAAATCAAATCCTGCCAATCACAGTGGCCGCCGGCCAAGCCGTGACAGGTCGCGATTTCGTAGAAGAGCAACCCGGCAGCATCGGTGGTTCCGTCCTCAACGACACCAACAACGATGACGTTGGCGACGCCCCGATCTCCGGCGTTACCCTGACCCTCGTAGACGGCAGCGGCAATCCGGTCGATGGCGATCCGAACACCGCTGGCGTCCAACCAATCACCACGACGACAGCTCCCAATGGCAGCTACACCTTCACCAATGTTCCCCCAGGAACCTACGGTGTGGTGGAAACCCAGCCTGCGGGCTACAACTCCTTAAGCGATGTGGACGGTGGCAATCCAAATCAGATCCTGCCGATCACAGTGGCCGCGGGCCAAGCCGTGACCGGTCGTGATTTCGTGGAAGAGCAACCTGGCAGCATTGCCGGAACAGTTCGTAGCGACACTAACAACGACGACACAGGCGATGCTCCGATCTCCGGCGTGACCCTGACGCTCGTTGATGGCAGCGGTAATCCAATCGACAGCGATCCCAACACCGCTGGGGTCCAACCAACCACGACAACCACGGCTCCAGACGGCAGCTACAGCTTCACCAACCTGCCTCCCGGCACGTATGGTGTGGTCGAAAGCCAGCCCGCTGGCTTTGCTTCCGTGAGCGATGTGGATGGTGGTAATCCAAATCAAATCCTGCCAATCACGGTGGCCGCAGGGCAAGCGGTGACCGGTCGTGATTTCGTGGAGGAACAACCCGGCAGCATAGCGGGAACGGTTCGCAAAGACACCAACAACGATGACATAGGCGACGCTCCGATTTCCGGCGTGACCTTGACTCTTGTTGATGGAAGCGGCAATCCAATTGATTCCGATCCGAACACTGCTGGTGTGCAACCGACCACGACCACGACGGCTCCAGACGGCAGCTACAGCTTCACCAGCCTGCCTCCCGGCACGTATGGTGTGGTCGAAACGCAGCCCGCAGGATTCGCTTCCGTAAGCGACGTTGATGGCGGAAATCCAAATCAAATCTCGCCCATCAGCCTGGCCGCTGGCCAAGCCATTACAGGCCGTGACTTCTTGGAAGAGCAACCTGGAAGCATTGCTGGATCCGTCCTCAAAGACACCAACAACGATGACACAGGCGACGCTCCTATCTCCGGCGTGACTCTGACGCTCGTCGATAGCAGCGGCAATCCGGTCGATGGCGATCCGAACACCGCTGGCGTGCAACCAATTACGACGACGACGGCTCCCGATGGCAGTTACAGCTTCACCAACCTGCCTCCGGGCACGTATGGTGTGGTTGAAACGCAGCCATCCGGTTACAACTCCATCAGCGACGTTGATGGCGGAAATCCAAACCAAATCCTACCCATCACGGTGGCCGCAGGCCAAGCGGTGACCGGCCGTGACTTCGTGGAAGAGCAACCCGGCAGCATTGCTGGATCCGTCCTCAAAGACACCAACAACGATGACACAGGTGACGCTCCGATTTCCGGTGTGACCTTGACGCTCGTTGATTCTAGTGGCAATCCGGTCGATAGCGATCCGAACACCGCAGGCGTCCAACCGATCACGACGACAACAGCTCCCGATGGCAGCTACACCTTCACCAACCTGCCTCCCGGCACGTATGGCGTCGTTGAAACGCAGCCCGCAGGCTTTGCTTCCGTGAGTGACGTCGACGGTGGCAATCCAAATCAAATCCTGCCAATCACGGTGGCTGCTGGTCAAGCCATCGTGGGTCGTGATTTCGTGGAAGTGCAACCTGGTAGCATTGCGGGTTCCGTGCTCAAAGACACCAACAACGACGACTCAGGTGACGCTCCGATTTCCGGTGTGACCTTGACGCTCGTTGATTCTAGCGGTAATCCGGTCGATGGCGATCCGAACACCGCTGGCGTCCAACCGATCACGACGACGACAGCTCCCGATGGTAGTTATACGTTCGCCAATGTTCCCCCAGGAACCTACGGCGTGGTGGAAACCCAGCCCGGAGGCTACAACTCCGTCAGCGATGTTGATGGTGGCAATCCAAACCAAATCCTGCCCATCACGGTAGCCGCTGGCCAAGCTGTGACCGGGCATGATTTCGTGGAAGAGCAACCCGGCACCATTGCAGGCTCCGTGCTCAAAGACACGAACAACGACGACACAGGCGACGCTCCGATCTCCGGCGTGACCCTGACGCTCGTTGATGGCAGCGGAAATCCAGTCGATGGTGATACCAACACGACTGGCGTGCAACCGATCACGACCACCACAGCTCCAGATGGCACCTATACCTTCACCAACGTTCCCCCAGGAACCTACGGTGTCGTGGAAACGCAGCCCGCTGGATTCAATTCCGTGAGTGACGTTGACGGCGGCAATCCAAATCAAATCCTGCCGATCACCGTGATCGCTGGCCAAGCTGTGACTGGGCGTGACTTCGTGGAAGAACAACCTGGCAGCATTGCCGGAACTGTCCGCCAAGACACCAACAACGACGACACAGGCGACGCTCCGATCTCTGGCGTAACCTTGACGCTCGTTGATGGCAGCGGCAATCCAGTGGACAGCGATCCGAACACCGCTGGCGTGCAACTAACTACCACCACCACGGCACCAGATGGCAGCTACAGCTTCACCAATCTGCCTCCCGGAACCTACGGCGTTGTGGAAACGCAGCCCGCAGGATTTATCTCCGTGAGCGATGTGGACGGTGGCAATCCAAATCAAATCCTGCCGATTACGGTGGCCGCTGGCCAAGCCGTCACCGGACGTGATTTTGTTGAGGAGCAACCCGGCACCATTGCAGGCTATGTCCTCGCGGATACTGATAACGACAACGCAGGTGATACACCGATTTCTGGAGTTATCCTAACGCTAGTCGATGGTAGTGGAAACCCGATTGATGGCGATCCCAACACCCCTGGGCTGCAACCGATCACGACCACGACGGCTGCAGACGGCAGCTACAGCTTCACTAACGTTGCCCCTGGAACTTATGGCGTGCTGCAAACGCAACCCGCAGGTTACTCTTCTGTGAGTGATGTGGACGGCGGCAACCCGGATCAAATCCAGACCGTCACAGTTAACCCAGGACAAACCGTCAATGGTCGCGACTTCCTTGAGAAACCCGCCAAACCAACGGACTGGGCCACTTGGCAGAGTCAGAACGCCCTCGGCGGCAGCAATGGTCCAACACAAAATCCTGATGGCGACATTTACGACAACCTCCAAGAGTTTGCGTTCTGCTTCGCCCCGAACAGCGGTGTGAACCCACGCTGTCCTTTGGAAGTCCTTGTGGACCAAGATGGTTTAATGAACGCAGAAGTGAACGTGGTTCATGGTTTGGTCGGCACGACTGTCACCTTGGAATACATCTCTGACCTGGCGCTCAGCTCGGCCAATGGCGGTGGTTGGACTCCAGTTACCACCATCTTCCCAAGCGTAACCAGCAATGGTGATGGCACGGATAAACTGCTCTACGCCAACCTCGAAAGCATTCCCGCATTGGCCAACGGTAAGGGTTTCGTCCGCTTGAAGGTGGACCTCGCCAGCCCCGCTACCACCAGCCGCACCTATGCTGCTGGTTGGATGGACCGGACTATCACCGGTGCCTGCGAAACTTACAGTAATCCATTCCTGGAATGCGAAGTCTTCAGCGGAACCGTGGATAGCAACACCGCTAGTTCACTCGATGTGACCACCGCCGTCGGCACCAGTAATTTTGCCAGTGTGCTCGTGTTGGGTAAAAGCTACTACGTGGAAGTTCTCAGTGGGCCGTTCGCGGGTCATCGCTGGAACGTCATCGGAGGCAGCACCGCTAATACGATCGCGGTGGGCAGTGGCACGAAAGCCCTCACGGTTGATGCGCTCGCAGGAGCCAGTGTCATCGTGCGGGAAGCCAAGACCATTGGTGGACTCTTCCCACCAGCGCTCTACAAGGCTGGCAGCACGCCGAACAACTCCGACAAGGTTCTGATCTACGATGCCAATAGCGTTGCCAAATGGAGTGTTTATTACCTGGCCGATATGACCAGCGGTGGCATGGGGATTCATTGGGTGAAGCAAGGTGACAACACCCTTGCCAACCAAGATGGCTTCGCTCTGGATGCCTGCCAGGGGATCTTCATCCACCATCGCGGTGCGGCCATTAGCACGACTCAAGTTGGCCACGTGCGGCAGAACGCCATGGCCTGCCCACTGAACGCAGGTCAGAATCTGGTTGGTGCAGGTTTCCCGATCGATCAAAGTTACGTGGACCGCGCCATGACTTGGACTGGCACTAACTTCAATGGGTTTGTCGGTGGACTGGATCCTGTCCGTGCGGATAACGTGCTCTTCTGGAAAGGTGACACCACCTTGAACGCAGAGAACTACACTACCTACTGGCTGGTGAATGCAGGCTTCGATCCCTACCGCCGTTGGAGCCTGCAAGGAGACAACGCCCTGAACAGTCAGGATCTGAACAAGGTCTTCAAGGCCACGCGTGCCAGCTTCTACAAGTCCACCACAGGCAATCCTAACTACGTAGTCCCCACCGGATGGACTCCGTAATGCACTCACCGCAACTCAAAAAATTAACCGACCCTCGGGGTGGTGGGCTTAACACGGCGTCGGAGACCGCCAGTCTTATGAAGGCTGGAGGTCATGCCCCCGCAGGGGCTTAACACGGCGTCGGAGACCGCCAGTCTTATGGACTTCAACTCTTGCCAGGATCGGGGTTGCAGGCTAGGGTGGAGGTATGTCTCCGGTGCTTTCCCTTAGTTCTCCAGTAACTGCCTTCTACCGATTTATCCTTCCTGGGATTTTAATGATAGTCTGCGGAGCGACTTGTTCTGTAGCTTGGGATCATGGGGGAGCGGGATGGTTACTCCCGGCCTTCGTTACTTTGGTTAGTCTTATCATTTTGGCCTGGGTGCGCACGGTGAAATTTGCCAGCTACCGGGATGGAATATTCACGATTAAGGGCTATTGGAAGTCTCAAACGATTCCTGCCAGCCAGCTCTACAGTATGGCGGATGATGGCTTTGGTAGCACTTTCTCAATCCTCCTCCGCTTCGAGCCCCCGACTATCTTTGGTCCCGTCGTGGAGGTCATGCCCCCGCAGGGGCTTTGGCGGCGGGACGGTTGCCAGGCCACCGCAGATTTCCTGCGGGCCATCGTGATGCTCAACAAGATGGCGCGGCAAGATGGTGAGGCAGCCTAGAGCCCCAGCACACTGAGATATCTGGTCACCATGTGATCCATCGAGAAGCGCTCCGAGGCGAACTTGCGGCTCATTTGGCCCATGCGCATTCGCAGGGCAGGATCGTGGGCGAGGACGCACATTTTCTCAGCCAATGCTGGCGCATCGTGGCGTGGTGTGAGGAATCCATTTTCGCCATCAATGACTTGGTCGGAAGCTCCGCCATGATCTGTCGCAATGATGGGCAGACCGCTGGCCATGGCTTCCAAGCTGGCATTGGGGCAGCCCGCAGGTTCGGAGATCATGAGGAAAATGTCGCACTGCTGGAGGAACCGAGGGATGTTCCGCACCACTCCATGCCATTTGATGGGCAAGCCCCGCGCGAGGTGTTTGAGTTGCTTGGCATAGGCCTTGTTGCCGCCGTCTGGTCCACCGGCAATGTGGAGTTCGCAGGCGGGCAGGCGGGGCCGTGCCAGTCGGAAGGCTTCGATCAGTTCTTCTAATTTCTTGTCCGGGTTCAGTCTCGCGCTGGTGCTGAATCTGATTGGGCCTCGACGGCTGGGGTGGGGGATTGCCGCCGGGATGATCACTCCGTTGGGAATGATGTGCACCGGACAGTCGAACGCATGGCGTGCTTGAGTGGCCTCGTTAGCATACTTTACAATCACTCCAGTTAAGAGCGTGCCATAGTCGCGTGCGTTAAGGTAGGGCAGGCCCGTGCGAGGTTGGGTAAAATAGCGGTCGAGCGAGGCATAGAGCATTTCTCCGGGGCTGACGTCGAATACGGGAGTGTGGAGGAGCGCATCAGCCAGGAGGATTTTGTAGCTGGAAATCAAGTTCCAGAAGACGACCACGGCCGGTGGTTGTCGGTCAATGTCTTCCAGCAATAGCCCGCAGGCAGCGGCGGCATCCATGCGACTGGGAGGTGGGGTGGCCATGACGGGAATGCCCGCCTTGAGCAGGGCCGCCCGTCCGGCAGTTGGTCTGCGCGGTTCTTCCTCAACCACGGCTGCGCGGACTTTGATGCTGCGGGCAGCCAGTTGGGTCAGTAAACGTCGGGCGCTGCTCTGGGCTCCGCCGACGCTGAAATTGTTACACACGAGCAGTAAACCTGATGGTGGATGGGAGCGCGCCAGCACCCGAGGATACAGCCATTGAGCGCGTCGCGCCATGGCGTGTCGGGTGAAGGACTTGGGGAATAAGGGGCGGTCATTGGCGAGGGCTGATTTGATGGCTGCGGCAAATTGTGCCGCCGAGGCATCGACTGGAACCAACGTGATTCCGGGGACTTCCTTGGTGCCACCCACCTCCGTGGCCACCACCGCCTTACCAGCGGCCAGGGCTTCAAGTTGCGCCAGACTGAGGCCCTCGTGGTCGCTGGCAGCTATCAGCACGTCGCTTGCTGCCAGCACCGAAGCGATGTCCGACTGGAGACCCAACGCATGGGCTCGCGGCGGTAGCGGCAGTTGCTCGGTTCCTTGTCCTGCGAGCAAGAGGTGGACTTCCGTGTCCAACAACGCCTGGGTGGCGAGGAGAATTTCCGGCAGCCGATCGAGCCGTTTTTGAAAACGCACATTCGCCAACGCCAACAGCACGATGGCGGATGGCGGAATCCCTAACGTTGTTCTCCAATTGAGTTTCGCTGGTTCGAGGGTTGGCTGAATTCCATTCCAGAGAGTTCGCTTGGGGATCGGTAACGTGATTTCACGCGTGACGGCTTGCGCGCAGCCCAACAGCAGGGCCGCGTCTTGAGTTCCCAATGCCTGCATGCCACGGGGCCAGGCGTTGGGGGTATTGTGCAGGGTGACGACAACTTGGAATCCCGCTGCGGTCAGGCGTTGCACGTCCGCCGCATCCAGCAAATGCGCGTGAATGACATCCGCTCCAAACTGACGCGCTACTTGCATCAGTGCGCCCATGCGGTCGCGCTGTTGGCTGAGGTCACTGAAATTTTCCGGAGCCGGAAAAGCCTGTCGCGTAGGCTTTCCCAGCGCGACGACGAGCGTGGGCGTATTCAGTCGATTCAGTTCTGCCGCCAGATCCAGCGTAATGCGCTCGGCCCCGCCAATCTGAATGGTGGTCACCACTTGCACCGTGCGCAAACGTCGATCCACCCACGCATCCAGCGCTGGTAAATGGACCACACGCCGGTTTCGATGACGCAGAAACCGCTGGAGCAGCGCAGCGCTGGGACCGTGCTTATGCTCCAGCTTCGCATAGTCTGCCGCCGCCTGGGGGGCTAGGTAAATCACGGGCGGGAGAGGCGCAACGCCACGTTGCCAGAATCGCAGAGTTGAAATGTCTCCGCCACAACGACGCAATAATTGCGTGCGTTGGGGGCCAGGTTGCAGGCCCAGGGCGACGTAAGCATCTCCGGGCGGCAAGGAGATCGGAATTGGCCTAACCAGCCATGCCCCTGCCGTGGAGATGGTGCGGCCAGGCGCGTCCGCCAAGCCAGCCACGCGCAAACTACGCAGGGTGCGCAGGCGTAAACGCCCAGCCACCGCGTCATGAGCCACGACTTCGATCATAGTCAGATCAATAAGCAGAAGGCTCCGAACGGCTGGGGAACAGGGGTTCTGCAGCTGTCGAATCATTGGCCGGAGGCTCCGGCATGGGATCGATTACGATCTCCGGCAGCGGTGGCGCGGGCGGTTCATCGTTCATCGGCATGGGATGGTAGCTTGGGAGGGCTGACGAATAGCCTGAATGAATGGAGAGATGCGGTGAACTGGAAGTATAGGCCCCCAGTGCGGCCACCGTGCCAATGATCACAATGTCGATATTTTGCGGCGGAGCGCCCGTGAAAATAAACTGTCCGCTCGGACCAGGCTCGTATTCCACGACGCCTTGCATGGCCTGCCCAGCTGCCAAGCAGGTCCAGCGGATGCGACTTCCCGGACTCGTGTCCGCTTCCAGCCAGAAACCATCGGACGTGGGGGTGGTGGTGAAATTGTCGCGCGCTACCTGCGGCACCGGAGGTGATCCTGGGCGACCCAAGAGTCGTTTAACCACGGCTACAATGGCCAGCAATGGTATTACTAACAACGCCCATAACCAACCGCCGACACCACTGCTACTCTGTGGGACGGGTGGAAGGTGATTCGAAGGAGGGGGACTGGGGGCCGGAGGCGGTGTGGCTAGTGGGATGGCTTTGGGAATCGTTTTAACTGGAATGGGAGTTGGCAGGAGCTGCGGGGACGTTAAGCTTTGCTGGCCTTGAAGATTCAGAGTCATGACGCGGAATCCGTTGTCCGCATTGCGGGAGCGAGGATCGTTGCGGAAGCGGGCGGCATATCGCGCCAGCTTCGGTTCCTTCACCCAAGAGCCACCGCGGAGCACGCGCCGAGGTTTGTCGCTTAAATTTTGATTCACCTGCAGCGGATCCGTTGCCGGACCATCCGGGTAAGGCGCATACCAATCCTCGCACCACTCCCATTGATTCCCTAGCATATCCTCGAAGCCCCAGGCATTCTCTGGTTTTTGCCCGGCCGGATGGGTCCTTCCGAGAGCGTTGGCGTTGGTCCAGACAGTGTTGTTAGGCTCACCATCTGGCCTTGCCCCTTGGCTTCCAGCGCGGGCTGCGTATTCCCATTGCGCCTCCCACGGCAGCGAGAAATCACGCCCCGTGCGTTCGCTCAGCCAACGACAAAACGCATGGGCATCCAACCACATAACGCAGCCGACGGGATCCGCCTGGGTCTGCGGGAAGCCCAGATTTCGCCAATTAAAGTCAGCCCGTTGCACCAGCGCTGCGCCATCCCAACCGAATCCGCCGGATTTGCCATCCTCTGCCTCCGTGCGGAAGTTTGTTTCTTTCACAAATTGTGCGAACTGACCACGCGTCACCTCTGTTTTCCCCAGATAAAAGGGCTGGGTCAACTTCACGGACCGCAGCGTCTCATCGCTCCCCCGAGCCACTTCCTCCACGGGCGATCCCTGCTGGAAACTCCCTGGCTGCACCAGCACCAGATCTAAGGTTACGCGATTTCCCAAGTCCAAACTCACCGTGGGCTCAGCACCCGGTGCCAGCATGGCGAGCAAGGGAAGGAGTAAGAAATATTTCGACGTCATGGCCGGCATCCTAGAGAAATCTCAGCGCTCTGGCCAAGAGAAAATGGTGCCATTGTTTCTCCTCGATTCGGTAGCCTAACCCCAGCAGAATGCTACGGAGTTGTTTTCGTGGCGTCTGGATTTGCCTGTTTCAACCCCTGCATGGCATCAATCATGATGCGGGCGGCCCCGGCCATTTTCTTGACGGAAGTAACCGACTGATCAAGTTTTTCGAGGTCCATCACCGGAATTTGACCGTTCTGGAAGGGGATCCCACCGCGGGTTCCACCACGGCGGGTTTGCGCTTGTTCCGTCCACTGAGTGGAAATTTCCGTGAGCTTCACTTGCTGGTCAGGCGTTAGGATACCGTTTAACTCCTTGGTAAATGCTTCATCCCCCAGCAGTTGGTTACCAGGTCCTGACCCAGGGCGCCCCATCACGAATCCACCAATATTCTCCAACATGGTTCGCGTTGGTTGGGTCATCTGGTCATATTCTCCCTGGGTTATCTCCCCGCGGGACAAGGCGTCGCCAGCGAGGAACATTTCCATCATCTGCTCGGGTTCGGCCCGCATGGCGGAGGCCAATTGAGTTACCGCATCCATCCGCTCTTTCACGGCTCCTTGAATCAATGCACCAGCCTTTTGCTGCTGGGTCTCATCCAAGCCGAGTTGCGGGCTGAGGTTTTTCAGCGCCTCCTTGCTCGCAGCTTCAGCTGGAGTTGCGGCACCGGTATTTTTGGCCATGGCGTTCGCCAA
Source organism: Verrucomicrobiales bacterium (assembly GCA_031411295.1). Classification (GTDB taxonomy): domain Bacteria; phylum Verrucomicrobiota; class Verrucomicrobiia; order Verrucomicrobiales; family V1-33; genus JAGNEJ01. The sequence goes on along the minus strand of JANOAV010000202.1, from coordinate 13,443 downwards.
TTCCATTCCTTCATCAATCACATCCCCCAGATCCGAAGATATCTTCTTAGACAACTTGGTCTTTTCTTCCCCGAACTTTGCCGAAAGCTTGGCCCACGCACTGGTAGGTGCCGCCGTTGGTTTCGCCACCGGCCCCTCTGCGGGCTTGGCTTTCTGCTCTCCCGGAGCAGCGGCACTGCTGCTGGCGACAGCGGTAGGTGCTGAATTTGCGGCTGCTTCTGGCGCGGCGGCAGGCTTTGTCAAAAAGTAGACCAAGGTGCCACCAGCGGCAATTCCGCCGATGAGAGTCATTATGCGATTATTCATGGTGAGAGAAGGATACGTATCTTAGGACAGCGGTTTGTAATGGTAACTATTTAGAAGTTCAGACGGTCAGGGCCAATGATTCTATGTAACGCGTTCGAGTAGGATTCGCTTTCGTAGTCCGTAAATTTTCTTCAGGCGGCCATGGTTCCCAGATGCTCCAAGCGCACCTGCACCGCTGCCACCGTTTCCTCCAGGGTGGAGGTCCCGGCCGTGAGTCCCACGCGATGCACCCCATGGAACCAATCGGGACGCAAATCCTCGGCCCGCTCCACCTGAAATGCCCTCACCCCCAAGGCTTGCGCTGCTAACACGAGTTGCCGGGTATTATTGCTGTGCCGACCCCCGACCACGACCACAACTTCATTTTGCTGACATAACTGCTCCAGTGCGGTTTGCCGATCCTTTGTCGGTTGGCAAACCGTGTCACGGAAGACCACTTCCGAGTTTGGGAAACGCTCACGCAGGCATTGGATGAGACGCTGCACTTTGACGATCGGTTGGGTGGTTTGGGAGACCACACCGATCTTTTCATGCTGGCCCAGTGCGGAAATCTCCGTTTCCTCTAACAAGATGTCCGCCTGCGGGAAATCTCCTGCCAACCCCCGAACTTCCACATGCGTGGCCTGACCAATAATCACCGGATGAAAACCTGCCGCCACCAACTGCGCCAAGGCGGTGTGGGCTTTGCGCACGAGCGGGCAGGTGGTGTCGGTCACGGCAAATCCAGCGGAGACCCAGGCTGCGCGATCCTTATCCGCCGCTCCATGCGCCGTAATCACCACCGTTTCCGTGGACGCTTGTCCCGGATGGTGGAGATCAGCCGAGTGCACTCCCCGGGCGGCCAGATCAGCCTGCACCAAAGGATTATGCACTAGTTCCCCCAGAATCGTAACCGGTTGGGCATCAGCAAGTTGGCGCGTGGTGCGGAGGGCGTCTCTGACTCCGAAACACATTCCATAGTGAGTGGCGAGCGTAATTTTCATGGTGCGTTGGGTTTATGGTTAGTTTAGCTTTGCTGCACAAAGCTAATGTTTAAAAAGGGGGCTATGGTCGGGACAGGTTGACAATAGCCTCCAAGATTTCGAGATACTTTTCATACGCCTCGCGCCCGGCTTTAGTCAGGCTGTAACGCGTTTGCGGGCGGCCATCGATCTCCTTGGTTTGGCTCAGGAAGCCCGCTTTGTAGAGCGTGCGAAGGTGGGTGATCAGGTTCCCATCACTCATCTGCAGCTGCGCCTTCATGTCTTGGAACGACCATTCCACGCGGGCAGCCAGCAAGGTCATGATGGCCAGGCGGCCCTTCTCATGAATGGTCTTGTCGAGCTGATTGAAATCGATCACTGCGTTGGAAGAGGGAAAATTTAAGCTGCGGGGCGGGGGACACGAATGCCGGAAAGGATCACCCATAGTCCATAGAGCAGATGCAGGACCCCAAAGCAACCGATCATGGTTCGCAGCGCCAAACAGTAGTCGTCGCTGGGGGCTGCCGCCAGTGCTGGTTGGCACAGACCAAGTCCCAGCAGAAAGAACGCCAACCCCAGCACCTGCATCGAGCGCGGGGAGAAGGAACCAGTAGCCAGCAGGGAAAGGCCATAAAACACCGCCCACAAGGCCCCCATCAACGCCCGTCCATGCGCTTGGAGCGGGCCCGTGGTGGCGCACAACATGCTCAGCACAAACCCCGCCAGCAGAGCCGGGGCCAAGGCCCTCAGCGCGTGCTTCATGCCGGGCGAGACGAAGATTTCCTGCCGCTGCTTGGCTCCGCGGAAGAGCAGGTAGAAATTAGCCAACGTCACCATCGCCAACACGCCCAGCCAAATCCCAGCGAACTCCAGATTCGACGGCTGCCAGGCGGTCTCTTTCGCCAGCAACGTTCCGCCCACCAGTAGGGCCAGACTTCCGCCAAAAAGGGCGGCGGGACCAGAAATGGCGCGGTAAACAGTGGCGCGCTCCATGAGGGAGCGAATCGTGCGGAGGTGAGCGGCGGCGGAATCAGCGGTTGGCATAGGGAAATATTGCTTTGTGACGCAAAGTAACACTCCTTGGATCTTGCGCAAGAAAAAAGTGACTCGTTTGTGGCAACTTGTCCGGATGGGAGCGTGCACTCGTCTATTTAAAAAGAGCCGCCCCATGCCATCACCTTTGTATCTGTGGCTTGCGTCGCAGGCTTAAGGCTGTGGTGGCTGGCGCAATCACGAACAGCAATTTGGCACCATCCAAGAATCAAGATCGGGGCGGCCAGATTCGAACTGACGACTTCCTGCTCCCAAAGCAGGCGCTCTACCAGGCTGAGCTACGCCCCGTGGTTTGACGGGACGGCACCTTGGTGGGGTTTTGAATTCTTGCAACATGAATTCTCACATCTTGCTTGGCAATTTTTCCGGGGTTGTGTAAAATCAGGCCATGTCTTCAAGGGAATCGATTTATATAAGCCACGAAACGGACGTCAGCGAGGTGGAGCGGGCGGTGCGTTTGTGTTTGCGGGCGGACTGGGCTGCGGTGCCGGAACTGGAGGTGCCCGAAACGTGGCAGGCTTGGTGCCAGCAGGAGAGATGGCGGCCGCTCGCCTCGCACGTGGTGGCCATTTATGCCATGGCCGAACGGCTGGCGGCCACGGAAATCATGGCCGCAGATCGGTCGTTGGGCCAGGGATTGCTCAGTGCCTATGCTGCAGCGGAGGAACTACCGTCAACCAACGATCCCCTGCGCAAAAATCTCCTGCGCGCCGTGCGCGACGAGAAAATGCCCGGCTACTTGGCCACCTTTTGTGCGGTGGCTGCGCGTCAGGCGTTCCTTCCACTGTTGGTGGCGCTCCAATCTGCAATTTTTTTGGAATGGCGTGCGCGTCAGCAGCGCTTATCAGATGCGACGGTAGCCCAGTTTCTGGGCGAAACTCCGGACTTGTTCCTTAAACTACGTTGCTTCCTCTCGACTCATGAAAAATCCTCTCCTTCCCGTTTTGGCAACCGCTAAGGCTGCTCTGACCCCTTTCCACAAAGCGCTCGGGGCGTTCCGGGCGGCCTTGGGCGATGATGGTGATACGATCACGATCGTGCGTCCGGACACCCAGCAAAAAGACGATGTGGCGTCCCCCTGGCACGTTGTGGTCTTTAATGATCCGGTAAATCTCATGAGCTATGTCAGCATGGTGATCCAGCGAATTTTCGGCTACCCGGCCAGCAAGGCCACGTTGATGATGCTGGATGTCCATCAGAAGGGCTCCTGCATTGTCTGGACGGGCGAAAAGGAGCGCGCTGAGCACTACGTCCAACAACTCCAGTCCCACCAACTGCTCTGCCAAATGCGCAAGGCGACGGATTAGCGGTATTTAGTCATTGGTTGTTGGTCAGGAGTCGTTGGTTGGTGGAGCTACGCGAAAGTTTGGCGGTGGTCCCTTGCCTTGGGGGCAGCGGACAGGAAAATGCCGGGTAACTCCTGCTCGTTCAACTTGGCTATGAAATGCTTTTTATTACTGTCACTCCTGCTCTGCGCTCTTGGCTCCGGCCTTTACGCTGCCAAGCCGAACATTGTCATCATGCTGGCAGACGATGCGGGCTGGGGCGACTACGGTCATTCCGGAAACAAAATGGTGGCCACTCCGCAGATCGATTCCATTGCACGCGCGGGCGTGTCGTTGGATCGCTTCTTCGTGTGTCCGGTGTGTTCCCCCACGCGGGCGGAAATGCTGACTGGGCGCTATCATCCGCGTGGTGGAGTGAAGGGGGTTTCCACGGGGCAGGAGCGATTGAATTTGGATGAGCACACGCTGCCGGAAGCCTTCAAGGCGGCGGGTTATGCCACGGGATGTTTCGGCAAATGGCACAATGGCAGCCAGTGGCCGTATCATCCGTTGGCGCGTGGCTTTGAGCAATATTTTGGCTACACCAGCGGTCACTGGGGGGAGTATTTCGATGCTCCGCTAGAGGAGAACGGGCGCATGGTGCGCACGCAGGGATACATTGTGAACGTCTGCACGGACAAGGCGTTGTCGTTCATCGAGCAGCATCGGGCGGAACCGTTTTTGTGTTATGTGCCGTTTACCACCCCGCATTCTCCGTGGGCTGCTCCGGAGCAGGATTGGGCCCGCTGGAAGGATCGGAAGCTGACGCAAACCGCCACGCAGGCCGATAAGGAGAATGTCGATGAAACACGCTGCGCGCTGGCCATGCTGGAAAATCAGGATGTCAACGTGGGCCGCATTTTAGCGAAGCTGGAGGAACTGAAGTTGGCGGAAAATACCATCGTGCTCTATTTCTCTGACAACGGGCCTAACGGGAATCGCTGGACTGGTGGCATGAAGGGCAAGAAAGGCACCACGGATGAAGCCGGGGTGCGGTCCGTCTGCTTCCTGCGCTGGCCAGGGCAGTTGCCAGCGGGGCATGAGGTCACGCAGATTTGTGGAGCGATTGATTTACTGCCCACCCTGACTTCGCTGGCTGGCATTCCCCGCGTGGGCGACAAGCCGCTGGATGGTCGTGATTTATCGCCTCTGCTGCGCAAACAAAAAACCGATTGGCAGCCACGCAATATTTTCACCACGTGGGCGGGCGGCGTGAGCGTTCGCACGCAAACGCATCGGTTGGATGAAGCGGGAAATCTCTTCGATATGCTGGCCGACCCCGGCCAGACGAAACCCATCAACGACGCCCAGCCCGCTCTGGCAGCGGAGTTGAAGGAGTCCGTCAAAGCTTGGCGCACGGAAATGAAACTGGGCACCGGCAAAGGCGGCAATGCGGTGGATCCTCGGCCCATTCCCGTGGGCTATCGGGAGTTCCCCATCACCATGCTCCCCGCACGCGATGGCGAACCGCATGGGGAAATCAAACGCAGCGCCAGCGCCCCTAACTGTTCGTATTTCGTGAATTGGAAAACCAAAACAGACAGCATGACCTGGAAGTTGGACGTTCACACGTCGGGCAAATATGCCGTGGAGATCGACTACACCTGCCCTCTGGCCGATGCTGGATCGCTCATCGCACTGAGCTTCCAAGCCGCCGAGCTAACAGGAAAAGTAACCCCCGGCTGGGATCCTCCACTCTACACGAACCAGGATACGATCCCGCGCCATGGCGAAAGTCAGATGAAGGATTTTCACTCGCTGAAGTTAGGGGAAATCAATTTGGCCCAAGGCCAGGGCACGCTGACGTTGCAAGCCAGAGAGATCCCCGGCCAATCCGTGATGGACGTGCGGCGGGTGACGCTGACGCTCCTGCCGTAGGTTGAGGGTGGGTAAGGTTTTGCTTCCAGCTAACCTGCCGGAACAGGCCAAGCAGGAGCACGACGGCTGAAGGCCCCGCTGATGTTGTCAGCCGATGTTTTTACTAGCCCGCATTTCTCACCAGGTTCGTCGCGAGGCATGGCTTGGGGGCGTGGCATTCAGTCTCGGCGGAATGCTGCGGCGGGGGATTCAGCTGAGTTTACTGCTGCGGAAATAGACGCGTGCATCGCAAGTGGAGGGCGACGTTAGGAGACCGGCATCATGCATCGGGGGTTCGGCTGAGCGGGGTGCTGGTCTCGTTACTTCGCCCTCCACGTTGCTGGAGCTTTTCTTGACTGAGGCTCCTTAAACTCCGCCAATCCGTGATGGACGGACGACGGCTGAGGCCTATGATCGTGGCTTCCTTCACTTATGAAATCATTGCTGCATCTCCTCGCCATCTCGCTGACACTTCTTGGCTTCAGCCAAGCCGCCGAACCAAAGCACCCCAATGTGCTTTACATTTTGTGCGACGATTTGCGGCCGGATGCGCTGGGGTGCTATGGCTCCGCACATGTGAAGACGCCCAACATTGATGCGCTGGCGGCGGGTGGCGTGCGATTTCAGAACACGTTTTGCACCACGTCGCTATGTTCGCCCAGTCGTGCCAGTATTCTCACTGGACTCTATGCGCATCGACATGGCGTGCGGGATAATTTCACGGAGTTGCCCGCCGCGCAGCCGCACTGGCCCGGGCAATTGAAGGACCATGGATATGCCACGGCCTATATAGGGAAATGGCACATGGGGGAGAACAATGATGCGCCCCGGCCAGGGTTTGATTATTTCGTGACGCACAAAGGTCAGGGGAAATATTTCGATACCGAATGGCGCATCAATGGCGCGGAGGCGAAGGTGATTCCTGGTTACTACACCACGACCGTGACGGATCTGGCGCTGGATTGGCTGCAGCAGCATCCGCAATCCGCCAAGCCCTGGGCGCTCTGCGTGGGGCATAAGGCCCCGCATAGCTTCTACACCCCGGAGGAAAAATATGCCCACAGTTTCGATGCCGTGAAAGTCCCCTACCCCGCCTCGGCGTTTGCCTTGGAGGACAAGCCGGCGTGGATGAAACAACGTCTCAACACCTGGCATGGGATCTATGGGCCGTTGTTTGAATGGCGGAAGAAATTTCCTGACGACCGCCCGGAGGCCGTGATTGATTTTGAAAACATGGTCCACGGTTACTGGGGCACGGTGCTCAGTGTGGATGATAGCGTGGCCCGGATGGTAAAATTTCTCCAAGCGAGCGGTCAGTGGGACAACACCGTGGTGGTCTTCATGGGCGACAACGGATTGCTGGAAGGTGAGCACGGCATGGTGGACAAGCGGACGATGCATGAGCCCAGCATCCGCATCCCCTTGATCGCCCGCGGCCCGGGATTGCCTGCCGGCAAGGTCATTGCGCAGCAAGTGCTGACGCTGGATGTGGCCCCCAGCGTGCTGGATCTTTGTGGCGTGCCCGCTTTACCAAAAATCCAAGGGCATTCCTGGCGTCAGTTGGCCAATGCGGGCGACTCCGCATGGCGCACGGATTGGTTCTACGAATACAATTACGAGAAGCAATTCCCCTACACACCGAACGTCCGGGGCATCCGCACGGATGGTTGGAAATACATCCACTATCCCCCGGGCGATGGCACTCCAGACAAGCATCTGGCGGAGTTGTATGATCTCACAAAGGATCCCAAAGAAGATCACAACCTCGCGCAAGATCCAGCCTTTGCCGAAACCAAATCCAAGCTCGCCAAACAATTGGCAGACCTGCTGGTGGCGGAAGGCCTAACGCCAGATCAGGATAAGATGCCGTTGGATGAAGGAATTAAAACGGAACTTCCCGATCAGAAGATTCGCTAGCCTTACGGCTTCTTCCTAGTTGGGTTCAACCCGAAAATGGCGTTTTAAAATGTAGTGCGGGACTTTAGTCCGCACCCATCAGACACAGACGCGCGTGTTCCACAAAACTGCGTTCGTTTGATCCGCGTTCGATCCCTTATGGTTACGGACTGAAGTCCATAACTACATTGCAAATGCCTCTTTCGGGTTCAAGATGGGATGATCCTAGCGGGATCTCAGAAATTAGCCGATTGAGCGCCAGCGATACCCTCGGTATCCCAACCAAGTGACCGGGAAACCACATGGTAGCAAGCCACAGCCTCTAAATCTGCCGGACGCAAACGGTATCGGGTAGTCATGGGGTGAAACTATGGAAATTCTAGTGAGCCGCAAGTGGTTCTTTTAATAATGTGGTTGGCACATTGTTTTGGGGAACCATAAGAACATGAATGCAGTTAGACGGCTCATTCTTGGAATATCGCATCATCAACTGTATACGTCTTACTGACACGTGAGTTACTTGAGATATTCTCTCCTGCCTTATAAACAGTTGCCCCGCCCGTTTCCGGTCCGGAGAATTCCACAACATGAGAGGTTTCCACCATTGTTGTGTAGGACACGCTCTCTACTTTTAGGGGATTGCCGTCCACATCTAAATTTGTCGAATGAGTCAGCAGCCTGTAAGCCAGCTTAAATGCCAAATAGCGGCCCTCCAAGTTGGTAACTTTGGCGGCTTTATCTCGCTGGATCTCATCAGTAAAATCAGCGTTGAACTCCGTCCTTGTTTTTTTAATCCATTCCACCTCAGGGGCTTTAACAACGACGTGGACAGTCCTTAGATTTTGATCCTTTGCGCCGTAATTAGCCAGAGATCGAGTCGTAGTTTTACGCAACTCCACCCTTGATCGTTCGGCAGCAGTTAATTTCTTGGTCCACATGTTGATCTTTTGATCTAACTCTGCTTCACTCAATTTACAGGCTATATTCTCGTAGGCTTTTCTATCAAAATCTTTATTTTCAACTATACTTTTTGATCGCTGGGGTGTTGCTTTAACTATCGCCCCTTCGGATGTTGTGGATTTCTTGTTTTGGCTGATCCAAAATACAATCACCACGCAAACTGCTATTAGCAGGATGGTCTTCTTTTGAAGGCGAGTCATAGAGCTATGAATAATCTGGATGGCAACTTGTCTTTACCTCTGCTGTAAAAGGCGATGGAAGCGGAGCTGGCTCATCGGCTTCGTAATGCCTGAACGCCTTGCGTAAATTGCTCCAGAGTGAGACAGTCGCCAAGATCTCGGCTGGCAGAGCTTTCTCTGTCCAGGGCCTCAGTGATCCCCTCATCGGGGTCAGTGAGAAATGCTGGCAGTGAGGATAGCAACCGGGATGCCAGATCTGCCCGTTCCCGCTCGGGTAGGGCAAAAATGCGCGACTCGATATCTTGGATTATGTTCATACGGCATGATACCATATAGAGCCGATTCTGCAATTTGGAAATTAGCTGGGAAGCAAAACCATGGTGGGTTTGGAGGATTCAACAGAAGCAGTGCTGGCATCGGTAACTTTCGGTCCCGCAGCCGTCGGACCCGGCGGAATCTCCATCAGCAGATGGGAATGGTTCGTCATGATGCAATAAGTCACCACGCGCACGCCATGCAGCGCCTCGTAGCGACGCACCTACTTAACAGAAACGCCCTCTCTTCAGTCTCCAGGAAGAACTTGCGGTCATCACATCGGGAAACCACCTGGTAGTAAGCCACAGCCTCCAAATCGGCAGGTCGGAAACGTTATCGGGTAGTCATGGGGGAACCAGGGTAGTTCTAGTGGGCCGCAAGTGATTCCTCAAACCTCAATCATGTGAATGGTAGCTTATTTTCCAGCTGATCTGTTAGCACAAGCAACTCAATCACGCTCCCGCACGTTCGCCTCAAGGAGTTCCCAGATGGCCATCCACTCCAAGCCAAGGATGGGGGATGTTTGGGTTGTCCTCACATTTGTCGAACCACACCGTCGCCTGGCTCGTCTTGTCTAATTCCACCTTCCAGGGCATCCGCCTTTCCTCGAAGGGCCTTGTGCCCCAACTCGGCAGGCCTGGGGCAAATTGGAACGCTGCGTATTCGAGCCATTGGCAGCACATTACGTCATCGTCAAAGAAAGTGCCTCCACAACACAGATCCGCTTTCAGGATCGCTGCCACCTTTTTCCAAAAGTGGTAGTAGGCACAAGCCTGGGGCAGGGTGGAACGTTTGATCACGCCCAATTGCAATGAGATGTCCGTGACTCCACGCAACTCCAACAGCCTTGGCGGGCTGGTCAGCAGATAGCGGTCCCGAACCGTGATCTGAGAAAACTTGCTGCTATTTGAATAAGAAACATCAAATTGACCCATGAATCCCTCCGCAAAATCCACCTGAAACGACAGCACTCCACGCTCAAAGGCTGGGTGGGTGGCGATGTCGTCGGGGAAAATTAGGAATTCGTTATGACCGGAAATATAATCGATGTCCTTTGGATATAGTCTCTTCCAAGGAACACTGCGACGATCGATGACAATGTCCGGAAAATTAGGACTATAATTGTGGCAAAAGCGCAAGCCATATGATTCTCTAAAAGTTGCACCGACTGAGAAGATTAATTTCAATACTTCATCATATAAAACCCGTAAACTCCGTTGAGAATAGCTCTGAAGGAAGCCGTAGGAACGCCATTTATCTTTAGGTAACGCGTCCGGTAAATCGTGCTCGTGTGGCATAGTATGGTTATTGATCCCAAGCTAAAAGTTCCAAGTCAGCAGCGGACCACTTGTTGCCAGAGGAAAGCAAGCTGGCAGCCTCTTTATAAAAAGAATTTGATGACACCGGTTTCATGGATTTTTCAGAATTAGAGAATTAGTGAGAGATGCAGGGTGAGGTTTGATGTCGCTAGCCTACTCCCTTCTGGAGATCCCGCAAGACCCGCAGGTCTCGGGTCTCGATTCCCTTGAGTTTTCTGGCTCCGCTTTTCCGATTCTTCCCAAACAGATCCCGCACCGAGGCGACTTCATTGACGAACCCAGCACGCCCGAAGATCCCACCTAGTGATGAACGTCTTCACCTCCGGTTTACAGTCCTCGTGTAACGTGAATTTAAATGCGAAAGGACATCTTTTCCACACTCGACAAGGGAGTTAGTTTGTGCTATGCTCACCTCATGAGTGCAACCCTTGAGCGAGTCAAGCATGATGTTGAACTGCTGCCTGCGGGCGAGCAGTATGATCTCTATGCGACCTTGCGTTCGCGCTTTGACCCGCCTGCGCCCGATGATGAAGAGTCTGTGGAAGCCACTTGGGATGAGGAAATTGCCAGACGAGTCAACGACATCAAGGAAGGAAAAGTCCAGTTGATTCCAGGTGATGTGGCCGACCAACAAATGCAAGATTTTATTGCCAAATTACGCCAAGCCAAAGATCTTTCTGCCCCATGATGTCGTGGGAAATCATCCCGGCAGCTCAGGAAGAATTGCAGTCTGCCTTCAGCCACTACGATGTTATTGACGCTCGACTAGCTGATTCCTTTTACGCAAAATATCTGGTCAGTCGCGACCGAGCGCGCACAACCCCTGAAATCTATCGTGTCCGTCGGCACGAAATCAGGAGAATCAATCTGGGGCCACAGTTTGAGGAATGGTATATCGCCTTCCTGCTCTGGAATGGGAAGTTCGTCGTTCTGGCAATTACTCACGCAAAGCGCCGTCCGTTCTACTTTTCCGAACGGGTTGCTGTTGCCAAGAAATTATTCTGATCCCCCCCGCTAGCATTGGAAATCCAATACAAGCTGGCAGGCTGATTTTCATAAGAATGTGATAACGTTAGCTTCATGTAATTTTAAGTTTACCGGAGAGGTTACTAGCGGGCACCAGGGTCGGTTTTCATCCTGCTCCCTTTCTGGAGATTTCCGATTCTTCCCAAAGCGTTCCCGCACCGAGACGAAGACTTCATTTCCGAACCCAGCACTGCCGAAGATCCCGCTGCGTGATAGTTCGCTTTGATCCTGAGCATGTGCCCCTGCGAGAGTTTCCCGCATTGGGAACCATCGTTCGTGCCATTGACAAACCCATTTTTTCTCCCATTAATAATGCCATGACAGCTACCCTTACATTAGACTCCGCTGGACGCTTGGTGCTTCCCAAGGCCATCCGCGAAAAAATGCACCTCCAAGCAGGCTCCAAACTGCGCGCCGATCTAGTGGGCGAAAAATTGGAAGGAATACAAGGTGCCAGGCTGATTGTCGTAAGAATATAATGACGTTAGCTTCATGTGATTTTAAGTTTGTCGGAGACGTTACTAGTGGGCACCAGAGTCGGTTTTCATCCTACTCCTTTCTGGAGATCCCGCAAGACCCGCAGGTCTCCGGTCGCTGCTCCTTTGAGTTTTCTGGCTCCGCTTTTTCGATTCTTCGCAAACCGATCCCGCGTCGAAGCGAACACTTCATTGACGAACTCAGCACGCCCGAAGATCCCGCCGCGTGATGAACGTCTCCACCACCGGTTTCCAGTTCTCGTGTGACGTGAATTTGAATGCGAAAGGACAACTTTTCCACACTCGACAAGGGAGTTAGTTTGTGCTACGCTGGCACGCATGAGTGCAACCCTTGAGCGAGTCAAACATGATGTGGAACTGCTGCCTGCGGGCGAGCAGTATGATCTCTATGCTACCTTGCGTTCGCGCTTTGACCCGCCTGTGCCCGATGATGAAGAATCTGTGGAGGCCACTTGGGATCAGGAAATTGCCAGACGAGTCAGCGACGTTAAGGAGGGAAAAGTCCAGTTGATTCCAGGTGACGTGGCCGACCAACAAATGCAAGATTTTATTGCTAAATTACGCCAAGCCAAAGATCTGTCTGCCCCATGATGTCGTGGGAAATCCTCCCGGCAGCTCAGGAAGAATTGCAGTCTGCCTTCAGCCACTACGATGTTATTGACGCTCGACTAGCTGATTCCTTTTACGCAAATTATCTGGTCAATCGCGACCGAGCACGCGCAACCCCTGAAATCTATCGTGTCCGTCGGCACGAAATCAGGAGAATCAATCTGGGACCACAGTTTGAGGAATGGTATATCGCCTTCCTGCTCTGGAATGGGAAGTTCGTCGTTCTAGCAATTACTCACGCAAAGCGCCGACCGTTCTACTTTTCCGAACGGGTTGCTGCGGCCAAGAAATTATTCTGATCCCCCGCTAGCATTGGAAATTCCAATACAAGCTGGCTGGAAATCCTAATACAAGCTGGCAGGCTGATAGTTGCAAGAATGTGACGACGTTGGCTTCATGTAATTTTGAGTTTGCCGGAGAGGTAGCTAGTGGGCAGCAGGGTCGGTTTTCATCCTACCCCCTTTCACAGATCGCGCAAGACCCGCAAGTCGCACGCATCGACTCCTCTCAGCTTTCTGGCTCCGCTTTTCCGATTCTTCCCAAACCGATCCCGCACCGAGACGAAGACCTCATTTACGAACCCGGCCCGCCCGAAGATTCCTCCTCGTGTTAGGTAGTTCATTTTGATCCGCAGCATTTGTCCCCGCGAGAGGTTCCCGCCAGCAGCCAGCAGCGCGCACCGCTTCGATGGTTTCCAGCTTGAAGCCTTCCCCACCTGCCAGATACGCTACTCGTTCTGCTGGTAAAATTTCCTGACCTTCTCCGTAGAGCCACACGCGGTATCTTGCAGTGTCATTATCTGCATGGCACATGGTTTTCGCACCAATGCAGCCGTGCTGTCCATCGTAACCCACCGCAGGTTCAGCACATCGTAGTGGACGAAACTCAGTCATCGTAGTGGAATCTGCACTGCATGATTAGCAGGCTGTCGCCTTCCACCCGATAGATGAGCCTATGCTCTTGGGTGATCCGTCTTGACCACCAGCCCTTCAGGTTGTTCCTTAGAACCTGTCCGGTAATTTTGAAAAAGGGCCATAATGGGGTAGGGTAAGGAATGAGAAAAAGCTACCCGACAGATGTGAGTGACAAGGAATGGGCGTTACTGGAGCCACTATTTTGCCCACCAGGGGCGGCCCGCA
>JANOAV010000201.1:0-30535 GCA_031411295.1 Verrucomicrobiales bacterium | reverse complement strand
GCCAACACCGACCTCGAAAAGCAAACCGCATAGGCCCGCCGATCAGCCACCGAGGCCGAAGGCGCTGAGTGAATCACCGGGCCTGTCCAACAACTAATAGCTTTGAGGCGCAAAGCCGCTCAAAGCTATCTTTGAAGGTTCTGCTCCGTCACTGTGGCGCGGGTTGTGGGATTGGGAGAGTAGGGGGCTGGATAATGGTATCGGGTGGAGCGCCTTTGGATTCCTTATTCTGTGCTGCTTTTTTCAATTCATTTTGTGGGTCGGCATCTTCGGACACGCCCCTGATAATAGGCCAGTTTGGGTCGATTGGGGCAAGGGGATTGGGGGCGTAATAATGTTCGTGTATATGATTCAATTCGGTTACTCCATTTTTTATAAAGGTCGAGTAAAAATCGGGGATAGCGCCAAGAATCGAAATGCCTATGGCAATCCAAGCAATTCGTAAGGACATTTTAGCCGTATCTAAGTTTTTCTCGGCAGAGGAGGCGGACTCCTCACTCAAGACAGATAGTAATCTTCCGTGTATAGAAATCATTTTCAACAATCCGGGGTTCTTTCCAGATGGATCGCGCTCCTCGTTTACTTTTAACTCATCCAATAAATCAGAAATTTCCTTTTTCACGATATGAAAACTACAAAATTAAATAACGCTCCCGAAGAGGAGCAGAACGTTCAAGTTCTGGCACCGCTGGTGGGAGAAAACGTGGAACGTAGCACCGATTCCGAACCTAAAAACGACCTCGACGGCACTGGACTACCAGCGGTTGCCAGCAGCGTTCTTGTTCTCTCCTTGGTTGAACCTACATAGCACGACTTATTTCAGGGAAAGCTTCATTGCTCCACGAATCCAACTCTCAGGAGCCTTATCCAAAGAATCTGATTTGAGCGGGTTAATAATTGATAACTCTCCGTTCTCTATAGTTTGTAAGCGAACGCAATGATTTTGCGCAGAATCCGCATTCCAGTGTAAGTGCAATAAAATGCCATACTTGAATAATTCAAAAGTAGCTGGTGACTGCAAAAACTCTAAAACTATCCCTACCCTGTCCGCAGCTTCAATAAAATTAACGCTGTTACAGCAACCTTCAATATCCTGCCCTCCGCAAAACAAATCTAAATTGGCTTTAACAAACTTATCGTGGTCGAAATCGCGCCCGATATCACGAAGAAACGACTCTAAACAGGCTGCGAAACAAGCATACTTATTATACTGAGAAACAATAGTCATGGAAAAAGAAATAACATTAAGTTGGGATAGTCAGGGGATAGACCTTAGCAAAGATTCGGTTTATATAACTGGGCCGACGGGAGAGAACATTCTACTTAGCGGTGAAGTAGAGTGGCTGGGGTGGATGGTTTTGGCCGCAATATCAAAAATGTCATTCGCATAATTTTTAGGCTCTCCGTTTAAATCTGGGGGGTTTGGGTGATATTGCGGTCAGTAATGGATGATAATACGACTTGCTTAATACGTGGATGGCGGGAATCGCTCAGTGATGATAATGCGGTCAATCCTGACCAAAAGCAAGGCTTTTCCATGGGGGATAGAAGAGTATTTATAGGCTTGCAAGAAGCGCGGGTGAGTGGAGAAAATGATGAAGGAGGAATTATCAATTATCAATTATGAATTAGCGGAACCGGGTGGTGTTCCGGAGGATAAAACTTGGAAGTGGCAGATTCAGCAGCGGCTGCGGGAAAAGCAGAATGCCGGCAGGACGGTGGAGGCGTATGGGAAGTGGGTGGGGCGGGAGACGCTGAGTGGGCGGCATTTACAAGTGTCTCGCAAGATCAGGCTAGCAAAAACGCAGACAATAAATCGGCGGCAGATCCGCGCTCAAGCGTTCCCAAGTATCTCCCCCATTTTCGCTGATCCACACGGAACCGGTGGTGGAACCAAAGGCTAGGGTCTGGCCATCCGGGGCCACTGCCAGAGCATGACGATACACCACATGGTAGGCGTGGTCCTGGGGTAATCCGGCACGCAGGGCTTGGAAGGAGGCACCGCCATCCTGCGTGCGCATGACGCACAAGGCGCAATCCACGGGCACCCGATCTGTATCCCGAATGCCGGGCACGAACCATGCGATCTGGGGATTTTGCGGATGCACGGCAACTCCGAAACCAAAGTCGCTGGGATCAGCGGTCTTGAGATGGGTCCAATGCTGGCCGCCGTCTGGCGAATGGAAAATGCCGTTGTGATGCTGCATCCAAAGGGCATCGGGCGCGGCGGAGCAGGCGGCAATGCGGTGGGGGTCCTGGATGCCGGGATCATCCCGCAACTCGGGCGGCATGAACTCTGCGAAGACTCCTGATCCGATGCACGACCACGTTTCCCCAGTGTCCCACGTTTCCCAAACGCCGCCACAGGAGACTGCGATGGTGACGTGCTGACTGTTCCGCGGATCCACCAAAATTGAATGAATGCCCGGCCAGTCGGCCCCGCCACCAAACCAGCGAGCCCGCCCCGGATGATCCCAGAGGCTGCGCACTAACTCCCATGAGGCACCTCCATCGAGCGACTTAAATAGCCCGCCGGGAATCGTGCCACACCAGAGCAGTCCGGGCTGATCGGCGCCCCCAGCCTCCAAGGCCCAGATCTTCTCCAGCGCCCACGGAATCGGCCGCTGGCTCATTTGGCAAATGGTGTCCGGCACGTCGTCCGGCTTGGGCGGATAGGTGGGGCAGGCGCGCTCCACCCAGGTGGCGCCATCATCCTCCGAGTGGTGAAACTTGGTGCCGAAGTGCCCGTGCTCGATGGCGGCAATGACGGTGCCAGTGCGGGGATCCCGCATGAGCATGGGCACGGAGACGCCCAGAAATGAGGTCCGCGTAATGGTCCAGCGTTCTGCGTGACGTTGAACTTCAATGAGTCCCTTGCGGGTTCCTAACCAGAATTTGGGATTGTGGTTCATGGCAGGAGTGATTATTCCACAGCGGATGTGCTTTCTAGCGCGGTGGAGCGAGGCTGCGCCCGAGCCTTCGTCTGCTTGCATTCAAAGGTTCGCTCAAGCACTTCCTCGCGCAGATCGACCATCGCTAGGCAAGTTCTTTTAGAGCAGGGATGCATAAGCTCACGACTGGCTCGGGCTCAGCCTCGCGCCACCTCCCTTTGCTGTGGAATAATCACTCGTGGGTTCATGGGTTATCCTCCTGATAGTGCTTGCATGACATAAATTTCGGCATCTGCCGTGACGACACCGCTGAGCATGAGCCGATCTTGGATGGCTGCGCCATTGACGAAGATGACTACGTGCGTCCGCACCGTGGCTTGATCGTCCAGCACGTAGCCGCGGAGATGCGGTTGCAGCGCGAACACTTGCTCCATGACTTCGCGCAAGGTGGGGCCTTGCACCTCGCAGGAAACTGCTGGGGTCTGGCGGGCGAAGTTGGCGGAAAACTGAACCGTGGGCATCAGGGATGTTCTATGGCGAAAATGGTGTTCTTGTCAGCAAGATTTTGCGACGCACGTCAAATTTTATTGGAGGCATTGTGACTCGTTATAAAAATTGGAATGGGACTGGTGCAGAAATGGTGGATGAAGCTTGACGCCATTTCCAGAGAAGCCTAAATCTCGCAGGACGAACGGGATTTATTCCCGGGGTCGTTCTCAACCAACACTAACTCAACTAACATAAAGCAACCAATGAAGCTTAACTCTCTTCTTATTCTCGCAGGGGCCATGATGGCCACCAGCAGCATCGCGCAAGCAGCCCCTCCAGTGGCCCCGGACGGTCCGGGATGGTTCTGGGATGTCTCCGCAGGCGGACTCTGGCTGGAAAATATCTCCATTGCCGGCGGTTACAATGCCAACTTCGACACTGGCATCGGGGCCAATCTCGAGCTGGGCTACAACCTCGGCAATGGCTTCGGCTTGGGTGCCAATGTCGGCTACTATCATGCCGATATGGCTTCCTTCTCGGGCCGGGGCAACAATGTGAACCTCAATGGTGACGTGAAATTTGTGCCCATGCTGCTGACCGCGCATTATGACATCAAATTGACGGATGCCCTGTCCTTCAACCTCGGCGGTGGACTGGGTGGCGCTTATGCCTCCGCTTCCGTGAGTGGGATTGACAACATCGACGTCAGCGCCAGCGATGACACCTTCGACCTAGCCATCCAAGCCCAGGCTGGATTCAGCTATCACATCAGCGATGGCACCTCCATTGGAGTCGGTTACCGCTACATCAATGTGGGCGCTTCCGACCTGCAGGGTCACCTGATCCAAGGCAGTCTGAACTTCCGCTGGTAAGCGTGGTTCAGTCCTAACTGATAAATTACTGCCACCCTCAGTCCGGTCCGCCGGGCTGGGGGTGGTGGCTTTTTAAGCGGAAAACGGATTCGAAAAGCCTCCAAAGGCGGCCTCGATTGGCGGCAAATACTGTGGAGGGCGAGGCAACGAGACCTTCGCGAGGTCCGGGATACTCTGCGTCGCGTGGCGCTGGTCTCCTCACGTCGCCCTCCACGGCCGGGGCTTTTGCAATTATCAAACAGCCAGAGGGATCCGGCGGATTTCCACTAACGTGTGGGTGTGCTCTCCGGTGCGGTGGTGGTGGATGCCAGTTTCGTTGACGGGATCGAGGCGCACGGAACCGCTGGCATGAAGGACTTTGCCCTCGGGGAGGAGAATGCCGACGTGATCGATCCCGGGGCCGGGATTGCGCTGACTGCTGAAGAACACCAGATCCCCCGGTTGAGAATCGGCTAGGGAAGCGACGGCTTGGCCTTGGCGATGCTGCTGGGAGCAATCCCGCTGCATGACAATCCCGAAGGCGCGAAACACCATTTGCACCAGTCCGGAGCAATCGATGCCCCAGGGAGTGCGGGCACCCCAGTAATAGGGCGCATGCAGATAACGCAGAGCGTAGGTGGTCAGTTCGCTGGCATCCTGTGCTGGGCGGATCCGGTGGACTGGTCCGGGGTAGTGAAATTTCTCATCTCCCAGCGAAAAAGTCCCCGCAGCGTAATGTGGCAACAGCGCCCCTAACGGCAACCAGAGGGTCCGCTCTGAACTCACGACAGGCGCGGCTATTTCATCAATGATGACACTGCCGATCTCAGCGGTCGGTGGGACTGTGGCGAGGGGACGGAATTGCCGGGAGTCGATCCAGCCTTCGTATCCTTCGAAGGCACTGCGCGCGCGACAGAAGACCGGGCCGGGCTCCAAGATTTGGCACGTTTCCCCAAAGATAATTTGATGTGTCTTCTCACTTAAATGACTGGCGGCCGCCCGCATGGGGCCGCAGGCGAGGTGGCAAATAACATGAGAGGAAACAGTGAACACAGCGGTATTGGGGAGTAATTCCTGCGGTTCGGCAACCAGATTTGTGGCTGCTCAAATAAGAGCTTGCAGCAACGCGGCAGCGGGATGATGTGACATGGTCCGCGCGATATGGAACCCGGTGAGAACCCGGGACAGTTGGCGCTGCTGTATCCGGTTACAAAGTCCCATGATGTCAATCTGAGTGAATGACGGCTCGCTGTTCGCGTCGTTGGAAGCTTGGGTGAAGGCGGGGCGGAGGTTTGAAGCCGGGAGTCAGAACACTTGGAGTGCGGATGATTTCCCGGAAGGGAAATGTAAAGAAACATCGATCATCGGCGCGAATCCAAAGCCGAACCGAACCTATGAAAAAAAGACCACTCCTGCAGGCGTTGGCGTTAGCCTGCACTCTGTTTATTACTGGAACTTGTGCTGCGGCCACGTTCCTCATGTCGGACATCACTAACTGGATCGGCCCGGCGGCTGGTCCTGGCATCAATCAAGCTGTGCTGGTCCTGGACTGGGCCGATGCGCAACCGGCCTGGGCTTGGGGCTATCGTTGGGATGCCAATCAGCCCAAGACGGGAGCTGATTTATTAACTGCGGTGCTGGGCGCGGAAAATCGGCTCAGCGCAACCATTAGCGGCATTGGGTTTGTTTCGAACGTGGGTTGGAATGGCGTGCGATTCCAAGGCGACTACAATGCTGGCACCGGTCAGTATTGGAACTACTTCGTGAACAATAATCAGCAAAGTGGCAACTATACTGATGGGGCAGCACCCACGGGCGCGCATGTGCTGCCACCGCTGGGCAGCCCCTATGATGAGGCGGGTCCGGGCGCTTGGATTTCCTCTAATACCGGCATTCTGGGGCGTCCGCTGGCCGACGGTTCGTGGGATGGCTTGGTCTACGCTGATTTCAACTCCACGGGGCCGGGCTTCAGCACGAACGCGCCGACGGTGGTCCCAGAACCGACGTGGCTCAGTGCGATACTCTTGTTGTGCGTATGGAAACGCCGTCGCTAGCACTGCCTACCTTTTACCGCAGCCATGCTTCATGGCTGCGGCCATTGAGCTGTCTCTTCATCGTTGCCACTTCGGCCGTGGCGGGCCCGTATGCGCCTGCCGCTGGGCAAGTGGGTTCCACTGCGATTCATCGCACGGACCCGCGCCTGGCAGGGTGGGGGAATCGCGTGGTGAACTATCAAGTCGGCACGGACTGTATTTCCCAATGGCAGGACACGAGCAAATGTCTCGGGCCAGCAGGAGATGATGCCACCCACATCACGTGTTTGGGAGCGGGCGGGACGATCACGCTGGCTTTTCCGGGCTTCATCAGCAATGGCGCGGGCGCAGACTTTGTGGTGTTTGAGAACGCTCTCAACGACAACTTCCTGGAGTTGGCTTACGTGGAAGTCTCGCGCGATGGCGTGAGTTTTGTGCGTTTTCCTAACCACTCTGCCACGCCGGTGGCGGTGGCTGGTTTTGGCGGTATTGAGCCCACGGACGTGCAGGGACTGGGCTGCAAATATCGCCAACCGTATGGGGAACCCTATGACTTGGCGGACGTCGGTTTGGATCAAGTGGCGTATGTGCGCTTGGTGGATGTGATCGGGGATGGTGCGGCACGTGACAGCGAGCATCGCATCATCTACGACAGTTATCCCAACGCACAGTCCGCCGGATTCGATCTCGATGCCATTGGCGTGCTGAATCTGCAAACGTGGCAGACGCTCAACGTCGGCAGCTTGCTGGCAGATCAGGTAAATGCCACGGCGTTCGCGCATCTGCCGGATGGACGGTTTGTGCTGGGAGCACAGGGTTCCTTGAGCGTGCAGACGACTTGGGGACAACCGGGACGGACGTCGATATCGGTTGGTGGCGTGGAGTTTGATCCGAGTTTCATTGCGGTTAGTAGCGCTTCCCAGGCTTTACTAGGTTCCGGGGGCGGCTTTGGCAATGTCACGGGTGTGCATCGCTTCAATCCAGCGACACCAGGCACAGCTCTGGTGAGCGCGCCCTTGGCAGCGCTGCAGAATTTCTCCGGGGCCTGGTGGAATTCGCCTAACAGTGGTCGTCAGGGCTGGATCATCGGCGGTGGCAATGGGCCGACGGGGAAACATCGGCTGAGCTATGTTTCCTCCGACGGCACGAAAACCGGCTTTCTGACCACGGACCTCAGCACCTATAGCAGCGGCTTGACCACGGATGCCCAGGGTAATGTGTTCTTCGCGCAATACGAGCTGGATGGCTCACCCGCAGCGGCCCAGAGCGATGTGGTGCGGAAATTCAGCGTCACTCAGATCGATGCTGCCATAGCGGCCATCCAAGCTGGCAGCAGCGCCCCACTCGCAGTGGGGCAGAGTGTGCGGCAGTGCAAATTCACCAGTGCCAGCTCCCTGGCCGTTGATGCCCGGGGCCGCATCTGGGCCAGTGGCTTCAGGAGTCATGATCTGGAAGTCTATGATCCTAACACGGGAGCATCGCGCCATGTGCTGCCGGATCATGCGCCCCTAGCCGGAGTCACCGATCCGCTTTATCAAGTGCAAACGTTTACCCGCGGCAGCGAATCTTACATTGCCTTCATGGTCACGGACGAACTGGGCACTCCGGGCACCGCCATCCTGCATGGCCTCACCAGCGTGAGCGCCATCACCGTGCCGGACACGCTGGCCTCCTGGCAGGCGTTCCACTTCGGGGCGGAAAATTTGACCCAGCCCACGAAAGCAACGCTCTGGGGACCGCAAGCGGATCCAGACGGAGACGGCTTGGGCAATCTCCTGGAGTATGCTTTCCAAACGCTGCCGACGCTTCCCAACTCCAGTCCCATCCAAATCAATCGATCCTCCGGGCGGTTCGTGATCACGTTCCCGCGCGATCCGCTGCATACGGATCTAACTTACAGTGTGGAAGCCTCAGCTAACTTGTCAGCCAACTCCTGGAGCACCATCGCCACCAGTGTGGCGGGAAACACGACCCAGGCCGTCAGCCCAGCTACGCCCTTGATTTCCGAGGCCACCAGCGGCACCGTGCAACTCGTCAGCGTGCGCGACACTGTGGTCATGGGCACCACACCACGTTTCCTGCGCGTGCGCGTTACCTTTCCATGAAACGACAGCATCTCATCATCGCAGCTTGCTTCGCGTTCGGCTTGATGCTGGGCGGGGTCGGGTTGTTAGTGGTGGCTCCGCGCTCGGCTGCGGCCAAGTGGGTGCGGGACACGTTAGGCGTCAGTCCATCGCTGTTTCATGGCAGTGACTGGGAAAATGAGGACGACGACGAACTGAGCGATTTCGATGCGCCACGGGATCGGGATGGCCAATCAGATCTTAATCATCAGGAGGCGATGAAACTGGCCGCCGCAGAAGCCGCCGCGTTAGCCGATCCCCATGCGCTGCCGAAAGGGATCTCGCAGATCGATGGCGAAGGCGGCTCTGGTTTGCAACGCGCGGTGTTGGTAAACGGGGTTTGGATCCCGGTTTATTCGCCCGGACTGAATGGCCCCGGCGGAGCCTTGGCGCGGACGGAAGTTCCCCTCACCATCGCCTCACCCTCACCCCCAGCAGGCAAAGTCAATCAGCCCTATCATTTTATTCCCGAAGCCGTCGGAGGCACCGCACCCTACACTTGGCGTGGCGGGGCGTTGGTGGCAGGGACGAATTTTCTGGTGAACCCTAACACCGGAGAAATCACTGGTCAAAGTCCCCAGCCTGGCAAGATACCATTGAAGCTTACGGTGCTGGATGAAGCTGGAGCAGAGGCGTCGGCCGTTTATTCGCTGATCATTAAGACCGAGGAAGATCTGGCGATTACCACCTCCACGCTGCCGGCGGCGGAACTGGATACACCCACGACGCTGCGTTTCGAGGCCGTCGGTGGCCTGGCTCCCTACCAATGGTCGCTCGTTGGCACTTGGCCGGAAGACGCGGTGCTGGATTCATCATCTGGGGTGGTGCGGGTCACCCCTCGACAAGCGGGAGAATTCTCTCTCACCATCAAAGTTACGGACAGTCTCGATACTCCGGTGGAGAAGATTATCCCTTGGCGCGTGACCAACGGATTGGATATCACCACGCCCGCAGCGCTGCCCGCAGCGGTGCCGGGAACGTTCTATGAAACGAGCTTCACAGCCACCGGAGGCACGGCTCCCTACACCTGGGAACTCACGCGAGGAGGATTCCCGCAGGCTGGTTGGACGCTCTCTGCCGATGGCAAACTTACCGGAGTGGCACCCTCGTTTGATGCCTTGGCGGAATTCACCCTAACGGTCAATGACGCGGAGAACTTAAGTTATGAAAAAACCTTCCGCCTTGCTGTGAGCGCCCTGCTGATTGCCCAACCGAGTCTGCAGAAGGTGGGGCTGGCATGGTCACCCGCGCAAGTGAGGGCTTTCCTTGCGGCACAAGGGTTACAGGCTGCGGGCTTTAGTGTTCTGCGGGATGGAAATGTGATTTATCAGGGCACGGGCACGAATTTTGTGGACCACGGACTGGCGGAAGGCACCCGACCGATTTATCAACTCAGTGCCCAACTAACGGATGGCACCGAACTGCCCTTGGCGGAAATAGAGGTGCTCGTCAAGCCGATGTCCCTGCAGCGAGGCATTGCGGGTGAGCGCGGTGATCCCTTTGCCGATCGGGTGGTTTCCTTCCAACCACTGACCACCGGCGGCTACGGTGCCAGTGCGATCCCTGGAAATGTGACCGGGCCGCCCGACGGCAAGAGCACCTTTAGCCCCGCCTACCGCGCCACGGAAGTCGCTTCGTTGCATGCGCGTGACGGTGCCGGGGGAGCCATCGAGCTGGCCTTTGTCGATAATATTGTTGAGTTAGGGCCCGGGGCGGATCTGACGGTATTCGAAAACGTGATGTTCATCGGCGGGGATGCCAATCGACGTTTCATGGAACCAGCGGTCGTGAGCGTCGCGCTGTGGCCTGGGGAATGGCATCGCTTGCCAACCGATGTCATCACCCCAGCGGATGGAACGCCGGTGGATTTGCAGAATCCATTTTACTACGCCCAAGGCATTGCGGGTCGCAATGCCACCACTGGCGGAGATCCCACGAATCCGCTCCAGAGCGGGGGCGACAGCTTTGACCTCAACGGAGCCATGGGCATCGGAGGGTTAAGTTGGATTCGGTATATCCGCATTCAATCTACCGGCAACAACGCCATGGTGGACGACTTTGGAGGCGAACCCATCCAGCATTCCAACGATCCCGCCCTCACCCCGCTGAGCGGCCGTGGGGCTTCGGGCTTTGATTTGGATGCCGTCAGTGCCGTGCATTATTGAAGCAGAAAACGGCCTTTGAAGTGTGGCGGGGGCATTCTGCCCCAAACCTGGGTCCCCGCGTCCAAATATCCCCAGCGTGATTCAGGGCTGGGGGGCAGAATGCCCCCGCCACGAGGATGGCACCGATCAGGAAAATCCGCTAATGTTTCTCCCGCTGGAGGAAGCGACGGCGGTGCCAGATGAGCCATAGCAGCGCCACGATGCCCCATGTCCACGCGGCGTATTTGTGATGGGAGACGGTAATGGTGGGCAGGAAGTCCGCGCTGGCACGGGTGGTGGCGGCTAAGAAGGCAAAGAAGATCAGGCTGCGGGCGAGCCAGGATTTTCTGGCGAAATCATCCAATTGGCCGCTGTGCCCGAACAGCACGCGACTGGCCACGACCAAAATGAGCAATCCGAATCCACCAATGTAAAGCAGGTGCTCCAAGCCCACGTGAAACTGATAGTAGAATCCTGCCATCACCAAGCCGAGCAATCCTGTGATCAGCGCCCACGGCAGTCCGGTCGCCAAAGTGCCTCGCTGAGCCGCTGCCACGGGCCGTCGCCAATTTACTTCCAGGAGCAGGTAGGTGGCGGCCACCCCTGCCCGCAGGAGATAGGCGAGCAGCGGATGCTCCCAGATTTCGAGGAAGAAGCTTAAGATGAGCAGGAGTGCTGCGATGATCGCGTGGAGAAATTTCCGCCGGACTTGGTCGGGGGCGGGTTCGCCAAAGTCTCCGCCCAGCATCCGGGGAAACAGAAATGAACCGATCCCTAACACGGGAGGAAGGAGCAGTCCCTGATACAGTAACAAGCCAGCCAGGCGATACCGTTCCGGGGAGTTCAAGGTGGCCGGATCCAACCACAAGGCGGTGCCGGCACAACCACACAACAGGCCGGTCAAGGCGAGCAACATTTGCGGGGGCGGAAGTTCTTTGCGGAACCGCAGGACGCGAACCAGCAGTGAGAGCAGGAGCAGGACTAGCATCCCAAGAAACAAGGCGTCGCCCAAGGCGGTGCGTTGCTGGAGGTGGGCCGCCCCCGCTGCCAGGTGCAGCAGCAGGAGGAGCAGCAACTCCCAGACCGTCAACTTCGGAGCAGTGGCCATGCGGGGCCCGGCGGTGCCGAGAAATCCGACCACGAAGGCTCCGCCGAAACATTCAATCATGATTCTGGCGTGCACAAAATTTGGATAGTAAGCCAGCGCTCCCGCGTAAAACAGCGGCCATAGGGAGACTCCGATGATACTCCAGACCGCCCCGGTAAAAAAGAACACCCGGAAGGGTTCCGACGCCAACCATGTCAGCCAGCTGGGCGTCGAGACGGGACGGGAGCGTTTCCGATGTTTGCAGGCAGGGAAATTCGCGGGCACGGTTTCATTCATACCGTTCCCATCCGCTCGTTTCGGCGGGACGGCAACTAGGCAGAACTGGTGAGGGGTGGAGCCCCTGCCTAGGTTTACTTCCGCCGACGACGCAAGCCGATGCCCAGTCCGGTGACCAACGCCAGCATTACAGCCGTGGGTTCAGGCACTGCGATGAGGGCGAAGTCGTTGCCGCCAGTGGTGGAACTGCCTTCGGCGTTGGCCAGGTAGGTGGCAGTGAATGGGGTTCCGCCAATGGTCAATGGGGCACCTTCAGGGAGCAGATCAAAGGTGCCGTTGATGGCATCCACTCCGTCGTTCTTCAAGAGGTAGTAAACATCGGTCGGGTTGGTCGTCCAACCACCGAAGAGGCTGAAGTTGGCAATGGTCGTGCCCGTCAAGTTGACCGCTCCAGTAACGTTCAGTTGGTCGTAGAAACCAGTCCCGTTGCCTGCGGAGAAACCACCAATTTCAAAGTTCACGGTGCCGCCGGTGGTGGCCAAGGAACCGGTGTTGAGGATGCCTGGGCTGTTGCCGGGGTTCAGGGAACCTCCGGTGTTCAAGAGCACCGCCGCGTCTGCCAGGACGGGGCCGGCGCGATCCAGGGAAACATTGCCCGTGCCGCTGAGGATGCCGCCGGTGTTGATGACGACGGGCGTGCCAGCCACACTGCCGTTGATGGCCAGATTCCCGCCCGTGATGGTCGTGGTTCCAGCGTAGTTGCTGCTGCCAGTGAGTTCCCACTTACCCGCCCCCGTTTTGGTGATGCCGCCGTTTCCGGTAATGGAGCCGGAGAAAGTGGTGTCGGAGGCGCTACCGGTGGTCAGCAGGCTGCCAGAACCTAGCAGGACCCGGCCAGCACCCGCCACAGAGGCCACGGTCTCGCTGGCGTTGCCGAATTCGAGGTCGAGCACGCCACCCGCGTTGATGGTCACAGCGGAGGTGTCCGCGATTTGGTTGCTGTTACGGAGGCGCACGGCGGCTGGATCCGTGCCGTTGCCGATGTTCAGGACTCCAGGAACAACGACGCTGGCGGCCGCGCGGGAGAGGATGAGTTCGCCTCCGTTGACCGTCGTGGCACCGCCATAGCTGTTGGCCACGTTGGTGGTGTTATTGATCGTCATGGTGCCAGCACCCGTTTTGATGAGGCCGCCAATATTGGCTCCATTGTTGCGGAAGATGGCGCTCATAATGAAGTCGTCACCCGCAGTGCCATTCGCTATGTTGAAGGTGCGGTCACCTTTGAGATCGACGTAGTTGTCGGTGTCGTTGGTGCCGTCGATCATGGCGCTGAAGGCGGAGGGCTGGGTGGAGAGGTTGCCTTCCATCACGAGGACAGTGGCAATGGAGCCAGAGTTCAGCTTAATGGTGCCGCCACCGTTCTGATAGGCCCCGCCGGCAAGGATGCTGTTCCCGCCCGTGAGGTCGATGTTACCCTTCACAGTCACGGTGGTAGCACCGGGGTTGGTAGGGCTGACTAACATGCGGCCAAATTGGCCGACGGTGAGATTTCCTCCGATGGTGACGGTAGCCCCGACACCAATATCCAAACCGTTGGCGGTAATATTAGAAGCGCCATCAGCGCCCGTAAATAGCCCGGTGCCTTGCAGGTCAACATTTCCGGTGATATTTACGGTGGAGGTGCCAGCGCCACCAATCACAACGTGTCCACCATCCATGAGGAGGGATTTGATGGTCTCGCTCTTGCTGTTGAAATCAAGCCGTCCACCGGAAACGCGCACGTTGGCGGCATCGGCAATTTGTTCATTGGCGTTGAGGCGGACGTATGCGCCCATGATGGCGGAGTTGGCCACTGTGGCACCAGCATTATTTCCAGCCAGGAGTTCGAGATCATAGGTGGTGTCGTCGGCGTCTGCCGTGATGGCGATGACATTGTCAGGCTTATTCAGTTGGACCCGGCCCGCCGCCACTTGGACCGTTCCCGTGTAGGTGTTGGCCACATCGCCAGCGCCAGAACCGATTTGCAACGTGCCGGCCCGAGCGGTAGCGGCGTTTTCCGTGCCGATGGTCAGAACGCGGAATCCGCCTGCACCCGTGATGGCACCGCCCAAGGTGTTGAGCTGGCCATCATTGGTTCCGGTTCCCCCAGCTCTGTTGCCGACTAACTGGAAGGAAGGTTTGAAGCCATTGAGGTTCACGCCGGTAAATTTCAGCGTGCTGCCATCAAAGCCACTCAGGTTCAGCCCGTAGTTGCCGTTGAAGGTGAGGCTGCCGAAGACGTGGTTTTGGACAACCCCGGCAGTGCCAGTGCCATTGTCTCCCGTAAGACTTGAGGTGGCGTTGACGACCACGTTGTTACCCCAGTTCATGGTGGCTCCGGCATTATTGGAAGTGAAGTTCGGAGAAAGCTCGCCCCCTTGCAGGAAGATGGTATTCGCAGAGCTGCCATTGGCACCCGCAGAGGTCCACTGAGTGGAGCCGCCGTTGACGTAGAATCCGCCAGCGAAAGTATTGGTTCCGCTGAGCACCAAGGTGCCGCCGCCGCTCTTTACTACGTTAGTCCCGCCAATTGGGGCACTGATGGTTAATTGGTTGCCCAGCACATTGAGGAACAGTTCCGAGCCCGTGGACGAAAGCGTTCCGGTGGGACTGGCTGCGATGGCAATGATGTGGTTGGCTCCGGTAGTCAAAACACCACCCGAGGAAAGTGCCAGACCTGCTGCTGGAATCGTAACCGTGGCTGCGGTGGCATTATTTACCCGGAGCGAATTGGCCGTGGACGTGGTCATGACATAGGCAGCAACGCCACCGTAGTTCGCATTCTGCGTGCTAGTAGGGTTTAGATTGCCAGTGTAAGTGACCCCAGTATAGAGTCCGCGAGCCATGCCAAAGTCAGCCGCGCTGAGCGCCGCAGGGTCATTCTGCAACCAGTCCGTCCCGATCCAGCCCCAGGCGAAAATGTTCGTGCCAGTGGTGGAGGCTAGGGCCGGAATGTTAATCCGGGGCTGGGCTTGGGCGGTAGCAGTATTGCCCAGCGCATTATTCGCGACCACGGCTCCCACCGTGCCAGTATCCGTGCCGAAGGCCAAGGTGGCTCCAGTGGAGCGGGTAAAGCTGGGCAGGGTCAGCGCTTCGGGCTTGGCAATGGCGGACGCGGCGTTGTAGATCACGCTGGTGGTGCCCGCTTCCGCAGACACACTAGCCGCCAGAGTCGTTTCCGTGCCGGAAATGCGCAGGGTGCCGCCACCGAGGACGAGTTGCGCGCCGTTGTTAATGCGGTCGGCATTGGCTCCGTTGGTATTTTCAATCCGCAGTTCCCCACCGCGCAGGTCCACCTTGGTGGTGTTAGGCAGGGTGCCGCTGGTGGCTACTCCGGCGGTGTTGACATCGTCCCGCAGGATGATCAGACCGCCATGGATCGTGGTGGCGGCGGCAGTGTCGGCCGTGTTACTGATGATCCACGTGGAAGCTCCGGTTACGTTGTTGCGACGATCAATGCCTGCGCCAGAGGCGAAGGCGACCGGACCAGTGGTCCAGAGATTGGCGGAACCGTTCGGCGTGTTGATGATGACATCTTTGCCGATGGTAGTCGTGCCTTCGACGCGGAAATCGAATCCGTTATCACCAGTAATGGAAACGTAGGACCCGCCTGCGATGGACAGGTTATTCACGCTCTGCCATTGGTTGGTGCCGCCACCATTGGCGTTGATGCGACCGGCAAACAGTTCGGAGAACGAGGTATTGATGTTGAGGTTCACGTTCGACTGACCATTCTGCAGATTGCGGAGCAGGAAGCGGGAGTTCGGTCCGTTCATGTTAACCGTGGCGCGATTGGCCGCGGTGCTGAGCGAATCGCCATTGGAGGACAGGCCTGCGTTGGCTCCCAGATTGATGGTGCCGCGGAGGTCGTTGGTGCCAGTAAATTGCACGAAGCTGTCATTGCGCACACCACTGATGTTTAAAATGCCGGTCGCTTCCTGAGTGATGCGGCCGTTAAACATGGGGCTGCGGTTTTGGCTGGCAGTGTCTGCATCGCGCGCAGGAATGGCGTTTGTGCCTGTCAGGATCAGATCGCCACTGAGAATTCGGTCCCCGCCCCCTACAAAATACTGCGCATTGTTTAGGCTCACGGGATTCAGCGAAATGCTGCCCACTGCACCAGTGGTGCCGTTGCTATTGATGAAGGCCGCGCCTGCGTTCACGGTAATTCGGTTGCCACCCGGGATATTTCCCACGGCATCCTGATTGATGATGGAAAGCACGCCGCCATTGACGGTAACATTTCCCGTGAAACCAGTGTAACCGATGGGCCCTTGCCCGATTTGCAGGCGTCCGCCGCCTGTCTTGATAAGATCACCATTGCCAGCGAGTTGGGCGGCATCATTGAGGATCATGATGTTGCGGGCCACATCGAGCGTGCCGCCGCCCGTGCCGATGCGGATTTGGAGCTGGCCCGCTCCTGGATCCCATTCGCCTGACGGCATGGAGAGCGCGCCTCCATTGAGCACGATACTGCGAGCGGTCGCGGAACCCAACGCGTTCGGATGTGCGGTGCCCACACCACCGAGGAATGCCAGTGTGCCACCATTCACATAAATATCGCCCGTTAGGGTGGTAGAGTTATCCCCGCTGAGTGTCAGCGTGCCGGAGCCGTCCTTGATGAGTCGGCTGGTGCCACCGGGTTGGATCTTGGCAGCGATATCCAAGGCTCCGTTGGTGATCACGGTCAAATCTCCTGGGCTGGTAATGTTTCCACCATTGATGCCTGCGTTCATTGAAGAGGAACTCAGGAGGGTTCCAGCAGTTAGGCTGATGCCACCGGAAGCGACGACACCACCTCCATCGCCAATTCGCAGCGCGTTGATAGAAAGGTTATTCCCAGCACCCGTTACATTCAAACTCGTAGGGACAGAGGCATTGAGATTGCCGCCCAACAGCGCCTCGCCCATACTTGTGGAATAGAGTCCGGGAGCCAGCGCTTGCATGGTGGTGCCGGAAAATGTCACGAGATCCGTTCCGATAGCGCTGCTTGGAAGGATGGTATTTATCAATGAGCCGGAACCATTTAACGTGCCCGGTCCAGAGAACACTGCCGAACCGCCCGTGCCAATGGTAATCGCCCCCAAGTCCACGGTGGAGCCAGATGCAGCGCTCACTTCACCACCGCCAGAACCGAAGCCAGTGGCCGCTTTGGTAATCGTTCCAGCGCCTGTGGCTGCCAGTTTGCCGCCTTGTAAACTCAGCGTGCCGGAGCCCAGCGGAGTCGTGGCTGCGGCATTCACGTTCGTGGTGCCACCGGCCAGGGTAGTGACGCCGGAGTAAGTGCTATTTCCTGTCAGGGACCACGTGCCGTTACCCACTTGGGTCAGCCCGCCCGTGCCCAGATTTATTCCGCTGGAAATACTACCGGTGCCCGAACCAGCCACCGTTAGGCTTGGATTCGCAATGCCAGCAGCGGGTTGCAGCGCAGTGGCGGAAGTCAGATCTAAGGTGGCGCCAGCATCCACGGAGACCGTGGCGGCAGCAGACAAGGTTACGTTGCCGCTCCAGGTGTTGGCTCCATCCGTGGCACGCAAAGCCCCACCGACGTTGTAGAGTCCGTTGCCGCCCAGTTGCAGGGCTTCACCGGCCACGGAAACTCCGCCCAGTTGCAATTGGCCACCACCATACACCGTGGTGCTGCCCGCGGTGGTTCCCAGCGCGCTGCCGTGAGTGATCCGCAGCGCACCGCCTTGGACTTCGGTCTTGCCAGTGTAGCTGCCAGCGCCAGCGACGGTGAGCGTGCCGCCACCGAGTTTCGTGAAGGTGCTGTCGGTATTGATACCGTTGGCAATGACGCCATCGCCATCGCCACTCCAAGTTAGAGCGCCCGTGCCAGTGATGCCGCCGGCAGAGTTAATTTGCAGGAAGCTCTTGGAAACACCAAGCCCAGCGGTCGAGGCGAACTGGGTGGCATAAGAACTAATCTTAGCCCCGCCGGAAATGGCCACTGCGCCATTCAGGGTGTTCTGTCCGTATTCGGAAACCAAGGCCCCGTCCCACTTCACGCCAATGGTGTCCACCGCTTGCGTGCCAGCGATCATGGCTCCGTCTCCGGTTAGGGTCAGGTTGTTATTGTTACTGGAAGTGGATTCCAATTTCAGCGTGCCGCCGTTGCCGACGGTGACATTGGCCCCGCTGCCAATGGAATTATACCCCCGGGCCGCCACCACGCCGCCGTTCACGGTTAGGGCGCTCAAGGCGTTGTTTTTAAATGGTTCCAGCGCCAGGGTGCCCAAACCGGTTTTCACCAAGCTACCATTTTTCAGAATGGCGGAGGCGGTGATATAGGCCTGCTCGGAAATGTTGAAGGTGCGGGCTCCTTCGGTGAAATCAACGTAGCTGTTGTCATTGAGTTCACGGAAGCTGGCACCCGTTTGCACCGCCAGCACGTGAGTATAGCTGCCGGCGTTCAAAGCGGCGGTATTGATCGTGACATTCCCCCCCAGCAGGAGGCGGGCTCCGGTGCCGTTCACGGTGCCACCTTGGCTCAGGATCACAGAGTTGCCATTCAACTCCAAGCCGCCGCTGCCGATCTCGAGGATGGTGGGATTGGAGAGATCCGTGGAGTTATTAGCGATGTTGAGGTTCTGCGCTCCGTCTAGCAGGACGAGCTTATTGATATCCAAATGCGTGCCGCTGTTGAACGCCACCGAACCGCCGGAGAGCGTGGCCGTGCCAGTCACGACAAATTTACCGTCTGCGGAACTCAATCCATCCGCCGCAATCAACCGCTGCACCCCGGGGTTCCAAGTGCCGCCTTGTTGCGTGTAGTTCTTGATGGTGTCGAGGTTGATGCGGTTATTCTCACCGAACGTTCCTGACAACATTGTGACCGAGGCCGTATCAGCAATCTGGTTCAAGCCAGAGGGCGTGCCAAAGGCTCCAGCGACTGGATCATATTCTGCCTGGCCCCAACCGGAGAAAGCATTCCGATTGCCAACGATCGTGCCGCCAAAAGCAATGGTGCCGCCGTTGATAAGGATGTCACCAGTCACTGCAGTGGTGCCGTTGGCCTTATCCAAGCGCAGGGTGCCGGAATTGACTTTGAAGGTCCCTGTGTAGGTATTGGGGACGTTATCCGTCGCGCCTGCACCCAAGACTACGCTAGCAGCTCCACCGTTGGTGATCGCCACGCCTTGGGGGTTGCCACCGCCAACATTTCCGGCCGCAATTAGCGGAGCCGTGCCCGTGACCGCGCCCTTGAGAATGAGATTGGAGTTACCATCGCGTTGCAGCGTGACGAGAACCGCTCCAGGCTCGAACTCCGCCCCGTTATTGAAGCGGGTGTCATTGCCATTAAATCCGCCGAAAGCGAGTTCCTGTCCGGCTTTGATGGTCAATTTGCCAAGGACATTAAGGTTGTTATTTCCTGCACTGGCATCGGCGGCTTCCGCATTATTATCCCAACCGAATGTAGAGTTGGCCGTCACGATGACATCGTTGCCACCGCCTGGCAGGACCAGATTCGTGTTGTTATTCGTGCCTGTCACCCCATGGTTGAGTTCAATGGCCCCACCCGCCAAAGTGATGGGTCCATTGCCTAGCAATTCATTCCGCCAGACGTTGACCGTGCCCCCATTGATGAACATGCCACCAGTGAAGGGTTGGGATGGATAGCTGCCTGGTGCGGCGGTAATGCCGCCAGTGCTAGCCGCTTGAAACAAGCCACCCGTAAGGGATTGCGGCACCAAAAAGAGGGTGTTACCACCGCTCTTCACCAAGGTCACGGGCCCTGAACCATTATCCTGCACTAACGCACTCAACCGCAGATCAGCGGTGGTGTTGATGTATAATTTCTCCGCGGTGTTCGCAGCCAGGCCTGCCGTAATCCCAGAGCCAACCACGTTAGTGCCGGAAATCCCTTGGGCGGAGTTGGTGGTGGAAAGAATCCCGCCGCTCTCAATGCGCAGCAGGTTGCCATTGGTCACAAGGCCGACAGTGCTTGCGGTTTGGCTGAGTTTCAGCGACTGCGTCGTAGTGGCGGCTGCCAGGGTAACCGCTGCCGAGGGATTGGCATTGATGCCAGTTGCCAGCGTCGTCGTCGTGTCGTAATCCGTGGCCGCAAAAGCCCGCACGCCGTTGGCATCGTATTTCGCCCAGTCATTCCCGGTGTATGCCCAGGCTCCCAGCATTCCAGCATTGGTGCCAGCAGCCGGACTGGTGGCCGCCTGGCTTGTGATGAAAATTTGACCCACCCCGGAAGCGGCGGTCCCCAAGCTGGTTCCCGCAAAATTGATGACTGAAGAGGGATTGGCCCCGCGGCTCAGCCCGATCGTTAGGGCCGAGGTTTCCGTGCCGCCGGTGCGGACCGCATTGATGGTGGGGTTGCCACTGTTGACGTTGAGATTGTCGATGGTTTCCGTGGTGTTGGTTCCGGAAAGGGAATCCAAGCGCAAGGTGGAGGTGCCTTTGAGTTCGACAATGGTGGAGGAATTGATGCGGTCCGGGTTCGACCCTGTGGTGTTATCCAGAATTAAACTACCGCCACCGAAGTTGGAAGCATTGGAGTTATTGCCCCCGTTTACGATAATAGCCACGCCTGTGAAGGCGCCAGCAGCGCCCTGTAGTCGAATAGCGCCGTGACGAATGTCCAGCGTGTTCAGCGTTACGTTGTTCAGGAAACTCAGTTCTGCATTACCCCGCTTCACCAGATCCGTGCTGGCACCAGCGACGGCATTGGTTATCCGAATGTTCCCAGCCGCGTTATCCAACCATGGATTGGAAGCGCTGGCCGCAAAGGTCAGATCATCAAAGCGATAAGAATAGTTCGCCCCAGCGTTCACTTGCAGCCACTGACTTCCAGTAAATTGCAGCTTCGACATGGCGTAAATATTGCCATCGGACGCACTCCCAGCGGGGAAAGAAGCGATGTGACCTGCGGTAGCGGTGGCAGTGGCTGAGGGGATGAGATTTGCGTTCCCAACGATCCGCTGAATGCCACCGGGCTCCGTGGAGGAAACCACGATCTTATTGCCGCTATAGCCAGGCAGCACGATGTTCCGGTTGTAGGCAGAAATGAGGCTGCCGCTGAAGCTAGCCACCCCACCATTGTCCCGCAAATCCAAGCCCGAGTTGAAGCCTGCCAGCTCGATGGTGGCATTGCTGCCGAAGGAGTTGCCTGAATTGGAGGTGCTGTTATACGTTGCAGGAACGCCCACCGCAGAAACCGTCAGAACCCCGGAGAAACGTGGATTTGCTTCCAAGGTATTATTCCCTTGAAGACGATAGGTGCCGCTAAAGGTGTGCGCCAAATCCCCGCGTTGGAAGACCGTGCGGGGATTACTGGCAGCCAGCGTTGACCCCACGATGTCCACCGTGCCCGAGCCCTGCACCAAGGCATCCACGCGCAGGAAACGTGTCGTCTGCGGATCAAAGGCATTCCTATTGAGCAGTGTGCCACCGTTCAACGTCAACGTTGAGGAGCTTGGACTGTGAAGTGCCAAGGCCGCTCCCAGGATGCTATCCGCTCCGTTGGCTCCGATGGTGCCGTTGGGATTGAGCACGATGTTGCTATCAATTTGTGTGGCGGTGCCGTTGTTCATGACGAACATCGGCCGCGGGGAGGTCCCCGTCACCGCACCTGGCACGCCCACCGTGATGGTAGCCGTCTGCGCGAAGACACTCATGCGGTTGTAATCATTCGTTACGGCTGGAGCTGTGCTGGTGCCCACGTCCAACACGCCGCCACTAACCTGAAGATTTCCTGTCAGACCGAAGGCTTGGGATGTCAGCGTAAGCCGCCCGTTGCCAGTCTTCGTCAAATTTCCCGTGCCCGTAATCTGCGCGGCATCATCTAGCGAGAATTGCTGATAACCAGCCACTACATTGATAGCACCACCGCCCGAGGCATCAAGATTGAATACTTTGGATGAGCCATCAGGATTATAACCCGCGCCATAGACGGCAAATTGACCACCATTCTTCAGAATGATGTTGCGGTTCTGCGGGTTGTTCGGTCCACCGAGCACCAAGGCATCACTGCGATTCTGAAGATTGATGCCGGTGCCGGACAGGTGCGGGGCCAGGCTGCTGGATTGCATCAGCAGCGTGGTGCCATCCAAGGTAATGTTACCGCCAATCTGGTTGTAGATGTTGGTCAAATTAACCGTGCCACCGCTCCCACCGATGTATAAACCGGGCGTGGCTCCACCCGTGGTCAGTAACGAATTGATCGTGATGCTGGCACTATTCGGCGTGAGGTTGGTCACCGAAGTGGAGCCCGCGAGCGTCAGCAGCGAACTGTTACCAAATCCTCCCAAGACATAGTTATCAAAGAAGCTCAGCCCCAGCACGGACTGGTTTCCATTAGGCTGGATGAGTTGCGGACTGAAGTTAAACGCCGCCAAATCCGCCACCGTTGGCAGCACATCACCATCCCAGTTCAGAGGATCGGTCCACGTGACGCCATCGCCACCGCCATCCCAGTCGATCGCGGAAGCAGCACTCAGGGAGAGACCCATCACAGCGGCTAGCCAGGACACAGATTTCACCCTGGGGAACGAGAAACCCGTGAGGGGAGAGTAGGAAAAAAGGGAGGTTTTCATAATTGGGAATTATTTTTGTGAAAATCTGGTGAAATGTGAAGTAAAAAAATTTCGCTGAGCTTAGGGCACGGTTACCTCAAGCTTGGCAAACATCCGTGTAGGCAAGGCTGAAGCAGGCTGCGTGGAGCGATACGTAATCGTGGCCGTGCCATCTCCATTGTTGTTGGTGGTCACGTAGGTAAGGGCCACGGTGCCATTGTTCCAAGTGTTCAGGTCGGAGCTGACTTTGGGGGTCACCACCACGTTGTCCGCATTGAGGTTGCGGATAAATGTCAGTGAGAGACATGGCTCCACCACGGTGCCGGTGTCGAAATTTGCCCAACCCAATTGGGGTAATTTTGCCTGGGTGCCGTGGCCTTGATTGGAGCCAACGGCATATTCCACGATGTCAGGAATGCCATCACCATCACTGTCGCCATTGGGCAGAGTCGGGGCGGTGTTAGCATCTGCCTGACCGGGCTTCCCCCCCAGCACGCTGCTGGAGCGCCAATTGGCTCCGATATTGTGATCCGGATTGCTCAGTGGATTATTCAGCACAAGTGAATAACCGCCGCGCACCACTTGATTGGAGGCATTCAGATCCAAGTCCGAATCCACCGGCCATGGCTCCACGTCGTCATAGGTGAAGGATTTAATCACGCTGCCGTTGGCGGCATTGAAGGTAATGGTTTCCCCGCCGTTGGCAAGATTGCCCACATAGGCTCCGGCAATGTTCGGATTGCTGCCAGCATAGCGTCCGCTAAAGGCCGCCAGATTTTCCACCAGAATCATGCGCTGGCCAGGCCCCAGGGTTTGTTTGTTGGCAGGAGCGTTGACCCAGTTGAAGGTGATGCCCAAGGTGAATGCACAGTTGGTTAGGTTCACGGTTTGATTGCTGATGTTCAAGATTTCGATGAACTCGAAATCATTCGCATTGTTGGCCCCAGATGCGGTGGTCTCCGCTGGCGTGGGCGGGACAGGATTGTAATTCATTTCGGAAATGACGAGGTTGGCGGCCGATGCTGGCACGGTATTAACCACGAAGTTGGCCTCGGTGAGCGGAGACCAATTGTTGCTGGTATCCTTAATCCGCGCGCGGAACAGGGTGGTTTGCGTAATGGGAAGGCTGGCCACGGTGGCGGTGAGTTTGGGCTGCAGCAGGAAATCTTTTCCATGGAGGTTGGTGTAACTACTGGTGGCATTCATGCCGTGGAAACACAGCACGTTGTTGCCAACGATGAGGTTGGACCTGAAGGCACTAAGGTCCACGTCCTCAAATACGATGGCACTGGCATCCGGCCGCGTGGCCCCTGAAGCCTGGGTATAGGTGGGCGTCGCTCCCGCCGAATAATTTTTACGCGATACTTCCACGCCATTTAAATAAGAGATGTAGGAGTCGTCGTAACGCACGCTGAGTTTCAACGTCAGCAGGCTGGCCAACTGCGGGGCCGTGAGGTTGATAATGGAACGGGTATAAATTGTGGCCGAATTCGGCGGAGCCGTGGTGCCTGGCTGCATGGCAGGCTGCACATTCGTCCCGATGTAGGGCCCGTAAAGGACGTCTGTTCCGAGCGGCGGAGTGGCGTCATTGACATCGTAGCCCAGGCCAAATGCTCCCGTCGTCCAGTTGGCAATATTCGGCGGATCCGCCACCCCATTCCATTGATTGGGGTCGCCCTGCGTCCGCACCAGCGTGCTGCCGCCATTGGTAGTGCTGGGCACCAAGTAACTTACGGCACCCGTTTCCCCCAATAAAGTTACCCCACCTGAACTTAGCAGGGTGCCGCCACCGTCTGCGGGATCAGAACCATCGGTGGTATAATAGATGCTGCCGCCGGCAGCATTGGGATCGGTAATTCCCAGGAGGTATCCGCTCGCCACTTCGCCACCATATTGGGAGAATGTCGGTGGCTTGAAATTTTTCACTGAGGCTCCATAACTCATGCTCTGGTCATCCATCCACTGCAGACGACGCAGCATCCAAATGCGAACGAATGCGGTCTCGCTAACTGCCGCGAAGGGATCGGACGCGCTGGTGAAGGTAGCAGGGTCCCAGTTGGTTTCCCAAGAAGTGCGCAAGGTAGGATTCGTGGCGTTAGGCCAATCATAAACGCCCATCCGCTGCCAGCGGGCATTATGCCGCCCGATGGGCACATCAAGCGATGGCGTGCTGCTGGGCCAGATGCCCGTGCCATTGGTAATCAGCGTGCCACCACCAGGGATGCCAGGCGCACCATTCTTGAGTTGGGAAATGTAGCGATCAATGGTGGCCAGCACATTGGCATTGGAGAACATGCCCCGCCGCAGTTGCCAGTAGCGGTCCCAGTAGGCCCGCAGGAATGCCGGGTCTTGGAACAGCCGGGGATGGTAAGGATAGTCCGCCAAACCCAGAATGGAGTAATACCATCCTGCCACATTTTCCTGCCCGCTGGTATAACCGCCAGCCGGGCTGGCATTGCCGCTGCTCAGATTGTAGTCCCACAACGGAGCATATTTCAATTTCCCATTGCGGTCTTTATACATGTAAGTGCTGAGCCGATACCCGTCCGCTTGCTTGAAAATTTCCACCCACAAATGCCCGTCGATCCAGCTTTGCACATCAACATATTTGGCATAGCCATTGACCGGATCGGCAAACGTGGTGCCATAGAGCGCTGATTCGAAGCGGTTCACGAAGCCCTTGATGTAGCTCTGCTGGGCCACACTGGGATTGTTCGGTTCCACGATTTGCAATGATTGCGCGGGATAGGTTGCGGCCGGGCTCGCAGTGGTGCCGCCATTGGTCGTAAAGGCCGCCTCGGGGGAGGCCTTGTCTTTCCGAATGATGTAACCGCCGCTGATGATTCCCGCGTCATCCACCGCCGGATTATTGGCAAATACGCCGTCGCAGGGTTTTAATTCTTCAATATTTACCCGATCCTTATCCCGCTTAATTTTCTCCGTCAGAACATACACCCCTTTGTAGTCAGCATACGTCAGCGGGCCACTGCCATCCTGTTTGAAGAACACTTCCACATATTTCTCCTTCATGGCGCTGCCGTCTCCACTCAAGGAGCGTTTCATGTCGAACGGCATCATGTTCCGAATCACGGACTTGTCATTGTAGTTGGAAATCAGCACATAATCAGATTCTGCCGGCCAGCCCAGAAGGTTCACGGCTTTGTCCTGCTCTTTGTTGTCCCAGATTTCCAGGCCATAGGGCTTCTGCGCAAATCCCGCAGAGGTCTCCCCGCGGATGTGCACCCCGCCCCGGTTCTGCATATCGATCGGCCCGGTGATGGAAGCCTTGTTGCTGTTGGCTGGATCCGGTGCCAGCGCCACGGTATAAGTTGCCCGATACGGCCGCAGGCCAGCCGAGCCACCAGCACCATCAATGTTAATGCCGAAGCTATCGAACACCATGATCGGTAAATTTGAACTAAAGGGCTGGCCGGGGCCCCGATAGTTCGTCAGCGTGGAATCCAACAGGATAAACGTCCGGCTGCTAACATCTCCGCCCAGCGAGTTCGGTTGGAAATAACGCACCCGAATATTCGAGGACCCCGTGATGTTCAAGCCGCCCACCGGCCAGAGTGCAGAGGAACCGTTCGGCACGGAATTGTCGATCGTATATCGGGCCACGGCACCCACGAGGGTGGGAGCGGTCAGGGTCAACGCCAGCGGACCCGTGATCAAGCCCCCCACATGGTTGAAAGTCACATCCTGCTTGCAGGGGCCCAGCGGTGCCTGCAGCCCGGAATTTTTCACGCCAGGCGTGGGCGTTTCCAGATAGCCGTCCGTTTGCGCAGCGCCCAATTTGCCGTAGGCCACATCCTTCGACTGCACGCCATAGGTGTAAGCCGTCGCAATACTCATGTCCGGCTTCACCAGCGCCAGATAACCACCCGCTTTGTTCAAAATAAAGTTCGTGTGATAGTTGGCAGATGACACCGTGCGATTCTTCCCATCCGCCCAGATCCTGGCATAGCCATAAGCCGGAATACTATAACCAGCGGGAAACGGCCATTTCCCCAGCACCCCGGCATCATCCGTCAGGGACCAACCAGT
The DNA here is from genome assembly GCA_031411295.1 of Verrucomicrobiales bacterium. GTDB lineage: Bacteria > Verrucomicrobiota > Verrucomicrobiia > Verrucomicrobiales > V1-33 > JAGNEJ01. The sequence goes on along the minus strand of JANOAV010000201.1, from coordinate 4,068 downwards.
CATCGTCTGCGCCACATTTTGCCCGTTATAAATTTCCAACCACGCCCCCGTCGTGCAATCTTCATCCTCCTGCGTGCCATTGTCTGCCACGAATTCCGAGATCGTTGGTCCGCCCGTTTCGATTGGCACCACGGGCACCGTCGCTACGCTCAGATTATCCAGGAACACATCCTCCGTAGCACCACCCGTGCGGGCACCAAAGGCAAATACATTTCCTACCGTCGGCACAAACCCTGGCAACGGAGTGTCCACCATCACATCCACTAACCCCCCGCCATTGGCCGCGCTCGCGGTGATCTTTACATCCAGCCCAGTATTGACCTCCCAGTGAATGATCACCCGTCGGGGAACATTGTCGAACGGATAGGTGTTAGTCACTGGCGGAGCCCCCCAGTTGCCGCCGGGAGCCGACGCATTTCCCAGATAAACACTCTTAATCACCAACCCGCCCGCTTTGGCCTCAATCAATGGCCCATCCCCATACGTATCGATGTCCACCGCAAAGCCGTTCGTCGTCACAAACCCCTTCTCGCCCGTATTGATCGAAGGGTTGATGAGATCTGCTGGCGTCGCGGAGATATTGCCAAAAGACAGCGCTAATCCATCCGCTGGAGTGCCCGTGCAGAACAACGTTAAGTCAAATTGCACCGTAAACTCCGTAATTTCCTTTCCGGGATCAAGGTCCGGCAGCCGCATGGCGGCATACGTGGAGCCAATCGTATTCTGCGTCAGCCGGAGGCGACCACTAGCAACCACCGTCGTCCCGGCTACATTGGAATTAATAATGGTCCCATCTGCAGGTGTGGCCGCATAATCATGTGTTAGCGTCCCCGCCTGGCTCAGCCCGGTCCAGGCAAAAATTGCAAAAGCACAGCACACGGGGATACGACGCGATGGAGAGAGGGAATCTTGCGAAGACATGGGGATTTTGGGGTAACAGTTACGCCACCAAGGGGGGGAAGTAGCGAAACTGGAGTTGAGGAGCTATGAGGAATTCGCCAAAATCTTATCAACCGGACAAAACGGATTGAAGCAAAATCGGTCCGACTTTTATACCTATCCGCGTATCGACCAAGCCTGCCTCGCAAAATGGCCTCTCGAGACTGGGCCCAGCCGGCCACCGGCTCAACTGGCCCGTGTCCCAACTGCCGAATCGCCTACAAAAGAGCGTTTTCGGAGTTGATTTCCCGGACCAACGGTCCTTTGTCTGAGTTTAGAATCATTCTACATTTACCATGACCGACAAATTTTCCCAATACAGCCACCCCGAAATGCTCGTTTCCACCGCCTGGGTGGCTGAACATGCCTCCGACGCCAATCTCCGCATCGTGGAAAGCAACGAAGACCTGCTTTTGTATGATACCGGCCATGTTCCCGGAGCGGTGCATATTGATTGGCGGGCGGACTTGAACGACCAACTGGTGCGCGATTACTTGGGGCCGGAAGATTTCGCAAAGCTCTGCCGCCGCCACGGCATCACCCCGGAAACCACGGTCGTGTTCTATGGCGACAAGTCCAACTGGTGGTCCTGCTATGCCCTCTGGGTGTTCCATCTGTTCGGTCATAAGAATTGCAAAATCATGGACGGCGGGCGCTCGAAATGGGTCTCCGAAGGTCGCGAACTCACACGAGAAGTTCCGAAAAATGCCGCCGTCAATTATCCGGTGCCACCCAAGCGCCTCGACGACCAAATCCGCGCCTTTTACCAAGAAACTGTCGCCCACGCCGCCGCCAAGAAGCCACTGGTGGACGTCCGCAGCGTCAAGGAATACACCGGGGAACTGACCCACATGCCAGAATATCCCCAAGAAGGCGTCCTTCGCGGCGGTCACGTTCCGGGTGCCAAGAGCTGCCCCTGGTCCACTGCCGCCAACGCCGACGGCACCTTCAAGACCGCCGAAGAACTCCGCGCCATTTACATGGACGGCCTCGGATTCAAGCCAGGCGACGACATCATCGCCTACTGCCGGATTGGCGAGCGCTCCAGCCACACCTGGTTCGTGCTGACTTATCTGCTAGGCTTCACCAAGGTCCGCAACTACGACGGAAGCTGGACCGAGTGGGGCAACATGGTGCGTTCTCCCATCGAGAAATAGTCGTCCGCTTCCAGCATGAACGCTTATCCCCCCGGCCTCGACGCCATCATCGATCTCTTCAACGGCCTGCCGGAAACAGAGCGTCGTGAAATGCTGATTCATTACGCCGACCGAGCAAAACAATGCGCCCCTAACGAAGGTGACACGTTCGACTTGGAAGACATTCGCAAAGACGAAGAGTGCACGGACACCGTGGGCATCTTCATGAACGTGGACGACGCCCGGGGAGTCCATTTCCGCGTCTCGTTAGGCCCGGAAGTGCAAACCCTCACCCGCGCCATGACCGCCATCCTCGTCAAAGGCCTGGACGGAGCCACCCCCGAAGCCATCCTCGAAATCCCCGCCGATTTCGTTCCCAAAATCGTCGGCACCGAACTCGTCCGCCTCCGCAGCCAGACCGTTTATTACGTGCTTGGCCGCATGAAGTCTGCGGTGAAAGTTTACCTGAATCGGCTGCGCGCGCAGTGAGTGGGAGAGGGAGTAAGCCCATTTCCAGAAAGAAAACGATAGAATGTGGAGCCGCCCGCTGGGCTGCTCATTCGCCAACTGCGGCGGATTGTGACCGAGCGCGGTGGCATGGGCTTTACACTCAATTCCATGAGGCTGAGGAGTGGCGGAATGAGGGCCGTTCCTGGGATATTGGTTTAGTTTCTTGAATAGCAAACGAGCTTGGGTTAGTGTCGCTGAGAAATAGCGGACGTAAGGTTTGGCTGTTCAAGTTTCCCAACTAACGATACTCACCCCCCATGCCCCACTTCTGCTTTGCCCTAAGGGCACTTTTGCTGGCTCTCGCCTTTCTGGCATGGAGCGTTGGAGCGGTTTGGGCGGATGATCCTCCGCTAGTCTCGCTTACGTTGCAGGAGCAGTTTTGGGTTGGCGGAACGACGCAGACCTATGATGTTCCAATATTTTTTACCGATCCCGACACCCCAGATGCAACCTATGATTTCACTGCCACATTGATGGATGGCTCACCACTTCCTGCATGGCTGACAATGTCACTCAGCGGGAAATTAACCAATACCGGAGCAGTGGTTCCCCCGGGGGTCTATCGTTTGCGGATTACAGCCACAAATCGGACTCTCCCTGCGCATCACCTGAGCACGTTGCTAAGCCTGGTGGTTTCAGGCCACTCCCCCACATGCTCGGACGTGACGGTATCCGTGCTGCAGGGAAGCACGCATCGCTTCACAGCGGCAGACTTTGGTTTCAGCGACTCGCTGGATACTCCGCCTGACGCTTTTTTGGGGCTCCATTTTGGCTTGGCGAGCAACAATCTATTTGTGAACAACAACACGTGTCGCCCAGACATGATATTTAATTGGGAACCTCTTCTGGGGTATGCATCGGAGGAACGCGCGTTACCTAGCTTTGCCTCCGTGCTGGCAATGTCCCCTGATGGAAGCGTAATCGCTGTGGCTGACTACGACGGACATCTGCAGATCACTACTGATGATGGGCAGAATTGGCAGGAAATTGACCCTGGGGGAAAAGTAGCGGCAGTGAGATTCCGTGGGAGTAACGCCAAATTGCTAGCGCTGACGAATGATGCCCGCCGCTTCTGGACAGATGATGGCGGTGCAACTTGGACGCAAAAAGGTTCCGGCTATTTTGTGGGATCTGACGATGGCCAAATTCAACTGCAGAAGAATGCTACGCGGCTGCTTCGCTCAGTGGACGGCGGCACCACTTGGCAGGAAACTGGGCCGTCTGGGACTTGGAATGCATTCGCTTCCTCAGCGGATGGAACCCACTTGGCCGCAGCGCTCAACTACTTCGATGGGGATACAATTTATGTTTCCACCGACACTGGCGTGACCTGGGAAGCCACTGCTAGTGCTTACTTGCAATAGTTAACAAATGTGAAATAAGTGGGGATGAGCCGCTCCATCAAACCGCTGAATTTAACGAACGACGAAAAGGTCACCATTGAAGCCCTAATCCGCAGTCCGCAAAGCACGCAGGGACAGGT
>JANOAV010000200.1:0-36905 GCA_031411295.1 Verrucomicrobiales bacterium | reverse complement strand
GACTCCTTTGAGGGATGCGAAGGGGAAATTCGGGGTGTCGGTGGCGAAGGTGAAGCAGGTGCAGGCGGCTGGAGGCAGGCTGGGGTTGATCGATGTCATGAAGCACAAGGTGCGGTATTTCTCGCAAGGGGTGGCGTTTGGAAGGACGGAGTTTGTGGAACGGGTGTTTGCGGGGAATCGGGGGGCGTTCGGGAAGAGTCGGAAGGATGGGGCGCGCAAATTGCGTGGTGGGCTGGGGAGGATGTTCGGGGGATTGCGGACGCTGCGGGATCTACGGGGGTGAATGTTCCTGGCACTACGGAATGTAAAATAGGAGCAGATCCAGACGATCCCCAGCTACGAGCCCGGCCTGCAAGCTGGCGCGTTGATCAGCTATCCTCGGGATGCCCCAAGCGCAGAATGTATCCGATTCGCTGGGGGGATGGGAAAGCTTGCTGCGAATTTACTTATGCTGGATCTCTCTGGGCTCGGGCTACGACCCGCGCCACCGCTAAGCCATAGAGCCCAAAACTGAGCGGGTCTGGCGCGGTCTGCTTGCTATTTTGCGCGATCCGGGCTTGAGTCTTGGTCTTTGCCGCACATGAAAGAATTATCGCATATAGCCAAAGATGGATCTGCACAGATGGTGGACGTTTCTGCCAAGCCAGCCGTAGCCCGGGAGGCGATGGCGGAAGGGTTCATTGCGTTGCAGCCGGAAACGCTGGCGAAGATATCCGCCGGGCAAATGCCGAAGGGAGAGGTGCTGGCGGTGGCAAGGCTGGCGGGGATTCAAGCGGCCAAGCTGACCGCGCAGCTCATTCCGTTGTGCCATCAGATCCCCTTGAGCAAGGTGGCGGTGGATTTTGCGATTGAGGATGGAGGCGTGAAGATTACGGCGGTGAGTAAAACAACCGCACAGACGGGCGTGGAAATGGAGGCCCTGACGGCGGTCAGTGTGGCTGGGTTAACGATCTACGACATGTGCAAGGCGGTGGATAAGCAAATGGTGATTCGCGAGGTGCGGCTTGTGAGCAAGACGAAGGCTGAGGCGTAGCCGGTGGGCGGATTGGATGGTGCGAAACGCATCCGGGGAGTTGCGTTCGGGGGTGGTTGTGCTTTGATCAGCGGTCCTTGTTTCAAATCATCCAATTAAATGCGATTACTTACCCTCCTACTTTCTGCCAGCGCTTGCTGGGTGCTCTTCTCTCTGCCTGCCGTGGCCCATCACGGGCGTGATTTCTTGCTGGTGGAGGATACTCACTTACCGGCTCCTGGCAGTGTGCAGGCGTTGTTAAATTTCGAATGGGAACGCACGGGATCAGCCAATGAATATGGCGTGGAGCCCGGAGTGCTCTTGGGGGTAATGCCACATTTGGCCCTGGGCGTGGAAACGAGTTTTCGGGATGAAGGGGACGGTTGGGAATACGCCAACGTGACGCCCAAGGTGCACGTGTTGCTGACACCGGATTCTGCCAAGTTGCCGTTTCGCGCGGCTTTGAGTGTGGGGTATCAATTTGCTCAGGGCGTTGCAGAAGAGCACGAGGAGGAAGGTGAGGCGGAAGAAGAAGAGCATCATCACGAATTCAGTGGGATTCATAATCATGACTCCGACTTGCTGTCGTTGAAGCTAGCCGTGGAAACCAAACTCACAGACGCGACAACGCTGGGGGGAAATCTGATCAGCATCCTGCCAGAGGGGGACTCTGCGAAATGGGGGTATGCCTTGGGAGTGCGCCAGGCGCTGGGCTCCGGGGTCTCCGTGGGCGTGGAAGCCATGGGGGATTTCGATGCCGCCGGCTGGCAGGAGATTAGCGCGGCCGTTTACTATGAGCCAACTTGCCAATACGTCTTCAAATTAGGCGCTGGCTTTGGTCTAACAGACAATACCCCGGATTTCATGCTGCGGATCGGTGCGGCGTATCGGTTCTAGGGGGGCGGTGTGCCCTAAAGTCAGTAGGGTAGATCATGGTGCGTTTTCATCTTGCGCTGTGGCATCGAAGTTGCGTAGGATGCACGTGCCCCTCCTGATGAATTTCTCTACCGCCAATGATCTGCCCCGTGTCCTGGGATTCGTGCTGTTGCTGCTTGCCAGAGCGTCAGGGGCGGAGGAGTTGCGGGGATTTTGGGTGGATGCGTTTAATGCGGGATTCAAGTCCAGCAGTGATGTCACACAACTGGTGGCTGACGCCCGGGCGGGAAATTTTAACGCGCTGTTTGTCCAAGTCCGGAAACGGGGGGATGCGTATTATCTTGGGGGCTTGGAACCCAAGGCCACAGATATTACGGGGAGCACGTTCGATCCGCTGGCGGATTTGGTGACGAAGGCCCACACCGGAAGTCCCCGGATTGAGGTTCATGCGTGGATCGTGACCTACAATATTTGGAACCAGCAATCGACGCTTCCCGCGCAGCCGACGCATCCGTATAATCTGCATCCAGATTGGCTGACGCAAAAAGCGGATGGGACGAAATGGGATGGAGCGAACTATGCCTTTGATCCGGGGCACCCCGAGGTGCAGAAGCATACGTATAACGTCTGCCTGGATCTGGTGAATCGTTACGATCTGGATGGGTTGCATTTTGATTACGTGCGCTACACGGATGCTGAGTCCAGCGTGGGGAATCAGCCTTACGGCTATAACCCAGTGAGTGTGCAGCGATTTCAACGGCAGACGAGCCGGGTGGATGTTCCCGCGTCGAATGATAGTCAATGGCTGCAGTTTCGGCGGGATCAGGTCACGAGCTTGGTGCGGAAAGTTTATCTGAATGCTTGGAAGCAACGACGTGCCGCCCGGATCTCGGCCGCGTTGATCTGCTATGGCAGTGCCCCGGTGGATCAAAGCAATTCAGCCTGGCAGGGGAGGGATGCTTACGGACGGGTCTTGCAGGACTGGCGTAGTTGGCTGCAGGAGGGAATTCTGGATTTGGCCGTGCCGATGATTTATCGGGATTATTCCATCACGGCCCGCGCCACGGAATACGGCAATTGGTGTGCTTACACGCGGGAGAATCAGGCCTCCCGTGCGGGCGCGGCCGGGGCGGGGATTTATCTGAATCAGTTGGAAGGGATCATTGATGAAATTCAAGTGTCGCGCCTCCCGAGTGTCAGTGGGAGGACCTTGTCAGGATTTGTGGGGTATTCCTACGCCAATTACTGTGGCCAGCGCAATGTCAGCACCGGCACTTATACGTATAATTATGCTTCCCGAACCACCTTCCGGAACTCGCTGATTGATGCGGCTACGGCAGCGATTTATGATCCGGGTGGCACGCCGGTCTTTGGGGCTGCGGCTACGGTTCCAGTTATGCCGTGGAAGACCAGCACCGCCAAGGGGCACGCCATGGGCTATGTCCGCAATGTCGGGCGCACGATTGATTTCGATGGGGTTACGGTGACGTTGTCAGGACCGGTGAATCGAACCTTGAAAACGGATGCCACGGGCTTTTTCGGGGCGGTGGATTTACCAGTGGGGTCGTATCTTCTGACCGTCAATGTGCCGGGTTATTATTCGGCAACGCAAACGCTCTTGGTGACCGGAGCCAATGTCGTGGAATGGAACCCGGACCTCGTCCCCATGCGATTTGAGATAACCGCAGCACAGTGGAATGAGGGGCAGCAGAAAATCTCGCTAACATGGAATTCGCTCCCGCAGCAAACCTATCGCATCGAATTCAGCACGGACTTGATCCAATGGACCACGCTTGCGCCCAGCGTTACCAGTGCGGGATATTCCACCAGTTGGACTTCCACGTCATTGTCCCCGGCAGTCAGCAGACGTTTCTTCCAGGTGTGTCGGGTGAATTGATGGCTGGCTGAAAATGAACCCTGCCCAAAGAAAAAGGGTGGTCCAGCCGATTCGGCCGAACCACCCTCAGATTAAGAAAGGTTATTTCCCGTAAACTTCCACTTCGATGTAGTGGTTCATTTCATCGAGGTAGCGACCATTGGTCCAGAGGCGGACGTAGCGGCCTTTGGTGCCTTTGCCAGCCACGAAGCGACCGTTGTTGGTTTCGGTGTAGGAGTTGTCTTTGCCGACGCCCAAGCCCACGGAGTTGTCATAGTCGTTGTTGTAGAGGATGGTGGCATTCTTGCCTTCAGCATCATCTGAGACCGTGACCACGACACCTTTATAGACGAAAGCAGCTTTGTGGAAGTGCCACATCCAGATGCCCCAGACTTCCTTGGTGGCTCCGAGATCGATTTGCACCCACTGTTTGCCTGGATCCAATTCGACGAAGTAGCCATCGCTGCCGTCCTTCTCACCATCGGTCACCAGATCCAAGGTGCCGGTGAATGGGCTGGGGCAACTGGAAGTGACGGGGGCCTTGAGAGAAAGCAATTTACTGCCTTCTGGAAGGTCCATAGAGAGGACCGGAGGCGTGCCGGGTTTGTCCAGATTTGGGATGGTATTATCGGCCGGTAGCGGCGTGCCTGCGAAGAGTGGCTGCGGCATGGTGGGCGCGATCTTCACAGTTGGGCCGGTTGGCGCAGCGGGAGTGGTTGCTGGCTTGGGGGCTTCCGGGGCCGGGGTTGGCGCGGGCGTGTTGGTTACGACTGGTGCGGGAGCAGGGGTCGGGGTCTTGGCCGCGACGGGCGCGGGAGCCACTGGCGCAGCGCCCGGGGCCGCAGCCACGGGTCCACTGGAGGTGCCACCAGCGGCGGTCATGCCGGGAGGCGCTTTATCACAGGAGTTCAAAGTAACTACCGCTGCGGCAGCCATCGCAATCGAGAGGAGGTGTTTTTTCATGGGAGGATAACTTGATTTTAAAGAGGATGGTTAAATGAGAGGATTTACTTTACCTTAGGCGACGATGAAGTCCTCGGGTTTGAATTCGATGCGACCGCTGCCTTCTTTGGAGACCAGCGCATTGACTTTGAGAACGGCCACGGCGCACTTGTAGGCATCTTCCACCGGGCAGTTGAGATCGGCTTGGGTGCCTTTATTCTGCACTGCGAGGAGGAAATTCTCCACGTGAGGGGTGTGGTAGGGCAGGTTCAGAACGGTGGGCAGTTCATAGGGGTCCAGCGGGCTGGAGGCCCGCACGTCCACGACGCCTTCTTTGTCCAGCCATGGATCGGGGCGGAACCAGGTGGAGCGATCCCGTTCCCAGAACTTGTTCTTAATGTTCCCCGCGCTTTTCTTAAGGTAACCTTTGGCGAAGAATTGGCCTTCCCATTTGGCCACGTCGTTGTCCCATTTTTCGCGATAGACTTGATTGTAGGAATCCACTTCCGCCAATACCACGGTGCCATTTTCGCCCATGTATTTTTCGTAAGCAGTCATGGAACTGTTGGTGGTAATGACTTGGTAAACCACGCGGACCAAACCATTGCCGGGCACATCGTATTCGTAAACTGCGATCACATTGTCCGGGTGCTCATAGGTCACGGGGTCTTTGGTCTTGTCGAGCACGATGTTTTTGTAATAATCCGTGCCGCCGCTCACCGTTACCGCCTTGGGCGGAACGCCGAACATCCAGTTAAAAATATCAATCTGGTGCGCCCCCAAATCGGAGAGCGGTCCACCGCCATATTTCCGGAACCAGCGCCAGTTGAGAAATTCAAATTTGTTGTTATAGCCGGCATCAAGGATGGCCTTTTCCACCGGAGCGTCATAACGGGCGTCAATCGGAAGGGTGATCCCCCGATTCCACTGGCCATAGGCATGAGTGATACGACCGCACACTTTGAGTTTCTCCATGATCTCGTGCTTCGCGAAACGATAGCGTGGATTACTCCGACGCTGGTGACCGATCTGGAGGAGTTTGCCGCTGGAGCGCTGGCTCTTGACCATGTCCTGAGCGCCTTCCAAGGTGTGAGACATCATTTTCTCGCAATACACTTGTTTCCCAGCCTGATGACACAGGCGGGTGAAGGGGGCGTGGAACCAGTCTGGAGCAGCGATGAACACCGCATCAATCTCCGGGTGCTTTGCGAGCAATTCCTCAGGCTTAGTGAAGGCCTGTTCCTTGGCGAGACCGAGCTTCTGCGCATTGGAAATAGCCTTCCCCGGGATCAAGTCGCAGGTGGCAATCCATTTAACGGGCACACTGGTGACTTTCTGAATGGCGCGGATCAGGGTTTCGCCTTGTGAACCGCAGCCGATGAGGGCGATGTTGATGGCACCGGAAGGCTCGGCCGCCTGGGCGGAGCGTTTGGAGAGGCTCAGCAGGGCTGCACCGGCTGCACCTGTTCTAAGGAAAGACCGCCGGGTCAAATCGACCGCTGACGGAGCTGATGGGTTCTGGCTCATGGGATTTTGTTCGTTGGCTGGGGGTTTGGGGGCCAAGACTTATTTCTTCACATGAAAACGATCATGCTCCAGCATGGCGAGCGCGGCCACGTGGACGATGAAGATTTCCAAGAGATAGGAAATAATCTGTGCATCCGGGAGCAGCAACTGGCCGATGAGGAGGCTGATCCAGACAAATCCACCGATGAAGTAGGCCAGGCGACTGAAGACGCCGAGGAGGATCATGAGACCGCTAACAATCATCAACCATGGCAGAACTTTACCGAATTCGTAGAAGCTCCAAGCCAGAGCATTTGCGGTCTTCACGCCACCAGGAAGCTTGTCGGCGTTATCCAGACCGCTGTTGGTATAGACCACATTGACGATCTTGACGGCCTTGGGAACGTAGCCTTCAGCGAGTTGAGCGTCGGTTCCGTAGTAATTGTCCAAGCTGTAGGTGGCTGGATTGGTGGCGGACTTGAATTTGTCGGTGCCGGAAAGCAGCAGCAGCACCCCGGCACAGAGACGGAGCAGAATAGCGGCCCAAGACCAGTCGGACCACTTGCAGCATTTTGAATCGGAGGAAGCGGCGGTGGCCGCTTTAGTGGAGGGGGTTGCGTTGTCTGCCATAATCTTGGGGTTTCTTGCTTAAGGGTAAAATTTAGGAGGGGGACTCTGCCGTCGCAATTGTGAAAATCCAGCGAAAATGTGGAAATGTAAAATACGCGGAGGCGTTTTCGCTATGGTGGAAAGGATTAGCTGTAGAGAGATACGAAATTTTGCAACAAACGGAGTCCATTGGCCTGGCTTTTTTCCGGGTGAAATTGAGTGGCCAGAACGTTGCCGCGTTGAATGCTGGAAGCAAAGCTGACTGGACCATAGGTCGTCACGGTCGCAATCAGATCTTCCTCGACTGGCACCGGATGGTAGGAATGCACGAAGTAGAAGAAGGGATCGGCTCCCAGCCCGTGCCATAAGGGATGTTCCGGGTGATGAACATGGGCGACATTCCAGCCCATGTGGGGAATCTTCAGCCCGGGGATGGCGGGGAATTTCACGACGGAGCCAGGAAAGACCCCCAGGCCAGCCACGCCTGGTTCCTCTTCGCTGGATTCAAACAAGACTTGATACCCGATGCAAATCCCGAAAAATGGGCGATCCGCGCGCAGCCAGTCGCGCAGCGGTTCCACCAAGCCACGGCTGTGGAGTGCCTGCATGGAATCGCCAAACGCGCCCTGCCCAGGAAAGATCAAGGCGGTGACGTCCGCCAACTGTTCGGGGCGGCTGATTTCTATAAATTCGGCGTCACAGGCAGCGAGGGCATTGCGCACACTCTGTATGTTTCCGCCGCCGTAATCGACAATTCCTAGCACGGGATAAAATGGGGTGAAATGAATGGGGAGGGAGCCTGCACGCTGGGATCGCTTCAGACCCGGTGCAAGGGGGAAATCTCTTGGTCAACACGCGACGACGGGGGCTTGACGGAAATCACCCTTTGATTTGCTCGAGCAGCGTGGCTGCAGCCTTCCAATGAATGCTGGCGGGGGCTTGTTGGAGGAATTTTTCCAAGGCCTGGGCGGCGGCGGCTTTATTCCCCAGGTTGGCTTCGGCAAAACCCAGCAGCAAGAGCATCAGCGGCTGCTGGGAGGGATTGCCTTCAGTGATTTTCAGAGCCAGTTCCGCAGCGGATTTGGCTTCGGCCCAAGCCTTGTCCATGGTGTAGAACCAGGCGCTGGCCGGCAGGGAGGCGGGCAGGTAGGGATGCGCGCGCATTTCTTTGATGAAGGGGGCGGGGAGGAGGTCTTTGGCGTCCAGCGCGTCAACCAAATCAATCAAGGTGGGGAGCAAGTCCAACTCCCGATTCACCCAAATCCGACCGAACAGTGCTTGGGCGGAAGCTCGCGCCAGTTTGGAGACTTTGGCGAGTCGCTTTTCGTCTTCGATGAGTTTCAGCGCCCGGATCATGGTGGCTTGATGCGTGAAGGGCAGGAACGCGCTCTCCGGTAGATCTTTGAGCATGTTCGTGACATCCTTTTGCTGCCCGCGGCCAGTAAGCAGCGCCACCGTCCGCCAATGACGTTCCACGGGTTCGGAGGTGTCTGCCGGCATGGTGTTGAGGGTCTCCATGGACGCTGCGTCCATGCTGGCCAGGGCGCTCTGGAGGTCGATCCAGCGGGCCATCTGCCCCATGCCGGGATTTTTCTTTAAGTCACGGAAGGGCTTCACCAGGGTCTTGAGGAAGTCCCGGGACGAGGCCTCGTGGAGCGGGAAATAATACGGAAAATACCGGGCGAACGAGAGGCGAAGGTCGTCCGTGGGAGCCACTTCCAGAGCCTTGGCGCAGAGATCCCGTTTGAGTGGAAGCCATTTCTCATCATTGGGCAGCGCGTCACCCAGGAGGTGCTGCCAGTGGGAAGGCTGCCAGAAGAGGCCGCCCTTTTTCAAATAATAGCAATAGATCTGCCGCAGTGTTTCCGGTGGGTATTCTGTCCCCACGATGGATTGGTTCAGGATGCCATCTACTTCCTGCGGTTTGGTGACGCTGGCTTTAGCAACATATTTCCAGAGCACCTCGCACAGGGCTTCATGGATGGGGCGCCAAGTATTGGCCTGGGTTGCGATGGGATCGAGCAGTTTGGTCATTTGTTTAACGTTCTCCTTGTCCTTGGAAACGGCTTCCAGAGCTGCTTCCCGCCACGCGGTGGCGGCTTTAGTTAGGCCGTGATTCAGTAGGAAGGTCAGGGTCGGAGCGATGACCTGGGCCCGATCATTCTCCAGCGGAGCGGCCATGATTTTCTTGCGGAATGCCGTGATGCTGGCTTCGTCAGGCTCCAGACGATACATCTCCAGGAAATAATTGTTTTGCTTTACGAAGGGATCCAGTCGCGCATCGTGGACTTTCTGACTAGCAGCCGATCGCAGGGGGATCATGAACTGCTCTGCCACGGCGGGCGCGCCCTGGGCGATGGCCAGTTCCACAAATTTCATTTCCACTGAGTAGTTGAGCGGATCGTTCATGCTCTTGGTTAGGCTGAGGTTCAACCAAGGCTGGAGGCGGGTTAGGGTGCGGCTGCTTTGGTAGGCCCAGACGGCGGCACTGAGGACGCTGGAGCGGCGGATGTCCTGGGTTTTGTCGGGATCGGCAGCATAGAGCAGGCAGCCTTTGAAGCGGTTCGCCAGGCTGAGTTCGGGACCATCGGATCCAAAGAACTTCTGCTCATCCCGAATCAAGGGATCGCGCACGGAGTCGGGGGGTATGAATTCATACCAGACGGGCTGCACTTGAGCCATCGTGGCCTTGAGGGCAGGACCGTAAGGGCCAGCTTGGGGGGCTTCGGCTTGGGGGGCTTCGCCTAACAGGGGGGGCATGAGTGAGGGGGATTTTACCAATGGAATCTGGGCGGCAATTTTCTGGAGTTCAGCAATCTGCAATGGCTGTGGCTTGGCCGCTTCCTTGGTCCACTTGGCCACACTCTGCATGGATTCTGGGAGTGGCCAGGCGTTGTCCGCTTGGAGGACTTTCTCGCTCTCTTCCTCTTTGCCGAGAGAGGAATAAATGACGGACAACATCTGCCGCAACGGTTTCAAATCCTGTTCTGAACGCAGGCCCCGGGGGGTGGCGATTAGTTTCTCCAACAGGAGCGCAGTGGGCTCTTGGAGTGATTTATGGACCATGGCCAGGATGCCGCAATCCCACACGTTGCGGTAGCCCAGGGCCACGTCTTCGGGCGCGAAATTCAAAGCCAGATAATCCTTCGCCAAAGTCTCGAGCACTGGCTCCGTGGGTTCCACCTGCAAGGCGGTGCGCAGGAGCATCGCATTATTAATGATCCAGGCCTTGGAGAACACGAACTCCGCTGGGAAAGCCTGTTCCATGGCCACCAAGAGCTGCACGGCCTGCACTCCCAACTCCTTCCGACCAGCGAGGGCACCCTCCAATTCCTGGGAGAAAGCAAGCGCTTGGAGGGGATTCCAACTTCCCCAGCGCGCGATGAAGGGTAACCGAACTTGAGGGGTAAAACCTTTCGCGGCTGTGTCCACCAGTGCGTGAATCCCCAGCTTCCCGCCGGGGTTGGCATTTATTTTGAGGGCCTCAGCTAATTGCTGCCACAAAGCCCAGCACGGTTCCATGCGTTTTGCATAAACTCCGTCGTGGAGGAAACTACTGTCGATGAGCGAGCGATATTCCTTAATGGATTTCTGGTCTGCGGGGTTATCGAGGGACGGTTTCGTTTTTTCCAATTGATCCACCGCGATCGCCCGGGCCTGTGGCCAGCGGCCCAAATCCCCCAGCAGGATGGACTTGGCGAAGAGCGCGCTTGCGATATTCGGGTCGTCAGCGGTCACGCGGGTATAGATCGCCAGTGCCTGCTCATACTGCCCTTGGCGCTCTTGATTCATCGCCAGCAGCATCAACCCACCCTTGCCAACTTCTTTGAGCTTCTGGCGCAGTTCCTCAGCGGCCTTCTCCATTTCGGCCGCAAATGGCAGCTTCTGGGCGCTGGCCACCATGACAGTTAGTAATTCCTCTCCCACTGGCTGCCAGACGGGGCGATTCAGCATTTGGATGCCGGTATTATAAATAGGGCCGCTGTTGGCTCCGTAGTTCTCCGCGCACTGTTTCCAGATGCGCTGGGCCTGATCCTTCTGACCCAGCATCAAAAGCACTCCGGCCTTGATGGGCTCGAGAAATGGGGCCACGCCTGCGTCCAGGCTCTTGGTTCCTTCGGCCAGGACTTTGGCGGCCTCGGCGGGTTTGCTTTGGCTAATATAAATTTCGGCCAAATAGCGGAATGATGTCATCCGCAGTTGGTCGTTCGCTTTCTTGTTTTTCGATACTTGGGTGAGCAAAGTGACGCAGCGGTCCAGCTTGTTTTCCGATTGGGCCACGATGGCTTGGAAGAACTCCGCCTGTGGCTTTTGTTCTGGTTTCAACTTGGTTTCGTAACTCTTGAGTAACTCCGCCAAGTGCTCGCCTAGCAAGGGAAACTTGCTTTCGGCAAAATCGAGATCCAGCTCCAGCAGGGCGCAGTCGATTTGGTGCTGGGCATCGTCGGGGAAGAATTTGCGCACCTTGTGGATGGCGGCACGGCGCAAGCGCGCATCCCCGGAGACGGGGAATTTCTCCTCCAGATCGGACATTTGCACGGAGGAAAACAAGCGTTTCTTGAGCCCTTTGAGCTTCTCCTGCAAGGCTTCGTCCTTATCCACATCCACTTCGGCGGCCATGGAGGGGGCTACGCTGCTGCTGAGCCAGCAGCAACTTAGAAGCAGGAGAAGGAAGAGGCGAGGGGAGGATGTGATGCGGAACATAGGACGTGGGGCGAATCGCTGCGCATGGGTTACAGCAAATCACGGGCGCTTGCCAAGGAAATTTAATGAGGGTGGGGGAGGCCGCAGGGCGGATTCTTGCACGGTCATATTTTGATTCTCAACCGATCATGCGGTGGTAACGCGCTGCTGCGCGTTAGTGGGTCACTCCCCCGATATGAGACACGCGCAGCAGCGCGTGTCCACCTTCGCGCAAAAAATCCGCCACCTCTGAGCTGCGCCACCCTCCTTTTTTGGGCTCCCGGGGGGTTGCAGGTTGGATTCCTGCTACTAGGGTGAACCATGCAATTAACGGTTCGCGCTATCTATATTTCCCCAGAACACAATTACTTTGGACACTACGGTAAAGCCCCCGGAGAGGCTCCGTTGGTGGAGGTGCCGGAGGTGGAGGTGGTGACGGGGCGGGGGATTGTGGGGGATCGATTCTTCGATTACAAACAGGATTACAAAGGTCAGGTGACCTTCTTTTCCCAAGAGGTGTATGAGTCTGTGGCGAGCCAATTTGAGGTGACGGATCTGGGGCCGGGAGTGTTTCGGCGCAACATTGTTGTTTCCGGAGTGGACCTGAATACGTTGATCGGAAAGGAATTCACGGTGCAGGGGGTGCAGTTCCGCGGGATGGCTGAGTGTTCGCCCTGCGAGTGGATGAATTTGGCCTTTGCCCCGGGTGCCGAAGCTGCGCTCAAGGGGCGGGGCGGCCTCCGGGCGCAGGTGCTGACGGATGGGGTGTTGCGGTGTGAGGTTTAAATCCTGTTGGCAGCATCCTTAACGGGCCGAGTTTCGTTTGGTAGCCGATTACTTTAAATACCGTTTGAACTTATGTCCGCTGCCCAAATTTGGTTTATCACTGGCGTCTCTACTGGCTTCGGCCGAGCCCTGGCCGAAGCTGCCCTCCAGGCGGGAAATCGCGTCATTGGCACAGTGCGGGATTTGTTTCACGTGGCGGATCTGTCAGCCGCGCACCCGACTAACTTTCAGGCGCTGGAGATGGATTTGACGGATGGTGCCTCTATTCGCGATGCGATCAAGGAAGCGGCCGCGTTGTGGGATGGGTTGGATGTGTTGGTGAACAATGCCGGCTATGGTTTGGTGGGAGCCTTGGAGGAATATGACGAAGGGCAGATGGCGCGGAGTCTGGCCATAAATTTCACGGGACCACTTCAGGTGATTCGTGCTGCCCTGCCGCTCCTGCGGGCCCAACGCTCGGGACGGATAATCCATGTTGGCGCCATTGCGGCCCTCTGCAATGACGCTGGATTCAGTGTCTATGGCGGGGCCAAGGCAGCCATGGATTCAGCCATGGAGGCCCTGCGGGCTGAACTGGCTCCGCTGGGGATCAAAGTTTCCGTGGTGCATCCTGGACCCTTCCGCACGGATTTTATTAGCCGGAATGTGGAGACGGGATCGTCGGTGTTGGAGGACTACGCCCGCACCAGCGGGGCGTTTGGCGCGTTGCTTAAACGCATCGATGGTCGGCAGCCGGGAGATCCGGCCAAGGCGGCGCAGGCGATGCTGGCGCTGGCGGGCATGGACGATCCGCCGATGCGATTGTTCCTGGGAAAATATGCCATCGATAAGATTCGAAAAAAACTCAAGGCGATGGATCTGGAAGTAACGCGCATGGAATCCCTTGGGCTGCCGATGGACTTTTGAATTCACGCGCTTTTCCCGTTGGTGTCGCGAGGGGATTGTGCTTCGGTGGGTCTGAATTATGGCAGATTTTTGGCAGGGAGAGATTCCCACGTTACATCGTTTGGTGGCTGGTCAGGCCGCATCACTGGCGGAGGCATTGCAGCCCGGAAATGGGGCGCGCAAGGTGTCGCTAGTGCTGCCTTGTCATGCGCGCGATCTGCATGCAAACGCCTTCCAAGTCATGCTGCCGGCACTGCGGGAAATGACGTGGCTGGCACGCATCGTGGTGGGCTTGGACGCGGGCACCACGGAGGATGCGGCTACGGCTGAGGCGCTGTTGGCTGATTTTCCCCAGGAAACGACGGTGCTGAATTGGTCGCAGCATCCGCTGCCATCTGGGATTTCCGCATCCATGGTGCCCGGCAAAGGACTGAACGTTTGGCGCTGTCTGGGATGGCTGTTGGCGCAATCAGACACGGAGGTGATAGCCCTCCAGGATTGCGATATTTCCCCCTACGATCCGGAAGCGCTCCTGCGGCTGGTGACGCCAGTGGCGCGCCCGGAGTTTGGGTATCGTTTTGCGAAAGGTTACTACGCCAGATTTTCAGACCGGCTCCATGGTCGGCTGACGCGCCTGTTGTTCCATCCGCTGGTGACTGCCTTGGGGGAACGTCAGCCGGAAGATCCGCAATGGGCGCAACTGGCCGCGTGGCGCTATCCGTTGGCGGGCGAGATCGCCCTCGATGCCGCGCTGGCTCGGCAACTCCACGTGCATCCGCGCTGGGGGTTGGAAACGGCCATGCTCTTGGAGTTACCGCAACTTTTGGGCAGCGGAGAAATGTGTCAGGTGGATCTCTGCGAACGCTACGATCACCGTCACCAACCGCTGGAGGCCGCAGACGCCAAACCCTGTTTGCTGGATGCGGCGGATGATATCATCGATGTGCTGCTGGAGGCCTCGCGCTGGGAATCTGTCGGCCTCACGCTGGAGCCACTCTATGCCAAACACGCCGCTGAGGCGCAGCGACGATGCGCTCAAGTGGCGCTCATCAATGGGCTGCGCTACGACGCGGCCGAGGAAGCCGCCGCCTGCCGCCAGTTTGCGGCCAGGGTGGAAGCCCGCGCGGACCGCTTGGTGGCATCAGTCCGCCTGCCCGCATGGGCGTCCGCTGGCGCGGAAGGTTCCAGATTGCATTTAACATGAGTCCCGCTTTGAATCACCCATAATGCATGGATTGTCACTGGCCATCCGCTGCAAGTTCACTACCGTAAAACCGCCCCCTAAAATTCATGACGCGCACCCACTGTCCCATTTGTCGGACCCCGTTCGATGTGACCGAAGCCCTCATCGGGCAGAAGGGTCTGTGTTCCAACTGCGGGGCCAAATTCCTCATTACTCCGCCAGATCCAGCGACCAGCCGGGAAACCGGACGCACCACCCAGCCCATCACTATGAAGCCAGACCTTGCCACCACTGATAATTCCCGTTCCGCTGCCACCGCCACCGCCGGAACCCTCATCTCCACGCTTATTGTCTTGGTTGCGGCTGCGCTGGTTTACTGGCTCCGGTCCGCGCCCGTGCCAGCGGGGCTGTCAAGATGGGTGCAATTTATCGGGGAAATGCACCCGCTCTTCGCGCACTATCCCGTCGCCTGGGTGACCGGCATTTTCGTGCTCGGTATCTTGGGTGGAGCCAAACACACCCACGCTCTGCGGATTCTGCTGTGGCTGAATTTACTAACTTGCGCTGCCGGGATCGTGGCGGGGCAATGCTGGGCCCTCGATCATAATGAAGGAGTGACCCTCACGCGCCACTTTTACTCGGGCTTGGCGGTGGGCGTCTTCTCTTGGTTGGCTCTGGTGTTGTTTCTCCGTAAACCCGAAGTTCATACGCTTTTTTACCGCGTGGCGGTCTTCGGGGCCATGGCCAGCGTGGCGGTGGCTGGGCACTTGGGGGCCACCCTGACTCATGGCGAAATCTTAGACCATCTGCCATGGAAAGAACGGCCGGTTCCGCAGAAAGCGACAACGCTGAGTTCCTCCCTGCCCTTGGGCGAACGAACGGTGCTCGAGGCCGTGATCCTTCCCATCCTGGAGGTGCGGTGTGTCGCCTGTCATGGCCCGGAAAAGCAGAAGGGTAAATTACGGCTCGACAGTCATGCCGCCATGTTGGCCAAGGGAGAAAGTGACAAGGTCTCCATTGTGCCGGCCGATCCTAACTCCAGCGAATCCCTCCTGCGCCTCAAACTTCCCCTCGAAGACGAGGACCACATGCCGCCCGCCAAGAAACCTCAGGTGGAGCCGGCGGAACAGGCGGTCCTAACGTGGTGGGTGCAGGCTGGAGCTGACCCTAAACTCAAACTGGCCGAAGCGCCCGCGCCTCCTGAAGTTAAGCAGCAACTCGAAGCTCTGGCCGCCAATCCTCCCAAAGCGGCACCTTAACTCTACGCTCTTTACTTGTGAGATCGCTTCCATTGCTCCGTTCCTTCGCGTCCTGGTCACTGTTCCTGGCTTTTCCTTGCCTCATCAGTTGTGAGCGCAACCAAACTCCGGCCCCGAAGAGCCCGGCGGCAACCGTTCCCGCGGCACCTGCTCCCAGCCCGCCTCCAACAAAACCATTCGCGCTGGAAGACTACGAAGAGTTGACCAAGGCGCTGCAATCCCAGGCCAAGTCGGGCACCTTATTGACCGCAGAGCAAGCCGCCCTCACCAGTGAGTTTTTCCGTGGCTGGGGGCAGCACGATGGCGCGGCTGCGGTGGCTTTTGCCCAGACGGTGGAAGAAAGCCAGATTACTCCCAGCACGTTAGCGGTCCTCGATGGCTGGGTCTTGACGAATTTACCTGCCGCCGTGCGGTGGGTCACGACCTACGAAACGGACGGACACGAGAAAGCATTCTATATCGCAAAACTGGCCACCGGGCTCTCGCAGAAACAATGGGAACATCTCGCGCCATTGGCCCAAGCTTGGAGTGGCATCGATCCCATCTCGGCCCACCAATGGCTGATGCAATTACCGATTCATCAGCAAACGACCGCCGCGTTGGAGCAATCATTCAAAGCCTGGATCGCCAAAGATGCCACCGCCGCCAGCGAGTTCCTGGCGGCTGCCCCCAAGGGCCCAGTTCGCAACACTGCCATCTCCGTGCTCGTCCAAGCGATCCGGACCGAGGACCCCGCAGCGGCGGAAAAATGGCAACTGGAACTGATGCCACCTCCCGCTAAGTCGCCTTAGTTCAGTCTGGCATTGGGTTAACTCAGCTTTCCACGAAAGCGGGAGTCGCTCTGGCAAAATTACCATTTCCCCTTCGCTAGGAATGCGTAAGGTCCCCCCGTCACATAACCGTGCTTACTAAATATATATGAATCTAACTCCCTCACGTCGTCAATTTATCAAAGGTGCTGCCTTGGGCGCAGCTCCATTTATTCTGCCATCCTCCGTCTGGAGTGCAGATGAGGCTCCCAGCAGCAAGATCACCATGGGCTTCATCGGTTGTGGCAAGCAAATGGGTGGCCTGCTCGGTGGCTTCCTGGGTCAAAAAGGCGTCGTCGCGCTGGCCGTGTGTGATGTGGACACCACGCGTCGGGACGCCGCTAAGAATCGGATCGTGGAGCATTACTCCAAGAACAAGCCCGAAGGCTGGTCTGGGGCTGAAGCCTATGCCAACTTCGAAGAGTTGCTGGCTCGTAAAGACATCGATGCCGTCTGTATCGCCACGCCAGATCACTGGCACGCCATCATTACCGTAGCCGCCCTGAAGGCTGGCAAAGATGTCTATTGTGAAAAACCGCTAACCCATAACATCCACGAAGCCCTCACCGTCATCGAGACCGTTAAAGCTGAAAAGCGCGTGCTCCAGACCGGCTCCATGCAGCGCTCCATGCAGGAATTCCGCGTGGCCGCAGAGTTGGTGCAAAATGGCGTCATCGGCAAGATTTCCAAAGTCTCCGTGCAGTTCAACGGCCCGCCGCGTCCGAACGATTTGCCAGAAGAACCCGCCGAACCCGGATTGGATTGGGATCGCTGGCTGGGCCCTGCGCCGGAAGCCAAATACAATTCCATCCTGTCACCACGGGGGATTCATAACCACTTCCCCAACTGGCGCGAGTATGCCGAATACGGTGGCGGCTATGTCACCGACTGGGGCGCTCACCACATTGATATCGCCCAGTGGGGCCTTGGCATGGACGGCAACGGTCCAGTCTCCATCAAGCCACCAGCAGGCTGCAAAGAAGCCTTCGCGAATAAGAAGAATCTAAAACTGCGTCATTGTGAGATGACCTATGCCAATGGCATCGTGGTGAACCACGCTGACGGCGGGGATCCCGATGGCTATGGGGTCTATTTCTACGGCAGTGATGGCGTGGTAAAAGTGAATCGCGGCAAGTTCGAACTGGTGCTCAAAGGTCAGGTCTTCGCCAAAAAGTCTGATCCTGAAGACAAGGTCAGCGTCGAAAGCCAATACATGAAGGCCGAGCGCGAATTCTTGAAGGATGCCAAGATCAAACTCTACAAGAGCACCAATCACCTGGCGGATTTCCTAGACTGCGTGCGTCAGCGCAAAAAGCCCAACACCAACGAAATCATCGGTGGCGGCAGCGCTATCGCCTGCCACCTCATGAATATTGCTTATCGCACGGAAAAGGAATTCAAATGGGATCCGGTCAAAAATGTGCTCGTGGGCGATGCCGTGAACGCCAAAGAACTGACCCGCGAGTATCGTGGGAAGTGGAAAGTCTAACCGGACGCTAGTTTCCGCAAAAACTCCAGCCCGTGGCGGTCCCAACCGTCACGGGCTTTTTGTTAGCTTTTCGGCTGCTGGGACCAAGCTTCGAAGGGAGCAGTCTGGTGGCAGGTGATGCAGGCCGTGACCTCATGACGATGCAGGCAGTGCGGACAAATCGCATTCGTGAAAAATGGATCCATTGGTTCGGCACAATTTTGGCACGGGAGCAGTGCCTCCCGCAGCGGTGACTGCCGACAGTGCGGGCAGTGATAATCCGTCCACCGCGGGCCTGATTCCAGCTTGAGCAGAATCTGCGCATACTTCCATCCGGCAATACATTGGGTGGCTCCGAAAAAGCACAGAATGCCCAGCCAGAACGATTGCTCCGCCACCGCAAAGTAAGCCAACCCCGCCAGTCCAATAAAGCCGACTACGACTGCAATCTGCAAGCTCCGCCCAGCACTGCACACAAACCACAAGAGCGAGCGCAGAATTTGCCCGCCATCCAGAGGGTAAATTGGCAGCATGTTGAAAATGAAAAGAAAAGCATTCATTTGGAACACTGCGGTGATCCACTTAAGCGTATCTGGCATAGTCTCATCCCAACCGGATTCCTGAGCGTGCCGCAGCAAGGGCCACAGCAGTATGGCAATAACCACATTCACCAGCGGGCCCGCTGCGATGCTCCAGAGCGTGGCTCCCGGCCGCTGCGGCGGTTTGACAAAGGCAATGCCACCCAACGGCCAGAGCACGATCGTATTCGCATCACCTCCCACTTGGCGACAAGCCAGACTGTGGCCGAACTCATGCAGCAACACGATCACAAACAACGAGACATATTCGATCAGATTCCAATTCATGGAAGAATACCGGTCCGCCCGATTTTGGATTTCCACCACGGCTACCAAGAACCACGACCAATGAAGGAATACCGTGATACCAAGCAGATTGAAGAGTCGAATCGAACCTTTTCCAGATGAGAGCATGGTGCAGCATAGCCAGATAAACCTTAACGCAAGGCGAGATGAGGCGAGGCATGCCGGCAGCAGGAAAAGGTATCGGGAATCGCTGGTGACTCCGTTGCCATGATCGGCGGTAGCACCTGCGGATGATGGAAAGCCCTGCCGCAGACTACTTGCCGCCTAATTGTGAAATCTTGTCTAATTGTAAAATCTAAGGTTTTTCAACAGGCTCTTAGATTTCCCCGCCAGTTACTCAAAATAGTGCTTCAAGGATTGTGCCGCCGACGGCCCGAATTTGATTCTGTTCTTACCCGGCTTGTAACCCCTCAGCCAGTATTTTTTAAATTTTGTATAGAGCTCTCTTTCTTGGTTATCGGAAAGGTTAGACCTTATTGCCCCTATGCGCCACTCACTCTCTCCATGCCTTTCCAAAAGGCCTCCCGGTTCAAGTATAAGCCACCCTGTGATGGATGCGTCAAATGTCCACTTCTCCCGACCTTCAATTTGACGCTTTTCCAATCGTAAAGCATCGGCTGACTCCGCCACCACAAACCTAAGGCCAAAACGGCACAGCTTGTCATACTCTCCCAAATCGCGTGAGTAAGAAGGCGTAGGAGTATCCCAGAACTTGGCTTGCAGGAAAAATAGCCCCATTGCATCTTGGACCGATGCAAACGACGATCTAGCGTCGCTTTCGTCTGCAATAAAAAATGTTTCTGCCATAAAATCTATTTACTTAAGGGGCTCAGGCGGTTTCCTTGGTCTGCTGTGGGTCACAGCAGATCCGGCCGCATCTCTTTCGTCCGCTCCAGGCTGCGCTGGTGCTTCCATTCGCGGATTTTCTGATGATGACCGGAGAGGAGAACATCGGGCACTTTCATTCCTTGGAAATCTACGGGCCGGGTGTAGCACGGGGCTTCCAGCAGACCGTGGGTGAAGGATTCTTCGGCGGCACTGCGCTCGTCTCCCAACACCCCAGGCAAGAGCCGCACGATGGCATCAACCAGGATGGTGGCGGCAATCGCGCCATTGGTTAAAATGTAGTCGCCAATGCTAATTTCCTGATCTACCAAGGCCTCGATGACGCGATGATCCACGCCCTCATAGTGGCCGCAGAGGATGATGAGGTGCTGGGCTTGGGTGGCCAGTTGCTCCACCAATGGCTGCTTCAACTGCACACCTTGCGGGGTCATGAGGATGACTTTGGTCTCTGGGCGCTTGAGTTCTGCGATGCAGGCAAAGAATGGTTCCGGCTTCATGACCATGCCTTGGCCACCACCATACGGCACGTCATCCACTTGGCGATGCTTGTCCGTGGCCCATTTCCTGAGATCGAAGATTCGCAGCTTCAGTTGGCCCTTTTCCTGAGCGCGTCCCATCATGCTCTCGCGTAACGGCGTGGCGCATATTTCAGGAAAAATGGTAATGATGTCGATGTCCATGAGGAGAGGGCTAAGTGGGGCTGTGCTCGCGGGCCAGCGGATCCATTCCTAGGCAGATGAAGCCCCGGATGCAACCAGCGGTTTCGCGCGGTGCACCTAGTCTGCTCCCGCCTCGTCCAGTTCGCGCTCCATTTGCCTCCGCATTTCAAGCGGTAGTTGGCTTAACATTGATTCCTTGGCGGCACGCAGCGAGAGCAGGGAATCAAGCGTCCCCACGCGTTGTGATTCCTCCATTTGCGACCATTCCTCTGGAGTAACATTTTCCAGACTACCCAAGATGGAAAGCAAGCTCACCTGGAGGTCGGAGCGGGCCTCTGCCAGGGCGGCGGTGTTTTGGAGCAAATCTTCTTCGGCTGCGTCCACGGCAATGACACTCTGCGCGAACTCGGCGGTGCAATTAGGCAATTCGGTGAGATCCAGCAGGCTGGGCGGAGTTTGCAACGCTTGGAATACAGCGAGGTGACGCGTCTGAAAATCTGTAAAAATTTGTGATCTCTGAATCAGTTCGGCCTCATCAACTGCGGACATATCTCCCAGAAATAAGTGGGAAATTTCCGCCCACTCCTTTTTCATGGCTGCATGGGCGACGGGATCCACGGACGGATCGAGCGGTGAGTTGTCGTCGTTTGGAAGGTTCATCATGGTGGAAGATTGATGAAACAACCAATAGCAGCTACTGCCGTCTGTCGGCAAATGAAAAATGCCTGTGGAGACGGAGCTGGCTTAAAAACTCTTCCGCAGATGCACTGGCAGGATGTGCAATTCCTCACGATACTTGGCCACGGTCCGCCGGGCGATTTTCATGCCCTGTTCTTCCAACTTTTTCTGGATGTCGTCATCATTCAGCGGATGAGCGGTGTCTTCGTTGCGCACAATTTCGGCCAGCGCGGTCTTCACCCCGGTCTTGGAGAGTTGCTCGCCAGAGGCCGTTTCGTAGCCGGTGGTGAAGAAATATTTCATCTCATAGACCCCTTGAGGCGTAGCAAGATACTTGCCGGAGATGGCCCGACTGACGGTGGTTTCGTGCACTCCGACGACATCGGCCACTTGGGACATCGTCATGGGGCGCAGCTGGGATGGGCCATAGCGCAGGAAGTCCTCCTGCCGCAGCACGATCTGATCTGCGATTTTACGGATCGTTTCCTGGCGTTGTTGGATGCTGCGGATCAGAAATTTTCCGCTCTGAATTTTCTGCCGGATGTAGTCTTTCACATCCGCTCCCGCGCCTTGCGACATGAGGTCCTTGTAAAGATTACTGATGCGGAGGCGGGGGATTTGTTCTTCGTTTAGGATAACGGTGAATTTCCCCTGGGAGGCCTCCACGATGGCATCAGGATTAATGTAATGGCTCGGTGCTGGAGCGAAGGCAGAGGCTGGTCGCGGATTCAGGGTTCCGATGCTCTCCGCCGCCCGGGCCACCGCATCCACGGTCACGGCCAGTTTCTTGGCGATCTGCGGGAAACGACGTCGGCCCAGATCTTCCAAATGATGCCCAATGATTCGCGCCTCCAGGCTGTGTTCCTTGCCTTGGCGGGCCAACTGGAGCAACAGGCACTCGCGCAAGTCGGCTGCGCCCACCCCTGCTGGCTCCAGGCTGATAATGATCTCCCGGGCCTTCTCCAACGGTGGCAGTGGCAATCCCAGGCTGATGCTGAGATCTTCCAATGAAGTCTGCAAAAGGCCCCGATCATCCAGGTTTCCCAGCAGGACTTCGGCATACTGGCGCTCCTCCTTCGTGCAATCCACCAGTTGGAGTTGTTCACTCAAATGCTGTTGCAGCGTAACGGGAATGGTTAGTGAGTCGAACAGGAATTGCCGCCGCTCCTCTTCTTCTGCATTGCGGGGGTTCCGATTGGCTCCCGCACTCTGCGAGAGATAAGTGCGCCATTCCTCGTCCATTTGACTAAGGTGCGAGAATTCCTGGTCGAAGTCATCCTCGGTGCGCTCCTCCGTCCCGGCCTCTTCAGGCGAAAGATCTACCGATTCCGACTCTAACACGGGATTGGCTGACAACTCCTGGCGCACAATCTGCTGTAGCTCTTGCGTAGCCGCTTGCAGGATGTGAAGGCTTTGCTGCAACTGGGGAGAGAGCCGCAGTTGTTGGCTCATATTCTGCTCAAAGCCGGGGGATTGATTCATAGGGAAACGTAGGGGGAAAGGGGTTGCAAAGCAATAATCATGCCAAGCCTGATGGGTAAAACTATCGGGCGCTTTCGGCACGATGCAAGTGCGAGTTGAAACTGTCAAAAATTGCATCAAACCAGAGTGTGGAGCAGTCGGCCCGACTGCTCAGAGGAAATGAATTGAACCGACCAACAGCTGAGTTCACGATACTCTTGCCGCAGGCTCAGACATCCTGACCTGCGGGGAAACAGGATAAGCTAAATCTGAGGCTGCAAGCTCACTGAAAATTTCTTTTTCGAGGCAATGGCCGCAAAAGAACCCAAAGAGCGCAAAAACACCCATCGAATTTTTGCGTTCCTTGCGATCTTTTGCGGCCATTGGTTTGTAATCCGCGAAAAGCAAGTAGGCGGGGTCAGAAAATTTCCTCGTCAACGGTAGGCTCCTCCGCTGAGATCAGGATGTCTGAGGTTATCCCACATCCGAAACCAAAGACACGTAGCTCGGCATTCCCATGCCGGGAGGAACACGCAAGGCAACACCCCATCAGTCACTCAAATTGTGACCAGCCACGGCTCATTTTCCAGGTGCAATTATCTCGCCCTCAGCTACCAACCTAAGCATGTCCGCCATTTCCCATCCGATGCTCGTCACCCTGGCTTGTCCTCTGCTGCTCTCTGCTCGGGAGACCCATCGCAATGCGACCCACGAACCCGGCTTAACCACCGAGTTGCTTTTGGACTACGATAGTTCCCGGGCGCGCACCAACCACACCCGTGCGGGATTCGAAGTGGAGTGGGGAACCGCACAAACTTGGATTTCCCTAGCCGGAGACATGTTCACCGATTTTTCCCACGCCATCGACCTCCGGGAAGATGGCTATGTCACCCTTCAAGTGGGACATGCGTTGTATCGCAACAACGAACAGCGGCTCTACTGGAATGCCATGTTAGATATCGATCCCCATTCACAACTCGCTTCGCGAGGCTGGGATCTCACCCCCAAGCTTGGAGTCGCCTGGGGAATGACCGAAGATTGGTGGATCGGCGGGGAGGCTGGAGCCGTTCTGGCCACCAGCGCGGACGAAGGGAATCGCATGGGCTATCCTTCGCTCTCCCTCTGGGTGACCTGGCTCTGTGGCTTCACAGCCAAGGAAACCGATACCCTTTCCCTCAGCCTCTGGGCGGCTGGAAACGAAATCCCCGACGAAGATAACGCCTTGTTTCTGGAACTCGAATACACCTTCGATCTAACCGAAAACCTCGAAGCCGCCGTGGGACTGGGCACCGATCCCATTTCCCCCTGGGACCACCTCGGCCTGTATCTGACAGCTGGGCTGAAATGGACCTTTTGAGCGCAAAGTCACCAAAGCTGGTAGCACGCTGGCGCAGGCCCACGAGACCCAGGCATGAAATTTATCTTATTCCCCCGACTCCCATGGCCCATCTGGCGCCAACTGCTGAGCATGGCGACAGTGGGGACGCTGGTTGCGGCCAGCTTCGGGGTCATCCATGATGAGATCACCTGCACGCTTTCCCCTGATTATTTCACGAAACTAAAATTCCCCCAATTTCATGCTGAGCAGTTCGGATTGCCATTCCGGGGAGCAGTGGCCGTGATTGGCGCACTGGCGTCGTGGTGGGTGGGATTGATTGCCGCTTGGGTCTTGGCGCGCTTGCTGCCGGGACAGATCGAAGGTGGCTTGGTTCATCTCGCGATGCAGCGCAAGGCTTGGGGGCGTTTTTTGAAGTTACTGGGCTTAATCCTTACCACCAGCAGTATGGGTGGTTGCGTGGGCTTTTGGGTGGTCACGCCCCTGACCGGCACCTCCGTGGCGTGGCGAGAGGTGTGCCAAGACTTACTGGTTAAAGATATTCCGGCCTTTCTTAAAGTGGCGTGCATTCACCAGGGCACCTACATCGGAGCTGCGTTGGGATTCGTGCTCGCCCTGCTTCTCGTGCGTCGGCCATTTCGCTCATAATAGTGAGAAGCGCAGAAGCTTACGCAAGTGCTCCAAGGCGAGCGCCGCCCAATGGATAATCATCATCACCCACCCCTATGGTGGGCCCGGACGATGCTTTCCCGTTTCTTCCCGGCAATACATTGTGCCAGCCATGATATTATTTGGCACGCCGAGCAATTACCTGCGTGGCTTTAGTTTCCGCTAGCTCTGGACGGTTCTTGGGCTACTTCTATGGGTGTTCATTTCTGCCTGGCGTATTTTCCTTGGCTGCTTGCTCTGCTGGATTTTCCAGGGGAGTGGCTCAGCTGCGATGGCGTTGCAAAAGGGGCAATGGGGAGCGCTGAAGCCGAATCCTCAGCTGGCGGCTAGTGGGGCGGTTACGGTGAAGGAGCCGCCGGTGGTGGCAGCGGTGCCTGGCAGTGTGGCGGTGGAATATGTCCGGGGCAGCGATATGGGCGGGGGTGTCGGTGGGTTGCTCTATAGCAAACGCTGGGTGAACGGGGCTTGGGTGCGGAGTTATGACTTGGAAAATGGCCGGGGGGACGTGACGACGCAGACGAATGAAGCCGGGGCGGTGACCTGGCAGGCCAGCTATGAAGCGTTCGGCATGCGCACGGCGGAGGCAGGGACGAACCTCGACCCGCAGCGTGGGAATACGAAGGACGAAGACCCCACGGGCCTGAGCAATCAAGGGCATCGCTATCTGGATCTGGAAACAGGAACCTGGCTCTCGCGTGATCCGGCAGGGTTCGTGGATGGGCCGAATTTGTATTGCTATGTGCGGCAGAATCCGTGGACGGCGTGGGATCCGGAGGGGCTGGCAGCAGTAAGCACGGATGGCGGCGTGAATTCGACTCTTAAAAATGAGCCGATTACCACAGACAACAGAGAGCCTAATTTCTCAATGTTTGGTGTTTCAGGCGAATGCTTGCCAAGGCTTCCAGAAGGAACGCCGACAGCCGAGCCAGAACCCATAAAACCGTTATCCCAAGCGGCAAAACGTGCCGCCATGGAGCGTAAACTGAGCAATAGCCCCCCAGATAAGCCAGTCGCGGATCTTCGCGGACTGCACGATCAATTGTTATTTGAAGGCACGAGTAACCAACAAGCTGCTTTGGCTTATCACCTGCTTCAGAACTATCACCGTGACAGTCCGGGGTATGGCACTGCCTTGGAAGTGGCGACCTGTAGCGCGAATGCAGCGTTTTTAGAGCAATCAATCAAAGAAGCAGGGATCGTTGTTCTGACTAACATAGCAATGGAGGCAGGAGGCCTCGCATTGCAAAGTCTGCGGGTTTTGAAAGCTGGTGGCACTCTCGCTGGGGAAGCAAGCATTGCCGCGAAGACACTACCAACCCAAGCATCCCGGGAGATAATACAAAACTTTGGCTCATTCAATGAGGCCCGTGCTGCAGCAGTCAAATCTGCGGGACTAGGAGATGGTATGATGCCTTTCGTCAACGAAATCGGGCCACTCAAGGGCCGCGTTACCGGCAGCATGAGTCCAGATGGAATGAGAGGGTGGAGACTTGATTGGGGCGACAATGGCTTCCATGTAAACTGGTGGGATCGAACTGGAGGAGCTAAGCGGATTAATTGGAACTACGGAGCCAATCAGGTTCCATCAAAGAGCTACGGAGACTTCAGTGATCTACTCGACCACGCATTCCCTAAACCATGATGAACGGCGCGGAAATACATCCACATCTAGCTGAATACTTCAACGAAGGCCGCTTAGAGCTAGGTAGTCTCGAGTTTGCCCAGCAGCTTGACTTAAGCCTTTCAAACTGGCCGTGGTCCGCGACCGGCGTTAATTGGAGCGCCGTTGAGTCTTCTGGTAAGGTCGATCTAAATGAGTTCGGCGTAAACGGACCCGGTTATGATTTTCTGGCTCAAAGCGGATTCGGTTATTGTCCCTTTGCTGTCGCGCTTCTCAGTCTGAACGACTTGCCCATAGTTGGGAAGCCTGCTGTATTGTTTAGATGCTTGGATGAGGTCTTTTGGAAATACCCAGGTAAGCGTTTCGTGTTTGGCTGCACTAAGCAAGCATCGGGTTTTGCTGTTGTGCCCCAAATTATGGCTGAATACAATGGGACCGAGTCAATGCGATTTCATCGGACAACTTTGCCACCAGCTCCCAAGTAGCCGCCTTCAACCCCGCGTGGCTGAGCTTGTAGGTCTGGTATCGGGAGAGCGTCTGGTGTGGTTTTCGGAGACCTGTGGCCCACTACCAGACCTGGCCGCTCGTGCTGCCGCACATGAAATAGGAGTTGACGCAGGAGGCCATGTGGACATTATTTGTCCACATCATGAAAACAGTCACCGTCCGAGATTTGCGCAACTCCTTCTCCATGCTCGAGGCGTGGCTTTCGGAAGGTGAAGACATCCGCATCGAGAAGCGCGGGCAGCCGATCGGCTTGCTGACGGCGTGGCGTCCCGGTGCCTTGACCCAGCCTGCCAAGCCAGACTTTGCGGCACGGAGGCGTGCTATTTGGGGCAATCGTGTTTTTACGGAGGCTGAAGTGGCTGCGATGCGGGCCGATGAACTCGAAGGGGAAGAAGGATGAGCTGCTTTCCTGACACTTCCTTCTTGTGTGCGTTGTATCGAACTCAGGTCAATTCAGCCCGGGCCGATCAATTCATGGCTGGACTGAGCGGCACCTTGGGGGTTTCCAGCCTGCTCTTGCTGGAGTTCCGGCAGTCCGTGCGCCTGCAAATTCGCTTGCACCTCAATGACCGGAGTAAGGGCTTTCCGCAACCAGAGGGGCAGCAAATGCTAAACGACCTTCAAATCGATTTGAATGCTGGACTTCTCACCACCATTCCGGTGGATTGGTCAGCTGTGCATCAACGGGCTGAGGCTTTGAGTAGCGCCCATACTCTCGCCTCGGGTCATCGACTGGCTGACATACTTCACGTTGCCACCGCACTTCATCTGGGAGTCACGGAATTCCTCACCTTTGACACGAACCAGAAAAAACTCGCCGAGGCGGAGGGACTCGTGGTGCCCGTGTGATTGCCCAACGGGCCAACTTTCTACGACTACGATGGCTGGCGGTTCTCCTGCTCAGTCTGCTAGGGGTTACAATTGGCAGTGCCGCCTCGTCGGCGGAGCGTGGTGATTTTGGCTGCTCCTCGTATGCCGCAAATAATGTAGCGACGCTTGATGCGGCTGCCAAACGGTTCAGTCAAAGCAACGTCCGCAGCTCTCTCCCGGAGATAACGGCAAGTGTGAAGGCCAACGGCTGGCAGGGAGCACCCATCGATGTCGTGAGGATGGCCGAGGGCACACTGACCGCAGTGGACAACACACGGCTCGCTGCTGCCGCGTTGTCGAATACCCCTTTCCAAGCCACCATCCGAGGCTTTGGCGAGGCTTTCCCACCAGCCCGTGCTGGAGGGAACCTCCAAGGTGGAACGTGGGGTGAAGCGCTTATGAACCGCATCGGCGGGCAAAAACCCGGCTGGCAACGCCTCTATCCCAACGGTTCCCCGTTCACTGGCGTTCATCCATCAACCCCCAGGCAAGACAACGACGACGTGGCCTGCTGGTCTAATGGTGCGGGTGAGAAGGTCTTTGTCATCCATGACTTTGCTTCCGCAGGCTGGGAGAGTGAAGCTGAGTTCAGCGACGTTTGGGCATGGTTCAGGTCAGCGATTGATGAAACCATCGCGTGGGATTGATGCCGCGGCCAACTCCCGATTCGCCGCCTTCCGCCCCGCGTGGCTGAGCTAGTAGGTCTGGTATCGGGGGAGCGTCTGGCGTGCTTCTCGGAGTCCTGTGGCCCGCTACCAGACCTAGGCGCTGCAGCCAACGCCTCCCGCCTCGGCTCGGTGGCGTCAGCTCTGCCGTCGGCGGTCTCTCGCTCGCCTTGCAAAGTCAGGCTAGAGAACGCAGCGCGAGCTTTTGCTAAAAACAACAAGACAGTCAAGTCCGCTGGATTTTGCGAGGGAGCCACATCGCATCGTTGCCTCCGCCGATGATCCTGAAGCTCTTTGCAGCGATTGTAGCAGATGGGCGGGGAAGTGGGAATCTTGGGGCACGCCAGATTCCCGCCTTTAGATTTTATCGAAGTGGTTATACCTGAAGACTTCTCATCAGTTCAGCACGTTCTTGATAATCGTTTGCCAGCTTGCAGCTCGAGAATTTGCCTGATAGCCTCGGGCATGAATTTGAAAATCCTTGCCCTCGACTATGGGGATGCGCGCATTGGAGTCGCTCGCAGCGATGATCTGGGAATGCTGGCGCATCCCGTGATGACTGTGCCCGCGCAGCCATGGCCGGCGGCAGCGGGGAAGATTGCGGCCTTGGTGACGGAGCATCGCGCCACGTTGTTGTTGGTGGGATTGCCAGTTAGGGAAGATGGCACGGAAGGCACGGCGGCGGAGAAAGTGAGGAAGTTCTGCGGACTGCTAACTCCATTGCTGCCAGTGAATTTCCTCATCAAATTCCACGACGAATACCGTAGCACGGAGACCGCCAAACAGCAGTTGCGGGCAGCCGGCCGGAAGGAAAAGAACCAGCGGAGCATCATTGATCAGGTGGCGGCGGTGGTCATTCTGCAGGAGTATCTGGACCAACAAGCGGCGGCCATGCCTTTACCCGAGTTCATGTAAATGGAAACCATCCACGGCACCGTCGAGCGCATCACCTACCACACGGAGGATACGGGTTACACCGTGGTGAAACTACGGGTGGGCAGTCGCGTGGATCCCATCACCTTAACCGGTAAGGTGCCCACGATCAATGTAGGAGAAGGCTTGGAAGCCACGGGCGAATGGGTGCAGGTGCCCAACTGGGGGCGGCAATTCCGAGCCCAGAGCATCAAGACCACGGCACCATCATCGCGCGATGGCATTGAAAAATACTTGGGCAGCGGCCTGATTGAAGGCATCGGACCGGTCTATGCCAAGAAGCTGGTGGAGAAATTTGGCGAAACGATTTTCGATGTCATTGATACGGAATCCAAGCGCCTCCAGGAAGTGGAGGGCATCGGCACCAAGCGTCGGCAGGAAATCAAAGCCTCCTGGGAGAAGCAAAAGACGGTGCGGCAAATCATGGTATTCCTGCATCAGCACGGGATCAGCACTGCCAAGGCCGTGAAAATTTACCAGGCTTATGGCGATCAGGCGATCAACCAAGTGCAGGGAAATCCCTATCAATTGGCCGCCGATATTCACGGCATCGGCTTCAAAACGGCGGATGGCATCGCGCGGCAGTTAGGGTTGGCGGAAGACGCTCCAGAGCGGATTCGCGCGGGCTTTACGCAAGCCTTGTTGACGGCGGGGGATGATGGCCACTGTGCTCTCCCGCGGAAGGATCTGTTATTTAATGCCGCGCAGTTGCTAAATTTAGCCCCGGAATTATTGGAGCCCATTTTGGAAATCATGATGACCCAGCGGGAAGTCGTGCCGGAGCTGATTGAGGGGCGGGAACTGATGTTTCCCCCGCATCTGTTGAAGGCGGAGGAGAACATCGCGACGCGGCTGAAGCAGTTACTGGCCCAGCCGGTCGGTTATCCCGCCATCGACGTGAACCGAGCCCTCTCGTGGGCGGAACAGCAGACCCAGAAATCGCTGGCCCCGGGCCAGGAAGCGGCGGTGCGAGCGGCCTTGGCGAACCGCGTTCTCATCATTACGGGCGGCCCCGGGGTGGGGAAGACGACCATTTTAAATACTATCCTCAAGATCCTAACCGCCCGAGGGATCAAGCCAGTCCTGGCTGCGCCCACCGGGCGCGCTGCGCGTCGGTTAGGCGAAAGCACCAACTTGGAAGCCAAGACGATTCATCGCTTGCTGGAGTATCAACCGGGCAAGGGCTTCACCAAGCACGCCAATGCCGCCTTGCTGGGGGATCTCTTCGTGCTGGATGAAACATCGATGGTCGATGTGGCGCTGGCATCGGCTTATTTACAAGCGTTGCCGACCACGGGGCATCTTCTGCTCGTGGGCGATGCCGATCAGCTTCCCAGCGTGGGGCCGGGCAATGTGCTGCGGGATCTCATCGCCAGCGGCACGGTGCCGGTGGTTAGACTAACGGAAATCTTCCGCCAAGCCGCCACCAGTCAAATCATCACCACCGCCCATGCCATCAATGCGGGACTGGTGCCAACCTTTCCCGAACCGGCCCCGAAGGACAGTGATTGTTTCTTCCTGTCCCGTGACACTCCGGAAGCCATTCTGGCCACCATCACGCACCTGGCCAGTCAACGGATGCCGCACGCTTTCCAACTGGATCCGGTGCGGGATATCCAAATCCTAACGCCCATGAATCGAGGCCTCTTGGGGACGCAAAATTTGAACCAGGTCCTCCAAGCGGCCTTGAATCCGCCAAACGAATTCAAGTTCGAAGTGGAGCGCTACGGCATGACGTTGCGGGTGGGCGACAAGGTGATTCAAATTCGCAACAACTACGAGAAGGAAGCGTTCAATGGCGACATCGGCTACATTTCCGAGATCGAATCAGACCCCGTCAAAGTCCACGTGCGCTTCGATGAGCAACGTCGCGTGCCTTATGAAACGGGTGATCTCGACGAACTGAGACTGGCCTATGCCATCACCATCCACAAGAGCCAGGGCAGCGAGTTTCCGGCCGTGATTCTGCCACTGAGCACCCAGCACTACGTCATGCTGCAACGAAATTTGATTTACACCGGCCTCACGCGCGGCCGCAAGCGAGTGGTGCTCGTCGGTCAACCTTCAGCGCTGGAGATAGCCGTCAAAGAAACCGGCAGCCTGCAACGCTGGTCAGGATTGAAATCGCGTCTCGGTCCAGCTTCTGCCTCTGCGTTAGGAAAGTAGTGCTGGACTGGGGTTGCAAAATCAGACTTGTAACCGATGATTTATTACTGCGTTAGTTAAGAAGTTATTGTCCCCGGCAGGGGACGTAGATATTAGCCGGGGATTGAGCGCAGCGACATCCCCGGAAAACTCAGCCAAAGGGTAGCATCCCGGCAGGGATGCGAGAAAAGGAGCACGCTGGGAACAGGGCATGTCCACAATCC
The DNA here is from genome assembly GCA_031411295.1 of Verrucomicrobiales bacterium. Lineage (GTDB taxonomy): Bacteria > Verrucomicrobiota > Verrucomicrobiia > Verrucomicrobiales > V1-33 > JAGNEJ01. The sequence continues at coordinate 5,513 of JANOAV010000200.1, read as the reverse complement.
GATCTGGCATTCCTACCAGGAGGCACTCGCCATGCCGCAGCCCTTGGCTTACACCAGATCCAGAATGCTCCCGAAGTCCGGGTTGTAGAGTCGCTTATACGTCCGGGTGGCGAACCCGTCCGTCATGCGGCTCAGCGCATCGCAGATGAGCCTCGCCTTGGCGGCTTCGTTGGGGGCGGCCGCCAGCGCAGTGGTGTCCGTCTCGCTCAGTAAATTCAATCCCGTGCTGCCATGCACATAACGATTCATCAGGGCTTCGAAGAGTCGTGTCAGGATGAAGTCCGCTTTGTATTCCAACTGCTGCAACTGCACGCTGCGGAACACCAAGTTTAGAGCCAGGCGTTTGTATAGTTTCGCCTCTGCACTGGCTTCTGGCGTAATATTGAGGCGGAACCGATAGCGATTCGTGCGCTCGGACATGAAATTCGCGTCGCGCGCTAAGGTGGCGGCATCGATGAAGTCACCAATTTTCTTGCGCAACAAGGCTTCAGCCCGACCGCCGCCCTTGCGCATCCGTTCTAGCAACTTCGCGATGATCTCCGCATCATTTCCCGTCAGGGATTGAGCGGCCGCCCAGCGCTCCACTGCTTCCAGGGTGATGAACCCGGCATTGATGCCGTCCGCAATATCGTTCAGGGAATAGGCGGTATCGTCCGCCCAATCCATGATCTGGCACTCGATGGAGCGAAAGGAATCGCGTGCTTTGCCTGGTGGCAGTTCCGCTGGGAAGGCGGTGCCAGCCATCACGAAATCCAGATATTTCTCCTGTTGGTCGTAAAGGAAATGGTGCTCGGGATCGATCAGTTCGGCGTGGAGTGATTTATATTTCAACACTCCATCCAAGAGCCCCCGGCAGGGATCCAATCCTTTCTGCTGGCTGGTGAAAATGGTCTCTGTCAAAAGTCGCAAGGTTTGCGCATTGCCCTCGAATCCACCCCAGGGCTTCATCAGCCGATGCAGCGTCCGTTCCCCCGCATGGCCGAACGGAGGATGTCCAATATCATGCGCCAAGCAACCGGCCTCCACCAAATCTGGATCAATGTAGAAGGTCTCCGACAGATCATCGCTGCGCTGCTGCAGGGCGGCACAGATACTGCGGCCGATCTGCGAGACCTCGATGCTGTGCGTCAGGCGCGTGCGATAGAAATCATACTCGCCACTCAGGAAGACCTGCGTCTTACTTTGCAAGCGCCGGAACGCCGAGGTATGGATGATCCGATCCCGATTGATCTGGAAAATAGTGCGATATTCGGTGGCGCGCTGATGGAGCGGTTCCAGCGTGGCAAAATCGAAGGCGGTATAAAATGTATTTGGCATGGGCAATGAATCCATCCCCTGTAGCACGCTCTGCGCAGGTGGGGAGTAAAAATTTTCACAGGATTGGCCCGGCCGGTAGCCGAGCGATTTATCCCCGCCGCAAAATGGAACTCCCAAACGCGGAATGGCGCGACATTAACTTGAATTATCAGCCTGACATCCCTTAAGGTGCGCGCACCAACGAATAAATTAATTCCACTACCCATGATTACCTCTACTCCCAATCGTCGCGATTTTCTTAAAAGTTCCAGCGTGGTAGCCGCCACCCTGGCCGCCCCTGCCATTGCTAAGGATGGGCCGGACAACAAACGCCTGAAAGTTGCCCTCATCGGCTGTGGCGGACGTGGCACCGGAGCCGCCGCCAATGCGCTGGGCATGGACACCAATACCGAACTCTGGGCCATGGGGGATGTTTTCCCCGGGGCTATTACCAGCGCTCTCGGCAGCCTGAAGGGTAAATTTAAAGATCGGGCGGATGTCCCAGCCGAACGCCAATTCTCTGGTCTGGATGCCTATCAGAAAGTGTTGGCCTCCAATCCGGATGTCGTTTTGCTAACAACCCCCCCAGGGTTTCGTCCCCTCCATTTTGCGGCAGCGGTCGAAGCAGGGAAACATATCTTCTGCGAAAAACCCGTGGCGGTTGACATTGCCGGAATCCGCTCGGTGCAGGCATCGGCTAGGAAGGCCAAGGAAAAGGGCCTGAGCGTGACCTGTGGCTTCTGCTGGCGTTACAACCCCAGCCGTCGGGCCATCTTCGATAAGTTGCTGAAGGAAAAGGCGATTGGTGATATCACCAACTACTATGCCACTTACTACACCGGACCGGTCAAGCCAATGCCCGCCGCCTCGACCCGCAAGGCGGAAATGAGCGACTTTGAATGGCAGTTGCGGAACTGGTATAATTTCTCCTGGCTCAGTGGCGACAGCATTGCGGAACAAGCGGTGCACAGTGTGGACAAGACCTGTTGGGCCATGGGTGATGCGGATCCCATTTCCTGCATCGCCAATGGAGGCCGTCATAACCCTGCCGAAGGTGGGAACATTTTCGACCACTTCAACTGTGTCTATGAATATCCCGGCAATGTCTTCGTGCATGTCGCCAATCGCCAAACGCCCAACTGCTCAGGAGAAAATGCCGACTACATCAGCGGCACCAAGGGGTCGGCCGTCATCAATGGCGGACGGGTGCAAATCATGGGAGAAAACAAATGGAGCTACCCTGAAGAACTGGCGGAGAAAGATCGCGACATGTATGACCAGGAGCACGTGGAGTTCTTCGAATCCGTGCGCAATGGCACCGCCCACAATGATGGCGAGTGGATGGCTCATAGCTCGTTAGTAGCCATCATGGGCCGCATGTCGGCTTATTCTGGCAAGAAAATCACCTGGAAGCAACTCATGGAACTCAATGAAGACCTGGCCCCCGAGGAAACGTTCCAATGGGATTCCAGCTTCAAGCCCCACGACCTGCCAGTGCCTGGTCAGTATAAGCTGGTCTAGGCTGGTGGAGGCCATGTAGGCTGATGGGTTCACGCCAAACTGGAACCAGCGTTGGAGTCCCGCTTTCAAGCGGAGGATCAGGCTCAGCGTCTCAGCCTGTGCCACGGATCGGGTTGCTCTGCTTAAAAGCGGGACTCCAACTCATAGCGTAGTAGGTTCCTGTCATTCGCGCAGGTTTTTCTCAGGAGAGGTGCACCCATCAGGTTGACTGATTCGGGCCACTCGGCCGGACTGTGCAATGTCGCGATGGAAGCGCGTCCGATCGCTGAGTGATGTTTTCCGATCCAAGCTGCGCCCGACCAAACTTCCTCGAGACCGTAGAATTCAATTGGTAAAGCTCTGGCCTCGCTGTTAGACTCGATCTCAAATTTATGATGCCACCTCGCCACTTCCCGCAGTTTTACCTCGTCCTCATACTCGGGTGGTGCGCCTTGGCCGGGGAAGCGCTGGGATCCATTTCCGTCCCGACCTCCTTTGCCAAAGTCTCGCAGGACGGGAAGCGCTTGCTCGTGATGGTGGCACGGAAGTCAAGATATGACACCCATGCACCGGTGCCATTTGTGCTGCCGAATGGCCGGGCGCTGGAGCTACGGGAGACCTTTGGGAAATCCGGATGCTATGAAACGGACACCCTGAAACCGCTCTGGCAGGTGGAGTGGTTTGAATTTGATGATGAACTAAAATGCTCGCCAGACTTCAGTCACTTGGCCCGTCGTAATATGTTTGCCTGCCCGGATGGAGTGGCCCTGACATTCTATGAGAATGGTCGGGAGATTCAACACTATCAATATCAGGAGTTGCTGCGAAATTTAGCGTCCCGCTATTTCCTTACTCAAACAAGCTTCAATTGGCATGACCAATGGTATGATGACTTCCAATTGACTGGCCATACGCTTACGCTCTCCACCATCCCCCGTGCCGTCCATCTGGGTGGTCACGACATGGAGTTGGGCATTTCCGAACGCTATACGTTCGATCTAAACACCGGCAACATCCTGACATCTCAGGAAATTGGCGTCACACGCTTCTGGGTTTTCCTAATTGGTGGGCTGTTGATTGTCATATCGCTCCCAGTTGCGGTTGTAATCCATCGACGTCGTCAACGTCGGACGGCAGGCGAGGAATAACGTTGATCCGGCAGATGTTTACCCGGAGGTGGGTGGGGCGGCGGACTGGGCGGGTGGGGGCGGACTTCAAGTCCGCGCACTGGAGTTTGGCCCCCCACTAATCCAGATTAGACCAACTCTCCTTGCTCGTGTTTGGCCAAATGGAATCCTGACTGGGCAATATCGCTCGGAGGCATAGTCTCTGGGAAGTCAGGATATATTTTCTCGGTGGCGGCTGGTGGCCTTACGGTTTCGAGCAACCTTGCCCCGGCAGGTGTTTCCTGTTCCTTGGGATTGAGCGCTGAAATTACGGTGCAGGGAACAAGAGGTCTACTGAGTTCCGCTTTTCCATGAATTTCAGCAGTGTGCGGTCTTCCTCTGAGAGAGCAGCGCGGGCGGCGGCGGCGGCGTTGGGGTCTTTGGTCACAAAGGATCTCATGATGCCAGCAAGGAATTCGTAGCGTTGCTCTCCTTGCAGGCAATCGGTGGCCCAGGTGAGAGCGCGTTCGGGATCGTCCTCCTGGATTTTGTCGATCAGGCGGGAGGCGGCGGACTCCTTGGCTTCCCCCGTAGGCCAGGTGGTCAGCCACTCGGATGCGGCCACGGGATCCTTTTCAATCCACTTTTTGGCAATGGCGGTATTGGCCGTGGCTTGGTCTGCCGGGGGCAGGGTAGCAGCCCATTGCCTGGCGGCGTTGATATCCTGTCCGGCTAAGTTGTCAGCGATCCGATAGGCCAGGTTCTGACGGGCCTCTGGGTCGGAACTCTTCAACTCAGCGAATGCTTGTCGGAGGGCTGCGTAGTCCGGCTCGAAAAGGGGATTTTTCAAACAGATGAGCAGCACGTCAGCGTCCTTTTGGGCCATGCCATGAGAGAAGGCAGCGGAGGGATCGCGCTGGCACCAGGTAGCCCTCACATCATATAGGAGCTCCCAGCCATGGCCTTTGTCATTATCTTCCTGTGCAACGACGAGTGCTTTCTCCGGGGCGTAGAGTCCGAGACGCTTGGCGATTGCCACAAGGTCATTTTGGCTCAGCGAGGCTTTGTCCTGCCGTCCCATGAGGAATTGGAACACGGCATCAGGGTCGGACTTGGCCTGCGTGAGCAACCAGGCTCGTTCACCATCGCTTTTCATTCCACCGGCTTCCATTTTCGCCAGTGCGGCGGGGATTTGCGAGGGATCTTGCTGGGAGAGTGTTGAAAAAATGAGTTCGAGATTCTCGTTCCTGAAAGACAACTGGGCGGCGTTGAATCCTAAGAGCGCTTCGATCGCCTTCATGGGGGCCAGAGTAGCCATGCGCTCGACCATCAGGCGACACCATTCTTCGGCTTCGGGGTGCTCTGAGGAAAACGTTTCCGGGTCTCTGGCGGACATCTCCCGCAGCTCTTCAATCAGGTCCGAGAGCGTGGCCTCGTCACACTGGGAAACCGCTACCCGGAAGTGCATGCGGCCCACGGGGTCCTCTCCGCCTCCTTTGCTACTGTTGTGGAGCATGGCGTCGAGCAGAGCTTTGGCGGTGGCTGCGGGGTTGGTGCTGCGCTTCGTGTTCGTAGGGCCATTGGAGGAGGCGGTGGAATTTCCAGCGTTTT
>JANOAV010000199.1:0-46334 GCA_031411295.1 Verrucomicrobiales bacterium | reverse complement strand
TTAGCCCTGCGCCTTGACTGGTGGACGGAACGTCCACCCTCCTCACTTTTTGCCCATCCGGGCCTTCACCACGGTGCGGGCTTCGGCTACGAGGATATTACAGGCTTCGCAGCACAGCAGGGGGATTTCTCCCACTGTAGTGCCAGCGGAGGTTTTCTCCGGTGCAACTTCCGTTAGTGGTAGCCCTTTACCCAGCGGCCACAGGATTTTGCGGGAACATCCACCCTGACAGGTCTGGGCAACTAAGCTCTGCGCTTCCTCATCGGTGATGAGACCAGTGACGCGATACATTCCCGTTTGGCGGTTGAGCGTATCCCGTAAGGAAACCACCTGATGCGCCCCAAAGCCGCGTTGCCAGCGCGTCCAGTTAGCCACTGCAGCAGGGTAGAAATAATCCAACGCCTGATGCACGGCTGCGGTATCCGCCAACTGGAGCTGCCATCCTTGCTTGAGCGTCGGGGCGGATTTGAGCGGACGAAACGCGCCTGTGGCATCATACTTGGCAATTTCCCGGGCGTCTTGCGGGTTGTAAAACGCTGTCATGTTTTCCGCCGCTGCATCCGCCCGATGCCGCATCGTGTAACCCTGCGCCACCGCTGTCACCAAAATTTCACCCACCACGCCACCACCCAACTTCAGCCATTGACGGAGGTCTCCCGCTACACTGGAGCTTCCGTGTTTGGCATCGAAGGCGTCCACTTGATCCAGCATGACCTCCGCCAGCAACGGTTCGGTGCCAATGGCGCTGGCGTAGTAAAGATCCCGCCCCTGGAGTTGGCGTGGGTTCTGCCGGAAGATTTCCGTCTGACTGGCTGCGGCCGTGGGTTCTGTTTCCATGCCCAGCAGGACCGGAATGTCCTGCCAACTGTGGAGACCATCTGCGATGAAGAAGGGCACCACAATGACATTGCGAGCAGTGGTTAGGCTGGCCCAATCCGCCACCAGTGGGGGCTCTTCCATATAGGCGTCCAACACCTCCGCAAAGCCCAGTGCCAGCGCTTGGATGGCGGCCACCTGATCCTTGATCGCTTTGGTTGAGTTGTCATTGAGTCCCGTGCCATGCCCCACAATGATGAGGCTGCACTGGTCCAGAGGCACGCCCGGAGCTACTTCGCTCACACGTTTCAGGAGCAACTTGGTCATCGAAGCATGCAGCCCCACGGGCTCGCAATAGCGCACGGTTTGCCCGGCCAAGCGGGTTTCCGGGCCACTCAGGCGCAGTTCCCGCGGGATGACATCCTGGGTGAAATACCCTTCGCTAATGAAATTGGGCACCACATACACCGTCGGACTGTCCACCATGCGGAGGACTTCCCGCATGGATGGTTCTTCCTTCCAGAAGGCACAGACAACTTCATCGAAGACCCCCATGGCGCGAATCGTTTCCGCGTGATCATAGGTTGGCCCGCTGGAATCTGGGTTGAGAGTGGAGCCATGACCTACGATGACGAGGGCCGTGTGCGGTTTGGGGTGCATGAATAGAGTGGATTTTTGGTTGTTGGTGGGAAATCTTGGAGCAACGTGGCGGGATCGTGCTTTCTGCAACTCAATTTCCTGCCATGCTTTATACATACGTGCAAAATCTTCGTTTGGTCTCCCTCCTTTTTCTCGGTGGATTGACTCTGGCTGCGCAAGCTGATTTAAAACCTCCCGTCGAGAAGCCCAGTAAGGATAATAAGGAAGATAAAGACGCTCCCGTCTTGGAACGCGCCCCAGTGCCGCAGCCCGTCAAGGTTGCCGTCAACCGTGGCGAGACCGTGGAAATAACGCTCAGTGCGCTGACCGCCTCCAATAAAGACGTGCAGTTTATCCTCCGCACGGCCCCCATGGCCGGCAAGTTGCTGGAACCGGAACCAGTTCGTAAATCGAAGACCACGGCCACCTTGCGCTACCAATCCGATCCTGCCAGCAAAGCAGTGCGGGACGAGATAAAATTTGCCGCTCGGGTCGTCGGTGGCAGCGTTTCTCCTGCCGAATCAATCATCATTACCCTGCAGGAAATAAAGCCGGAACTGACAGTGCCGGAGAAGTTGGAAGGCGGCCAGATCCGCTGCGGGCAGAGCACCACCGTCGTTCTTCCCATCAAGAATACTGGCAATGGAGCGTTTACTCAAGCCGTCACCCTGCCACCAGGTTGGTCCCTGGCTCCAGGCGAAAAATGGGACGTGCCAGCCGGCAAATCCGCCGAGGTTAAGCTCATTTTCACCCCGACCACTCTGGGACTGCGCGAACACGTCATGGCTTTGAATGACAAGACCCGCATTACCCTTTCTGGGATCGGCCTGTTGCCAGTGGAAATCCCTTCGCAAGTGGAACTGAAATGGGATCCTGCCACCGCCCGTCGCATCGCCACCGTGCCGTTGCGCAATACGTTGGGTATCCCCCTAACAGTCAAGTTGACCGGCACCATCCCGGACCTGAATTTCCCGAAGGAAATCACGCTGGCACCGCAGGCCACCGGAGTCATGGAATTCGTCCTCGGAGGCCTGCCAGCCCAACCGCTGCAAAGCCTCCTCGAAGTCACCGTCCAAGGACTTACCCAGAACCTAACCGTGCATGCCGAGCGGGCCCCCGCCCAGGTGGGCCTGGCAGGGGCGGGGCCGGAAAATTTCATTGATTTCGGGAACGTGGACGCCCTGAAACTCCCCACCACCACCAAATCCTTGACCTTGGCGAATGTGGGCGGCACTCCTGCCACGGTCTTCGGAGCGCTGCCGGAATCTTTTCTGCTCGATGGCTACACGGATGGCATCACGCTCCAACCCGGCATGGAAGTGCCGATTCTCGTCCGCTTCAAACCAACTGCGGTCGGCACCCTGAAAAACAGCGCCCAGTTCAAATGGGACAAAAGCACCATCACCCTCTCGTTGTGGGCCAACATCATCCCAGACGCTAACGCCACGACCCGCGTGATGGCAGCTCCGTCCAATCTCTCAGGCGATCCCACCGCGGATCTGGACCCCATGAACGCCACCGACACCAAATCCGTGGATCGGGAAATGAATATCAATCGTGCCGGGTTACTGCCCAAGGGGTTTGTGATTGATCGGGGCATCCCGATGCTGGCTCCCAACCCGGAACTAAAGGATCCTGGAGTTTATCTCAAAGCTGCTACCAAGGATACCCTCACCTTGGCTTGGAAACCCCTGCCAAAGCCTGCCACGGGACCAGATTACGACTATGTGGTGCTCTACAAGACGATCAAAGCTATCAACGGTTACCCCCGCGTTATCTGGACCATCTACCCTAAGACCGTTGTAACCAGATCAGGCGAGGAAGCCACCGTGGTGCTTCGCGGCATTGGCCCGGGCTGGAGCAACCAACTTCGCGTAGCTGCCAAGTCCAGCCTCGGCCGCTACGGGCAACCCAGCGTTCCGCAAACCTACGGCATCCCGAACGAAGATGAGCCCTTCGATTGGGCGTTCTGGGCTTATGTCGCCTTGGCCGGGGGCATCCTGATCCTGATCTACTTGAGAATGCGCGCCCGCAAGAACGCATTCGTCCCCCGCCGCTACGTGCCCCGCTTGGAGGGTGAGACCGAGGTTTAGCCAGAAGGGAAGGGGCAGGGGAAAACCCATGAGCCACCGGGTGAGGCTGACGGTTCCGTGCGAAGATTCAACAACATCCGCTGGAGTTCCGCTTTTAAGCGGTGCCTCACTCCAAGCTCACTCTGCAAAACGGCTCTGCCTGTTCCTCCGCCTAAAGCGCGGAACTCCAACGCATGCTCCCAATACCCCCCCCCCTCAGATCACTTATTTTCCTCGCAGGCCGGAATGTCTGAGCCTGCACCTTCCTGGTGGGCAGCAGTCCAGCGGACTGCTGCCACACTCGTTGTTAGCGAGTTGAGCGTCGGCCGGGCTCGGATTGTTTCTTTTGGGATTCCTCTTGCTGGCGGCGGTTACTTTCTTCCTGTTGCCGCTGACGAGCCTCTTGCTGGGCTTGGCGTTGCCCATTTTCCTCCTGCTGACGGCGCATCGATTCGACTTGGGCCTGCCGCTTGGAGCCTTCTTCCTGTTGGCGACGCTCGGCCTCCTGCTTGGCTTGGCGTTGGGCGAGCTGTTCCTGCTGCGCCTGGCGTTGCGCGACTTCGGCCCGTTGACGATTCGCGGCTTCCTGCTGGGCTTGACGTTGGGATAGTTCGGTCTGCCGTTGTTCCGCCTCCCGCTGACGGGCAGCTTGGATTTTGGCTTCGGCTTGCTGCTGTTTCATGGCCTCTGCCTGCCGATCATCCTGATCTCCCCGGCTGCGGGTGGTCTCGCGGCGTTGCCGTTCGCTCTCTTCCTGAGACTTGCGATTGGCTTGGGCTTGCTGCTCGGCTTGGGCGCGGAGGGCTTTGGCTTGCTGGGCTTGGAGTTCAGCTAGCCGATTCTGCTGCTCCTGGGCCTTGCTCTGGGCCAGGCGTTGTTGCTGCATGGCTTCAGTTTGGGCGGCAGTGGTTTCGGCTTGCTTGCGTTGGTTGGCAGCCTCTTGTTGTTGACGAAGTGCGTCCGCCTGCTTTTGATGATCGCTGAGCAGACGACGTTGGCGCTCGGCCTCTTCCTGCTGCACGCGGGAGGGGCCGTCGCTACTGGGACCGGCAATGGGCTTGCGATCCGGCTGCGCACTCGGTGGCTGATGTCCACCTGAGGGATTGGCGGGCGGTTGTTGCACAACAGGCGGCTGCGATGCCGAGGGAGGAACCGGCATGGGACGAGGTTTCAGATCAGTGGGCTCCACAGGATTTTCTGGTTTGGTGGTCGGAGTTCCCGCAGGTTGGCCAGCAATCGGTTGCTGTGGCGGACCTCCGGGAACTGGTATTGGACGTGGTTTCAGATCCGTGGGCTCCACAGGATGTTCTGGTTTGGTGGTTGGAGTTCCTGCAGGTTGGCCAGCAATCGGTTGCTGTGGCGGACCTCCGGGAACTGGTATCGGACGTGGTTTCAGATCCGTGGGCTCGGTTAGCTTTCCTGGCTTAGTTTGTGAGGTTCCGCCGGGTTGTCCAGCGATGGGTTGCTGTGGCGAACCTCCCGTGAGAGGCACGATATGATTAATCGGGTCGGCCGGTTCTCTGAGGCGCGTGGGATCGTTTTCTGGGGGCGTGTCGCGAATATTAGCCGTGCCCGCTCCGCCGGGACGCACGATTTTTTTATCAGGATCGGGACCACGATCTGGCACGGTTGGGCGTGGTTTCATCGGTGGCATTTCCCGCAACGATTGGGAGGCTTCGGTGGCGACGACTTTGCGGAAGGCGGCTTTTTGGGCCGGGGTCATTTCCTCACGCACGTCCAAGCCAGCGGTGAGTTTTTGCTTGATGATTGGTGGCTTCACGGTGGCTCCCTGTTCTTTGCGGAAGCTCCATTGGCTCATGACCAGACTGCCTGGATCCTGCACGCGGGGTTTCTCGCCACGGTGGTCTCGATCAAGAAAGGAAATTTTACGTTCCCGGAATTCTGCTCCGAGGCGGGGGCGCAGGAGATCGACTGGAGGACCTTCGTTTTTCACGATGACGCTGCGGCCTTGCGAGCGGACTTCAGAGAGGTTGGTGACGTTGCGGCATTGCAGAAACAAGCGCTCGTTTTGATGCCGAGGATAGAGCACTTCCCGGCAGGAAGGACGGCAGAAATTCTGAATTTGCACAAAGACATATGTAGCGGGCGTCAGATGGCAAACGCCGTCCACCCAAGTGCTGATGCCGACATTACCGTGCCAGCGGGCAGAGGGTGGCAGTGGGGCCCAGCCGATGCAGTCATTATTGGAACGCCAACTGACCCAAGCAGGTGCCCACTCGCGCCCGGGGACCCAGACCCAACCTACGGTGCGGAGTCTGGTCCAGCGGCCATAGTGGTAACAAATGTGACCGAAGGGCTCGGGTGTCTCCCAAGCCCATCCGTAATCAGTATAAGACCAGCCACCGTCCGTGTAAGGAGCCCAGTCGTTACTGGTGGAGATGGTGGGCTGCCAAACGTAGCCGTAATCAGGAGAATCCATCCACGAGCCGGAGCCGGACAGGTCATCGTAGAAAGGTTGATAGGCTTCATCGTCCCGCACCACGGGCTGAGGGACAAAGGATGGGGTGGTGAGGTCTGCGGCGGCTGCGACGGCTGGAGTCGGAGTTGCGGGCGGGTTCACGGCGGAAGCATCTGAGGGCGGCTTCGGCGTTGGAGGCGGTGTGGGCTCGGCTGGCGCTTCCGGGGTTGTAGCAGCCTCAGCGAGTTTGGCGATTTGCTGGCGCAGCTCAGCTTCTTCCCGCAGGTTGGCAGCTTCATCCCTCAAGTCCTGAGCGGCCTGTTTATCGGCGGCGGCTTGGGCGCGCACGGCGGCTATCTCTGCCTGCTGGGCAGCATTGGCAGTGGCGTTGTTTGGAGGTCGCTCACAACTAACAAAAGTGAATCCGCTGGCGGAAAGGGCTAGACTGCAGCGCAGGGTGGTGATGGAAATTGATTTCATGCGTTCGATTTGACCAAGGTGGCTGCAACATTATTCATCACTTTATAAGATTTGTCTTGAGTTATCCTCGATAAAGCAATTCCCTCTCGCTTAGCGCTGGTGCCATGCTGAATAAAAACTCGTGTTGGATCCTGTGAACATTCCTTTCCGAATTCACTCTCCCAGCTCATGCGGCCCGCAGACCAGTTTGCCCTTCAAGCCATAGCGACCCTTCTTCCACCCCGGATTAGCGTCCAGCCAACCCTCGGCTGGCATTTGATCTTCCCAGCGGAAGGCTTCATTGGATTCAATCTTTTGTGCGGCGTGCCGGAATTTTATCGACCACCAATCATTGGCATTCGCCAGATGTTTGCCATGGTTGTTGGCCGCGCATTCCGAATGCCATTTGAAATGCCAGATGGGCACAGTCCACGTGGTCGCTACCTTGGTTGGGTCCCGGGGTAGGTGATTTCCGGACCCGGAAGAACACGTCCGCCGACGGAGTGCGATTTTTTGGTATGCTGAATTCTCGAAATATTTCGTCGCCAGAATCGGGACGGGAAACTCAGCGGCTAGATCAGTTTTAGCCGTTAACTTTGGAAACTGCCCATCCAGTGCCACCCGGTCAATCCATTCCCCTTCGATGTAGTCCGCCGCTTGTTTGTCGGCTTGCAGGATTGCTTTCTTCAGGCCCCCGCAGCAAGACCAGTCCACCCGTTCATCGCTGTCCGCGACCCACACCCAATCTGCCTCATGGCCTTGGATCACGGCTTCGATGAGAGAATCTTGCACGTAAGTGCTATACTTGAGTTCCTGCCAGAGCACCGCCTGCTCTCGGATGCGCTTGGGGATTTTTACCAGTAAATTTTCATCCTTCACATGCAGGATCGGACGCACATCAACAGGCCAATCCAGTGAATCAACATAACTGATAAGTTCATTGATTAAACACACATCCCCCGGCGTTTCCACCCTCCAGATGCCAGTCATCAGCACTTGTCGATTCGATTTGATAGGTCCCAGTGTAGCCGCGTGGTGAGCAGGTCCGCAGCATCCACCGCCGGACATCGAACCGAAGTGCACAATCTCACTCTTGGGGTTCATCCACATGACATACTCCACGTCCAACGGCAGCAAGCGGGAGTTCGCTTGAGATGGCAGGAAACTGAGCACGCCCTTGCTTACCACACGAGGATAAACAGCAGAGAGCAGGAACCATTCGTCGAAGCCATAATTTGGCCACACGGAGCCATGAATTTCCTGTGAGGAACATCCTGGCAGGTCCGCAGTGGTGCGGATTGTGCCGTGCTGGCAATGCCACACTAGCGCTTCCATGAGATGCCTCACCGCTAGTTTTCGAGTCGCTCCTAGCTGACAGCCCAGGATCGGGCGATAGGCCACTTTATTGGCCTCATTGATTTCACCCCACGTCGGCACCCGCCAGAAGCTTAGGCCCACGCGGGAGGTTTCTATCGTGCGATCCATTTCTCCTTTAAACTCCCTAGCCCTGTCCGCATCTGTAAAGCTGACCAGATGTTTCCCCGCATCTTCAAGCGCCAAGTAACGCCACATGGCACCAGGGTTGTGGCGGATGGACGAACTACGCATCAGCGCGATTTCGCATCCTGCTTCCACGAAGTCCGGCACGAGAAATTCTAAATCCGCCGCTAGATAAATGCGGAAATGCGCGTCCAAACCACTTTCCTTGAGCAGTCGTGCACCCTCTAGTAATGGCTCCACGTAATGTGCCCACGGCTGGATCTTAATGGATTTGCGGAGCTGCGTTCCTTCGATCATCGCTTGACGCGTTGGTGTAGGAATTTCCGGGTCGGTCATGTTAATGTTCCGCCAGAACAGGGATGTGCTGATCACGTGTGGGGTTTGCCGACGGTTGATCCAGCGTTTGATGCCGAACCATTCCGCATACTGCGCACGTTCGTCGGCCGTTACGTTTGCTTCATAGTCCGCCACCATGGCAGGGGTGAGGATCGGGAATACAGTGCTCCAACTCATGAGGTTTTAGATAGTGGGTGAATAGGTTAAATAAGAAATTGGTTCCAAAAATGTAGTGCCGGACTTTAGTCCGCACTCCGCAGCCCGAGCGCTCAGCGGGAAACCCACAAGCTAAAGCCCATGACTACTTTGCGAAGGTTGCTCCAACTTCGTGACACGATGCACCGGCACAGGCTGGCCGGGACGGAAGGCAGCCTTTTCCTTCCAAGCCAGTGGAAAGTTTGCTATCTCCTCAGCCATGATCTTAGCCAGCAACTCAGGATCACCCTCCGCTCGCAGATTTATTAGCACTTTGCCGTTAGCGAGCTTTTGCGCTAACCGTGTGGAAAACTCCGGCTTCTCTCCCGCCCGCACCACGTGCAGCACAGCTAGCGTGGCGGGGGCATTCTGCCCCCAAGCCTTGGAACGTGCTGCGGCAGAAGCGGCAAGGGGCGCGCCACCTTCTTCGGCTTCGTGCGCTTTCGCGATGGTTTCAGGGCCATGTGGGTTGGTTGCGGGGTGCTGGCTGGGGGGCAAAATGCCCCCGCCACGCTCAAAGCTCACCTTGAAATGCGCAATCTCCACCCCCGCCGCCTCCAGGCGCGTCTGCACCGCACCCACCAGTTTCATCAGCAGCGCATTGCCATCAATCATCTTCACTCCATCCAAAACCAATTCCGCATTATACCACCCCAGCAGCGCTTCACCAACACCGTAGCGTTCATAGTCCACCTCCATGATCTCCTGCGGCTGGGCAGAAGTGGCCTCCAACAGTTCATACCACCGTTCCATCCCTTCACCCTTCCGTGCACTGATAGGAATCACCGTTTTCTCGGGCCAATCCTTCCCCAGCTTCTCCGTTAGCTTAGCACGTTCCTTTTCATTGAGTAAGTCCCACTTATTCAGCACCAGGATTTCCGCTTCCTCCAGTTGCTTCATGAAGATATACCGCACATCCCGGCTGAAGCCATCGGCCTTCCCGGGCTTGGCAAAATACAAATCATGCAGCCGCCGAGCATCCACCACCACAGACATCGGAGCCATCACTAACGGCAGTCGATACACTTGACGCAGCGGCAGAATCACCGTTGCCATCAAGTCTGTGCAACTCCCAACCGGTTCGGCTAGAAAGATCTCCGGTGCCTCCGTCGCAGCCATCTCCTGCAAAGCCGAAACCAGTTCCCCCGCCTTACAACAAAAACACCCACCAGTAATTTCCCTAACCTGACCGTGATGAGCATCGTTATCCCATGAACTTGAACTTCCAGCTTGAACTCTCTGAGTATCAACGAGCCCCACCCCCTGGTCGTTCGTAATCACCCCCACTCGCTTCCCTAGCCCCTGAAAATGCGCCACTAACGCTCCCAGACAAGTCGTCTTTCCAGCCCCCAGAAAGCCTCCGATCAGCATGAATTTCCCTCCAGTTAGACTGGTGGGCAAAGCGTGTGTGGGCAATTTTTCCTGACTTAATTTTTTCATCAGAAATATGTTGCATACTCTCTCTCTCTCTGCAAGAGTCATGCCGCACTGATTTTAAAGTCCTTAACCAAAATCAAAAATCATGAATCGTCGCTCATTTATAAGAAAAACGTCCGTTGCTGTCACTGCTGGTCTGCTAGTTGGTTTACAAAATAATGCAGGTGCTACCGCAACGACTTCTTATGTATTTAGTTGCTCGTGCGATGGAAGGTTCGTGACCGCCTGTAGCTACGTATCTTCTACAATCGCAGGACTTGGTTCCACTTGCACCTATGATTGCACTACTCTAGGCATCTCCACGAATAGGGTCACTCATGCATGTTATCACACCGTTTAAATTTCTGTGAGCCCAACTTTACGCAGAAGCCTGAAGTTCCTTGCCTTAGCATTACTTAGTGTATGCTTTCTTCTTTATCTGCTCTCTACAGGGCGTGTAGGTAGTTCGACTCACCAGGCCTCCGCTAGGAAGCTGATAAGTGGAATCGTTTTTCGCCCGTCAAACAATCTAAGTCCTGGTTCTGCCGATGCTGGAAAACATTACATATCGCCCCGAGAATTACTACGTGACAGGATCGATTTGGAATTTCTAATGGCTTATCGCCGCTCCAAATCATTCGACACATTAGTAGACGACTTACACCTCCAAGCAGGCGTAGATGATGGATTACTCTCAGTGTTGGCTGCGTGCGGCAGTTTCAAAATTGATGATATCGCTGGTAACGCAGCCTTGCAAAACAGACTGACCGAAGCCGCGATCGCCGAAGTCCTCGCTCAGGATAATCTTAAATTTGATTCAGCGTCCTATTTGGCAATGGTTGAACTGTGGAATAAAAAATCGGCAACCAATTCAGTGCCGGGCGGATTGTTGGGGCTATTAAGTCTGGCCAAAGGAGACGTTGGTTCTGCTTCTTTAGCTTTTACCTCTGTTCAAGGAAAGACTATGCAGTTTGATGAGAAACTGAGATATGCAAGCGCCAAACAATACGCCGACCAAGTGGCCTTGGACCCAAAAACGCTTGAAGCGTTTCTTGCCAAAACAGGAGGTCCGATAGCTGAAGGGGCTGCTTTGGCTGTAAGAAATAGTATCCAAAATGGCACCATCAACGCTAACACTCCTTCTGCACTCCTTTTGCAAACCTTGAATAGCTTGAATGATTTTTACTTGTATGACCCAGAAATGACGACCGGAAGCGCTTCAAATTTTTTATCAGCAGCCGAGAGCGTATCAAACTTACTTCTTAATTCTGCGGACGGAGCGAATCAAACCGCGAGAGAAAGCGTGAATAACCTAAAAACTGCAGTTGAAGATTTCATAATCAATTCAGAGAAGATGGCACTCTATGACTCATTGCCTGAAATCATTTACCAAATGCCAGATGCCTTATTTAGTGAGTTCGAGGCTGATCTAATAGCTAATGGACGCCAAACTGCTCTCGATAATTTTGCGTCGAAACACCCCGAAGTGTTAAATGCGTTTCAGTTAGATCGCTCGCCTTCTGAATTTATGCCATTAGTGAAACAGATAAAATCGAATCTTGATGGATTGCTCAGTCGCAAATCGCGATGAGGCCTTTTGTAGGATACCTCCGCAGGCGCAACAAAACAAACGCGGCTCCTTCTTCTGCATAAATATTACCGTTAGCTTGTTGATGTATTTTATCTTGGAACCCATCCACCAGCGCTTCGCGATCAGCACCTCTGCCAAGGTTGCCTGCGCATCCATCAGGTTCTGGCTCTGGGAAATGTCTGGCCTTGAACGAACGACTCCTGATATTTTTCATGAGTTCGATCGATTCACCCTTGGACCTGCCGCCCTGCTACCTGATTCGGTTGAGGCCGTTATCGCGATTCATCGGGATGGTGTTTCCCGGATGAGGTCTGTGTATGACCACCGGATTCGAGGAGAGCGGGAAGCAGTGGACAACGGATTGGATCACTTTGCGCGTCATTTGCCGGAGTATTGTGCGGTCTCTGCCAGCATTGCGCATCATTGCCGTCCCCAAAGCTCTTGGCTTGGGAGTAACTTGGAGGCATACTCAGACATTCTGCCGCTGGATCAGCTCGATCGGCTTCCTGGGCTGCTGAGCAGGATCTTGGGGCAGGAATTTCCACCGCTGCCAGTCGTTCATAAGACCGAAAAGAAAAGTCACATCTCGGACGAAGCAAGGCATTGGTTTGAGCAATGGACTGCTCATGACACGGCCTTGGGTTGGGACGGGAAAACATTGAGGATTTTCGACCAGCCAGACTCCCCCGTTACTAAATAAATTATACCTTCATGCCATGAACCTCCGGCCTCTCTACGCCTCCCTCATCTTAATTTTTTCCCTGCTTGCGAGTTGTGGCGAAAAATCGCAAACGACCTCAACGGATACTGCTGCGGAAGCCCCCAAAAAGTCGAAGAGCCTACCGCCCGTGGAAAGTGTGCCTAAATCCACAGCGCCCGAACCCCAGCCAGCTCCCAACGGAAGACCCGGGAATCAGGTGCAAACGGAACTGGCGTGGAATGCCTTGGGAGCCAAAAACTACGCCGGAGCGGTCTCTGCTGCGCAAAAGTGCATCGTGGACTTTGGGGATCGGGCTGCGCTAGTCGAGGACCGCCTGACCAAAGAAAACCTTCCGATGCCAGCAGGCGTGGTAACTCCAGACGAGCGCAAACAGATCAACCGGAACGGGATTCTCAATGACGTTGCGGTTTGCTATTACATCAAAGGGCTGGCTCTGACTGCCCTGAACAAAAAGACTGAGGCTTGCGAGGCTTATGCTGGGGCGATAAAGTTCCCCCATGCACGGATTTGGGATCCGAAAAGAAAAGCGTTCTGGTCACCAGCGGAGGATTTGCCAGCGGAAATTGAAAAACTGAAATGAGCGGTGTTACGGTTTCCAAGCGCGGCACCATTGCGGTGCTATACCTGGTGCGTGGCGATCTCAACCAGCCACGACTGTGGGAAGAGTGGGCACATGAATGCTCAAACAGAGTGCGTTTTTATTTACATCCGAAATTCCCGGACGAGGTAATGTCTCCGTGGTTGAAAAAGGCAGTTATTTCCAGCCGAGTGGCCACCGAGTATGGCACGCCATCCATCATCGCTGCCGAGCTTGCCCTGCTTAAAGCCGCCCTGAAGTTAAAGACAAACAGCTTCTTTGTCTTGGCGAGTGAAAGCTGTGTTCCCATCAAGCCATTGCGATCACTTTTGCAATGTCTTGATGAGGACGGGCGTTCTAGGTTAGCAATGCAGACATACGATGATCTTAGATTGAGCATCCCGCATAAAGCGACTCGGTTCCACCATGTGCCCTTGTTGCCGAGAGCTAAAATTCGTTTCCACACCCAGTGGTGGATTCTGAATCGGGAGGCAGCGGAAGCGGTTGTAGAGCAACCGATGCTGGATTTATTCGCAGGAGTCTCGGCGGCAGATGAATCCTGGCCTGGCACGGTGCTGGCCTTGCGCGGTTATCCGTGGGAGGAACGCGCGGTGGCGGCAGATCCTACATGGACAAATTGGGAGGCCACTCCGCAACAGCCTTTCCCTAGCAGTCCAAAGACTTATGCTGAAGTCAGCGCGGCCACGGCTGAAATACTCCGGAACAGCCCGTGCTTCTTCGCGCGAAAGTTTAGTGCGGAGAGCGATATTGGCCGGCATGGACTGCATCGGTAATTTAAATGAACAAGCAGGAAACCTGGCCGACTCACGCAGCGACTAAGGTTGCTGACAGAGCATGGCGAAAGCTTTGACCTGCGCCTAGCAATGGTCCACAATGCGTTGTTGAATTTGGATTCGGTGAGGCGGGAAAAGCTCCGGGGATTTTTTAGAGCTTGGCAACGTCCTGCGGCAAGGCTTAAGTCCACCTCTATGAAGATTGCCTTGATTGCATTTACCATCGGCCTCGCGAGCGGGGCCATCGCTGCCTTGTGTGGGGTGGGGGGCGGATTGTTGATGGTGCCCGCGTTTGTCACGTTGTTGAACATGCCGCAGAAAGTGGCCGTGGCCACGTCGCTTGCCATCATTGTGCCGACTGCTCTGAGTTCTTCGATCATGAACTGGCGCAACGGACTCATCGATAAACAAGTCCTCCTCTGGACGGCGTTGGGAGCGGTGCTTACGGCTGTCTTCTTCACCTCCAAACTCAAATCCATCAGTGACACCACCCTGACGAAACTCTTCGCAGTCTTTGCCATCGCAATGGGACTCAAACTTTGGTTCAGCGAGCCGGGTGAGAAAAAAGTGCTTGCACCAGAGATCGAAAAAGGAACATCTTCTGCTAGCACCACCGAGAAACCCGATTAAATTCAAACCCATGAACTGCCCCCGCTGCGTTCGCGAAATCCCCTATACCGCCCTTACGTGTGGCGAGTGTGGTTTTTCGTTGTTTGATCAGGACGCGCAGTTCGGTGGTGATGCCGTAAGCCTGGAGCGGGTTACCAACAAGGCGGGGCAACTGAACGAGGAGGAAGTGGCCAGCTTGGAGCAGGCGTTGGATGCCTTCGAGCGCGAATTCCCGCAACTCTTTGTGGCGGTTTATAGCGTGGCGTTGCCAGTGATGGCCAGTGTGCGCCAATTCGGCTTCTGGCTGCTGAATCGGGCGGGGATCAATGGAGTGGAAATTACGCGACCCAACGAGAACGGGGCGCTCCTGGTCATCGATGAAACCAGCGGGCAGGCGGGTTTAGTGGTGGGGTATTTGTTGGAATGCTATTTTCCTGAACCGGAGTTGGCGGAGATCCTCGAAGCGGCCCGGAAAGATTGGTCCGCAGGGAGGATGGCCGCAGGGGTGCGGGAAGTTATCGCGGAGTTTAGCAAGGCGCTTAAAAAGAAGTCCAAGCTCGCGCTGAAACATCCGGCCCGGTTCCGTCCCCCCACCACCACAGTTCCCGCCAAGCCAGAATTTCATCGGCTGCATGACATGAATCAAGGATCGGCTGAGGAGCCTAACGTGGCGCAAGTTGCACCCGCTGAGGACGGGCCCACGGAGCCCGATCCTGCGGCCAATAGTCGAATGACGATGCGGTTAAAATTTAAACGACGCGGCAAGTGAACCCAAACCTTCGCGCAACGCTACGCTGGCTCCTGGCAAGTTTTTGCTGGGGGAGCATGCTGTGGACCATGGCGGATAATACCACGATGCCAGCGGAATTCGACGATGTCGTAATTGAGGAAATGGGCCCCGTAATGCCTTCCACGCTGCCCCGGGACGCTTCCTTGGAGCTACCAGAGTGGAAACCCGACGACCTCCGCGAGTTCGACGAGAACGACGCCCCGCTCAACCTTGGTG
This sequence comes from Verrucomicrobiales bacterium, assembly GCA_031411295.1. Classification (GTDB taxonomy): domain Bacteria; phylum Verrucomicrobiota; class Verrucomicrobiia; order Verrucomicrobiales; family V1-33; genus JAGNEJ01. Next base: position 31,184 of record JANOAV010000199.1, on the reverse strand, counting down.
GAGGGCTGTGGCCAGCCCAGTTGTGGCCGTTGATGCCGGTGCCGCATCGACTGCCGCAGACCGAGTCCAGGCTCGCCTTAGGCAACCTCCCCATCATGGTTACGGGAGATGCCAAGGAACCGATTCCACCAGTGCTTCAGGAAATTTATTTCGGAAAAGTGCCGCCGGAAGGAGTGGTGGATCCGCAAAGTTTGCTGAACGAGGTGCAGCAGGAAGACTTGTGTCGTTTCTTCGATGAATACGCCCTGCGGCAGGCCGGTGTGAAAGTGCGTTTGCTCGTGCTTGGGCCGAATCAGGAGGTCCCGCCAACCGCCAAACTTCAGGCGCTCACGGAACGCTGGTTTGCTCACGAACAAGGAATCGTGGTCGTCTATCCGTTTGGCCAGCCCAAGGCGGCGGCATGTGTTTTCTCTCCCGCTTTGCAGTTAGCCTATACTCTGGAACAGCTTAATGCCGTGCGCGAAGCCAGTGTTAAGGAAGCCATGTTCGCCACGAGAGAGGAAGATCAGTTGTCCCGTTATGGCATCAAATTGGCGGTCCGCATGAACCGCCTGCACGAGGAACCCAAGCCGACTCCATCCGCTCCCGTCCCGCTGGCTCCCGAGCCTCTCGTGCCATGGTTGCAGAGCGTTGTCGTGGTGGGCATAGCAGGAATGCTCGTGCTGGGATTATGGTTCGTCCGCTCCCGCTGGATCCGCCGCCCGCGTGCCCCCGCTGGGGTGGAAACATGGCTGCTGCCGGATCAAGAGATGACCACTCGCCTCAGTGCCCCGCACTGTGGCGGAACCATGGCGATCCTGAAGTTTCGCTGAAGAGTCTTCCGTTGAAGGGCTGCACTAGCAGATTAATTATTTCCAGTTCCACCAGACGTATCCAGCATAACTCAGAAGGAGCGCAATCAACCAACGCCACAATCTCCGCTCATAAGCGGCCCGCATGGGGTCTGGCCCGTTTTCATGCTGCCGGGCGATTTCTCTCATGGTGTTGGTAATTTCTGGGAAATTACCAACAATGGCCCATTCATTTTCTCCCTGCACACAGATTTCAGTGCGGGACGAGACCCGGCCAACGGAGTAGAGGTCACGCATCTGGGAAAGCCAGAGTGGACCTTGCAGCTTGCCTGAAGCATCGAGGTAGAGGTAGCGTTGATTCACGCGGTGGGTTGGGTAGAATTTGAGGGTAATTCTATTATATATGAAAATTGTTATTTTTGCAATTCGGAAAAATGTCCAAATCAACAGAGTGATTCCTGTGCGGGAGAGTTGACAATTGGCAGGAAACCAGCACTCAATAAGCCCGGTCGAACCGGATTAGGTTTTCATCTTAACTTTCACAAAATTCATCCCCATGCCCCTGCTCAAAAAGATCATCAACGACCCTAACGCCTGTGCTTCTGAACTCCTTGAGGGTTTGGTGGAGGCTTACGATGGAGAAGCCCGCCTCGTCGGCCGCGGTAGTATTGTGATGAATAACCTCAAACCCGGCAAGGTGGCCCTCTTGGTGGGCGGTGGTTCCGGCCATGAGCCGATCTACCACGGTCTCGTGGGCCAGAACTTGGCGGATGGAGCCGCCTGTGGGGATATCTTTGCGGCTCCACCCCCGGACATCGTGCTGGAGGCCACTCAGGCGGTTGATCAAGGGAATGGCGTGTTGTATCTCTACGGCAACTATGCGGGAGACGTCTTGAATTTTGACATGGGGGCTGAGATCGCTGCCGACATGGGCATTACCGTGAAGACGGTGCTCATTTATGATGATGTTCCCAGCGCTCCGCCGGAACGCAAATCCGAGCGGCGTGGGATCGCTGGTCTGGTTCCCATCGTAAAGCTGGCCGGGGCCGCTGCCGCCCAAGTCACCACGCTGGACGAATTGGAACGCATCACCATCAAAGCGCGAGATAACACCCGCAGCGTGGGTGTGTCCTCTGCGCCCGGTTCCATTCCTGCCACCGGGAAACCAACCTTTGAGCTGGCGGACGATGTGATCGGACTTGGAATGGGCATCCATGGCGAGAAGGGCGTGGCCCTGATTCCCCATCAGACGGCGGATGATCTGGCCCCGAAACTGCTCGACATTATTTTCGCGGATGATCTGGTGTTCAATCCTGGCGACGAAGTGGTCTTGCTGATCAACAGCTTGGGGTCCACCACCATGATGGAATTGCTCATCGTGCTCCGCAAGGTGAAGGCCATCCTCAACGAGCGCGGCATCAAGGTGCATGACACGCTGGTGGGGCCATACGTAACCTGCCAAGAAATGGCCGGCATGTCCATCAGTCTGACTAAGTTGGATGCTGAACTCAAGGCGCTTTGGGATCTGCCCTGCTCCAGCATCTGCTTCAGCAAAATGTAGCGTTAACCAAATCGCCCATTTCTTACCTTGCAAAATCATAGAGTGTCGTCTGAATTGACGGCCATCCGCTTACCCATTTAATCATGCCTCTAACATCTCTCGATTCCTCCCAAGTTCGCACCATGGTCCTGCTCGTAGCAGACGCCATTATTGCCGCTGAACCTTACCTCTCCGAAGCCGACCGTAATCTGGGTGATGGGGATCATGGTCTGGGCATGCAACGTGGGATGCTATCCGTGAAAGAAAAGCTCGCAGCGTTGGATGCGGCGGCTCCCTTGGATAAGGTGTTGTCCACCGCCGGCATGGCCATGATGAGCAGCATGGGCGGAGCCAGTGGAGTCATCTTCGGCAGCTTTTACATGGGTGGAGCGAAGGCCGTCGCTGGCAAGGAAACGCTTGATGCCAACGGCTATGCGGATTTCCTGAAAGCGGCTTGCGATACCATCATGGCTCGCGGCAAGGCCAAACCCGGCGACAAGACGATGATCGATGCCTTGCATCCGGCGGCGGCCACGGCCGACACCGTGCGGTTCCTCAGCTTGCCCGAAGCCGCAGAGGCGGTGGCCATTGCCGGGGAAACCGGCCGTGACGAGAGCACCGCCATGCTGGCAACGCTGGGTCGCGCCAAAACTCTGGGCGAAGCCAGTATTGGGTTCCCAGACGCCGGGGCTTGCTCCGTGGCCATTATCTTGCGCACCATCTCTGATTTCATTAATCAGTAAGGGCCTAGCTTATCCGCTGGAGTCCGGGATTTATCCCGACGGTCTCACGCGGCTAATCATACTTCCGTCGGCCTGAAAACCGGACTCCAGCGGATGTAGGAATGGAACAGTCGAGCCGACTGCTCCCACACGCAGCGCCAGTGGAGTCCATTTCCGTGCTTGCCTATGGCGGTCTTTGCTCTTTGGTGCTAGTTATGGATTGCAATGAAGCTGCTAGTATTAAGCCGGAGATCGAGATAATTTTCCTGGGTTGGGATCGTCCTATGGTGGAAACGGCAGTGGCAACGCTGCTGGCGGAGGGGACGAAGGGGAACTATGATTTCTCTGATCTGGCGGTGGTGGTGCCCACGGCGGAAGCGGGGCGGAAGCTGCGCGCGGCTTTGGCGCAGCAGGCCAGTCTGCAGGATCAGGCGGTGCTGGTGCCGGAGATCATGACGCCTGAAGGAGTGCTGGCCTGGGGGGAGGTTCCGGTGCTGGTTTCGGCCAGCGATGCGGAATCCATGCTGGCTTGGGTGGAGGTGTTGCTGGAATTGGATTGCGCGTCGGTTCCGCAGGTCTTTCCCCGGCCACCGACGCAACAGGATTTCCCTTGGGCGCTGCAAATGGCGGCCACCCTGCGGCGGCTGCAATACACGTTAGGAGAAGCCGGCTGGAGTATCGCGGTGGCGGCGGCACGCTTTGGACCGGAATTCACGGAAGCGGAACGGTGGGAGCAATTGAGCACGCTGGAGCGTCGCTATGAAGCGAGTCTGGCGCGGGCTGGCTTGCAGGAACGGAATCGGGCGCTGGCCCGGGCAGCGTTGTCCGCTCAGCCGCCCGTGGGGCTGAGAAAATTATTTATCTTCGGCGTGCCGGAACCCTTGCCGCTGGTGCGGACGGCGTGGGCACAACTGGCGGAACGGGGCCTCGCCATCACGATTGGCCTGCAGGCCCCGCCGACGCTGGCGGAGGCATTCGATGCCTGGGGTCGTCCGCTGCCAGCGATCTGGACGGAGCGACCGCTGCCGTTGTTCCTGCCGCAGGAGCAAATCTGCCTGCTGCAAAATCCTGCGTCCCAAGCGGAGCGCCTGTTACAACTCGCAGAGGAGGCTTCCGGGGCGTTGGCGATCGGGGTGGCGGATCAGGAAATCCTGCCGCTGGCGCTGGCGAAATTTTCCGAGCGAGGCATTCCAGTGTTTAATCCGGAAGGGGTGACGTTTGGTGCGCAATCGCTCCATTGGTTGCTGAGTTGCTGGCAGGAACTGCTGGCCAGCCGGAGCTGGGCGGCCTGGGCACAATGGATGAGGATTCCAGAGGTGACGGCTGCGTTGCTGGGGGAAATCGTCCTGCCGCCGGATGATAAAGCGCTGAGCGGGCCGACCGCTTTGCTGCGGGAAGCGGACGGGTGTGCGGCGGCTCATTTGCCAACGACGATTACGGATGCGCTGGGAGCCCTTAAGCGCTCGCAAAAGGAATCGTCCGCGCTGGGGCAGGCACTGCGGGTGTCGGCTCGGTGGTTGGATGACTTTGCCAATGAGGATTTTGCCGTGGCGTTGACGGATTATCTGGAGCTGATTTATCGTGGAGTGGACTGGCCCCGGGGCGATCCCAAGACGACGGCCTTTCGTCAGGCCAGTGAGCATTTGCTGACGAAATTGGATGACATCACCCGGGCTGCGGCCAGTCTGCCGCGTCGCTTGGATGCCGCTCAGTTGCTGCAATTGCTGCTGCGGCTGCTGCGGGACCTACCGTTGTTTCCGGAAGGGGGCACGGATAGTGTGGAGCTGTCCGGTTGGCTGGAAATGCCTTGGCAAACAGCGGATCATTTGGTGGTGGCTGGCCTCAACGATGGGCTGGTGCCTACCGCCATCACGGCGGATGCGTGGCTGCCGCATAGCTTGCGGGGGACGCTGAATTTACGGACGAACGACGAACGCTTTGCCACGGATGCCTATCGGCTGGCAGCGATGTTGCATCAGCGCGCTGCGAAGGGTCGGGTGGAATTGTTACTGGGCCGGGAGTCGGCCAGTGGGGATGGGCTGACGCCATCGCGCCTGCTCCTGCTCTGTCCCGCCGCAGAACTTCCGACACGAGTCAATGAACTCTTTGCCGACCCTCCGGAGGATAGTCAGGTGAAACTGGCGGAATGGGAACGAGCCTGGCGCCTGCGTCCGCGGTTGCCAGAGAATCTGGCGTTCACCAAGATCTCCGCTACGATGTTCCTGAAGTATTTGCAGTGCCCCTTCCGCTACTTCCTGGAGGTGGGGTTGAAGATGCAGGAGTATGATGCGCAGAAGCAGGAAATGGACGCGCTGGAATTCGGCAATCTCTGCCATTTTGCGTTCGAGGAACTAGCCATGGATCCCATCATGAAAACGGAACTGGACGTGGGGCGGGTGGCTGCGTTCCTCAAGGCGAAAGCCGCAGAGAAGGTGCAGCAGATCTATGGCAGCAATCTCAGCGTGCCCTTGTTAGTGCAGCGCAGCTCCATCCAACAACGGTTGGCGGCAGCGGCTCCGGTGCTGGTGCAGAGCCGATTGGAGGGCTGGGAAATCATGTTTGTCGAAATCAATGTGCGCGATCTGCTGGGCGAGCCCTGGATGGTGGAAGGAGTGGAGATTAGTGGTCGCATCGACATGGTGGAGTATCATCCTCAGTTGGAGAAATGGCGCATCATTGATTACAAGACGAGCGCCAAGCCGGTAACCCCGGAGCAGGCGCATTTGGTGCCAGTTCCGACGAAGGCCCGGGAGGCGCGACCATTCGAAGCAGGGTTCATTGAGGCCGCCACGCTGCCGGATGGCAGGCGCTGGAAGAATCTGCAATTGCCGCTCTATGCGGCAGCACTGCGTCGGCGCTATCAACAACCGGTCGAAGCGGCGTATCTCAATTTACCACCTGCCACCTCGTTAGTAAAACTATCCGACTGGCCGGAATTAGTGGCGGGTAATCTCTTGGACCAAGCGGTGGAGTGCGCCACCGCGGTGATTCGCTGCATCAAAGACGCGCAATTCTGGCCGCCCAATCCCAAGCCGGAATATGAGAATTTCGCTCGCCTTGGCTTGGAGGAATGGGAAGATGCGATTGATCCTTCCGGGTTGCTAGCAGATGCGGCAGCGCGTCGGGCGGGAGGTGTGGTTGCTGCTATTGACTAATTTTTATGCGTTCCGCCACTTCACCTATTATCGTCCCCAGCGACTTCCCGGAATGGCTCGATTCCATGGTGGTGAAGGAATTCCGTCAGGCGATGCGGCAGCGGATGTTCCTGGTGCCATTTGCCGCCGTGCATTTTCTGATGATTGGAGCCTTGGCCTTGGAGTGGCAGGCCTTGCAGGAAAATGGGACGACATCGTGGCTGGCGCGCAATGCCTTCTGGCTGGTGGCCTATGCCGTGGTGGGCTTCATCATGCCGTTGCGGGGATTCGAAGCCATGCAGGAGGAATCCGGGGGCAGAAATGCTGATACGCTGATCATTGCAGGGTTGAGTCGGTGGCGGATTGTGCGTGGCAAATGGCTGGTCCAAGCAGGGTTGGCGATGCTAGTGCTGGTGAGTTTGCTGCCCTATTTCATTGTGCGATATTTCTTCGGAGCATTCGACCTCTGGATCAATCTGGTGCAACTGATGAACGTCTTCTCATGCTGCCTGGCCACCAGCGCGCTCATCATTGGCGCTTCGGGTTACGCCAATTATACGGTGCGAATCATCATTTCCGCAGTCTCGGTGCTCTACGCCATGATCTCCAGCGTGGCGTTGACGGTGGCCTTGAATGAGCAAGCCTTCCGCAGTGGGAGCGGCATGCAGATAGTGATAGTGACCGTGATTGTGCTCTATGGGCTGGGGTTCATGGGGATCTGCGTGCTGCTGGGACTGCAATTGGCGCGGGCCCACTTGAAAGTTTACTTGGTGCCCTGGGAACCGTCTCCCACGCGCACCATGGTCACGCTAATCATTTGCCTGCCCTTCATTCTGGGAGCAGGCACGGTGGCCACCTGTGGCTGGGGCGGGCCGTTAGTGGAGGCGGTGCTGATTTACTCGTTGCTGATGTATGATCGGGATGCTTCCCGGGAAAAGCAACGAAAGCCATTACCGCTGCCGATCGCTTGAACGCCTGTCGCATGGATGGCTGCGCTGCCGGGCTCCACTGCAGCGATGGCTTCACTGCCTGAGGCGATAAAACTTCTTCCGTGCGGCGGGACCGGGTTGGTTAGTGAAACTGCCAGGAGCCTCAATGGCGATGGGACCTTCAGTAACCCATTGTTGGAGGTCGTAGGAAATTTCGACGTGCCAACCGACCGCATCCAAGCCCCAGGAAATGTCCACTTGTCCATCGGGTCGGGGGCTGATGTTGAGCACTGGCAGCGTTAGGGACATTTCTCCCGCTGCCCAGAAGCCGCCCCGCACCAGCAATCCATTGCCAACGGCAGCGGCGGAGTGGGCTTCGGCCTGACCGATCGTCCCCTGCAGGGTATAACCTCCGCCGGTGGAGGTGCCGCCTCCACCATCGACGGTCCACCAGGAAATGGCGGGGGCGGCTGTCAGCGGGGTCAGCAGCAGGAGCATTGCGGTATGGAAGCAGAGGCGTTTCATGAGCCTAATGATTGGTGGAGGAGCCGAAAGTAGCATGTTGATCGGTCCGTAGAGCATTGGTCGCTCCGTTGGTAACACTGGATACCCGCAGCGTCATGGGTTTATTGAAGGTGACCGGACTGGGGTAGGCCGCAGGGCGGACGAGCACTTGATCATTGCTCGTCCACGTCGGGCTGGGGGTGCTGCTAGCTAGGGCCGATGGGGTTGCAAATGGAAAGCGACTGCTGCCGAGCGGAGCACTGCTGGAGAATAAGGGGCCGTAGCCTAGGAAGAACGTGCGTCCAGAGACCACGGGGAGCCTACCATTGAACGTCATCGCATCAGCTATCGCATCCAATTGTTGGCCGGTGTAGGTGGCCTCCACCGGCGTGGGACCATGATAATTCATGTAATTGTTGAGTAAACTTTGCACCTTCTGTTGCTCATCCGAGTTGAGACGCGGTAGCGCTGGATCATTGAAGATACGCTGAGGGTCGTTCGGACCGTTAAAGTTCGCAGCGGCAATGAGATCGCGCACCATCAGACTCGATGAATTGTAAGTGGCTGCTTGATTGGCATCTAGATGCGCCCTCTGCGCAGTGCTGAGCCCCCCATACGTGGTGATACCAAAGAGTCTAAGCGCATAGAAGTTACGCCACTTCCCCAGCACCTGGGCCTGCTGGGTGGCGTTCAGTGCCGCGTAGCTCAGACTGAAATCCACGTCTGAGAAATAATCCAATCCACGCAATGCTCCGCCATAGGTAATATTGCTGCCAGCGGTATCGAGCAAGGTATCGAAAAATCCATCATCCCCAAAGGTGCTGCCAGATACCGCCGTGCCAACATCGGTATTGAAGGTATGCAGCAGGGAGAAGTAATGCCCCATTTCGTGCAGCATCACGCGAGCATAACCGGCCGCCGCACTGGTTGCGCCCCCCACTCCCGATACCGCAAAATTATTGTAAGCTGGCGAGAAGCCATTGCTGTCGGGGAATCTAGCCGCCGCTGCGCCATAAATGGGCACGGCCAAGTAAATATTGATGTGCGTGCTTTTGAAATCAAATTCAACCTTGTGGGCATTGGCTTGCACCGCAAAGTCATCCATTTGTCCAGGCTCCACTTCCGACCAATACGAGGGATTGGCTGGATTCGAGGTATTGTTGAGGTGATCTCCGATGCGGATCATTTGCCCCGTGCCATCGAAGTCATCATACACGAAACGCAGGCCCCGCTTGGCGCGATCCATCGCCAGATTCATTTCGTTGACCACGTTCAGCATGATGTCCTTCACTGCGAACGGTTGCACGTCTCCAGTGGTGGGTCTCCGCAGAGCCTTGAAGGAGAGGCGAATGGTAATCATCGGCTGGTCTGCCAGAGCCGTCGTCATCAAGGCCAGGAACAGGGAAAGCAGTAATTTCATAGTTGGTGATGGATGAAAATTTACTGCAAAGTGACGAGCACGTGCACCAGTCCCTGACCGGATTCCAAGCGCCCCATGGCCTTCCCCAGGATGGCGCCTTGCGCCTTCTGATGGTCCTGCACCCGGCAGGCGTGGCCTGGCGTGGAGGAGGTGGTGAGCAAATCGCCCGGCTGAATCGGGCCACCTGAAGCATCCGCCAAGACATAGACGCGACCGGACAAGGCCACGTTATGCGAGCCCTCCATGACATCCGTCTGGCGCAGCGTGAGACCAGGCTGAACCCCACCCGCACCCGAGACCACGCCGGCCACACGAGTGTCATACGATTTGTCGCTGAGCTTTAAATGTCCGGGATCGCTTTCATCAATGATCATGACGGAACCGGGCGCGATAACGTCGGCTGCGTCCGCCCCTGAATTTCTAACGGGAAATGGTTCTGCGACATCGGCTCCGCCCGTGATGGTGAGCACTGGAGTTTCCATGCGGCCAGTGAGGGGGTGAATTTTGAGCACCCCCGTTTCGTCGAGGGTCATGAGCTTGGTGCCGCCGGTGCCTGCATCCATCGGTCCGGCAATTCCTGCGCCCCCTTTGAACCAAGCAAAATGATGACCGCTGCGGAAGTATTGGGTTCCGGTTTGAATGCCAATAGCATAGTCATCACCCCCACCCGCCACGCCGTCGGACCAGAGCAAAATGGTGTCACCCACCAGTTGGCCGAAGTTGAGCTGACCATAGGAATTACTAACCGAATTGGCATAGACTCCGGCGGAAAGGTTGATGCGTTTAGCGCGGATTTCGAGTTCATCATCGGTATCAGACTCACCGATGGAAACATACGGAGTCTCGACGCTGTTGATGGTCGCGGAATCGCCAAAGGCCAATCTGATCGGGCCCTGGGTATTGCTGTTGGCATAGTCCGGTAATAAAGTGAGCGTGTCTTTAACAAGGGTCATGAGCGTGAATCCGGAACCGGGGTTGCTCTCGGCATCCACTGGGGAGCCGCCTTGGAACCAGGAGAAACGTTTGTTGGACCGTTGATAGAGCGTGTTGGTCTGGGCCCCGATCCCGATCTGCCCAGCACTCCAAAGATTGAGATCCTGCCGATAGACGGACCCAAAGTCCAGCGCTCCAGTCATGGAATCGCCCACCCGCTTGACGAAGGCGGTCGAGTCCAATCCATCAAGTAAGTCACTATTTAAATTGATCACCTTGTTGGCGTTCCCAACGGCAAACGGGGGCACGCCTCCTGCGGGATTAAAGTTGAGTCCGCCAGTAATGGTGCCGGTGTTCAGCAGGGTGGGGGAAATGGTGCCCACAATCTGCGAACCGTTAACGCTTCCGGTAACACTACCGGCGGCGGCGGCCCAGCGTGCAACAGGAGCTGCCGAGACCGGTTGACGTGGGACCAGGGTGATCGGGGAAGGATCGGAGGGCGCTTTCACGGCAATCTCCAGCCACCGATTGGCCCCATTGCTGAAGGCGCTGACTGCCTGTGGTCCGGTCAGGGTGACCGTGAAGAGGCCTTTTTGCACTAAAACATTTACAAACGTCCATGAGCCGTAAGCCACGCCACCACTGGCGGCATCCCAGACCGTAATGGAAATCTGGCGCAGGCCATCCACGGCCTGATTGTCTAAGTCCAGACGTCCCTGATAAGTAATCGTGTCCGTTTCCGCACGGACTGAAGGCGGGGACCATAGCAGGCAGGTCAGCAGAACTAAGCAAGATAAGAAGGATCGGTAACAGCTCATAAAGTGGTCGCTCGTTGGTATGGGTGAAGCTAAAATTCAATCCGTTCACTTGCCGGGCGCTGAATTTTACCTTTCAGCTTCGCATACATTTGCCTGGCGTCCAAAGATCTTCTGTGGCACGCGATGAATTTGGTTCGTCGCCTGCGGCCCCTCAGTAAAAAAGCCATGCGCCCGGGATGGACGCATGGCTTTGGAATTGGGGTGGGGGAGTTGGCCGAACCGAACCGTTCAATTCGGTCCTGGGTGGCTTAGCGCTTTTTATCGAGCACGCTATTCCAGCGGGTAATATTGTCCGCTTGAGCCGTGAAGAGCGCTTCGGCATCATCGAGGATTTCGATGGTGGTGATTTTATCACCTTGCCGGATGGCATCCACGATATCCTGACCTTGGCTCACTTCACCAAAGACGGTATGCTTGCCGTCCAAGTGTGGCGTCGGGCCATGGGTCACGAAGAATTGGCTCCCATTGGTGCCGGGACCAGCGTTGGCCATGGAGAGAATGCCGGCTTTGTCGTGCCGCAGGTAGCGCTTGCACTCGTCGTCGAAGTTATAGCCCGGGCCGCCTCGACCCGTGCCAGTGGGGTCGCCACCCTGGATCATGAAGTTTGAGATGACGCGGTGGAAGGGAACGCCATCATAGAATCCCCGACGCGCCAGATTCAAGAAACTGGCGCAAGTGACGGGGGTATCAGCGGCGTGAAGGGTAATGTGGAGAGCACCTTTGGAGGTGTTCATGATGATGCGAATGGTATCCATAGGTGTGGGGGATAAATGCAGCGTTTGCCCCGCGCAAGTGGGGATTTTCATCGAGGCCGTCAAGCTTTCGAACTGGGACTCCAAGTAAGGCGCTTCCGCTAGCAAGACTTTCCGAGTAGGGGGAAGGACGGGAGAGGACTGCTTCTGCAACAAGGGGCCATGATCACTGGGAGTGGCGTGCGTCCCGCCGCCATCAGCGCCCCACGCGGTTTTATAATCCCCTGAACGTGCGGTCTCTGCCTTTGGCTTGATTGGGCCACAAAGATCACAAAATGCACAAATTCAGTTTGGCCGAAAAAACGAAAGAAGACGAAAAAACCATTGGGAGGCAACTCATCAGTGATCCCATTTTTTTCGGACTTTTTTCGATTCTTTCGGCAGAGGAAATTACCGGGGTTGTGGTGGGAGTTCATGCGACTGATCGGCTGATCGAGGCATCGGATAGGATTCCCCCCCGCTGCGGGAAAGCCATGGACTGGAAGCGCGAACTCAAACGCCTCCCACTCTGGACCGAGCCACTCATAAGCAGCGTAGCCGATTGGACCCCTGTGCGAGGCCCGCCGCCGCAAACCCAACCCGCATGAAAACGAAAATCCTCAACGCCAGCGCCCGCCAGAACGCCGCAACCGTCAGCGTGAAGCGCGCAGCATGCAGCATTACCGCAGAGAACGCAGAGGACCGCAGAGCTAAAATTGTTCTTGAGGCCAGCCATCGCCAAACTCGCAAAGCAAACCGCAGAGGCCCGCCGAACAGCCACCGAGGCCGAAAGCGCTGAGTGAATCACCGGGCCTGTCCAACAACTAATAGTGGTGAGGTGAAAATCCGCTCAAAGCTATCTTTGAAGGTTAGGCGTTGCGGTCATTCGGATTGAAGTGCTGAAAGTGGAGGATAGGAAAAATCTGGCAACATGGTAGCCGGAGACTGAAAAACCACATCTGAGCCACATAGCGCACGGTCGAGAGCGCGGAGTGGTGAATATGCGCCACTAAAGAACGACGCTGAGGACTGCTGATTACGGGCAACGGGTGCCTGAAGAATGAGCGTCTCTCGATATTCGTTCGGCGAGTAGCCACGGGAGCCTGGAGTAAGTGGGAAATGAACTGCCTGACTCCGAATGGCGACGTAGCTGCCGATGTAAATGAGGCCAATCAGGAACAAACTTATTCGGCGATGTTTCATGGTGAGCGGGTAGTAACGCCTAACTAGTTGATCACCGACAGAAGTGTCGATTGTTTCCGGGCTTCTTTAGAGGCGACAGGGTTGTCGGTTTTTGCGCGGGGTAGTGATTTCATAGTGGAAGTTTGGTGGGATTTAGCCGCAGAGGCGCGTGATCGTCAACGTTAATGTCGATTTCCGCTCGGAGGCGCGTGAATTCCCATGGATGATGACAACGGGTTTTTGGGGAACTGCGGGGGAGGCAACTGTCGGGCGGGGGATTTCCTGAAGGGATTTCCGACTCTGCGCCCTCTCCATCCTCTGCGGTTGAAACGGGATCATGCCAACACCACGCCAACACAAAACGCATCAGGCGGAACCAGTCAGGGCAAAGCCCGCCCCCTGAATCCCCTAGGCTTGTTCTGCCTTAGTTTGGTTGTCGAGAAGGCGACGAACCCTCTTACCAAAGTCACCATAGATGGTTTGGTTGGCATCGTAAAAATCCTCCTGTTGTTCAGCAATCTTTTGAAGGACCGGAACAATCCGACTCCACGAACAATCCAACCAATCCGGGTGATCTCTGAACCGCGTTTCAATCAACATGAGAAAGCAATTTGCCGCGTCTGAGTCGCTGCGTGACCGCTCACTTGCGAGGTAGTAAATGTATGCGCGGACGTAGTATCTGAATGGCGATTCCGGCATGTAAACCAAGTCTTCTTGATAGACGACAGCACACTGTTGAAATAGCGCCAACGCCTCCTTCAAAGACTTCTCGTAGAAGTTCCTGAATGCGCATCCTTCGTCAAGACCCCGCCACGCCGCTTCCCAGTCGTCTTTATCGGGGATCTTCATTTTCTTGGCAACGTTCAAGCGCTGGCAACCCTACCAGCGGGGCCGAGCGTCGAAACGGTGGTTGACGCTGAAGATTTAGGAAAAACCTCCCCGGCTGCAGCTAGTGGGCAGGCGCGCATGGTTCGGAGCAAAGGAACATGAGGAGTGGTGGGTGGCATGACGTGATCCTAGGGGCGATGATAGGAAAGTCAACGCAAGCGACGGGAGAAACTAGGCATGGCACGGCGGATTTTTGCATGTGCTTTGTCCCCGAGGCCGAAAGCGCTGAGTGCATCACCGGGCCTGTCCAACAACTAATAGCTTCGGGGCGCAAAGCCGCCCAAAGCTATCTTTGAAGGTTAGTCGTTGTCATCGGGAAGGTTCGACTTGAGGGGTGGCAAAGACAAAAGTCCACTCCTTGTGTTGGAAAACGCCGTCGTAACGCGCTGTCCACGGAGCACTAGAAGAATCGAGAGAACCTCCGCACTGCTGGACGTAGCGGGTGAACTCTTCGCTCGAAAGACTGGCCACGTTCTCACGCTGGTTGTCCAAAATGATGAAGTCGATCTTGCCGATTCGGTAGTTCTGAAACCTGAATGTCGCGAAGGCGACAAACAGAGCTAACCCGCCAAGAATCAATATTCTGATCAGCCATTTGCGGGAAGCTCGGTTCATACGACTAACGACCCAAGCTCAGCGACTGCGCAAGGGCTGCGCGCAGGCTGCCGGAGGGCAGCGGAGCAGCATGCGTTACGCCTTGGACCTTGGAGTAGTTCGCTGTAGCGCATGTTAGGCCGCGTTTTGGGATTTCGACTTTCGTCGTATATATTTGAAATAAACGATTGCTCCCCCTGCTAAAGCAACGCCTCCAATTATCCATGGCATGAGCAGCTTGAGCAGCGCATCGCCCAACAAATCGCTGACCGGCAGTTCATGCCTTTTGAAGTCGCCCGTCGTGAGCGATTTTTCAGTGTATTTGAGTGGACCCTCAATAGTGCGTATATACTGCCCATCTCTGTCTGCGATGATCTCGCCTTTGGGCCCGAAAAAGTAAGAGTCGTATGGGCCGGCGAGAGTCTTGCCCACGCGTCCTCCGATCTTGCCGTCCTTGATGGTTATGCCATTGGAATGCGTGAGCACCGTGAACCCACCGTGACCTTGAAGCCTCATGGCGAGGTAGGCCGTCTCACGCTTTTCGTCTTCTGTCGCAGCGCTGGAGAATAGACCGGTATTGACGTCAAAGCGTGTGTTGGGGACGAGCGGAAACTCGAGCTCCATCCACGCATAATCCTTATCGTCCTCAAAATAGACAAACTTCTGGACGATGACCTGGCCGCGCATGGCGTGTTCGATCCGCAAGCCCGACTTTGTCGTGGTAGGCTGCCCATCCAGGTCCTTGAACTTGGTGGTGGTTTGTCCTTGGGACATTTCCTTCACGTGAATGAGCAAACGTTCTTTCGCTGGCTGCGTGGGCGTCTCGGATTGAGCGGCAGATGGCGGCGAGTGAATCGCGCAGGAAGCGGCAAACGCGAGCAAGCAAAGATTTTTTTTGGTCATGCCAGTTGGTGTTGATGAGATGTGGAGATGCCTAACATTCTACTTAGCCCCCAAAGGGTGTCGTAGTCATTTGGGTGATACTGCAACAAAAGTGTCGCATATTTCTGCGACCTTCGGGGCGCAGCCGATGATTTGGCTGATGTTACGACAACTATTGTGCATGGATATTAGGACATTTTTCCCACCAGGGTTAGCAGGGTTGGCCAATGGCGGATACTAGGAGAGGCCCTGCTGAGAGGCAAGAGGTTTTCGGCTGACTGAGGCATCGGATAGGACACAGTAGGAGGGCAGACAATTGGAACATGGAGGTGGTGGTAGCGGCAATGATCCACTAGCTCCTTTGTCGCACTCCTGCCGCCATTGGGCGTGCACACGGTTTCGACTTCCGCTCCCGTGAATTCGCCTATTGAATCTAATTCGTCAGGTGATCGGTTGGTGTTCAGCCTTTAGACGCTTCTAGGGTGCCGCCGCGATAAGCTCCGGTGGGGAATCGCATTGCGGTGAACACGGGCGTGGTTTGTGCTTCGGTGCTCACGGTTTCAAGTGTAAGCTGAGCAAGCTCAAGCACGGTGGAATTTTTCTGCAGCACCACTCATGTCATCGCATCGGGCCAAATCTGCCCACAGCACTTTGAATGGATCGGACAGGTTCAAGGTCTGGTTTGATTATAAAATTGCTATGAGGCATGGGCTACGGCTCAATATTACAACCCGCTGCAGAATTTTATTGCACGGCGGGGATAAGGTGTTATTTGTCGCCCCCCCCCCTCAAAGAAGAAAAATCCACATTATTCTTATGAGTATCAAACCTTTTAAATTTGTATCTTGCGCTGGCAGGGCGACCCTCGCCGCCGCAAGCCTTTTATTTTCAACACTTCAGCTTTCTGCCCAAGATGGTGGACACGGGTTTAAGGAGGGCCAGAAAATCCAATGGAAAGACCGCATCTCGGGGCAGTGGTTGGACGGGACATTCTTGTATGAAACTCCCGGCGGCAAGCAACCGGTCATCCAGCAACGCCCGGGGATGCCGGATCGCAGACGGCCTACGATTGGGACAATGTCCGCCAGCCCATGGCAGCGAAAAAGCCGGCGGCGGCCCCCGCTGCGGGAAATGGATTCAAGGTCGGGCAGACCATTCAGTGGCGGGATCGCATCACCGGCCAGTGGCAGCAGGGCGAATTTGTTGGGGAAACCCCCGGCGGCAAACAGCCCATCATTCTGCAACGGCCGGGCGAGCCTGGCTCGCAGACGGCTTACACCTGGGACGGCATAAGAGCTGGCACCGACGACGATATGCCCAATGCGAATCCGGCTGTGCCCCCACTTCCCGTCAAACCTACGGCCCGTCCCACCCCCGCGCAGCCGGGCAAGCCCGTTCCCCGTATTCCCGGTGCCGCTGTGCCCGATGCCCCGGGTGGAAAGCCCCTGACGGAGGACGATATCAAAAAATTCTTCACCGACCGCATTCCTGGCAAGTGGTCGGATGATCCGGAGAAATTCCGCCAAGTGAAGGCGGAACTAGACGCGCTCATCAAAAAACGCGGCACCGCTTTCATCTACAACACGGGTCTCAACGATTTCGGCGACTGGCTGAGCGCGCACGGCATGGGCTACGAAGGCCCCATCAGCCACAACTACGGCCCGCCCAATGACCAGAACTGGCTCTTCGGAAGCTGGGTCACCAGCAAAACCGGCCTGCCCGTCCACTGGGTCGAGGGTGACAAGCGCATCACCTGGCAGGAAATCGGGGCCAGCAAAACCGGCACCGTTACCATCAGCAAGGACGGCAAGAGTTACCGCTGGGACACCGGTCAGGGCATCATCGAAGGCAAGTGGCACGAAGCCAGCCCCGAGGAAATGGGCGACCAAGGAGGAGCCGGCGTCGTCCTCGAAAATGCCAAAGGAGGCGAGCCCTGGGTCGCCTTCAAATACCGCGCCAGCAACCCCGACGAAGAATGGCTCGGCCTCGCGGAAGTGAACCGCCGCAGCGTCCGGGAGGGCGCGATGCGGATTCCGGGGGGACATTGATGCACCCGGGATTGACTTTTGGGTTCCTCTTCTGTCCTCAGTAGTGTGGCACAAACTCTAAACTTATGAAATTGAAATCAAAGAATGGCTGCTGGCTTTACTGCCACTGTATGATAGCCCTATTGTGCCCAGGAGTTGTCTGCGCCAATGGCACAGGCAGTGTTCCGGTTGGCAAGGAACACCTTCAGGCTGTGGTCGGGCCTTTCGCCGCTCCACCACAATTAAGCAGTCGGCCTACGGCGTCACATGTGCTCTACATTGACTTCGACGGCGCGAATATCGGGGCATCCACGTCCCGTGAATGGAACTGTGGTCTGGCTTTCACTGCAAACCCCAGCGGTCTGACGCTTGAACAAATGCTCGAGGTCTATGAGGTAGCAAAGGAAGACTATCTTCCTTTCAATGTGGACGTGACCACGATCGAGAGCCGCTACACAGGCGCGTCGCCTTTACGTCGCATGCGGTGCATCGTCACACCCACCGATGCGTGGGTATGGATAACTGCATTGATCGATCCGAAGGGAGGCATAGCCAAGATTGACTCCTTTGGACGCGCCGACGGAGTGCAATACGCATCCGACGTTCCGTGTTTCGCATTCATTGGAGCGTTCGACGCGGGAAGGCCCACCACCAACACGAAGGAATTGGGCACGAATGTCAGCCACGAATTAGGTCACACCCTCGGCTTAACACATGACGGGTGGACCGCTAAACCGGACGATTACTTCCCGGGACTTGGCCCGCAGGCTGGCCCAATGCCGCACTTGTGGTCTCCCATTATGGGTAACGGGACCGGGTTGCTGACACAATGGGATAATGGTGAGTATGCCGATTACTCGAGCCTCCAGACGTCGCCTATTCCCGGCATCATCAATGCGAAAGATGACATCGCCATCATCGCGAACACGGGGGTCGGCGGTAACGGGTTTGGTTTTGCTTCGGATGACCACGGCAACGCATCTATCTCTGCATCACCGATCTCCACGAATGGGGGCATGACTGCCAATGGTAATATTGGAAGGGTCTCAGCGACGCTTCAGGATGAAGATTGGTTCACCTTCACCTTCACAGATACGAAGGCGTTGAAGCTAGTCGTAGCGCCAGCAGAGCCGTTCACTGATTCTGATCCCATTGTCAGATTCAGGCGAAATGTGGGCATCGCCAACCTCAATCCCCGGGTAGAACTTTATCGTCAGGGCCAGACGGCGCCTTTGGCTGACGTTCGCGGGTCGAACAATGTCGCGCTTCCCGCTGGTTACACCGCAGCAGAGCAGGCGACGATCATTACGGAAGCCCTTCGAGTTCGAATCAATCAGACTCTGACTGCAGGCACCTATTTTCTGAGGATCACCGGAGTCGGTTTTGGCTCTCCTGCGACAGATGGCTACTCCAACTATGGGAGTCTGGGAGCCTATTCTATTGATGGCACTCTCTACGCGCCGCTCACTGTCACAAGCGGCAGCAGCGCCAGTGGTGCCGTGGCGACTCCTTTCACGCCGTTCCAATTGTCGGCAAGTGGCACTTATACCTCCTGGTCCGCCATTGGACTGCCTCCCGGCTTAACGCTGGAGAAGTATAGTGGTCTTATCACTGGAACACCAACGGTTGCGAATACCTACAACGCCACTGTAACCGTCGAAGGAAACGGAGGGCCCGGGACTCGCTCGATGGCGTTTGTGATCGCCCCCGGCTCCGCTATCAGTGACGCCACCGAGACCCCCACCTTGGCATGGAGCTTTCCGACCGGTTTCGCTCAGTGGTTCATCCAGAGCACGACGACCAAAGACACGGTGGATGCAGCGCAGGCGGCGCACATCGGCGACAACGAGTCTGCGGCCATGGAAACACAAGTGACTGGTCCCGGCACTATCAGTTTTTGGTGGAAGGTCAGTTCCGAACTTAACACCGACACGATCAGCTTCTTGGTGGACAGCGTGGTGCAACCTGGCGGGGTTTGGAGCGGCGACAGGTCGTGGGCTCAGAAAACCTACCAGATTGGCACCGGCACGCACACGTTGCGCTGGGTCTATTCCAAAGATTACCTAGGGAACAATTACCTCGATAGCGCATGGGTGGACCAGATCGTTTGGAATGAAACTTTGACCATTACTGGACCAATCAGCGATACCTGCGAGGAGGGGCAGCCTTATACGAGTCAAATTGTCGCGACTGGCGGTTCGCTAACTTATGGCGTTTCCGGCGCGAAGATTCCAGGACTGGATGTCAACGCCCAAACCGGTGCCATCTTCGGCACGCCGACCACGCCGGGGCCGCAGAGCATGATCCTAACTGCGGCCAATGGGTCGAGCACTGCCACGCAGGTATTCTCGCTGACGGTAAACCCTTCGCCTCCAACCGCGCTCGACAACACGTTGCTCGCGTTTAATCGGCCTGATGCCAAGAAGTGGTTCGGGCAGAAAGTGGAAAGCTGGGACGGCGTGGACTCCATGCAGTCGCCAGCGCTCAATCACAGCGAAAGTTCTACCCTAGAAACGACAGTGGCTGGGCCTGGAACGATCAATTATTATTGGAAGACTAACAGTGAAATCGGCGATATTCTGTCATTGCGGATCGGTGCGAACACCGTGGATTCTGTCAGCGGAAGCACGGGGTGGGTCAGTCGAACTCAGTCAGTGCCAGCCGGGGTGCAAACGCTGCGCTGGACGTTCACCCGCAATGCTTCGGGTGATGGCGGCAGCAATTCGGTGTGGCTGGACCGGGTGAGTTTTACAGGAGCCACCGGGCCGACAATAACGAGTCCGCTGACTGTGAACTGGACTGCCGGACAGGGTTATAATGTGCCGCTTACATCCGACGATCCCGCCACGGTTTGGTCTGTTAGTGCATCGATCCCCACATGGGTGTTCCTGACGGCCCCTCACTCCAATACCATCAGTGCCATTCCGAACCGCTCCGGCACGTTCAGTTTTCCCATCTTTGCCACTAATAGCCTTGGCACTACAACACGGGTTTTTACGATGTATATACAATCTTCTTATACGGCATTTGCCGTGCCTTTCGGCCTTGGGGCTGGGAGCGAATTAGGCGATCAGGACAAGGACGGCTTGAACAATTTTGCTGAGTTCGCCCTCGTTCTGAATCCGTTTGTTCGGAACAACGGTTACCAACCCGTGAGTTACGACCCCGTCACCAAGCGCCTGCGCGCCGTGTTCAAAATCCGCATTGGTGGCTCTCGTGACATCAAATACGAAGTCCAGGTTTCCAGTAATCTTCAAACCTGGACCAGTATTGCCGAAGGCTATGGGGACTTATATATAGACAGCTTGGGAGCGCAGAGCGTCAGCACAACTGATGGGGTGCAATACACGGTGGTCGACGGCGTCGCCCAGACCCCCGCCACGCCAAAGCGCTGGATGCGGGTGAAGGTTTCCCAGATGCGGTGACCGCTGGTGCGGAGGTTGCTTCGAGAAGGACCCGGAAACGGGAAAATCTCAGGGGAAGGCAAGGATCAACGGGTGAATTGTGTCGTGAGGGCAGCTGCAACCCGCCACTCTCGGGGGCGTTGCTGCGCAGATGGCTTGGATGCTGGGGCACATGTTCGGGGCGAATTTCTGCTTTCGGGTGCGGGGATTCGGTGCGTGGGTGGGGGATGATCGAGTCCTCCCATCCCATTACTCCGTTGCCGGCTTTTCTTTCCCGGCGGCGGGCGTTGCAGACGCTGTTTTGCTCCAGCGCTGCTTGGGGTTTGAATCTGGCGGATAAGGCCTCGGCTGCGCTGCCTCCGTTGAATGGTCCGGGGGATCGGCATTTGATTTTGCTGGGGGACTTCGGGAGTATGGAGAAGGCGCAGGATTCGGTGGCCCGCGGGCTGCAACGTTATTTAGCGAAAGAGAAGATTAAGCCGGAGGGGATGTGGCTGCTGGGGGATAACTTTTATAAGAAGCTGGATAAAGGGGTGGACTCGCCCCGCTGGAAGTCTGGATTCGAGCAAATGTATCCAGCGAATGATCTGCCGGGTCCGTGCTGGGCGATTCTGGGAAATCATGACTATCATGATACGGAGGATGGAGACTTGGCGCAGTTGGCTTACAAGAAAAAGAATCCGAAGTCCCGCTGGCACATGCCGTCCCGTTACTATCGGGTGGACTGGCCGGCGGAGAAGCCGCTGGTAACGTTTCTGGCGCTGGATACGAACTGGCGTTCGATCAATGAACCGCTGCACAAGGCATCGATTGGGAAGCGGGATCATTGGTGGATCAGCGAGGAGGAGCGGCAGGATCAGATGGCGTGGTTGGATGGGGAACTGGAGAAGTCGAAGACGGCTCCGTTTCTCTTCGTGATGGGGCATCACCCGCTCTATACCAATGGGGTGCATGGGGATACGAAGCAATTGGTGGCGGAACTGGGGCCCCTGTTCCAGGATCACGGGGTGGACTTCTATTGCTGCGGGCATGATCACGATTTGCAGCATCTGGAATTGGAGGGGCTGAAGACGAGCTTCGTGGTATCGGGGGCGGGCGGGGCGCGGATTACGGATATCAAGGAGCGACACGACGGGCCGTTCGCGAGGTCGGTCTATGGCTTCACGCATCTGCAAATCAATGCGGAGCGGGTGCTATTGCGACATCTGGATGCCAACGGCACGTTGCTGCACAGCTTTACCCGCACGGTGGATGGCAAGGTGCAGTTAGGTTAGCCCGCGCGGCGCAGATGCTGCTGCGACTGGCCCCAGGTTCGATTCTGTGGTTGCGCTTGAGATGTGGGGGAAGCGGGATGACTGCTCTGGCCTGAATTTATGAAAGCCCTTGTTAAAAAAGAAGCCGCGCCAGGATTGTGGCTCTGTGATGTTCCAGAGCCAACGATCGGGATCAATGATGTGCTGGTGAAGATCCGCAAGACGTCGCTCTGCGGAACGGATTTGCACATTTACAATTGGGATGCCTGGGCGCAGCGCACGATTCCGGTGCCGATGACGGTGGGGCATGAGTTCTGTGGGGAGATCGCTGCGGTGGGATCGAATGTGCATGATTTCCATGTGGGGGAAATTGTCAGTGGCGAAGGTCACTTGGTCTGTGGGCGGTGTCGGAACTGCCTGGCGGGACGGCGGCACCTGTGTGCCCATACCAAGGGCGTGGGGGTGAATACGACCGGGGCCTTTGCGGAATATCTGGCACTGCCGATGACGAATGTCTGGCACGCGGATCCGAAGATTCCGGAAGAGGTCATTTCCTGTTTTGATCCGCTGGGCAATGCCACGCATACGGCGTTATCCTTCGATGTGCTGGGAGAGGATGTGCTGATCACGGGAGCGGGGCCCATCGGTTGCATGGCTGCGGCCATTGTGAAACATGCCGGGGCGCGCCATGTGGTGGTGACGGACATCAATCCCTGGCGGTTGGAATTGGCCAAGAAACTGGGTGCCACCCGGGTGGTCAACGTGGCGCAGGAATCCCTGGCGGACGTGCAGCGGGAACTGGGGATGAGCGAGGGCTTCGATGTCTGCCTGGAAATGTCCGGCTCCCCGAAGGCGATGGAATCAATCTTGGAGAACGCCTGTCATGGGGCCAAGATTGCGCTGCTGGGGATCTTCCCCGAGCAGTTCAGCATCAACTGGGACAAGGTCATTTTCAACATGCTCACCATCAAGGGCATCTACGGCCGGGAGATGTATGAGACGTGGTATAAGATGACCACGATGATCCAGAGCGGGCTGAACATTGCCCCGGTGATTACGCATCGACTGCACTACACGGAATTTGCCGAAGGCTTTGCAGCCATGAAGAAGGGTGAGGCGGGCAAGGTGGTCCTGGACTGGACGCAGGCGTAATCAGATCCCGGTGATCTCGATTTCCACATCCAAGTCCGGCCGGCAAATGTCAGACTGGAGGTAAGTGGCACGCTGGGCGAAGTCAGTGGCACCACATTTCGCCAAGGCCGAGCGGACGGAATCCAAGTCGGATTGCTTGCGGAGATACACTTTGGCCTGGGCGGGCTCTGCGTCCGGACCAAACGGGTCTGGCTTGCCCATGGCGGCAAACACCAAGCGGATGTTATCGCAGGTGATCTCAGTTTGCAGATCCACCTGGCCGGTTCCGATGGTTTCGTGCCCCTTGATGCTGGAAGTGCCGGAGAGGAATGCCTGGGAACCTTCTGGACGGGACCGCAAGCTGGCGCGGGAGAAGCTGGGCGACTTGGGGCCGTAGCACTCCGGATATCGGTAGGCGGGCGTTTGTTCGGGATTCTCGAAATACTCCACTGGGTCCGTGCCCGCCAGAAATACCGTCACCAAGGTCGATCCCTGCACCCCGACCGCGGACGCCGCTGGCATCCGTTGATCGACCGTAGCCCCGAACGTCTCGGCATACGCCCGCCAACGTCCCAGGTTGAAACGATGATAGTTCTCCAAAATGTCAGTCGTGGTGTTAATCTGCGGCACATAATTCCACACCCGATACAGTGTCTGGTCGCCCACGCGGGCTAAGATCTCATTGAAAATGGATTTCGCGTCCTCCTCCAGCGTGGCCGGAGCGGTGGAACGCGTCAGAAAGCCTGCGGTTACCTGCGGGCCGCACAACAGGAGCCCCCCGTCACACCTGGCAAGGCTCCCGCTCGGGACCAAGTGCACCTCCCGACCGCTGCCTGCCAGGACGGGCAGGGGCAATTCCAACAGCAGGCCCGTGGCATCGATTTGGCCACGGACTTGCATTGCTCCGAATTGCACGGTGAGGAGGGTAGGGGAGAGATCAGCCATCAGTTCCTAAATAGTAGGTAACTTTATATGAAAAGTAATATTCCCCTGTCAACGATCCACATCGGCTCGTTACCAGAAATCTTAACTAACAACAGGTTCAGGCCCCGCCGGGCTGGCGGCAGTCGGGGGTGCGGCGGCAGCGGGGAGGGGCATGGCCTTGGGGCGCAG
This sequence comes from Verrucomicrobiales bacterium, assembly GCA_031411295.1. Lineage (GTDB taxonomy): Bacteria > Verrucomicrobiota > Verrucomicrobiia > Verrucomicrobiales > V1-33 > JAGNEJ01. The sequence goes on along the minus strand of JANOAV010000199.1, from coordinate 7,188 downwards.
CCACAAGGCATGCCATTCGCAGCGCAGCCATTGGTAAATGCCCATGCGGATGATTTTCAGGACCTTGGGATCGGGGGAGAATCCCTGTTTGGGAAACTGTCGGCGGCCCAGATTCCTGGCCCCATAGACCCCGGCGGCATAGCGCTTCTGGGCAATTTTCGCCAAACGACGGTTATACAGGCGCATGAACGCGGCAAATCCCGCCCCCCACGCTCCATTGTAGGGCAGCTTCAGCCACTCGGACATCCCCCCATCATACACCAACCGGGCCGGCCCCACGAAGTAGGTTCCAATATCGAGGAGAAACGCCGCCCACATCAGTTCTTGATCGCCTAGATAGTGGTATTTATCTTTATACAAGGCACGATACCAGCGGAAGTAGCTCGTGGTGAAATTCTGATTATACGCCGCCACCGTCTTGGTGACCTCCTCCCCGTTCAGGGCCTGCACCACGATATCCACCGAGGCCAGGCAAGTATGCCCACAGTAATCCAAGCCCTGACTGTAGAGCGGATCCATGAACCCTGCCGCATCACCACAGCAAGTCCAGCCATCGCCTGCCGCTTGATCCGTGTAGTAGGGGAGTTGCGAGTAGGATCGCGTGTCCTTTTCCACCACCGTGGCCTCGCTGAAAAGATAGTTTCCCACCGGGTGCTGCAACACATGCTGGAGCAACCGCTGCGATTGATTGGGCCCTTCCGGGAGCGTGAAGATGCGGGGATCGTAAGTGATGCCCAGGCTCACATCCCCGTCCTTCAAGGGAATGATCCAGCACCACCAACCACGCCCCATCAGGTGATTCGTCGCCACCCCGCGTGGTGTGGGCATGGCCGTGGCATAGGCGGGATATTTCATGGCCAACATCGCGTCATCCAGATCCTTCACGTTCTGATAGCGAGCCCAGACGGAATTCGTGGGATGATCCGTCAGCGCATGCCAGGTCTTCCGCTGCCGGGCGATCATGGCCACCTTGCCCGTGGCGTCGATGACCCATTTTGCCTTCACCAAACGCACTTCATCACCCACCTTCACCTCCACTGTATTTTCTCCGGCTCCGCCTAAATTCAGCGTCGTCACGCGGGCTGGTCGCCATAGCTCGCATCCGGCCGCCACTGCTTCCTCCAGTAAATGCGGGTCCAGTGTGGCGCGATCCAATTGGAACGTCGGCATCCGACTTTGGTAATGCGGACCGATCTCCCCGCACTGCTCAAACGATTGGTTCTCCGGCGTCGTGAACCACAGCCGCAGCCCCTGCTTCATGAGTTGATTTTGCGATAGCCAGCGGAACTGCCCCAGCACCCGCGTCAGAAAGCACCCGGCCACCTCCGAGGTGGATTCACCCACCTTGCGGTCCGGTTCCGTGGCCCGCTCAATAATGAGCACCCGCGTCTCCGGGCGTTGCCGCTTCAACAGCAATCCCGCAGCCGCTCCGGAGAACGCCCCGCCGAGGATAACAACATCTGTTTCGTGATTCATGGTAATAATAAGTTCAATGCCAAGCGCAACCTCGCGAATCTGACAGCGATCCACGCAAAATGCAATTACGGACCACTCATCACTTTGGGATTCCCCCAAATGACGATTTCACCCGAGCGCGACCGCACTCGGCTCCATCCCTCCCCGAGTGTGGAGCAGTCGGCCCGACTGCTCATCCCCCCCAAGAAAAAGGCCACAAATGTCGCAAATGGGCCCACCCCCGCCCCACCCACCGCAGTCCAGCGGACTGCGACCACACTCGCCACCCGGGGAGTATGGCGCAGTTGGCTCGACTGCGCATTGTCAGTCATCGCACCCTAAACTCAACGCAGAAGAATCTTGACGAGATGAGTCGAAATTAGTATTTCCAAGGAACCCTCATCCTCCTAATTCAAGATCATGCGCCACCTCTCCTCCACTATCCTCCTCTCCTTCCTCGGTTGTTCCACGGCCCCGGCACTCATTATTTCTGGACCCAACGGAACCGGAAGTGGAAATTCCACGCAGGGTTCGTTGGCCGCTTATCTCTCAGGAGCAGGCTCCCCTGCATTTCCCTACTGGGACAACATCATTCAAGTCAGCGATTCTTCCGGGGTGTATCTTGGTGCCAGTGGCGCCTACGGTTGGGTTACGACCGCCGCGCATGCAAGCCCGCTGAGTGTCGGCAGCAGCATTATCACTGTGTCGGGAACCAATTATGTGGTCAGGGATAGTCAACTCGTGGGCAGTGCTGATCTAAGAATGTATCGCATCGGAGGTGAGTCAGGCGATGCCGCCCTGCCGGGGATTCCGAATGTCCTGCTGGCAACCACCACACCAGTGGCAGGCACCAATTTGTTGGATTTTGGGCGTGGCAGTCGGGTGGAAGGAACCGCTAACAGTGCTACCAATAGCGACATTGCGCTGGCACCCGGCACGAATGCTAGTTACTACGAATGGGGGTCGGCGTCCACCATGCGCTGGGGGACCAATACCACCATCAATCTTCCGCCCTGGGTCGGCGGTCCCACTGGCAGTCCTTCGGGCACCTTTACTGTGGGGCCGTTCACAACTAATCTGGTTTACTCCAGTTTTGAAGATGTGGGATCAGGGAACTACCTAACTGCCACCGAAGCAAATTTCGCCACTGGAGATTCTGGAGGTGGGATGTTCAAATTGAATGGTTCCAACTGGGAGTTGAGCGGATGGAATCTCTATGCGTTGGCAGATCCAGGAAATCCCGGTCAGCCTGGGGCAACCACCGGTTTTGGCAATATGGCGTTCTACGGCAACATCCCCGCCGTGAAATCGGGCATCGAGTTACTCTTCGTTCCTGAACCATCCAGCGGTTGCCTCATGATCGCCCTGGGCGGAGTCCTCCTGCGCAGACGCCGGTAGGAAGCTGGGGAAGCTCCGTTCACCAATAAACAGCCAGCGCGCTACTTGGCCAGCATTTCCTTCAGATTATACTTCGTGTAGCGCGCCTCACTGGCCACGTGCACGCTGTCTGCATTGGCCACCCAGAAATCCAGCGTATCCGGGCAGAAAAGCACCGAGTGAATGTTCGAAGTCATGCAGACGGGACGCGACATCAGATCGCGCGCCGATTCGGCATTAAATTTACCGTAACCGCCTTTCACCCGCTTCACTAGCTCCTCATAGCGATCCCCGGCAGACATGAGGACGGCATCTGCTATCGCCTCGGAAAGCTGCGGGTGGGTCTCGCCAGGATGGATCACTTCGAAGAGATCGGGCGTCGCTTTGATCCCAACAGATTGCTTGGATTTAGCATCAGAAATGACGTAGTAATATTCGCAGGTGCGGGGCCCCTTTTTCATGATCGCGACGGCTTCGTCCAGCGTGTTCGCCTGCTCCATGACCTCGCGCACCAGATAAGTCATCGGCTTCCCATCCCAATGGCCTTCGCCTCGGCCGCCCATTTCGCCAATGGACACTTGCTTCTCATTCATCGCAGTCACGGAACCTAGCATTCCGGCGTAACTAACGTTAACCCAGGCATTCCCTTGATCTGGCTTGGAAACGATGACCACGGCATTCTCTTCCAGGCCCACGCCGCGGAGGTAATCCAGCACTCGCCCATGATACGTTAGCCCGTCCACCGTGGCCTTCCCCTGCAGAGCGAAGCCTGAGCAGTGGAATAATTCGGGGAAGAAATTCGCCAACCGAACCTCCTCCTTGTCCCGTCCGGCCGCTTGCGCCAGGGCATCGGCCTCGCGCACGTAGCGTTCGGAAATGAAGGGCTGCAGGCGTGCCTGTGCTTGCTCGATTTCCCCAAAGAACCAACGCCCTTTTTCAAAACTACTACCCACGCCAACCCCATACAGGACGCGATCCATCACCCGCTCAATTTCCGGCTTCAGCAACGTGCCGTGCTGCGTGCCCTTGGCTTCAGGCGTGCCTGAAAGAAACAAGACCCGCGTGCCATCCCAGTCCTCCAAGCGCCCAGCACCACTTTGTGCCACCACCTTGCGCTCGCCCTTGGCGGCTGGCAGGGTGGGAATCTTGCTGCCGAGACTATCGACGGCCACGGAGATGAATCTTGCCAAATGTGCGTTGGCCACTTTTTCAACTTTGTCCTGGGGGGCTGGCTGTGGCTTCCATTCGGTTGCCGCGATATCATCGCCACTCTGGAAGTCCTCGATGCCCAAGGTGAGTGAATCCCCACCTGCGGCGTAAGTGATCTGATCTGGTTTGCGTTCGGAGTCCAAGCGGATCTGCAACTCACCGGAAGGCAGCTGCCGTGCGGTAACGGCCTCTGGGGTTAAACGCAGGCTGAGAGATTCCGCACCGTTCACGGCCGTGGCCAGCTTCACAATGGTTACTGCCGGCAGCAGCGCCAGTTGTTCCGTCGGGAGCGCCGGCAGCAGTTTCTTTAAATTGACCGCTTGGACACTATCGGGACGCGTGGCAAAGCGCGGCGTCTCGTTCGACCCTTGGACTACCCAATGCGCTTCTGGCAATTGCACCCACAGATTGATGCCATCGCTGCCAACAATGACATGTTTCCCCTCCAACTTCCCTTCGAGTCGGAAGCGCAGCGGATGCTGATAAGATAAAGTGAAATTCTGGTCGGCGAAGGCCTTGTAGGCTCCGGTAGCGGCCCCGCAATGCAGCTTAACTTTGATGGGTAAACCCTCCGGCGTGCGGGGAGCCACGACGCGGAGCACCTCTCCCAATGCACCTGCCACCAAGGATTGCGCGGCGGGATCCGACTTCGGAGCTTCCTGAGCAGTGAGGCAAAACGGCAAACAGACAAGGATCGATAGTGTTCTCATGGAGACGCTTTTAACGGACTGGGGTGACATTAACAATAAAAAACGGAGGGGAATTTGCGTGAATTGGCGGAGGGGGATTGGGCGCAGCCATTCGCGCTTGCGCAGTGGAACCTTCCCGGCATCTTCCGCGCATGTCTAAGAAACCTGTTGTGTTAATAATTCGAGATGGCTGGGGCATCAATCCTGATGGTCGGGCTAAGGCGGTGGAAAATGGCGATGCGACGCTGCTCGCGCGCACTCCATTTCATGATCATTTGTATGCCAATTATCCATGGAGCCAAGTGTCTGGCTCGGGTGAGGACGTCGGCTTGCCACCCGGACAAATGGGCAACAGCGAGGTAGGGCACCTGAATCTGGGAGCCGGGCGCATCGTTTATCAAGATTTGACGCGGATTAATAAATCGATCCGCGAGGGCCAGTTGGCGGCGGAACCCGTGCTCGTGGATGCCTTTGCTAAGGCCAAGGGCAAGCGCTTGCACCTCATGGGACTCATTAGCGATGGCGGGGTCCACAGTCATCAGGACCACGTCGTAGCTTTGTGCGCGGCTGCCAAAGCTGTGGGGTGCACGGACGTCTGCGTGCATGCATTTACCGATGGTCGGGACACGTCACCTAAAGGGGGCGCGGAATATTTAGCCAAACTGGAGACGGATCTGGCTCCCACAGGTGCCAAAATCATCACGGTCATTGGTCGATATTTTGCCATGGATCGCGATAAACGTTGGGAACGCAACAAGTTGGCCTGGGACGCTATCGTGCTGGGCCGTGGCGAAGTTCGCGCGGATCTGCCGAGCCAGGCCATCGCAGCGGCGTATGCCAACGAGCCTCGGGGCGATGAGTTCCTTCAGCCAATGCTCTTTGCCCATGCGAATGAGCAGCGGATTAACGAGGGCGATGTCATTCTCTGGTTCAATTTCCGAGCCGATCGCGCGCGGCAACTATCCGAGGCTTTTCTGATTCCCGGCTTCAATGGCTTTGATCGGGAGGTGACCCCAAAGGTTGGCTACTACACGCTCACAGAGTATGATGCCACCTATCCTCAATATGGGGCCAAGGTCATCTTCGAGTCTGTAAGCATGAAGAACATTCTGGGCGAAGTCATTGCCGCCGCAGGCCTCACCCAGCTGCGCGCCGCGGAAACGGAGAAGTATCCCCATGTCACCTTCTTCTTTAATGGTGGGGTGGAAACACCCAGTGTGGGAGAGGATCGCTACATGGCACTCAGTCCGAAAGAAGTAGCCACCTACGATCTCAAGCCGCAGATGAGCGCCCCGGATCTCACGTTTGAAGTAATGCGTCGTTTGGAGAACTACGAAGCCGTCATCATGAACTTCGCCAACCCCGACATGGTCGGTCACACTGGCGTAATCGAAGCTGGCGTTCATGCTTGTGAGACCATCGACGTGGGCGTGCGCCTGATCGTGGAGAAAGTCCTCGAACTTGGCGGTAAACTGATCATTACCGCAGACCACGGCAATTGCGAACTCATGCGGAACCCAGATGGCACGCCCAACACCGCACACACCACGAATCTAGTGCATTGCATCTACGTCGGAGCAGATGCTGCCAACATTTCCGTGCGGGACGGGATTCTGGCCGATATCGCACCCACCCTGTTGGATTTACTGGGCGTGCCGCAGCCTGCGGAAATGACGGGTAAATCCCTGCTCAGCAAGAAACTCGCGTGAGGTCCTAGTCCGCATCCCCGCTGGCTAAATCCTACCACTATTCCGCCATGAAATCACCCACCCGCGCAGCAACCGACAAATCAGTTGCTTATAAAACAGCTCGGCAACAATCGACACTTCCGTCGGTGATCAATTAGTTCGCCCAAGAAACAAGAGTCATGATTAAACGTCCGTTCGTAGCACTCATCGTTATTGACGCTTACTGCTTTGTGCCCGTGCTGTTCTACTTTGGAGTGGGTGGGTTTGTGATTCCACTTTCGGGCGGTTTGGTCGTGGCTATGCAGGTAGGAGCGCTACTTCCAGTCGGATACTTGGTCTATGCAGCATTTTATGTTGCCGTATTCTATTCGATGGCGCGGGGCCTGAACTATGCAGCCCAAAAGATCAGGAGTCGAAGCGCGCGACTTGGGTTACAGACATGCGTTCTGACCGGCCTACTCACTTGTTCGTTTGCGAGGGTAATCACCTATGGTTCCATTCAGGGATCCGGAGGCATCTATACCTTCTGGACTGCCATTGAGAGGTTTTGCGAGAAGCGCAGTCATCGGTAGTTTTGCTCCGAAGTTACGATGACCCTATGAATTTGCCAAACATCTCTGAGGAAACGGAGGCGAACCTTCAAAGATAGCTTTGAGCGGCTTTGCGCCTCAAAGCTATTAGTTGTTGGACAGGCCCGGTGATTCACTCAGTGCTTTCGGCCTCGGTGGCTGATCGGCGGGCCTATGCGTTTTGCTTTTCGAGGTCGGTGT
>JANOAV010000198.1:0-41174 GCA_031411295.1 Verrucomicrobiales bacterium | reverse complement strand
CAACACCATCGCCCCCACCATCAGCGTCCAAGTCACCGCCAGCGGCGTGAAAATCACCTGGGGCTGGAACGGCTGGGGAGCTTGGCTGGACATGTGCGAACTGCAAGTGGATCGCGGCACCGGCTGGGGCCCCCTGGCCTTTGATACCACCCCGAACTACACCGACAACACCCCCCCGCCCGCCACCCTCACCAAATGGAAATACCGCGCCATCTACCACGCCGGAGACGTCCGCGTGGGCGTCTGGAGCGCTGAGGTCAGTGTGACGATTGGAGGATAGGCGGAGGGCGGAGGGCGGAGGACAGGGGACAGGGGACAGAAAAGCAGTCAGGGCACAGACGGTGATTCGTCTGTGCCCTGTTGTTTTCCCAAAGTAGTGCCGGACTTGAGTCCGCGCCACCGCACAGGAGGCAGCCGCTTACACCAAAGCAGTCCGGATCAATTCCTTGGGTTGCGGGATGCACTTCCTGTGATTAGGATATGCGTATGAGAATTCGAGGCATCTATAGTCCATCATTTGAACCTTTTGGCGAGCTGGAGATGGAGTTTCCCGCAGTGGAGAATCCGTCCGCGCTGGCGGAGGTTCACCTGTTCACAGGTGTCAATGGCACGGGGAAGACGCGGCTGCTTTCATTGCTGGCTGCGGGATTGGGGAATGGTGATGCGTTGATGGCGAGGTTGGGGGGAGAGGAGAATGTAACGGTGTTTGCGGGTGATGGCTTAGGGACAGGCAGTGCAAGGGAAATCCAATCACATACAGGTTTGTCTGCCGGTTCCTTTTTTCGAAAGCAGCAAGATTCTAAAATATTCTACTTTGGTAGAGCCGTGCACGGAAATTATGGGATCAATTTTCAAAGAGACACTCTCAACAAGCTCCCCTGCTTCGCCTATTCAGGAGACGCACACCTCTCGGATTGCGGAATTACTCCAATGCAGGCCGTGAAAGTTCCTGCGAAGAAAATCAGCTTAGCGTTCCAAAAACCAACGTCCTCAAGCAAAGACTTGGCCCAAGCGCTCTCCAACCTCTCACTTTCCGCGGCACAACACATTCGCAACTACGGAGGTTACGACGAAGCGAAGAAGCGCTCCCGTCAGTTCCGGCTCATTTCCTACATTGAAGAGAGCATGAGTAGGTTGGCTGGGAGGCACATTAGCTTTGAGGTCGTTTCTCAGCCTTCCACCATGCTGATGGTGAACTGGGGCAAGAAGCCCCTGCCCTTTAATTTACTGCCGGACGGGCTCCGCTCCATTCTCGGCTGGCTGGTGGAATTAGCGGTGGTCATGGACCTGACCTATCCCAACGAGAAGAACCCATGGGCACAGCCGCTGATGGTCCTGTTAGACGAGGTGGAATGTCATCTGCACCCCAGTTGGCAACGGCAGGTAATTCCCATGGCGCAACGCATGTTCCCGCAGGCACAGATCTTTGTGGCGACGCATTCGCCATTTGTCATCGCGTCGGTGAACGAAGGCTGGATCCACAATTTCAACATCAACAAGGATGGATTGGTCTCCATCGATCCGCCGCTCAAAGCCAGCGAAGGCGACAGCTACGTGCAGGTGCTAGGAGCCATCATGGGCGTGACAGAACTTTACGATCCCGAAACGGAGGAACTCCTGAGCGACTATCGCGAACTGCGCACCAAGGCGCTGCGCAAGGAGCCCGGCATGAGGGAACAGGCCATCACGCTGGCAGACCGCATCAGCAACCGGGGCACGGAACTAGCTTACATGATGAGCAAAGAAAAGGCCCAGATGGAAAAGATGCTCAACGGTTCGCACTAAGTCTCATGAGGAAACAATCGCGTGGTGCAGCACCGGAATTTCTCGCCTCCAAATGGGAGGAGTGGGGATTGGCTTGGGAGGAGAATCTCACGAAGGATAAGCGCTCTGCTTGGAACTGGCGGCAACTGGACAACGAGAAGGTGAACCTAAAGCTGCTTCCGCCGCTGAAACTCCAAGCAGGTAATCATTGCTCGTTTTGTGACGCCTGCCCCGTTAGCCCGCCATCCAACGAGACGATTGAGCACTTTCGACCCAAATCGAAGTTTCCTCGTCTGGCATGGCAATGGGAGAATCTCTATTTCTGCTGCGACTTTTGTCAGGGTCGGAAAAGTGAAAAGTGGGAGCCAGAGTTGCTAGCGCCAGACCAGCTCGGGTATGCTTTCGCGGATTATTTTTACCCAGACTATACTACCGGTAAGATCGAAGTGCGGCCTGATATCTCCACCGAGATGCAAAAGAGCGCGGAATGCACGTTGCTGCTATATGGGTTAAATCACCCGCGCCATCTGCCGTGTCGATTGGATGCCCAAGAGAGACGAAGCGCGCTACAGGAATGGGACATCAACAGATTCCCTTATCGAGATTTCTTGGAAGCCGGGGAAAAAGGAAGCGCAATTTGAATCGCTGAAATAGATCGTGCCAGTCTTCACCATTCCTGAAAGTCTCCCCAGCGTTAGCGAAATATTCGTTCTCGGGAGGCTGTCGGCAGATGGTTTAGCACAAGATAGGGCAGAGAGCTAACCGGGGTGGTAGCCATGGCGAACCAAGAGATCATGCCATTGGGGGCATAAGTCTGTCGAAATGATGCTGGGAACCGCCTTGAGGCGGAGGATCGGGCGGCGGGCTTGGCTCTGAGAGTGGTCGCAGTCCGCTGGACTGCGGTGGGCAGGGTGGGGGTGAGCAGTCGAGCCGACTGCTCCACATTCGGGGGAGCTGCCAACGAGTGGTTCGCTGTGGGGAAGCGAGCGTTGGGTCGCTTTTGGAGGCCTACTCAATATTGCGCCACATGGGGTCACCCGCGAAACCAGACACTTAGGTTCCCTGAAATGAGCGCGTCTGCCTTCAGTAGCGGCTTGAAAATGAAATTCATGCGGTCATCGATTCCTGTCCACCGCTCATTATATAGGCAAAGTATGGGGAGGCCATGCCAGGTGATTTGTTGGGCCATCCCAAACCGCAGCCAGCAATAACTCCCCACGTAGAGCACAAGCACGAGCGCCAAGACGGTAGCGAAGGTGGATTTACGGGAAGAGGACACGGTTTCCATGAGGATAAAGGGTGAAGCAGCGGCTTGGTTTGATACCCTCGCAATCACCCAACTGCAACCAAGCAACGCAGGGAGGTGGTGCGAGGCTGCGTCCGAGCTTGCGTCAGGCTGATGTCCCAAATTCGCACCTCTTCCTTCCTGCGCAGATCGAGCATCGCTAGCAACATGCGTCTAGCATTTGGGTGTTTGGGCTCACGACTGGCTCGGGCTCAGCCTCGCTCCACCTCCTTATGGTCGCAGTCCGCTGGACTGCGGTGGGTGGGGTGGAGGTGAGCAGTCGAGCCGACTGCTCCACATTCGGGAGGCGGCCAACGAGTGCGATGGTTTCAACTCGGTTGGCGAAAATTTGATTTTTTCTCGCAGCGTCGGGCAAAAAATGGCATAGAATCAGACAACGCTCGTCACTTCCGCGCTCCACATGAATGCACCTTCTGTTTCCCTTTGTCGTCTGTTTCCGATGTTGCTCGCTCTGCTTAGTATCGCAGCAGCGCAGACGATTCCTAATCCGTCCTACGAGGCGAATTCGTTTACGGTTGCTCCGGGTTACATCTCGGGAAATGCCGCGATCTCTGGCTGGACCGCTTCGAACCCGGGGCGCGCGGGATTGAATCCAGCGGGGGGCACTCCGTTTGCGGATAATGGGGCGGTGCCGAATGGATCGAACGTGGCCTTCATTCAGAGCACGGGCATTGGATCGACGACGCTTTCCACGACCATCACCGGACTGACGGTGGGAAAGACGTATCGGCTGCAATTCCGTGCCAATTGCCGCGGGGCTTACACGCCGCCCATCGCGACCTATGCCATTGCCAATGGCGTGCCGGTGCCGTTCACTGCCAGCCCGGCGGTTGGTGGCAGCGCGGCGTATTATTTCGTGGTGGGTGATTTCACAGCCACCGCCGCTTCCGTGGCGTTGCAGATTCGGAATGAAACGATCACGGCGGGCTCGGACAGCGCGCTGCTGGTGGATGCTTTTTCCGTCGCCCTGGTCGATCCGTTTACCCTGGCCAACTGGAGCGATGATGCGTCGTCGGGCATCGTGGCGAACAGCACGTGGGCCTATCATTTCGGCTCCACGACCGGAACGCTGGTCAATGGTCGCGTGGTGCCAGGGATCGGGACGGCAGCTCCGGCGGTGGCTGGGCAATTTGCCGTCACTGGCGTGACGCAGGTCTTTCCCAACGACACGAACACGCTCACGGCCCTCACGGGGACGGGCAGCGCGGTGTTGGCGCGTGATTTCATCTGGGGCGGAAATCCGGCCACGGTCACGCTGCAAGGGCTGACGCCTAACGCCACTTATGTGGTGAGTTTTCTTAGCGTTGGCTGGGATGCCACCGGCACCCGACCGATAACGTTTACCAGTGGCAGCGACACGAAGAGCATCAATCAGGACGCCTTGGGCGACAACGCCGGCATCCGCGTGGACTACAATTTCCAAGCCACGGGCACCACCCGGACAATCACCCTCGCCCAGCAGGTGCCAGGCTATAGTTGGCACCTCTACGGACTGGCGTTGCGGCAGACGTCGGCCATTGCTGACACCGCGCAATATCGTTTCGATTCACTGAACAAACGAGTGGTGGATGGCGATGGCGTGCCAGTCAATTTCGTGGAAGGCGTGGTGATCAATCAAGTCGTCGAAAAAGACGATGCGGTGGAATTTTCCTTCGGCAGCAGCCTGAACTTCGATGCGCTGGACCGCGTAAATTTCACCGGAACGAAGCCCGTGCGAATCCTGGTGAATGGCGACGTGAACATTCCGACGGGAGCCACCTTCAGCGCAAATCCGTCGCTCCTGAGTGGCGAGGCGGGCGGTGGAAGTGGCGGGCTCACCACGCCAGGCGGCTCAGGCGGGACGCCGATGACGGTGCATTATCAATACTTTAACAACAAGCTCGTCGTGCCCAATCCTCTATCCCACTGGGAGAGCCTGATCCAGCAGAACGGCCACGCCTATGTGCTGCCACGGCCTGGTGCTGGTGGTGCCGGAGGCGCGCCGGGCGTTGGCGCGACCGCAGGAGGCAAAGGTCAGCCCGGCATAGGCAGCGGTGTCCCCGGGGCCACGGAGGGAGCGGTGGGACCGGATCAGGATGAGAGACTGTGGTCCTCTCCCGTGCATCTCGCCTACGGCTATGGCGGTGCGGTTCCGGCGCTACAGTCGAATTTGCCGGGATTCATCAAGGCGAACGGTGCCGCTGGGTCCAAGGGCTGGAACAACCCTGCGACGGCGGCATCCGGAGGCACGAGTGGCGAGTTTGAAGCAGTGTGTGTCTTTGGCTTTCCGCCGGTCTGTGTGCTCTACACCACCGAGTGGGGCGCGGGTGGCACGGCGGGCCCCGGCGGAGCACCGTTTGCCGACGGGATAACGGGCGGTAACGGCGGAACAGGAGCGGACGCCAATCATGCCGGACATGGCAACGGAGTGCCCGGTTTCCGGGGGCAGGGTGGCACCTATGCGGCCAACAGCGCGGCCGCGCCCGTGCTTCGTGGTGGAAATGGCGGCGGTGCCGGTGGCAGCGGCTCGGGCGGAGCGGCCGGAGCGCCCGGTGGAGCGGGTGGCGGCGGTGGCGGTGGCGGCACGGGAGCTTTGGCCAATGCCGGGGGCGCTGGCGGCAAAGGCGGACAGGGGAAATTCGGTGGGGCGGGTGGCGCAGGCGGGACGGGCGGTGCAGGCGGGGACGGAGGCGGAGCTTTCGAGATTTCCGCCTTGGGCGACATCGTCGTTGGCGGCATGTTGAGCGCCCGTGGCGGCAATGGCGCGGACGGCGGTTCTCTACAGGCGGGTTTGCCCTCGACGACCGTGATGCCCGGCCATCCGGAATATGTCGTCGATCCCGTGGGCAAACCAGGTGTTCCCGGCACCACCATCAGCGGATTCAGCTCGGGATCGGGCGGTCGCGGAGGCGACGGCGGGGAAGGTGGACGCGGAGGTGACGGTGGTGAGGGCGCGGGCGGCGGAGGCGGTGCGGGCGGAACCATCATCCTGCGCGGGTCGAACGTCAGCTTCACTGGAAATGCCAGCGCCTCCGCGCACATGGATGTTTCCGCTGGCACGCCCGGAGGCGGTGGCCTTGGTGCCGCTACGCCAGCCTCGCAGCCGGGAGCGTATTTCGTCATCCCCACACCTTCCATTGCGCTCAGCCAGACGTTTTTCAGCTATACGATTAATCGCGGACAGACAGTAGCGGACGCCACCTTCAACATCCAAAACAACGGCATCGCTGGCAGCACGCTCCATTGGAAAATGGAGCCACAGTGGTGGATCACCGCCACCGCTCGCTCCGGCACCCTAGCCTCTGGCGCGTCCTTCGCGCAGACGCTGCATTTCGATACCTCGGTGCTGGGCGGCGGCAGTTATTTCTTTGCCTTCCAGGTGCGGGATGCCGATCCCCACGCCTTCACCGTGCCCCGCATGATCACCATTTCCTTCAGTGTCAATGGTGCGCCAGACGATCATTTCGATGCCATCCAAGGCGGCACGCTGGTGCCAGACACATCGAACGCTGCGATCAGCGGCGTCTTGGAAGTCAACGGAGATTCCGATGCCTTCCGCATCGAAGTCACCGAATCCGGCACGCTTGAAGCCTGGACCACCGGAAATATTAACACGGCTGGTTCGTTGCTCGACGCAGATGGCCACATCATCGTGACGGGCGATGACCAACTGGGTGACCAAAATTTCCGCCTCGTGCATGCCGTCACTCCCGGCACGTATTTCATCGTCGTCCGGGGCTCCACCCTCAACACCACGGGTGCCTACACGCTCCACGTGAACGTCCGCGCAGGCGGTGCGCCTTTCGTAGCGGACATAAAGAAATCCGGGGCAAATAAATTTCTCGTCTGGGACGGCTACGCGGGGCAAACCTACCGCGTGCTCAGCTCACCGGATCTCTTGCACTGGAATCTGGACTCGCCCGATCTTTTCACAGGCGGAGACATCCAACTTAGCCACCCGGTGCCCGGAGGTTTGCCCAAGCAGTTCTTCCGTGTCCATCTTGGCGATCTCATTCCAGTCACTGCTGCCAGCATCCGCTCCAGTTCCAGTCCGGCTAACTCCGCCGATCTCGTCAGCGCCACCCCCGGCACCGGATTGACGATCGGGACGCCAGCGAACACAGGCGATACCGCCCTGCTGCTCAATGGCGCGCCTCTCGGTCAGGAGGCTGGCGTGCTCATCGCCAGCGCAGCCATCAATCCACTAAAAACTTTCGTCGCGCAGGCACCATCGCCCGCCACCGGCACGCCGCCCGCAGGCTTCCCCAACGGCCACTGGCTGGCCACCTCGGGCCCCGCGCCAAACTCGGACAATGCCGGGGGCAACGCCAGTGCCGCATGGTTTCCCTTCAGCGCTGGGTGGATCGGCGGACGCGTCGTCAACAGCGTCGGCACCTTTAACAACTTCGACTTCAGCAGCTATTTCTTCGTGGCGCCGTTTCTAAATTTCGTTCTGGACGACGACGGCCTTGGCAGCCACTTCGAAACCGATCCGAACAAGGTGCCGCTCGTGCTCAGTGATGTTTACAAAGGGGGTGAAAAACTGCCCTTTGCGCAAACGCCCTATCTCCAGGGATCCTGGATCACCTGCGGAGCCGGCACCAACGCCCAGCCGCTCGTCACTGGCATCCGACCACAAATCCTCGATGACGAATTCTTCGGCCTGGGCTTCTACAATTACAAAGCCGACGGCACCCCGGCATGCACCGCGCCCTACAACATCGTCTTCGTCCCCTGGACCACGCCCCACGCCGCCGTCGGCCATGTCCTGGACAGCGGAGGTTTCACCCTCGGCTCCGCCAACTACACCGCCATCAAGCTGACCAATCCCCTGCGCTACCACATCAACATCCCCACCATGGGCCCGGACCTCAGCAAAGGCACCTTCCTCGCCACCGCCTGGGACCTGCACCCAGCCTGCCTCATCACCTACAGCTATCCCGCCACCGGCGGCATCGACGTCACTCCGGTCCGGCTCCCGCTAACCAACAGCACCCCCACCCCGGCCCAGTGTGGTTTCAACTTCGTCTATATCCCGCATAACGAAACGGTCTTCGGGCCTGGGGAGTGAGGGAAAGTCCACGAAAGAACTAGTCACGATTGTAAGTCAGTTTCACTCAAGCCGTCAGCGCAACTTTTATCGAGTGCGGCCGCAAATACACCGCCAACGTTAGGCACTCCCGAGTGAAGTTAAATGTCTCAAAACCAAACTCATGTAGTTGCCCGTTATCATCCCTTAACAAGACGATGTCTCCGCCCACCGGCCCTCCACGCTTTGGTAAAATGTATTTGGAGATGTGTCCAAAAATTTCGGTTTCCGTAAGCTCTGAGAACATGCTCAGGAAGGCATCGGATCGGATGAAGTGACGGCACGGATTGGTGGGGTCATTCCCCGCTGAATGGAACCGTGGTGCGGGGTGATAGTGCATGACTCCTAGGATCGGACGTTCGCGTCCGGCAGTCTCGACTAATCGCCATAACGTGCTGGCGTTGGTGTTCTTGAACGATTTCGCTAGACTGGTCACGAGCGCTACAGTCGGCTGGGAATCCATCACCTCCGTAGCGAATCGATCCCGGAGAAAGAGCAATTGACCACTACCGTAATTCGCTTCTGCTTCCACCTTGTCAATACAGGCCTGTTTCATTGTCAGTTCGCTGTCACCATGCAGGGCGTGCTCGTGCCACGGCAGTATGTCGTGGGTTATTTCGTGAGCTTCCGCCCACCGATGCTTGGCTTTGTGGAGATTTTCGTCGATCAGAATTCGTTTCCGATCTGGCACCAGCAAGGCTTTGATGCTGCGCTTGCGGATGACATCTAGGATAATGCCGGGGCGAGCCAACACTTGTTTTCCTCCCATGATCAGACTATGGATTGTCCGTTGGAGGATGCCATCGCTGTCCGTTTGATAGAATTCTAAATCGAGCTTGAGCAACTCTCGCACATCCTCCAACCGCAGTGGTGGCTCGGGGTTTCCTAAGTCTCGCAAGATTTTATCAACGCGAAGGTCGATCTTACGTCTGACGTCGGGTTGGAGAATGAGGTTCTTCATGGGGTAGTTTCAAGGATAACGTGGAGCACAGCTCGCAGAACTATTTCTTCTTCCTCGGACAGGGGCTCCGTAAAGCTGGAACATGCCGCATAGCGAACGTTGTCCTCTCTCAGGCGCGAGGATGCGGTCTCGGCTAAGCCTGCCTGCTGGATCAGAGCTTTGGCGGGGAGTTTGAAGACTTTAGCAATGCTACATACAGTGCTGAGTTCAGGGGTGTAGTTAGGATCGCTCTCAATGGAGTGCAGTTCCTCCGTCGTGCTGTCAGCTTCTTCGGCTAATTTATCCAGCGTCCAACGTTGCTTGCGCCGGAGGAGGGCGATGGTCTGGCCGAAGTTGACGGCTGGGAGGACTGCATTCATCTTGCAGGGGCGGTCGGGTCCTGGACCGAGGTCCTTTGTGATCGTGTGAAGCGAGCCTGCTCCGATCTCGAGCCCCTCTTCGAGGTGCACTCCTTTTCGGAACCATTCTTTGGTGATGTTGAGTTTCATGGGTGGGTAGGGTGGAGAATGTGGTGACGAGGCAAGTTAGTGGCAGAATTTGTCCGCTTGAGCTGCTGTCATTTCAAAATAGGATAGTCCGTAGTAATCTGCATCTGAGCCCAGATTGGACATGCCGCAGGCATCCTTGTAAAAAGTATCGGCCTGACTCAGGGCGTGCAAGCCGACTCGCCCGTGAAATCCCTCGTTGCGGCTAACTTCGATAGCGGCTCGCATCATGTTTCTGCCGACTCCGGTAAACTGCTGCACTCCTGCAATATCCGGTCGATTCCACGGAGCCGTGGCTAGGAATTCGACATATGCCAGATCCTTGCCCTTTTGCGAAGGAAGCCTTGCCGTTAGCTTGGTCAAATTTAGCATCATTAAACCCTGGAGCGCGCCACCGCACGTAATGGCGAACCTTTGGAGAGTTAGTAAATTTCTGCTCCAATCGGTTTTCTTATCCCATTCCCAATGAAAATCTTGAGGCCATCTTGCTTTGGGGAGGCCGGAGGCTCGAAGGCGGGCTTCCGCACGCTCCATCAGAGGCACCCAAGTGCTTTTCCATTGGTCGAGATGTAGGTCCGAAATGTCGTCCCACAGCTCGGCTTCTACATCCTCTGTGGTTCCAGAGCGTCTGAGGTAAATGAGCGACTGTTCCATGGTGCACTACAAAAGCATCAGTTCCGCTTTGGCTTTGGTCATTTCGTCCTCAATAAAAACCTTTTTCCCTTCACGGAGACGGTTGTCCACCATTTGGTAAAGCCGCAAGGCCTGTCGGATCACGACAGTTTTATTGAGGTCTTTTTTTAAAGCGAGTTCTTCGAGAGCGGTCATCTCTGCGTCGGTCAAATTTAGGGTCATTGTGCGTTTTTCGGCCATAAGTAGTGGGGGATTTACACACTCAGTATGGATCATTTGTTGATTTTGTCCACAAAAATCGAGATTTTAGTTGACTGAATGGCCATTTCGTGGCTATAGTATGGCTTATGGATAAACATCCTCAATACCAGCCAGGCCCCGGCTCCGCCGTGGCGACACCTACGCCTAACTGCCAACCCGCGTCCAAGTGGATGGCTCAAATCAGTGACCAAAACGTCCTGGCACCGCAGCGTGTGGTCAGAGCGAGCGTTCTGAAAGACCAGGCGGGAGTTCCCACAGAACATCTCCTAATCCGTGACCACGGCTCGGAGCATGATGAAGTTATTGCTGATGACGCCATGGTGGATCTGGCGGAGGGGAATGTCTTCATGGCCATACCTGCGTGCGAGTATCAGCCGCGAGGTGGTTGTGCTGCCCCAGCCAAAAAGGCTTGGTTTATTGATGATCATCCAGAACTCACAATGCGCGGGGAACAGACGGGAAGAACGCTGCGCGAGCTTTTCGGGTTGACCATTTCTGTGCGTTTGTTCCGTGATTTCGAATCGCCGCAGGATGTCAGCATTTCTCCTGAGATGGCGCTGCGCTTCGAAGATGGGCCTGTGTTCTACACGCGACGTGCTGAGGTCGGTCTCACCATCACGGTAAATAAACAGACGTTCGGTCCGGCTGATGGTGTGAAGCCGGAGATGAGTGGTCGGGAAATCGGCAATCTCATTACGGATCAACCTTGTGAGGTGAAACGTAAAGGAGGCACGCAGGATAAGGTGATTCCGCTCGACGAGAAAGTTCACCTCCACGGCTGCGAGGAGTTTAGCGTGATCCGATGCAACGTGATAGGTGGGTTTGAACAAAGCCGAATCGACCGAGAGCTAGGCATTCTAAGGGCTAATGGAGCTACGGTTGATTTCCTAACTTCGCCCCAGCCGCTGGCGATCTACCGCAAGGTGCCGACTCGACCTGCTTATCCGCATCTTGCTGAAACGGACGTGTTAGTTGTTATCCCCACGGCGTTTCCAGGTGTCATGCTGGATGGCGCCTATTTACCTGCTAACTCACCACTGCTAGGAAAAGTAGCTGGGCAACGAAGTCAGGGCTCGCTGACTGTGGAGGGTCGGATGTGGGAGCTTGTCAGTTACCATCCGCACAACGGGGGCGGTGGCCCGGTATGGAACCCCAGCCGCCATGGCGTTCACAGCTATTACTCGGAGGTGCTCTCGTGGATTCAGCAAGCCACTGTTTAACCTCGCGCATCGGCTTAGCTGCGGACGCAGGTTACGGCCTCGTCCGCAGCACTGCGGTGTTTCGCCAACAGCTTGAACGGCTGTTATTCCGTCGTTATCCCGATGCAGAGTGGGGCACCTTCTTTCGCTTTGGTTATCGACCCACTCGTTGGGGCTTGATGGTATGTTTGATTGATCTAATTCCGCCTCAGCGAGGTGACTTCGATGAACAAAGTGCATTAGTGGAATTCGCTCCCAGTTATATTGGAAGAGCTTTGGATGATTTTGAGAACCATTCGCTTGGCATTGGATTCATCCACTCCCATCCAGAAGATTGCCAACCCGGTCCTAGCAGGTCTGACGATGACATGGACTCCTATTTTGCGAGGGAATTCGAAAAATATAGTAATGGCCGACCCTATGTCAGCTTGATTCTGTCCCGCAAGCAAAGCGGGCAGCGTAGTTTCTCTGGGCGCATTTTCCATAGCGGCAAATGGTTGGCTGCGGAACAATGGATGACTGCTGGCACCGAGGAGTTGAGACGTGAATACGATTTCCGACGACGCCCGCCGCTCTCGGCCGATGCAAGCACAACAGAACGATTAAGCCAATTGATAGGGCGTTCTGCGAGTCAACGCTTGGCCAATGCGAAAGTAGGTATCGTCGGCTGTAGTGGTCTCGGAACGCCAGTCGCCCATGTGCTCTGTCGAGCCGGAGTGGGTAGTTTCGTTCTAGTAGATCCAGGATATTTCAAAGCCTCGAATTTAGAGCGCAATCACGCCAGCAGGTCCGACGATCTGTATGCTGCCCCAAAATCAAAGGTGGAGCTTTTGAAAAGGATGATGCACGAAATACGACCGTCCACAGAAGTAATCACATTTCAAACGGATGTGCTAGCAGACGAGGTGGTGGACGAACTGAGTCGTTGCGATATCGTGCTAGGTTGCACGGATTCGGAATATGCGCGGGCAGCCCTTGGAGATCTTGCGACCCACTATCTCTTGCCTGTGCTAGACCTAGCGGTGCAAATGGCGGCCAAGGACGAAAGCCTGATTTCTCAAGTAGGAGAAATAGCACGCTACCTAGCCGGGTTGCCGTGTCCGTGGTGCCGAAATCGCGTGTCCGCCAAAGGCATCCGAGCTGAATTAGCCACCCCGAATGAACGGGAAAAATCTGCACAGGCAGCCCGTGAGGCTCAAGCCGTGGGCATGGACGGTGCTCCCTACTGGATTGGTTCCAAGCCGCTAGAGTTGACCGTGGGCTACATGACTACAGCCGTTGCTGCCCTCGGTGCTGGCTATGCCCAACATTGGCTGACGGGTTGTGCCAAGATGCCGCACAATCGAATGCAGTTTGACTTCGGTTCCCCATTTCTAGGCGTTGTCGAGGATGAAAGAGCATCACAGCCTGATTGTAGTTGCGCAAAATACCAAGGTTACGCAGATCAAGGACGGGCCTATTTCAGCGTGTCGATGCCATCAGACACCTAAACCGTCTGCGCTGCTGGCTGAGGGTAATCGGCCAAGAGGCTACTGGCATCGAACTTTATCATTGCTAGCATATTTTAAATTTGGCAATTCTTTCAGAAGGAATGATGGCCCATCCCATCGTCAAATCCCCAGCTCATTTTCCGCGTCGCCAAAGTGATCAATTTTCACTCCTATGCGGTCCATGAGTGCCAGGTGGAGGCGGCAGAGTTTGCGGTTGGGATCTTGGCTGACGTCGTGGTGGCCGGCCCACTCCGAGGAACGATCATTGGTTTTAATGATGGTTTCATCAATTTTTCCAATTTAGCGTTGCAGTCATCACTCGTAACATAGAGCACTATGCAAAACCCTTCTTTGAATTCAGAAACCTCCAGAGTGTCGCGACGCTGGATTTGCCAAACGATGGCGGCTGGTAGTTTGCTGAGTGCAGTTGGCTGCATGGGGCTCGCGCGCCGCTTGGGAGGCGCCTCCACTGGCCAGCCCCAGGATCTGCCGAAAGGGCTGAGTGTGGCCGCTCGGGCCTTGTGGCAGCAAGTGTATGCCGACGTAGATTCAGCCAAACTTGCAGATTACCATGTCCATCTTTTGGGCACAGGCGAAAAGGCCAGCGGCTGCTATGTGAATCCGCGGATGCTGACTTGGGCGCACCCTTGGCACCACTTTCGTTTTGAAGTCTATCGCAGTGCCAGTTTCATAAAGGATCCGAGCCAAGCAGAAACCCAATTTATCAATCGATTGCGCAGCCTTGCGCAGACGGTGCCGGGCAAATTGCTGCTGCTAGCCTTTGCGCAACATCATGGACCGGATGGCCAAGTGGTGGGGGCGAAAACCGAATTTCATGTGCCCAATGCTCACGCCCTGCAGGTGGCCCGAAGTGATCCCAGCCATTTCGCAGCGGCAGGTTCGGTGCACCCGCGGCAGCCGGGGGCGTGCGAGGAACTGCGACGGTTGCACGCTCAAGGGGTGCGCGTCATCAAGTGGCTGCCGAATGCCATGGGGATTGATCCCGCGGATTCCAGTTGCGATGCCTTCTATGCAACGCTGCACCAGCAGGGCATGGCGCTCCTTTCGCATGGCGGTGAGGAAGCGGCAGTGGACGCGGTTGAAGCCCAGTGTCTGGGCAATCCCCAACGGTTGCAACGAGCGTTGGAGCATGGAGTCAAGGTCATCGTGGCACACTGTGCCAGCTTGGGGAAAGGAATAGATCAATCCGCTCCCAATGGCCCTCCGGTGCAAAATTGGAGATTGCTGCTGCGAATGATGGATGATCCACGCTGGCAGGGATTGCTCTTCACCGACATTTCCGCCACCACCCAAATGAATCGCACCCCGGAGTTCCTCCGCACCCTGCTAAGCCGTGGAGATTTGCACCAGCGGATGGTCAATGGCAGCGATTATCCGCTGCCAGCGGTGAATTGCGTGATCTCGCTGCGCCATTGGATACGAGCTGGATTACTTGAACCGACCGATGCCGACCCACTGCGTGAGTTGTATAATTTAAACCCGCTAGTCTTTGACTATGCACTGAAACGCCGGCTGCGATTAAGGCATCCAGGAGGTCGGGAATGTCGTCTGGCGGCCTCTATTTTTCAGGAGCATCCCGCACTGCCGCTGCAAGGCAGCTAAGCTCGTCGTCGAAAAAATCGACTATCGCTTAACTCAGGGAATTCAGAGGTGAAAACATATCTCAACAGATCAGATGAAGCATCCGATTGCCCATAAACCAGAAGCTTATCACAATATTGCAGATGAATGAGTGCAAACTCCAAACCATCATCTGTCTGAAGCCTGCAAGCCACACTCGGCCCAGGGGCGAAATTGCTATCCTCTTCCTCAAATTGAATCCTATCCGCAAAGCGCACAACCATTGCGGCATCAAATTCATATTCCACGATCGTATCCTCGAAGTCGATGGGGGTTCTTCCGGGAATTTCGTGGTTGAAAATTAAGCGAAGCATGCGCTTGGGGTTCTACCCATGTCTAAGCGTCCGCAGAAGAAAAGGATGCGAATCCGGTAGTTAGCAGCGTTTCGAAATCCTCTGGCTGCGGCTTTCAGGGACTGGATTTTGCTATTAAATCCTTCACTGATGGCATTTGTGATGCGGTAGCTTTGATAGGCTAACAAGCCCTGCAAATGCTTTCGCAACGTCTTCGCTAGCGTCGTAATTTGCGCGAACTTTAACTTGAGAGCTGCCTGTTCCCATTGTTCGAAAAATATCTGCGCCTGCTCCGCGTTGGGTTGATCCCAGAAGCTGGCGAAATTCTCCTTCACTTGCCAGGCTTTGGAGGTTTGCAGATTCAGGGCTGCGACCGCGCTGAAGCGTTCGAGCATGTCACTGCTCATGTTTTCAGGCCCCCAGAGCCAGAGTCGTGCCGTGCCTTTAAGCACTTCGTCACCTTCACTCATCAGTCTGGCATGCCCGCTGCGACGCACGCTGTGGACCATTTTATTGAGTAACTGGCTAACATGGAACCGATCAATCACCTGGGCGGCTTTGGGGAAGACCATGCTCACCGCATTGGCACAGGCTGCGCTCATATCAATCGCCACGGCTTGGATCTCACTGCGCTGCTCTGCAGGCACGACCCGCAAAGCGACGGCGGCTTCTTCGGCGGTGCGTCCAAGGCTTACTTCCAAGACCCGACGGCCCTTCAGGTCGTTGCAGACGCTGATGTAACTTTGGCCCCGGAGGTAGCTTTTCTCATCCAATCCAAGCCAACACAACCCAGCGAGCGAGCGTCGCGCCAACCCTCGTGCGACCGCAGATGAGATGATGCTTTGAAGCATATCCCAGCTTAGATTGAGTAGCTTGGCCGCTGCGCTGAGCGAGGCACATGCCTCCAAGGTGTCGATGGTCTTGCATTCCAAATCAATGGTCCAACGTGCCGAGAAATCTGCCCAAGGCAAAGCAACGCCACTGACACCGTGCTCAGGGCATTTGACGCGAGGACTGCGTGCGGTCAGAAAGGTGCGATATTGTAAGGCGTCCAAATGCCTCCACCGACGCTCCGGTGCGTGATCATGCACCGGGCAGAGTGCCTGACAGTGCGGACAAGGAAAGCGAGTGTTGGGGTCATGGTGGAGTTGAATGTCGATCTTGGCCTCGGCAATATTTTCGACTAACTGCGTGACCACCCAGGGCTCTGGCAAACCCAGCAGACGTTGATAATGCCGGGCGACTTCGATCGGAGCTGATACTGGTTTGTCCATGTGCCAACTTCACTCAGGAGAAGTCGCGTCAACCACGAAATTCCCGGAAGAACCTCGATGGGTTTGCTATAATCAAGGATTGTTCTTATCATGGGCGGGAGTAGGCTTTGGCTGAGGAATCAAGGTGTGCCGCTAAAAATTTGCGTGCCTGGGTTGGAGTTACCTCAGAAATATGAGACCACAATTTGGATCTCCTGAGTGACTGGAGAGTAGTGGATATAAGCAATTCCAGAATCGCCAATTTCACAGAATTCTGTTGAAGCGACTTGACCGATGAAGACCATTCGATTGCCTTCGGAATCGAAAACACCCGGATCTCCTTGGATGTAAAACACTCCTCCGCCTACCTTGGTGGCTCCAGATGCAAACATGAAACAGCCTTTTTCCCACGAGTTTTGATATCGCTCAGCGTTGGTGGCAGAGAGGTCCAACAACTGCTCATCAACCGCATCTGAATCATACTCCGTAACGCGCACCGCTGGCCCGGACAGACAGCGGTCTGTTTCCGATAAAATTGATTCGAGTCGAACTCGGTCGTTTCGGTGCAACCAAGTCCAATGCCAGGCTTCCGCAGCGAGACTTTCCTTAGAATTCGTAAACAGCAGTAAAATCAATCCAGGAAGTCGAAAAGGAAGATCATGATGCGTGAAATTCAAATGGGCTACAACATCGCACCGGGCATCACCAACTGGGCACGTAGGAAGCACAACTGTTGCGTTTTCGGGCAACCGCGCCATCCAAGTTCGGAAGGGAGATTTGGGCTTTCCTTCGTTCCATAAAAATATAGTTGCGGTTCTGGCGTCCGGAAGGGCAGGCGCCAATACCTCACGATATCTCTGGAACCAGATTTCACGAGCTTTCAATCCTAACTTGGAAGGCTCACTGGCAAGTTGATAATTCCCCAACACACGAAGATCGTGGTTATCTTCAAAAAAGAGCAAAGTGCTTTGCGCTTCCATAATAGCATCCGCAATTTGTTGATCAGTGGATAATGGCTCCACTTGCTCGGATTCAAATACGTCAGCCACCTCCCGTTTCTGGCGGGATTCCTCCTGCCAGCGAATTACGCGCACCGCGCAGCAATTCTGAAGCGCTTCCTCTTTTGTGCCCCCCAAGCTGTCTTCGTGTATCTCCCCGTTTTCCAATTTTTTGACACTTCTCCACGGAATGGGGAATGTCGGGTGGTGCGGCCACACAAGCTGCTTCCTTGGGCGCGGCGGATCCTTTATCGCGAGGATCTCAGGTAGGTTGGAACACTGGATAGCGCAGTGATAGTCGCCCTCACGCGGGCGCACTACGAAGCCTGAAAATCGCAGGGCGAGGAACTTTTCTCGGTTAAAAGGCCGGGCTTTATTCCACAGTGCCGGTTTGAACATGAAGGGAACAGGTTGTGAAATAAGCCTCGTAAATAGGCGCACAACAGCAAACACCAATTCCGAGCCAGACGTCAGTAAATCATCCTCCCAAACAAGATAGGGCACAACACCCTCAATGGAGCAATACCGTGGAGGTCGTATGCTTGGCCACTTCAAGATGTTATTTCCCGCCACATCCACGACGCGTATGGCGTCTCCGTCATCCTTAGATAAAGTTATTAGCTCCTTAACGGAAAGCTCGGGAAGAAAGGATCCTTGGAAAATGACGCTGTCTTCAATTTTCTGCTGTAATGACGAAATCTCAATTTCAAGCGGGTCAGGGGGCTCCGATTCCGTGGTAAACATACCCTTCCCCGCCATCAAACGATCCCTTGGGACTAAAGGCGAATTAACTGCAACACTCGACGGAATGGTATTGGCGAACTCCCGCAAATCATCGGCTAATGTTTTCAAATCCCCGGGCGGGACGCGACTGAGTCGAAGCCCCAGCACGCTTTGCAAATTTCCGGCTATAAATCCTGATTTGCGACAGCGATCCAACAACGTGGCAGCTTTATCCAGCAATAATTCAGCAGCATTGGCCGAGTCAGAATTCATGATAAGCAATAACTACGCCAAATTAGAATTGCAAGTTGAATCCTGACTTGGCTGGCGTCATCCCAACTCAAATCCCCAGCGCATTTTCCGCGTCACCAAAGTGGTCAATTTTCACTCCCATGCGATCCATAAGGGCCAAGTGGAGGTGGCAGAGTTTGCGGTTGGGATCGGCGCTGAGGTCGTGGTGGCGGGCTCCTTGGATGGTGCCGCCGCCCTTGCCTGCGAGGACGACGGGGAGTTGGGTGGAGTCGTGGGCGTTGCCGTCCCAGAGGCTGCTGGTGAGGAGGATCATGCTGTTTTCCAGCAGGGTCCGCTCGCCTTCGTTGGTGGCTTGCATTTTGGTCGGGAACTCGCCCCAGAGTTTAACTTGGTGCTCGTTGACGCGTTGATACATTTCCAGCCGATGGTCGTCTCCCGCATGGTGGGAAAGTTCGTGGATGCCGCCGCTGATGCCGTCCAGGCTGGGGAAACGCATGTTAGACAAGTCGTTATTCATCATGAACGTGGCCACGCGGGTGCGATCCATTTGGAAGGCCAGCAGCATGATGTCAAACATGAGGCGCAGGTGCGTTTCGCTGCTCTCGGGAATGCCAGCAGCGGGTCGGCCGATGGTTGGTGCGGTGATGGACGGATGCCAGCCCTGACCGTTCGTTTCCGCCAGGCTGATTTTCTCCTCCTGCGCGAGGCGTTATTTGCCGCCAGAAATTTGCGTGCCTGGGTTGGAGTTACCTCAGAAATACGAGACCCCAATTTGGATTTCCTGAGTGACTGGAGGATAGTGGGTATAAGCAATTCCAGAATCGCCAATTTCACAGAATTCTGTTGAAGCGATTTGACCGATGAAGACCATTCGATTGCCTTCGGAATCAAAAACATCCGGATCACCTTGGATGTAAAGCACTCCTCCGCCTACCTTGCTATCTCCAGATGCGAACATGAAATATCCTTTTTCCCACGAGCTTCGATATCGCTCAGCGCTGGGGGCAGAGAGATCCAACAATTGCTCATCAACCGCATCTGAATCATACTCCGTAACGCGCACCGCTGGCCCGGACAGACAGCGGTCTGTTTCCGATAAAATTGATTCGAGTCGCACTCGGTCGCTTCGGTGCAACCAAGTCCAATGCCAGGCTTCCGCAGCGAGACTTTCCTTAGAATTCGTAAAGAGCAGTAAACTCAATCCAGGAAGTCGAAAAGGAAGATCATGATGCGTGAAATTTAAGTGGGCTGCAACATCACATCGGACGTTACCAACCGGGCACATTGGGCCTGGTAACTGTTGCGTTCTCCGGCAGTCGCGCCATCCACGCCTCTTCTCCCACTGGAGGATTGCGCGTCAGCAACTACATGCCATGGCAGATGCGGGACTAGCGGAAATGTCACTTCCCCATCGCCAGACGCACGCTGATCTTCGCTACCGCCACGCGGCCGGCGTCGTCCATGGCTTGGAGTTCGTAGTCGCCTACGAGAGGTTGCCAGGGGAGGGGATCGGCGGGGGGCTGGCTCCCAGGTAGCGGTTGTCGGCAAACCAATGGATTTGTTGGGTTCCGGGGGCTACGTTGACCTGTTCGTATTTCTATCGGACGCGCATCACGATGTTTGTGAAGAATCCAGAAAATTTTCTGAACGGTTGGTGGGAGAAATTCCGAAGGAAGGATTGAGAGGATTTTCCCTCTATCACCTTCCAATGAATATTTTCAAAAAATTATCAATATCCGTCGTGCTGTTCTCATGGTTCGCTCCGTTCAGTTGGGCGGCCGACGGGGTTTGGCTCAATCCTAGTGGCGTTCAAAACTGGACTGTGGGGGCGAACTGGGTCGGTGGTTCGGTGGCTGGTGGAGCGGGGGCTTTGGCGGATTTTTCTCAGGTGAATTATTCCGCAGATGCCGGTGCTTCGAGCTTCAATGGGACGTTGGGTGAGATTCGCTTTGGGGATCTGGTGCCCAGTCATAACTTCACGATAACTGGATCGCAGAGTGACCTATTGTATTTAGAAGGGAATGCGGATGTGGCGTCCATCAGGGTTGCTAACCAGCAACTGACGCTCGCTGGGCGGCTTGTGAGCGGGGATTCTATCGAAAAGTGGGGTGCTGGAACTTTGGTTATTGGAAATGATCATACGGTGGGTTATCGGCCTACGTTGACGGGGGCGTTAGTGGCTCGGGAGGGGCTTACGGTGTTGGGCGGTGGGCTTGCATTCGGCCAAAATGGATTGCTGCAAGGCTCCTTGCAGATCAGCAGCGGGGCCACTGTGCGGATGGCTCAGGCGGAGGTGTTGGACAATCGCTCTCTAGTGGCCGTGGAGGCAGGTGGCACTTGGGACATGAATGGACTGAGCGAAGCCATCGGAAACTTGAGTGGGGCTGGTGCCGTGACATTGGGTGCCGGGAGTCTCACGCTTGATTTAGGAGCCAATGCGTCGTTCGCAGGCAACATTTCCGGCAGCAGTGGCCTTACGGTGGCGGGGCGGAATGGGGGCGGCGTGCAGACGCTTGCTGGGGTCAGTGATTTCACGGGAAATGTGAACATTGGAAACGCCGGGCAGGCATTTCGTTTTAACGACATCAACTCGGGTATTTTCACTACTAGCAATTCCAGCAGACCCGCAGTCAGCATTGCCAGCGTAGAGAACAGCGGGCTCGCAGGTCCACTGGGAGCTGGATCCAGTGTGACACTGAACCACGGAGCCGTCATTTTCTCCGGAACCACAGACAGCACGAACCGCTCATGGTCTGTCATTGGGAAGGGCGAGATTTCCGTCACCACGGCTTCAGAAATGCTTTCCCTCACGGGTGTAGTAACCTCTGCTGCGGGCGATCTATACGCAACGGGCCTAACTAAGTCTGGTGACGGAATCCTCTCTCTGGAAGGTGCTGCTAACAATACGGATCTGGGAGTCATCGTTGCAGGCGGGACGCTAAATTTAGCCAAAGCCAGCACGGCTACCATCCATGCGGTAAACATGCCTGGGGACGGGCTGTGGCTCCGTGGAGGCAGCACGCTGACGCTCGGAGGCACGGGAAATGATCAGATTTCCAGTACTACTAATGTGCGAATGGAAGCAGGTGCTACCTTTAACCTCAGCGGCAAGCCGGAAGGCATCAATGGCCTGCGTGGGGCTGGCACCGTAACCACCACGACGGCAGCCACGCTGACCATGGGCCAGGGAAATGCCGCTTGGTCACAGTTTTCCGGCACGCTGCAAAATGGCACCGCTGCGCTTACACTGGTCAAAACAGGCACGGGCGTCCAAGTCCTCTCTGGTCCTATGAATGAGACGGCTGGCACCACCATCAACGGCGGCGTTTTGGCGGTGAATGGCACCGTAGCCTCGGCGGCCACTACCGTGGGCGTGGCCGGCACGCTGAGCGGCATTGGTCGGACCCGCACGGTGAACTTGGATGGTATCATAGATCCGGGCAGCACCGGACTTTCTCCATCCACCGGCACCCACACTGCTTCACGGGTGAATTTCAGGGACGGCAGCATTGGCGCATTTGGATTGGGGAACACGGCCGCAGGCCCGGCAAATGATCAGCTCGTGCTAGTCAATAGCGGCGGGCTCAACACCGCTGGTGCTAACACCATCAACATCCGCAACCTCGGCAACATGGCTCCGGGCACCACTACGCTCATGACCTATGCCGGAGCCATCGGTGGCAGTGGATTCGCAGCCCTCTCGCTGGGAACCTTACCCCCACGGGTTTCCGCAACGCTCACGAATGGAGTCGGCACCATTGATTTGACCGTCACTGCGGCGGATGCTATCCGATTTCACGGTAATTTGGGCAGTAACTGGAGTGGGGCAAATTTCAGAACAGTCACGGGAGGCGTCGCTACGAGCTATATCGAAAACGTGGATGCTAGGCTCTCGGATACTGTCATTTTTGACGATATAAACGCCATCCAAAATCCCATTTACGTGACTGTGCCCCAAGTGCTGCATCCCTCACAATTGCTATTTAAAAACGCCCAATGGGACACCAATGTGTCCATGTTTGGCATAGCGGGTGATGGCGGTGTTTACAAAAGCGGAGCCAAGGATGCGGTCTTTGGTTTTAACACCATCAACACCTACAATGGAGGCACACATGTCTCCTCTGGCGGTCTCCTGTATCTCTCTGAGCCGAGTCAATCAGCCACCACTCGCTTTGGCACTGGCCCAATTGTGCTAGGAGATGCTGCCACGGGTGCCCAGGCCATTCGCTTTGGAATGCAGAACGGCGGAAATGCCTCTCTGGTGCCACTAGCCAACGATATTTCAGTGCCTGCTGGCCCCACAGGCTCAGTAACCATAGGCAATCTAGCGTTGACCTCTTTTATCCCATCTCAATTTAACACCTTCCAATATCCCGCCATATTTTCCGGGAGCATGGACCTGAACCGCCCCGTCTCACTCGTTGCCGATGCCCTAGGTGCTACCCTCCCGGCAGTGTTTCGTGGACCTATCGAAGGAAACGTGGGCACCCTCACCATTTCTGGAAAAGTAACCTTGGCTGGGGAGAATAGTTTTACGGGGAATGTCGTTCTACAAAACAGTAACGCTGGCACGATCCTGAAACTGGTGGGGAGTAATCATAGCCAAATTCCGGATGGAGGTGGGGTGACGGTCAATGCCGGTAGCGTGATATTACTCATGGGGGAGTCCGAAAAGATCGGTTTCCTCAACGGCAATGGTGTGGTCCATGGAGATGACATGGACTATGGCATGGCTCCGGCCACCTTGACGCTGAATGGAGGAAATTTCACTGGGCGACTATCCAATATTTACCTGCACAAAACAGGGCCAGAGACCCTGCAATTTGGAGGCGTGCAAGATGGCTCTCCAGACCAAGCCTCCCTCACGGTGGATGAGGGCGTGGTGGAGGTGGTAGCCACTGGAGGGGCGGCCTTCGTGGACGTGTTGCTGCTGGGCGGCGTGCTGAAAAATACCAGCGCACAGAATGACATGCTGATAGGAGGGAAACTCATCCTCAACGGCGGCACCGTGGACCTGAATGGGAGAACCGAGGAGGTTACTTCGCTAACGGGTTCTGGCGGCACCATTACCAGTAGCAGCGGCGGCAGGCTGGCCGTGCGTTTACCTAACACTGCCCCGGTAGAAAATTTCCATGGCCACCTGACGGGAGCCATGGGACTGGATTTAATAGGCCCTGGCAGGCTTTCCCTAGACGGCAGGGCCGGAGCTGCCGACTACACTGGCACTACGGTGATCTCCAACAGTAGCACGCTGATTGCGAATGATGGCCAGGCCATCGGTGATCAGTCCGTCGTCTCTGTTTACAGCCAGCTCATCGTCAATGGCAGTGAAACCATCGGTGCCCTGGAAGGCAGCGGCACGGTGGTGGTGAATAGTCCGGGAAATGTGCTAACCTTTGGCGGAGCGGGCGGCAGTCACACCTTTACGGGGCAAATTACCGGGCCCGGTGGCCTGCGTAAAATTGGAAATGGGGAACAAATCTTCAGTCTGTTCGGATCGAGCTACGGCGGTCCTACTCTCATAGAGGAGGGCACCCTGGTGGCCAGTATCAGTGGACTGTCGGATTTCTCTGACGTGACCATTTCACCTGGAGCCACGCTCCGCGTCACTGACTATGAAGCTACCCGCAGCCTACAGGGCGGTGGTCATTTGGAATTAGCTATTAATGGTGGCCTGAGTTTGGGCGGGAATGCCGCTGTTAGCGTATTTAACGGAACCATCAGTGGCCCTGGAAACCTTACCCAGGTGGGCACTGGCAGCCTGACCCTCATGGGCACATCCACCGGCACTGGACAGGTTTACGTGGGCGGTGCGGGCTCGCTCCTCATTATGAATGGTAATCACAGTGCCTCCAGTGCCCTCTGGACGGCGGACGTAGGCGGCACTCTGAGAGGCACGGGCATCATCGGCGGGAATCTCAATCTCTCCGGCTCTCTAGCACCCGGAAATAGTGCGGGCACCCTAACGGTGCTGGGAAATCTAGTCACCTCTGGTAGTAGTCCACGCTTGGTAATGGAGCTAAACAGTCCCACCTTGCATGATCAAATTGTGGTCGGCGGTTCGCTCCAATTTGGCGGCACACCCGTGCTCCAACTAACGCTAAATTATGCACCTAACACGGGCGACGAATTTATCCTGATCAACAAAACGTCCCCTGGTTTCGCCAGCGGGCTACTGTGGGATACCAACCTAGCCCTCATCCCAGAGGGCGGCACGGTTACGGCTAGTGGCTATCCCTTCAGTCTCACTTACCGCGGCGGAAACGGAAATGATGTCGTCTTAACCTCCCTGATCCCGGAGCCATCCACGGCATTCATGCTCGCAGGGGCTTTGTTTTTAGGGCTCTCCAGCCGTCAGCGGAGGAAATGATTTTCTCATTGCGAATCGAGCTAAATATCATCATGCTTTCGGGCATGATGAGTAATGATCCCGACTTCGTCCGCAGCCCTGCGAGCTTCGCAGCCACCCACTGGAGTGCCGTCGTATTGGCGGGGTCGCGTGATGCACCGGGCTCGCAGGCCGCTTGGGAGGAATTATACCGGTCCTATTGGTATCCATTGTATGCCTTCGTCAGACGCAGCGGAAAATTTCCGGAGGAGGCCGCGGATCTGACGCAAGATTTCTTTGTAGATCTCATGTCCAAAGGCTCGCTGGCTCGTGCGGACCCGCAAATGGGTCGGTTTCGGTCGTTCCTGTTGGGGGCCTTGAAACATAAGCTTTCCGATCATGCTCGGGAACAACGAGCGGAGAAACGAGGAGGGCTTTTTCAGTCGGTTAGTCTGGACGTCATCTTGCGAGAGGAAGGTGAGGCCCGCTTTTTGCATCAGGCGGGTGAAAACGGAATTCCAGAGGCAATATTCGACCGGGAATGGGCGGACGCGATGGTAAATCGGGTGTTAGAGCGGTTGCAACGTGAGTGGCAACGTCGACCGGAAGACCAAGCGAAATTTGATCAACTGCGGCCCTTTTTACTTCGTGGAAAAGAAGGCGGACACTTGTTAGAAACAGGGAAATCACTCGGACTTTCCGAGTCCGCTATCCGCTCCCTGCTCCACCGTCTCCGCACTCGATTTGCCGGCCTCCTGCGTGAGGAAGTGGCTCTCACGGTGCCAGACGCAGCGGATGTGGAAGATGAACTGCGTCATTTGCTAGTAGCGCTCTCCGCATGAATCCAACCCACTGCATTCAGTGTGGCAGCAGCCTTCCGCTTGGAAGGAATGACGGGGAATGTGCGCGATGCTTAATTCAGGACGTGCTGGCCTCTCCGGACGTGGAAGAGAGTTTCACGGAAGGCGTCATTTTTGGAAACTATACGTTGTTAGAAAAATTGGGCCACGGCGGCATGGGAACAGTCTGGAAGGCTCAGCAGCAGCCATCCAAGCGGCTCGTAGCCTTGAAAATGATGGCCTTGTATGTCACGGAGCCTGCGGCAGAACGAAGATTTCGGGCGGAGGCAGAGGCCGCAGCCAGCTTGGAGCATCCGCTGATCGTTCCGGTTTATGATGTGGGGGAAATAGATGGGCAACTGTATTTTACCATGCGTCTCATGGAGGGCGGCACGCTAGCAGATCCCATCCCACGCCCACGTGATTGGAGGGGGATTACCGGATTAGTTGAATCCCTGGCCCGTGCCGTGCACTTTGCTCACCAACGCGGCATTTTGCATCGCGATCTAAAAACCGGCAACATTTTGTTGGATGCGCAGGGTAACGTGGGGGTTGCAGATTTCGGGCTAGTGCATCGCCTCGATGCTGCAGCCTCCCGATTTACGGTCACAGGAGCCGTTTTGGGCTCCCCGCAGACCATGGCACCGGAACAGGCATCAGGCACGCAGGAAGCTCCCACCGTGGCCACAGACGTTTATGGCCTGGGGACGATCCTTTACGAATTAATGACCGGAAAGCCTGTATTTAGCGGCACGCACATGATATCCATCCTCCATGCCGTCATGCAGGATCAGCCTGTGCCGCCCTCTACGTTGCGTAGAGACCTGCCACGTGATTTAGAAACCATCTGCCTGAAATGTTTAGAAAAATCCCCCGGCAAGCGTTATGCGACCCCACTGGCTTTGGCAGAGGATTTGGCCGCCTTGAGCCGTGGCGACCCCATCAAAGCCAGGCCAACCACTTTTACCGAAAAGCTTCTCCGCACCGCTAAAAAATACCGCTCCGCCACTGCCATTATTTTGCTAATGCCAGTGTTTTTAGCGGCCTTACTAGCACAATCCATTTACCACGCCTCCAGCCTGCAAATTGAGCGGGACGAGGCTCGCAGCAAAGGTGCGGAAGCCGTGGCGAGCCAAAAAATTGCCGAAAAAGCCCAGCAGGCCGCGGCCAAGGACCGGGACCAGTTGGCAGATAGTCTCTATGCGTCAGACATGCAGTTGGCCTGGCAAACCTACCACGCCAAACAGCCCCTCCAAGCCGCACGTCTGTTAGAAAAAATGCAGGATCGGACGGTCTGCTTCGACTATCATTTACTAACCGCTTTACTGAAGGTACCCACCGCTACAGACGTCATTACTGGCTTCCCCG
This sequence comes from Verrucomicrobiales bacterium, assembly GCA_031411295.1. Taxonomy (GTDB): domain Bacteria; phylum Verrucomicrobiota; class Verrucomicrobiia; order Verrucomicrobiales; family V1-33; genus JAGNEJ01. The sequence goes on along the minus strand of JANOAV010000198.1, from coordinate 14,312 downwards.
GAAGCCCTACCGCCCTTGCTTGGGCAAATGGAACTAAAAAACTCTACGTTGCCGGAGAGGGATATTTAGAACAGATAGATCCAGCCTCGGGCAAGCATACCCCGCTTCTCCCTGGAGCCTGGGAAACCACGAACCGCCTCAGCGGCAAGGAATGTGAGGACTTGTTACGCCAGTGGGTGCCCGGTCCTTGGGATCCTAGATTTTCCAACATACCTAACACGACTGCCGAATGGCAAGCCGCATCCGCCACGTTTTCCGCAGGTAGATTTAACCGCATGACCGTGTCTGGAGACGGCACCCGCTTGGCCACTGGCCTCAGCGGCGGATGGGCCCACTTACGCTCCACGGAGGATGGCCGTCCGCTTGCCGCTCTCCCAGTTATCGGTGCGGGAATGTCACTCAATCGTGATGGTCAACGCTTTCTCTGCGGCTCCACTAACCCAAACACAGGAAAGCTTGCTGGGGTAGCTGATCTGTCCGCTGGACCACCTTTTCAAATCCTCAATGGCTCGGGGGGACTGGTTGCTCAGTCGGCCGACGGCAATGTGTTCGTGCAGGGAAATGGAGGCGATGTCTTGTTCCTCTGGAAACGCGGAGAAACTACGCCCTACGCTGAAATACCTACTGGAGGCTGGATTGGCGATGTAGCCGTCTCCCCCAATGGTCGCTGGGGAGTCTTTTCACAACAGGACTCCTGGAAGCTATGTTTCTTTGATTTGGCCACAAAATCCATTATAAGGGAATCTCCGCCTCATACCCACGCCATCATGAACATGGCCATTTCTCCGGACAGCCAGTGGTTGGGCTACCTCTCAGACGACACCTCCCTCCGCCTCATGCCCGGACCTGGAGCGACGGATACGCCTAAGCAAACTGAGTGGTGGGGACATGCCAAAACACCCACAGGCATCACGTTTTTACAAGATCGACATCATTTAGCCACTACGAGTAGCGATGGCAGCTTGCGGCTCTGGCATGTCACTGGAACCAATGAAAGCACCTATCCGAGCGCCCCATCCACCGCCTCAAATCGACAATCCTTGCTGTTCTCGCCTGATGGAGAATGGCTAGCAGGCACACAATGGGAGGGTAAGGTGTCGGTGGCGAATTTACGCCAACGCAAGACCATCGAGCTACCCATTTCCAGCGGAGCCGTATTGGGATGGACCCCAGCCATGGAATTGCTAGTCGCCACTACAGCGGCTCCTCGTCCAGTTGGCACCGGACCTTTTTTCGTCACCCGGTGGGCGTTTACTAAGACTGGTCCTAGCAAACGCGAATCGGATCCCGTGCGTTTAGAAAACAGTGACGGACCGTATGGACATTGGCGGCTCCACCAGGATGGAAAATTGCTAGTAGCCGCAGATATCAAGCAACAATCCGTGACCGTGTGGAATCTACAAACCGGGCAGTGCCACGGCTCTGATCCAATGGAGGGCAATATCCAAAACCTAGCATGGTCTCCCAATGCTGACCGCATTGCAGGCTCCATCTACGGAGTCGCTCTGATCGTGGCTCAGTCGGAAGACGGCGGACGACTATTTACCAACCGGGCGGCGGCACCAGTGCATTGGTTAGAGTTCTCCCCAGATGGGAATATGCTAGCCGCTGCCAACTACCGGGATCGTAAAGTCTGCCTCTTCAACTCCGCATCAGGCAAAGAACTGGCGGAACTCAACGGACATACCCGCACCGTGACCCAAGCTCTCTTCGCACCCGACGGGAAAATCCTAGTAACGGTTTCCCAAGACAAAACCGTCCGCCTCTGGCACCTACCTACCCACCGCGAACTGACCACCCTTGCCACAGATGCTCATTTCGAGCGTATTGCTATCAGCTACCCTGTCTCAGGTCCAAAAGTCATCTATTTAAATGAAAAGCAGGAGATCAGAAGTCTCCCGGATGAAATACTTGATCATTAAATAACATTTCCTCTGCGACATTGTGGCGGATTTCGCGAATAGTAGAATGGACACGGGATCTTGATTCCAGCCGAGTCACTTCCCCATCGCCAATCGCACGCTGATCTTCGCCACGGCCACGCGGCCGGCGTCGTCCATGGCTTGGAGTTCGTAGTCGCCTACGAGGGGTTGCCAGGGGAGGGGATCGGCGGGGGGGCTGGCTCCCAGGTAGCGGTTGTCGGCAAACCAATGGATCTGTTGGGTGCCGGGGGCGGCGTTCGCTTGCAGGAGTAAGCGACTTTGCTGCGGGGCGTTGGCCTGGACGTAATAAGTGAGGGCGGGTTGTGGGCTGATGATCTTGGGTGCGGGGCCGTTGGCAGTGGATCGCTGTGATGTTAGTCCGCTGTTTGCCAATGGATTGATGACTCGGGGGAAGCCGGCTTTCTTGAATTGTGCTAGGCGTTCTGCAGACCAGACTTCGACCACGGTATCGCCAATCTTTTGATGCACCTGACAACTGGTGATAGGCGATACGCCGCCGATAAACCAGCCTTTGCGACAGTGCGGGCAGTTCTTCCCAGCGAGATCCCCCGACACCGCACAGACGGAAACTTCAGCGACATCCTGCGGGCGCGCTTCGGCTTCTGAGCGGGCGGGGAGTTTGAGTTTAGTGACCGTTTGCCAGAGCAACGGGGCTGCAGTTTCTCGTGCGAAAAGTCCCGGCATGCCATGGCCGTCGAAGTGGCCGACCCAGACGCAGAGGACCCAATCGCCCATGACACCACAAGCCCATGCATCGCGAAACCCGTTGGACGTTCCGGTCTTGCATGATAATCCGAGCGGAGCTCCAGATTCCTTGCTGCGCAGGGCATCCAGCGTGAGCCAGCAGGCCGAAGGAGAAAGCTTCCCCTGCTGCGGATGGGCCAGCTCTGCATACAACCTAGCCAATTCCTCCAAGCTCATTTCTGTTGCTCCGATCGCCAACGCCAGACCCTGACTTTCATGCGGCAAATCCACTCCGGAGGCTCGCAGGAATGACTCCAGGCCGCCATGGGGCAGTCGATAGGCCAACTCCACCGCAGGCACATTGCGGCTGAGCCGCAGCGCCTCGCTAGCGGCTATTGGGCCGAGGAAATTTCTGTCGCTGTTCTCTGGATTGTAGCCGGAGAAACGTTTCGGGGCATCGTCCAGCAAGGTTTGTGGTTGAAGCAATCCCGCATCCAGCGCCAGCGCATAAATGAACGGCTTCAGCGTGGACCCAGGCGAGCGGCCTGCGCGCGTGCCGTCCACTTGGCCGGAAATGCTGACGTCATGAAAATTGGCCGACCCCACGCTGGCGCGAATTTCTCCTGTTGGCGCATGCAGCAGGATGGCCGCAGCATTGCGCAAACCTTGGCTGCGCCAGCGTTCCAGGAAATCTCGAATGGATTGTTCGATGACATGCTGCTGGTTTAAATCAACTGTGGTGGCCACGGTCAGGCTCTTGCGATCCGCCCGCAGCATTCGTCGCGCCAGGTGCGGGGCTTCGCGTGGCACCGCTGTGGGTTCCAAATTAAACTCTGCATCCAGCTCGTTAGGCGGCTCTCCGTGATTGGCGCGAAGTCGCGTCATCAGACGGGCCTGAGCTGCGGTTAACAAGGGACTGCCACCCAGCGTGGGTCGTCGGGTGCGGGGGCTCTGCGGGATCGCGCTGAGGCTGGCAGCTTGCCGCAGCGTGAGTTCCGATGCCGGCACCCCGCACCAACGAAAGCTAGCCGCCCGGGCTCCTTCCACGTTTCCACCGTAGGGAGCCATCGTGAAATAAGCGGCCGCAATTTCCTGCTTGGAGTAATGCCGTTCCAACTGAATGGCGCGGAACGTTTGCTCTAGCTTGCCCCAAGTGGAGCGCGTTTTTAGGTCCCAGCGGAGTCGGCTGAGTTGCATGGTTAGCGTGGATCCGCCACCGAGTTTCTGTCCTGATAAGACGCCCCAGACTGCTCGCAGTAATGATTTCCCGTCCACGCCCGCATGACTGAAGAAACGACGATCTTCCATTTCCAACGTGGCTTCCAGGAGTGTCGGGGAAATTTGCTCAAGCGTGGTTGGTAGGCGCAGCTTGCCATCGCTGGTGGTAGTTAAGAATATAACCTTGCCATCCCGATCCAGCACCGTGCGGGAGTAATCCAGGTTAGGCGGCAACAGGTCCGGCTTTGGCAGGAAATAGTAAACGATAGCCAACACGGCCACAAGCACACCAAGCCGCTTCAGCCAACGCAGCGCGGGCTTGTAGCCCGCAAGCCTTACAGCGTGGGGTGTTTGAGCGTTCTGTAAGTTCAGAGACATATCTCGGTGGTTTTGGCTAGCGGGCTGCAAGCCCGCGCCACTATTCACGTGGCAGGATGATGATTTTATCGGAGGCTCCGTTGGCGCGGACTTTGGCTTCATACATGTCCTCGGCGTAGGGCGGAGGGACAACGAAGGTTCCGGCACAGGTAGGACGCAGGGCGTATTGCAGGGTGAGCGATTTCTCTGGCTGGAGGCCGAAGTAAATCATGGCCCGATCTTCCCTCACATCAATGTAGTCGGTGCCCATCCGCGTGGCCAAGCCTGGACGCAGTGAATCAGGTTCGCCTGGTGGCGAGAATTCAAATCCGCCCGGGAGCATTTCCGTGAGCGCTAGATTAGGCATGTCGGTCTTGGTTAGATTCCGAATGGTGAGTTTGGCAAAGAGCGTTTCTCCCAACTTGCTCTGCGTGACTGGTTTTCCTTCTGCATCGACGATTTCCCGAACGACATCAATGTGCATGGAGGTGTATTTCTCCGGCAAGGCTTTCGCAAAGCCGGTTTCAATCGTCTGATACCACGCACCGAGGCCTTGTGGGGCATCGGCGGGAAAGAAGAAGCGCGCCATGCCTTCGGGCACTTTAACCCTGAGCATTCCTGCTGCGGGTTCGGCTAGCACTTTTACCTCCTGACCTTGCACCGAAGCCACGCCTGCCTTCACCCCACTGCTGGCGGCTAGATCTGCATAGGCTTTGAGCGCCTGCACACTCCATGCGGCGGAAAGAGTGTGGAAGTCGCCTTGATCGATCATTTCCGTCAGCGGCTTCATTTCCTCGTAGGTTAGCGTCTTGGCGATTTCAGGGAAATGGCGGCAGAGGATGGTGAAGTCGGTGGCTGCATTGGTGAGTCTGCTACTATAGTAGTAGTAACCCCAATCCCACTGGCGTGGCTCCGGGAGCTTGATGGCAGCCCGATGCGCCTGGATCAATGTGGTGGCGGCCGCTTCCTTCTTCAGCAAGCGCCACGTTGAAGCCAACCATGCGGCCGTCGAATCGCGATGCCATAATTCCTTGGGCACTTTGGCCTCCAGGAAGTCCTGCAATTTCAGCGCATAGTTCGTGGTGACTTCCTCATTGCGCGTCAGCAGATAAATGGCGGCGGCCCGCATTTCAGACTCCCAACGCGTGCGCCAGTAATAGATGCGGCCATCATTGTCTTTCCAGGGATCAGCGATCTGCGCGTCCGCCATGAAGCGCAACCGCCGCATGGTGGATTGAAATAGTCTCGCTGGCACAGGGAACCCGCTGGTCTTTGCTTCCATGAGAAATTGCCCGACATAAACCGAGAGGTAATCGAATCCATCGATCTCATTCGTTCCCCAGTAGCCGAAGCCACCGTTTGCTCCCTGACGATTCGATAATTGATTCATGGCAATGGAGATGGCCTTGGCGGCTTCCGCCTTATCAATCCCGAAGTTGGCGTCATCCTTCAACACTAACCAGGGGAAGGCGCGACTCGTGATTTGCTCGGAGCAGCCATGCGGATACTCTTTCAAATAAGCGGACAAACCGTGCGCGAGACCCAACGGGGTGGTGGAAACGATGGCCTGACGTTCGGCAAACTCCTGGAACATGGGATGCTGCACGGCCACATCATGCGAGCCATTACGGAACCAACCGCTCTGGACTTTCGCAGCGCGCGCCACACCCGGCCGCACACTGAAAGTGCTGCTCGACGACTGTTTGGCATTGCCGCTGGAGGCTGTAAATTTCAATTCACCATTACCTAACGGTTCTTTCGCCCGACAACGATATTGCAGCAGGCTCTCTTTGCCAACGGTAATCGTTTGAGCCTCTGGGGCTGCTTGCAGGATCTCAACCCCGCCCGTGGGTTCGATCTGAACCTTCACTTGATCCGTGCTGGCGGCACCTTCCAGTTGATTTGCCACCGTGACACTAGCCGTGAATTCATCGCCTGGCACCACGAATAATGGCGTGGTGGCCGTGAGCACGAAATCGCCTTTCACAATGGTTTGGCGTTGCCCCAGGCCAACAGAATCGGCCGCCACGGCCACGGCAAAGATTTTCAGTCGTCCCGCAAAGTATTCCGGGACTTGATAGAAGATCTCTTTGCGGTCCGGTCCACAGGGCACAAAGCCGCTCCAGTAAACCACGGGCGCATCGCGACGACGTTTGAAGGGATTAATTCCCAACTGCAACTCGGGAGCCCCATTACCATCTCCACCAATGGCCAGCGCTTTGCGATACAGCGTGAACTCCGGCAGCAGCACATCGATCAATTGATAGGTGGTGACTTCCAGCGCTGCAGTTGGTAGCAGTTTTGCTAACGGATCGGGCGCTTGATATTTGCTGACCAAATGGATGCCTTCATCCACCGCCCAGATCACCATTTGTCCAGCCTTGGGAGAGGAATAGCCGATGGTGAGTCGTTCCCCCGGACGCACCCGATCCGGTGAATCCAGCGTGACCATCATTTCCCGCTGACCACGCGCAGCAGCAATGGGCTTGATGCCACTGGCCAGAGGATTGAGGAAAACATCAGGCGAATCCAAGGCGCGCGCCATGATCACATGCAGATAGACACCACCTTCCAGGCTGTCTGGGAGCTTGATCTTCTGCACGGAGGATTTCGTATCGCATTTGAACCAAGTTTCCGTCAGCACAGAGTCTCGCTCTACGGTGATGAGCCCAGCGCCCGTGAATGGAGTGGTGAGGGAGAATTCAAGCTCTTCACCCGGCAACCATTTCTTGTCTGGAAACTTTATTTCCAGTTCGCCACTGCGTTCCAGATCCTTGGAGGCATCGCCCTTGCCCGTCACGAAGAAGGGAATGGAGCACAAGGCCTGACCAACCGCATTGCGGAATTCATAACGGAACTGGCCGGGCTTATCCAGCGGCAAAGGCAATGGCGACTCGCCAGCCGGAAGAGCCACGGGTAAAGATTCCACGGTTTCATCCCGTTCCTGGGATTCGTAAGCCAGACTGCCGTTGCCATGTTTCGTGAGGACGGAAATATGTTTGGTTTGCACCAGCACTCGCGTTAATTCAGCCACGGCCATGGGCTTGGCATCGGGACTGATCGCCACGACGCTAACAGAAACGGGATCCAGCGGACTCAGATAGTCGAGATCGCGATCCGTCTTGTGGCCGATGAGATAAGACTGGCGGGACACTAGCGTGGTTAATTCCGTGCGCACCCCACGACCACCGTCCGCTTCGAAGGCTTCCAGTTCGACCCGCGCGCGCAGCATGGGAGCGGTATGAGCGGCTAGATCCAGCGTGATCTTCGCCTGACCATTTTCATTCGTTTCTCCATCTTCTAACGCGATTTCCTTTGGCTCCAGGCGTTCCCTCGTCACCATGCCGAACTGCCAACCGGGCCAATTGGCGAAACTGGGCGTGACTGGGGAAAGCGTGAGTTTCGAAGCCACGCGACGATTCGCTGCGGGGATGCCGAACAAGGTATCCAACTGCACGGCAATGGATAAATCATCAGGCGCGCGCCAGCCTTCGCCTTCGCCTGGCAGGAATTGCGCCTTCACCTTCAGACGGTCCGGCTGGAACTCTTCCACGCGAACCGTGACACTGCCAAGATAGATGGGCGATTCTTTGGGCCGGGCATTGGCGGATTTCGGACGCTCTAGTTGCACGCTCCATGGACCGGTGGGGGCGGTTTCGGCGGTGGGGATGGTCTGTGAGAAGACTCCGCCTGCGGCCAAATTAATTGGATAGCGCCCTGCCACATCCTGCTTGGCATTGATGACGACTAACTCCAGCGGCAAGCCTGTGAGATCGCCTTTCCAATCCCGCTGCCGCACGATCCCGCCAAGGTTAATCGCTTCGCCCGGGCGGTAAATGCCGCGCTCGGTAAATAAGGCCGCAGAGAGGGCGGATTTCTCACTGTAGGAAACACCGCCGACATCATAACGGGAAGTGTCCAGTTCACGTTCGTTCTTGTCCCATGGAATAAAGGCCAGGTCATCTCCCTTCTTGGCCACCAGCGCCACGGGGGCTTTTTCGCGTTGCAACCCACGTAGCGAAGGGAGTTCCGCTTTGCCGAGAGCATTGGTAATGGCAGTCTTCAAGACGGTGCCATTGACTGAGAGGACGGAAATTTCCACGCCTTCCACCGGACGGCGTCCGCTGAAGGATTGCACATAAACCACGCGATTTCCCTCGGCGGATTCTTTCATAATGAGGCCCAGGTCAGTCACGAGGATGAAGCGTTTATCGCGCAGGCGATCACCCCGAAGATAATTTTGTTCACCTGAGTCATCGTATTCCGGTTCATCGTTGCCATCATAGCCTCCTTCTTGGTCTGCTAACGGCACCCAATCTTTGTCAGGCGAGCCATTTTCCACTTTGGCATCTTCCGGGGTGCGGGGCCGCACACCTTCCACCGTAAGGTGAAACAATCCATGCGTGGGAACTGCCCCCGGCTGAGCCCCATGAAGCAACGGAGCGAAATCGAATGAGGAATAGTTCGCGCTGTAGTTGGTTTTCTTCACAATCGGCTGCACAGACTGCTCATACTCTGACATATTTTCCAAACCAAAGTTGCCACGAAAACTGGGGGAAGCGAAACTGCCATTCGTTTGGCTAACCAAGTGATTGATCTGAGTGGTCTGCACGCGAGCCACCGTATAGCGCAGGTGATCCAAGCCACGCGATTGCACACTGAGTTTACGTTCGCCATTCAGTGCCAGCAGTCCACCCTTGCCCAGTAAAATGGCCTCTTTGGGGATTTCTGGCAATCTGGTGATGGCCTTCCAATCCTCCGCCGTTACGAAGCCACCGGGGCCAGCCGTGTCCTTGGGAACTTTGAGGAAAATGCGCGCACTCGGTTGTTGCGCCACGCGCAGGGCTATCGCCTCTTCCATCGGAGGAGCCTCCGGCATGATGATGCGATCCATGACGACCTTGGTAGATTTTGCTAACACCTCGTCGGTTACGTTATCCGTCGTCCAGGCAATGGGATTCTTATTTTTGTCCAACTCCTCTGGCGGCAACTTCCAAGCCTGCACGGATTTCGCCACGGAGGCGACATGCGCTGGGATGCTCAGTTCCACCAGGATAGCTTGTTCCGGCTCTCCGGCGGGAGTTTTGCGCAGGATGCTGGAGGCCGATTCGAAGTAGAAATTTGATTGTTTGCTGTAGGCGGTCAGTTTCGTTTCCAAGTCCTTGTCGGTGGCATTGCCGCCAGATTTAGCGTGCAGGCCTGCTTTAAAGAAAAACCGCACCAAGTCTTCTTTGTCGGTGGGCTGCATCAGTGGCGAACGCAGATAGAATTGGAGTGGATTCTTGGGATCGGCAATGACCTGGGCCTTGCTACCGGCTTGGAAAATTTCACTGCCCGTGACGCTGACAACCGACAGCGCCCGCTGCGCTTCGTCCAATGCTACCGGTTGGGTGAAGGTAACGGTAGTGACTAGCTGCTGCAATGCTGGCGTGGCCGGATCCACATAGTAGGAGCGATCTGCAAAGGTGGCTCCAAGCGGGGGCGCACCCCAGTGATGGTTGAATTGCGTATCGGTCTCCAGTTGGCAATCCTCCGCCAGCAACCCCGCTTCCGCTTTGAACGTGTAGGTTCCGGGCGGGAGCCACCCGCCCGCAGGGAAAAATACCAGACGATCCGATTTCTCCCATTTCCATTCCCCGGCCGTTTCTGGATTCATTTTAATGGATCCGACCGGAGTCGCTTTGCCTATTCTATCCAAAGGAGCGGCACCACCACTGAAGTCAATCATGACTGCGGGGCCGGCAGGTTGTTGCTTCTCAACGTTCCAATTAGGACTTACCAAATGAATGCTGGCCTTGAGTGCCCGCAAAGGTGGTTTCGAGAGGTCTTTCACCTCCGTTTTGGCATCCGGAGCGGCTGGCGGCGGAGTCTGCGCATGGCTGCCGCTAGCAAAAGTTAGGGCAATGGCAATTCCTGCCGCAAAGCAGGACCGGGCGACGAAGTGATTCGTAAATGACGAGAAGAGAGAGCGTGTGGTCATGTATGGCACAACGGACCTGCTTTAATGAGTCTTTCAAACTTTGAATAAATATTTATGCGGTAAACGAAATTCCGCACAGACGGCAGTGAGGTGCCCACGCTACGTAGAGCGACCTCTTTGGGCTTGCCATGGTGGCAGGTCTTAACGCCGGGTGATGCTGCAGATTGCAAATCCGCGATCCGGGCATTCCAAGGGCAGGAGCAATTACCCCTGCGGAATCTCATTCACTGTGTAGTAAGCCTTGGTGTGCAGCAAATGTCGGCCATCTGCCCCCGTGATTTTCCCCAGATCGAAATCGTGGATGTGGTCTTCGGTGATTTTATCCAGGTGAACATAGACCGAGAGGCCATCCGCGGCGGGAACCACTTGGGTGACTTTGGGCGTGGTTTGATCCACTTCCGGGCTGCCGTAGCCTTCGTGATAGATGTGGGTGTAGGTCGTGATGATGTAGTTTTCGGGTTTGGCCGCCGCAGCTTGATCGATCGGTTTGGTGAAGGTGATGTTGAAGCCTTTGGGCTTGATGTTGATCTCCTTGATTTCAAATGGCACGGTGCCATTCCAATCGATCCGTTGGAGCGCAAATGGTTCGGTGCCGCGCACGGGCCATTGGGTGTTGGTGGTGAAGCCGCCTGCAATGAGTTGGCCATTGGGCGAGAATTCTACGTTCATGATGCCCGTGGCAAGGCCTTCCCGGAACGGATAGCAGGCGCCCTGCCACACGCCGTTAATTTGCTCTGTGGTAGCGCGCATGATGATGCTGAGGCTGTAATCGCCTAGGAAAAGTTGGTTGTCGAACGGGCCGAATTTTCCACCCGTGGTATTCAGCCGGAAGCCGGAGATGGAGCGTCCCATTTTGATGTAGGGAAATTTCACGGCTGGCGGCACCAACTCTTTGACGCGTTTCTTTTCAATACCCATGCGCGATTCATCTTTGGGCTCGAGCGCGGGGGCTTTCATGCCAGTGACAAAGGGATACCAATTGTAACTCGCGGGATGTCCAAGAAACGCGCCCGGCTTGATGTGCTTCAGCGAACAACAACCATTCCAGGGGCCCTGGCTCTCGATCACGAACATCTCACCTTCGGCGTTGGCATTGACACCACCCGGGCTGCGCAGGCCACTGCAGACGGGAATCATTTTTCCATCAGGCGTTACTTTTACCGCCCAGCCACGGAACAAATTGTGCGATTCATAGGAGCCACTCAAGCCCAGCGCCACATAAATATTCCCTGCTTTGTCCGGCTTGGAACCGAAGGCAAATTCGTGTCCTTCGGCGTAACCCCAGTTGCTAGTAAGCGCATCGTAATTGTCTGCCACCCCATCGCCATTGGTATCGGAAATGCGGGTTACCTCGCCCCACGTGGTGGCGGTCATGGCGTTGTTTCTCCAGGACAGAGAAAAGATTTCATCCTGCCCATTGGCAAACAACTGATACTCCGGCTGCGGCGGAGAATCGAACGCTCCCTTGATGAAATAAATATCGCCCCGCCGCGTTCCCACGGCTAATCGCCCATCCGGCAAGATTTCCAATCCACCTGGCCGCAGCGGAACGGTGGATGGAATCGGAATGTTCACGATGGGATAATACTTCGCTTCCTCCGCTGCGGTGCCCCACATTTCACCGAGGTCTTCGTCGGCGTTGACTAGGGAAATGAAGCTAATTCCCAGCATCGCGATGGCGAGATGGCGCGTGGTCGTTCTGCGAAGTTTGAGGAGGGCCGTGAGGTGCATGTGGAGAGTGATGGCAGGTGATTCTTGTTTCGTCAACACCTCTGGCTCGCATCCCTTATTGGACACAAGAAGATCAACCCGCATTCGGCTCAGGATCGTCGTCTCAAAAAACACACTTCATCCATTTCTGCTCGCTTTCCCTCTCCTGGCAAGGCTTACGGGAGGGCGGCAGGCGGATTCAATCCACATCAATCTGCGGCGGAAATTCCGGACAACGTAGAGAGGAGGCCACCGGTTCGGGTGCACTAGCGGCCGTGAAAAATTCCATTTTCCCATGCTCATCACACAGCCAAACTTCCTCTGCTCCCTTGGCAAAATAGAGGGTCATTTTTTCCAGCATCTGCCCCCGCGTGTTGGACGGGGACAGCACTTCCACGCAAATCTCTGGAGCAATGGGCAGAGAAATGGCTCGACGATGGGGCAGTCTGCGCTCTCGCGAAATCCATGCCACATCTGCCACCCGCACTCCTTCAGAAGTCTGGATCGCGCATTCCACTGCGGCACGTCCCAACGGTAGGAATTTCTTTAGCAGGGCTCCAATTTCGAGTTGATAATCACTATGCCAAAAGGTGGCCGGACTCATGACAATTTGATGATAACGGTTGGTTTCAATTTTATACGGCAGATCCTGCAGACTGGGGTCTGCGATGATGTCTTCCCAAGTGAGTGCATTCATGGGCCTACTTTAGCACACGAAGGAACAGCTGCCATCAAGAAAGTCAGGAAATTAAGTGAGCCCCGGGAAAAGCAATCGCAGCCGATTCTTGTTTCGTCAAGAACTCCGGCTCAACCCAATTTCAATTCACATCAATCTGGTGTAAGATTTGGACAATGTGGGGAAACTGGGACCCGCGTGGCCCCACTGGTTGCCGTGGAAATTTCCATGGGACAACGCTCATCACCAGACTCCTTGCGCTTTCTTGGTTAAATAGCGCATCGCTTTTCCTGCATTTACGCTTGTGAATTGGAAGGAGTCAGCACCTCGAGGCAAATCTCCGTAGCAATGGGTAACGCCAGGGCCCGTTCCCAGGTTATCCAGGCGGCATTTGCCACCTGCTGCGGTTTAAGAGTCACTCCTATCGCGGTGTTGTAGATATATTTGAAACAATATTGACACATTTGAAGAAATTTGATTTTCTGCTGCCAGCCACTATGAAGCAGACACACAACATCGCTAGAGCCAGAGGATTACTGACAACGAAGAGAGGCGTGGCTGGAGTAGGGCTTAAGGCGATGGCTTCAGTGTGGGTTGCTCCGGTGATTTCTTTGTTTTTTCCGAACACTTCCGTCCGCTCCATTTCAATGAGAGCAGGGTGGAACTAGCTGACTCACTATAACACTACCATTATCATGAAAACTTCTCGCTCTTGCCTGGGGATGATTACCCTTTTGTTCCTTTGGGTTGCCACTGGCTGCCTACAGGCGATCAACATTGTTACGACTGTGGAGACCAGCCACAACGGAACAAATTTGCAAACGAACCCAAGCAGTATCCATGTGTGTTACGACACCGTGCAGGTGAAATTGGCGCTTTCAAATATAAGCGGTCCAGGGGGTGGTTTTCAAATCGAACTGCCCAATGAATGCACGGCTATAAATACTATTGGGAGTGGCGGTGTCACCGTCATCTCGAATTTGGGTAACCATATCAGCTGTGGCGTCACATCGACAGCTACGTCATTTGAGTTCACAATGGTCGTGCCGTGCAACGCAACACCTGTCCATTCTCAAGAGGGATTTCAAATCGCATACTTAGAGCCACCACCGGGTTGTATTGAACCTCCCAAACCACTTCCATTGCGATTCCCGAGCATGGCGGCGCTTCCTCATTCGAATGAGCAGAGGCTCGTGGGGCCGAACCAGACGCGGGAGTTCGATATTATCATGTCTCAAGGGATCGTGGATGGGTTTACCTTGGTTTATCGGCCGGAGAACGAATTGCATGTGACGGGGCTGACGTTTACCCGGAAAACAAACGGAGCGATACTAGCTCCCACTCCTCTACAACCGCAGAAAATAAGTGGTGCGCTAAATTACATTTTTACCCCCCTTGAATTATCATCGAAGGGCGGTGCATTCTTGGATGGAGAGATCATTCATGTGGTGGAGAACTTCGATGTGGTGGGTTGTTCGCAAGGGTGTTCCAACTCACAGGGGGATATGGCAACGTTCTATGATTTGATCTGGTATTGCCATGGAAATGCGGCTGATCTTGGCTGCAACCATTCTGGCTCTTACTCGAGTTCGATTCTAGTGGATGCTAGTGCTTACTTGCAATAGTTAACAAATGTGAAATAAGTGGGGATGAGCCGCTCCATCAAACCGCTGAATTTAACGAACGACGAAAAGGTCACCATTGAAGCCCTAATCCGCAGTCCGCAAAGCACGCAGGGACAGGT
>JANOAV010000197.1:0-47301 GCA_031411295.1 Verrucomicrobiales bacterium | reverse complement strand
GCCTCGTGCGCGACCACGAGCGCAAACCCAGTCACCACGAAGCCTTTGTCTATCTCGCCATGATCGGCTTCGCCGTCAGACGCCTCACTAAGTAATCCCATTATGGCTGTTAAGTTTATTTGCCGGACAGGTTCTAAGGGTTTGGTGTCGCTAAAGGCATCCAGCAGTTGTGGCGAATGTGTTGTGAGTATTACCTGAGCTTTGCGCGAAGCCTGAACCGCATATTCAGCCACGATGGGAAGCATTGACAGATGCAGTCCAGTTTCTGGCTCATCAATTGCGATTACAGGTGCTGGATCGGGAGAAGCGAGCACGGTTAGGAGAAAGAGAAAGCGCAACGTCCCATCCGAGAGATCGGCTGCGGACTGCTCGCGTTTCAGGCTACGCCAACGCAAACGAAGCTGAATTCGTTGGTCGGCGGCGGGAGGGAATACCAGTTCCTCAAAGTCGCTTCCGAAAGCTGCGGTCATGGCGTCGTTGATTTCGTTCTTGAAGTCTCGGTCACCTGTGTAGAGAGTATGAAGCACAGACACAAGGTTCTGTCCGTCAGGATCAACCCGAGTTTCATGGCGGGTTACGGTAGGTTGGCGGATGAGCGCATCCCTGTTTGTGTGGAAGTCGTGGTAAACGGAAAATCCCGCCAACTGTGACCTAAACTGAGACAGAATTCTATTTTGAGTGAAAGGGCCCTTTGCCAATGAAAGCATGGTTTCTTGAGGCGGTATTTCATCCTCGGGTTGCGTTAGCTCCCGTTCATTTTCGTCGAAAATCCGCACCCTTACGCCGTTCCTCTCAAGAAATTTGAACGGTTGACTGAACTGTTTCTGCCGCACCCGACTAAAATTTGCCAATTGCTCAAAACCGACTTCAAAATCGCCCCCCTCCCTAACCTAGCTAATCTCAGGTCGTAGGTCAGGGACTCTCTTGTTGCGTCTCTGCCCTCCTCCGTGGGACTACATTCCACGCACAGACCGAAGTCGTCCTCCTGCCCGTCCCAGAGAATCGGTTCAATCCCCCCAGCAACCTGCACGGCTTTGCTGAGCCGGCCTTGCGCTGATGCGGAGAGGAGGTCAATCGCACGCAGAACATTACTCTTGCCGGACCCATTGGGACCGATAAGCACGTTGAGCGGCCCCGGTTCCCAACCGCCGACGGCGCGAAGTGAACGGTAACGAGTGGCGCTAAAGCTGAGGATTCTCATGCGGGGTAGGTCAACGGGTTGTGGATGGCGGTCAAGGTAGAATGTCGTTCTGGCACCGTCGAGCGGACTGCTCCACACCTACCTAGCACAACGCAGGTTCCAACTCCCGCGTCTCGCAGGCTTTGGGAGCTTCCATGGCGGGGTTGGGCTGTTGTGGACTGAGTCCTAATTCGCGCAGCAGTTCTTGGTCTGCCACGGTGTCTGGATTGGCCGCCGTGAGCAATTTATCTCCGTAGAAAATGGAGTTCGCGCCTGCGAAGAAGCATAAGGCTTGCGCTTCTTTGGACAAGCGTTTCCGCCCTGCGGAAAGACGGACTTTAGCCCCGGGGATGGCGATGCGCGTGGTGGCGATCATACGGACGAGATCGAACGTATTCACCTGCGCCTCATTTTCCATCGGCGTGCCCGGCATGGGCATCAGGCTGTTGATGGGCACACTTTCCGGCTGCGGGTTGAATTCGCTGAGAATTTCCAACATGCGAAGGCGATCCGTGATCGTCTCCCCCAGCCCGAGAATCCCCCCACTACAGATGCTCATGCCAGCATCTTGCGCATGGCGGATGGTATTCAAGCGATCCTGATAGGTGTGACTGGTGACGATATTTGTGTAGTGCTCCGGAGAAGTATCGACGTTGTGATTGTAGGCGGTAACCCCCGCTTCCTTCAGTGCCGCGGCTTCATTGGCCCCCAATTCGCCCAGCGTCACACAGACTTCCATCCCCAGCTTGGAGACATCGCGCACGATGTCGATGACTTTGTCGAAGCGCTCCGTGCCCATCCGCACGCCACGCCAGGCTGCGCCCATGCAGAAGCGAGTGGAACCACTGGCCCGGGCGGCCTCGGCACGTTCCATGATGTCACATTTCTCCATCAATTTCTCCACCTTGATGCCGGAATCGTAGCGCGCACTTTGCGCACAATAGGAACAATCCTCACTACAGCCGCCAGTCTTGATGCTAAGCAGCGTGCACAGTTGCACTTCCTGCGCGGGCCAATGGGCCTCATGCACGGCACGGCCCTGTTTCAAAAGTTCGAAGAAGGGCTGGTGATAGATTCGGTGGAGTTCGGAGAATGTCATGGCCACCTCCTTAGACGCATTGGGAAACCGACTCAACTGCGAAGTTTGCGCCATCTGTGTGAGCCAACCAGGCTCACCATGCCCCACCCAGCGCCTTCACTAACCGCACCGTGGCGATGTGACTCTGCGCTTTGACTTGGGCGGCCAAGCGCTCACGGAGCAGGCTGGTGCGTTCCGCGTCGAGGAGTTCGAGATAGCTGACGCTGCCGCTTTCGTAACGCTGCCGGGTGAGCTCGGTGGCTTTGGCGGCGGCCGCCACGGCCTCGGCCTGCGCGGCGGATTGCTCCCCCCGATACCGGATCTGGGTGAGCGAGGTTTCCACGTCCTTGATCGCGCCTAACACGGCTTGACGATAGGCGGCAATGGCTTCCTCCCGCTCCGCCTTGACTTTGGCCACGCGGGCTTGGGTCACGAAAATGCCGGTCACGGGCAGATTCACACTGGGTCCAATGGACCAGACTTTGGAATCGGCATCGAACAAACTGGCCGTTTCCTTGCTGAGAAATCCTGCTTGCCCGGTCAGGCTGACCGCTGGGAAATATCCTGCGATGGCAGCGCCCACGCTGGCGTTCTTAGCCGCCACTTTCCGCTCGGCGGAAGCCACATCCGGGCGACGCTCCAGCAGCTTGGAAGGCAGGCCGACCGGAATCTTCGGAGCGCTGCCAGCAATGGGATGCTCCTTGACGCTAAACGTGCTGGCAGGCTGCCCACAGAGCACGGCCAGCGTCGCTTGCGCTTCCTCCCGCTGCCGTTTCACATCCGCCAGATCTGCCTTCGTGGTGGCCACCTCACTTTTCGCTTTCGCAAAATCTGCTTCCGCCACGGTCCCGGCTTTGAAACGTTGTTCAATCAGCCCAATCGTCTTTTCCTGCGTGGCCATCGTGGTCCGCAGCGCTACGAGTTCCGCATCGAAACTGCGCAGCAGGAAATACGTGGCGGCCACTTCCCCAGTTAGGGAAAGTTGCACGCTCAGGAGGTCCGCATTGGTCGCATCCGCAGTGGCTCGCGCTGATTCCACGGAACGTCGCACCCGCCCCCAGAGATCGATTTCGTAGCTCAGTGCCAGCGGAGCGCTAAAGGAATTCAACTGGGCTGAGGGAATCGGGATCGGCACCGGAGAAGGTGGATTACCAGAAGTCTTCTCCCGCTTGGCGCCTCCTTGGAAACTGATTTCCGGTGAGTAAGCGGCACTGCTCACCCCAACGAAGGCGCGCGCTTGATCCAGCCGGGCCATGGCCGCACGCAAATCTTGATTTGTTTGCAACGCCAGCTTCTCCAAGCGATTCAGTTCCCCCTCACGAAACACCGTCCACCACTCGCCCCGAGGCTCCGCATCCTTGGGCGCAGCGGGTTGCCATTTCCATTGGGCGGGCGTGATGTCGGAAATGTCAGGCTTCTGATAGTTGGGCCCCACTTTGCAGGAGGTTAGCACGAGCCCAGTGATTAAAGTGCCGATGGTGGAGAGTTTCATAGGAAGCGATTTAATTGAGAGGTTCAGGAGCAACTGCCGTCGCCAAAGTGGCCACCGCCCGCCGCTCCGCGCGACGTTTCCGAAAGGTAATGAGGTCATCAAAGATGGAGTAGAAGACCGGAGTAGCCAGCAACGTCAGCAACAGGGACAACGTCTGCCCTCCAATGATCACACCCGCTGTGGCATTGTTAAACGCAGCACCAACGCCCTTGGCAAACATCAGTGGAATCATCCCCGCCACGAACGCCAAGGTCGTCATCAGGATGGGGCGCAGACGATCCTTGTTCGCCTGCATGATGGCTTCCAAACGCGATTTTCCTTCAGCCCGAAGTTGATTCGTATGATCAATCTGCAAGATGCCGTTCTTCTTCACCATGCCGAACAAGACCAGAATCCCTAACACGGAAAAGATGTTTAGTGATTGCCCGAACAACAGCAGCGACAGCAACGCGAAGGGCAACGTCAACGGCAGCGCCAGCAGGATCGTGAATGGGTGAATCCAAGATTCAAACTGCGCAGCCAGAATCAGATACATGAAAATAAACGCCATCCCAAACGCGGTCACGAAGGCGATCCCGGCCTTCTTCAACTCCTTGGATCGCCCGGTGGGGCCCGTCTGAAACTCAGCGGGTAAATTTTGTCGCTTCACGATGACATCAATCGCCTCCTGAATCTCTGCTTCGCCTAACCCGGGTGCAGGGTTGGCGGTGATCGTCACTTGCCGACGACGGTTCGCTCGATTGATCCCGGCTGGCCCTTCGCGAGGCTCGAAGGAAACCACATTCGCCAACGCCACCGATCCCCCCTTGCTGGACGGCACCGTCAGTAAACTCAAGGCTTCCCGACTGTTGCGATACTGTTCCTCGGCTCGCAAATGGATGTCATACTGCTCGCCACCTTCATTGTAGCTGGAAACGTCTGCGCCTCCGACCAACAAGCGCAGCGCAGTTGAAAGATCCGCAATACTGACCCCCAACTGTCCCGCCTTGGCGCGATCCACACTCACAGTTAGTTCCGGTTTGCCATTGATGAGCGTGGAGTCCACGTCACGAATGCCAGGAATCTTCCGCACTTCCACCAGGGCTGCTTCGGCCGCTTGATTGATGCGATCCAGATCCGGTCCGGCAATCAGGTATTGCACGGTCGCACTGGATTCACCGGTGGAAAATGGCGGCACTTGCAGCACGGTCATGCGCAACTCCGAAGGATACTTGGCGACCACTTCTTTTCGCACCTGATCCATCAGGTCCAACTGCGTTTCCTGACGCAGGGAGGGGTCGATCAGTCGCACGTAGATGGCCGCCTTGTTCGGCGTGCGTTGATCGTTATCGCCAATCGTTAGCAGGGTATATTCCACTCCAGGAATCCGCCGGATATCCCGCGCCACGCGCTCTGCGGTTAAGTCGGTAGCGGCCAGGGTGGTGCCTTCGGCGGTGCGCAACTGCACGAGAAACTCTGCTTCTTCCGCTGGGGGAAGCAACGCCTTCTGCACCTTCTTCATCATCGGCGGCACGCTCATAAGGGCAGCCAGACAAGCCAGCACGATCACCCAGCGATGCCGCATGGAAAAGCCCAACAGCTTCATGTAAATGGCCTCCAGTGGGCGATAGAACACGTTCACCAAGTTCTCCATCCAGCGTTCGATGAAATTTGGCTTCCTCAGTTTCAGCATCCGAGCTGACAACGCAGGTGCCAGCGTGAAGCTCACCAGCAACGACACGGCAATGGCAAACGCCATCGTCAGTCCAAAGCTGCTGAGAAATTTCCCCACGATCCCACTCAGAAATGCCACGGGCACGAACACCGCCAGCAGTGAGAGCGTGGTGGCCATAACCGCCAGGCCAATTTCCTTGGTGCCATTGATGGCAGCGGTAAAGGGATCCTCCCTCTTTTCGTGAATGTGTCGGAAAATGTTCTCCACTACGATGATGGCATCATCAATCACAATCCCCACCGCCAAGGCCAATGCCACCAGGCTAATGGAATTGAGGGTCACATTCCCAATCCACATCACCCCAAAACTGGCGATGATGGAAGTAGGAATCGCCAATGCGGAAATGATGGTGGCGCGCCCATTTCCCAGGAAAAATAGGACAATCAACGCAGCAAAAATCGAACCGAGCACCAAATGTTCTTTCACCGCCCCGGTGCTGGTCCGGATGATCAAGGAGTTGTCCCGCACGATGTCCACTTTGAAACTGGCGGGAAGGGTTTTGCGAATATCCTCCAAGCGCTCCTTCACCGCATCTACTACGGCAATAGTATTCTCGCCTGACTGCTTGCGGATCGAGAGAGTAACGGTGGGTTGTCCATTGCGGCGGGCCACAGTTTGCAGATCCTCCGCCCCATCTTCCACCCGGGCCACATCGCTCAAACGCACCAAACCACCCTGGCGTTCCTTGACGACCAGTTGCCCAATCTCTGCCACACTTTGCACTTTGCCCAAGACGCGCAGGCCGGTTTCGTAGCCGGAACTTTTAACATTGCCGCTCGGTATCTGCACATTCTGTTGCCGCAATGCTGACTGCACATCGATGGCGGTGAGTTCAAAGGCCTTCAAGCGCACGGGATCCAGCCACAGATTAATCTGCCGTTTCCTTGCCCCCAGCAAGGTCACCTGCCCCACCCCGGACACGCTTTCCAATTGGCGACGCAGCACTTTGTCCGCATACTCGCTGATCTCCCGCACTGGCTTCTCACCCACAATGGAGATGCTCATGATGGGCTCTGCATCCGGGTCCATTTTCTCCACAATGGGGTTGTCCACATCTTCCGGTAGCAGCGACATAATTCGGTTCACCCGGTCTCTTACTTCCTGCGCGGCTACGTCCACTTTCTTTTCCAAATTGAATGCGATCAACACCTGCGAAATGCCTTCCGTGGAGCTGGATCTAAGCTCATCAATGCCGCTAATCGTGTTCACCGCTTCTTCGATTTTATCGGTAATCTCGGTCTCGATTTCCTTGGGCGTCGCTCCGTCCAAACGCGTCACGACAGACACCGTGGGGAAATCCACTTTGGGGAATCGATCCACCGGAAGTCTGGTGTAGCCTAACAGGCCGACAACCACAAAGACGAGGACGATAACCGACGCGAAGACGGGTCGTTTAACTGAGATAGCCGCTAACCATTGCATGATGTTAAGAGGGGGGTAAATGATTAACGTTGCGCGACGTTGACCTTGCGGCCATCGGTCGTTTCCGCGTTGGGCTGCACGATCACCGCATCGCCTTTGGCCAGACCACGGCGGATTTCCAGAAACTCACCTTTGGTCTCACCAACTTCCACTAGCCGCTCAACAATGCGGCCATCCAGCACAATGAATACCTTCCGCGTGTTCCCATCCCGCAGGAGTGCCGTGCTGGGAATGACGATTCCAGGAGCTTCCTTCAGGGCGATTCGGGCTTCCGCAAACATCCCTGGCTTCAACCTACCATCGGCATTGGCTACTTCGGCTTCGATTACCAAATCACGGGAAGCAGCCCGCACCGACGCTCCGATAAATTTCAGGGTTCCGGTGAAAGCTTGTCCTGGAAATGCGGGCACGCTGAAACCGACTTCCTGCCCTGCTTTAATCTGTCCCACGGCCGTTTCTGGCACGTTCAGCGTGAGTCGTAGGCGATCAAGCGCGACCAGATTTGCCACGGGCGAGTTGCTCGTAACGAACTCCCCAAGCTCGGTTAGACGCTCTGCCACGGTTCCGGCAAAGGGTGCCAGAACATGGGTGTCTGCCAGCGCCTTCTGCGCCATGTCCCGCCGCGCCATGGAAGCAGCCTGATTGGCTTCCGCAGAAGCGAGTTCGATCTTCATTTTCTGAAAATCGCTGTCTGCAATCGCCTTGGTTTTTGCCAAGGGTTCGTTGCGGGTTAGTTCACTGCGTTGCCAATCCAACTTGGACTGCGTGGAGGCCAAGGCAGCTTCAGCTTCCTGCAGGGAAAGCTTGGCATTGCGATCATCCAGCTTGATCAGGAGGTCGCCTTTTTGCACCAAGCTGCCACGCTCAATGGGTGCACTGACTACTTTACCCGAACCATCAGAAGCCACCATGGCTTGTTGCGCGGCTTGCAGATCGCCTGTGACGCGGAGATAACGTGGCATCGGTTGCTCCCCGGCAGGCCTCGTGGCGACCTCCACCGCAGGCGGTTCCGTGTGCAAGGTCGGGGCCGAGGTGGTTGCGGGATGAGGTGAACAACTGGCAAGCAAGGATGCCAGGAAAGTGATATAGACGATGGACTTCATGTGGGGGAAATTAGGGTTTCGCGACTGGTGCGAGGCCGGCGGCAAAGATTTCAACGCTGGTATTTACATACTCCTCGGCCGTGTAGCCTTCTGCACAACCTGCCGAGATGCGGAGCATGCCACCAAATAACATGCCAGTGAACGAATCCGCCGCCACGCCAAGATCGATTCCCCTGCGCACCTGGCCAGCCTTCCTGGCTGCTTCCAAGTTGGCGATGAACCTGGCCCGCACTGGGCGCACGGCATCGGTGATGATCTTCTTGGCATGTTCTGGATGCCGCCCCGCTTCGCCAATCATCGTTCTAAGAAAGGGTTCGTCCCGGGAGATCATGGCGTAGAAATTTCGTCCGAAATGCAGCAAGCTCTGTTTCAAATTCCCCGTCCACTTCGCTTGATCATCCAATCCCTCCTGCGCATGGGATTGCACCGCATGCACCATGACCGCCGAAAGCAGGCCTTCCTTGTTTTGGAAATGACGGAACAACGTAACCTCGTTCACCCCGGCTGCTTCCGCAATGCTTCGCGTGGTGGCTGCGTGCAGCCCGTCCCGGGCAAAGACTTGCATGGCCGCCTGGATCAGGCGCTCACGGGTGGCGGTGGCTTCGGGTTTTTTCGGGGTTTCGGTTTGCATGCAAGTAGTTACTTGCTTTCACATGTAAGTGCTTACTTGCATTTGTAAATAAGGATTTTTTGATTTTCTTCCGGCGGGCGCAATTACCTCGTCGAGAGGCGTGATTTGCTCCTGCTGGGCTAGCTGCTGGTCTCGTAACCTCGCCCTCCACGGCGGGGAATTAGTGTTCGAGTAAGTAGCTGAGCAAATGATAGAAGTCAGCCTCGGGGATGGTTTGGCCGAAGGTTGGAGGCATTAGGCTGAGGGCACTTTCAGTGTTTTCCTTGATACGGTCTTTGGGCACGGTGTGTTCGGTGCCAGCGACATCAGCCAAAACAAGGGCAGCCCCTGCTTCGCGACGTTGGAGGCCTGCGAGCACGGAATTATCATCGAGCTTGATGATATGCAGATGGAAGTTGGGATCGACGGCTCGGTTGGGGTCCAGAATGTCTTCGCAGAGGCGTTCGGCTCCGCGATTTTTGGTGCCTTCCAATTGTGGTCCGATTTGCTTTCCCTGTTCCTCCAACTGATGGCAAATCGCACACTGCTGTTGGAAGACCGCCTTGCCGGTCGTGGCATTCACCTTGCCCGCGAGCTTGGCAGTTTGGAAACCTTGCAATCTTGTCTTCAGGAGCGCTTCTAGTTCTGCATTGGCCGGCGGAAGGTCGCTCGTTAGTTGCTTGACCCTAGCGTCCAAGTTTGGTTGCTTCAGCGCGGCCAGTTGCTGCGCAATATTTACCTGGGCCAGCAAGCGGGGTGGGGCGATTTCGCAGAGTTTCTCCGCGCCACTGACTGTCGTTGCCAGCATTTCTGCGAGCAAGCTTTGCAGCCTGCTCGGGGAAGTCTTGAAGAGATCCGCCAACAGTTGGGACTGCTCAGGGAATTGCGTTAGCGCTTGCGCAATCGTCTTACGCACTGCATCGGTCATATCCTCCCGTTTGAAGGCCGCCGCCAAGGCGGGTGCGAATTTGGCGAGCTTGAAACTGGAGGCAAGCTCCGCGAGACGCTGCCAGCGCAGGCTGTCACTGGAGAGGTTCAGCGAGACTACCGGGGGCTCTATGCCACCGAACGCCAGCCAAGCGTAGGCCTTGCCGGAATCGCCATCGGTGATTTCCAGACGTGCCAGTTTTCCTACGTGCTGCGGGAGTCGCCACTCGATCTGACGAGCAGCGTCCCCCCGGGGCGGGAATACTTTACCCCATTCTTCGCCCGTGTTAGCGTCCATCACCCGCACGAAGTTCTGCTTCGAATCCGCCTGGCCTGGCTCCCCATTATGCCCGCAGATCCACAAACTGAGTTTAGCCGGACAAGCGAAGGACCTGCTGCGCAGCGTGCCCGTGCGAACTTCAATTTCCTGACTGCGAGGTGCCGGCAGGCTGCTGAGCACGGTTAGTTCACCGCCGCCGACCTTGGGACGGGTATCGTTGGCGAAGATGGCGGTGTCTCCTGACCAATCGATCGTGATGCCAGCAGCCAAGCTCGTGGAGAGCGCGGCGGCCAGTTCAGTGCCCCAGGCAATGACGGTGGGCTGGGGCTTCGATCCATGCTGGCTGATGCCTTGCAGCAGGGTCTGCAGCAATTCGCCCTGGGCATCGAGATCTTGGGCAAACTGCGTTTTAACCAACTGCACGAGCGTTTCCTGCGCGGTTTCGGGCAGATTGCGGGCCAAGGTTCGCAAGGTGGAAACGAGTTCCGTCCGAGCAGGGGGATGCTTCACTAAATAGTTCACCAACCAACCGCTGGCTTCCGGAGTGGTTAGCGATCCGATCAACGGAGCGAGCAACGCTTCATCAACTTCGGTGGCAGGCAATCCGGTAAATCCTCCCGGCTGGGCCAGCGTGTTGCGCAAGGCCAAGCGCAGCGTGTGGCGCAGGGTTGGATCATCGGCCGGAGTGCTTCTGCTTAATGCGAGCAAGGCCAAAGTTGTATCCGGCTGCGGATGGGAAATCAACCACTCAGCCACGATGCGACGAAGTTGCGGGGCCGCGTTAGGATTTTGCAGCGTGCTGAGAGCCTTGCTGCCGTCAGGTTTGCCGAACCGCCAAGTCTGCGCCTCCTGCTGCGGGGCAGTGGCTGGGTCCGGTTGCGCTTTGCCATCCTGCTTCACAATGCGCCAAATCCGGCCGCGTTCACGATCGCGCCCCGGATGGTTACGCGGCACTTCGTAGTGACCGATGATTTTGTTATAGAAATCCGCCACATACAGTGCGCCATCCGGCCCGAACTGAAGATCCACCGGGCGGAACCATGGATCTTCGGAAGTTAGGAAGTCCGGCCGTTCCTGAGCCAGCGGGGTGGCTCCAGTATAGTTTATGAAATCGTGATTGATCTTGGAGGTAACGCAATTTCCCAGCAGCATATGATCGTTCCAATCCTCGCCCCAGCGGTTTCCCGTGAGATACAACGCCCCGCACAAGCCGGTCGAGCCATGCGTATGCGGACAGAGCACCGGACCGAATCCCAGTCCATCATCCGGCTTGCCGAAGCTGGGGTAATAGGCCTGGTGAATCAATTGCGTCAGCGGATTGGAATGACAATCCGCGCTGTATAAATTTCCCCAAGCATCCCAGCAGAGGCCAAACGGATTCACTTGGCCATGCGCCCAGATTTCCACCGCTGATCCATCGGGTCGGAACCGAAACACGTTGCCCGACTGTAAATCAAGCGTGGTTCCGGGATCCCCCAGCTTGCGCCCGCGCAGGTTCTCCGGACGCACTTCGAAATGGGATTTATTGGCAAAACCATGCGTCGCATACACCCAGCCATCTGCTCCCAAGCGCAGACTGGCGACGTTGCCATGGGTGTCATTTTCATAGCCCAGCGGGCCAAACAAAATGGTGCGTTGGTCGCATTTCCCATCGCCATCGGTATCCGCAAAATACCAAATGTTAGGAATGCTCCAGGCAATGCAACCCTGACCGAAGGGCAATACGCCGATCGGGACATTCAAGCCATCCACAAAATTGGATACCTTGTCCGCCTTGCCATCGTGATCGGTGTCTTCAAGAATCTTGATGGCGTCTCGACTGTCTTTGACTGAGGCCCCGGTCTCATCGGACCAGCGTTCCCTGGCTGCCGGGAAGGGATACTCGGTATTGCTGGTGACCCACAGTCGGCCTTTGGCATCGAAGGCGAGGTTGATCGGTTTATTGATCATCGGCTCGCTGGCGTAGAGTCCGATGGTAAAGCCCGGCGGGACGTGGAGCTGTTTCAGTTCCTCCATTGCGGTCAAGGCTTCGGTTGGTCGCACCAGTTCTTGGAAGGGATCGCCCGCCGCACAGGTTAGGATTAATGAGAAATAGAGAGGGCACGCAAATTTTGACATGGAGTAGAGCATCCTGTATCGTGCGCCCTTCGGCAATGGCGGAAAGACGTAATTTCCCAATCTGGGAGCTTGGGCTGAACATCCGCCACGGGATGTCTGCGGCTTTTTCATTGCGTTATGTATGGTTTCGCGTTTGCTGCTTTTCCGCGAAATCACTATGCAATCCTTATCCCGACTTATGCTCCTCACGCTGGCGTTGCTAACGCTGGTGCGTTGGGCGCTGGCTGCCAGCATGGAGGTTACTCCGCAGGAAGCCTACATTTACCAACTGGCCCAGCATCGTGACTATCTTGGGGTGGATGGAGGCGGGTTGGGAACGCTGCTGGTTGGATGGTTTGGAAAATCCGCCCTCTCCATTCGTTGGGCCGCACCCCTGATGGCCTTGGTGGGGAGTTGGCTCCTATTTAAATTGATCCAGGCGCTGGCGGCTGAGCGGGTGGCCGCGTGGGCCGTAGTGATTTTGAATTTGCTGTCGGCGTTTAATTTGGGGGCCACTCAATTCCAGCCGGAATGGTTGGCGGCAGATTTCACGCTGTTAGGCATGTTTTGGTTGTGGCAGGGGCTCCACAAGGCAAGTGCCTGGGAATGGCGCTGGCCCGCCGCCGGCGCGGTGTGGGGGCTCGCGCTGTTAAGCCACTGGGGAGCAGTGGGCGTGCCCTTGGGGATGATCTTCGTGCTGAGTGTCTCCCGCCGCTGGCGCAAACGTTGGTTGCGTCCAGGTCCGTGGCTCTTGCTGGGAGCCTGGGTGCTAGTGGGGTGGTTGCCGTTACTACTCTGGGATGGCTATCATGCGGGAGCCTTGACGGATCGCTGGCTGGTGGAGTTCGGCTGGGCCGAACGCACTTGGGCGGACGGCGGACGGTGGTTATCCTGGTGGGCCCAGTTGTTGGTGGGAATTTCTCCGTTGCTGCTGGTGGCAGCGGCTTGGGCCGGCACCCAAATTGCCCGGGCCAGGGAGCGGGATGACGCGTCCTTTTTCCTGCTGGCCTGGGTGCTGCCAGCCTTGGTTTTAGGATGCATCGGTGCTTGGTTTGGTCTGGGGCGGACATCGTGGCTGATCCCCATTCTACCTGCACTGTGCGGATTGCTGGCCATTTTCTGGCAGCCCAGTTCCGCAGTGCGGGACCAGCGCAGCCTCTGGCAATGGTGCGCGCTTGGTTTAGCCGCCCTGGTAAGTTTACTGTTGGGCAATACGGATCTCCTGCGGCGGGCTGGCATCGTGCGGGAATATGGCTGGGACGTGACTCGGACCTGGCATGGCTGGCGGGAAACCGCCCTGGAGGTAGAACGCATCGTGCAGGACACCGTGGCTGAAATTCCCGCAGGCGTGTTATTGATCGCTGAGACTCCGGAACTGGCCGCAGTGCTCGACTATCATTTACCTGCCCAGGTCACTGGCTACCAAGCCTCCCCGGACTGGCCTCGGGTGCAGTTGCTGGAAACTCCCAGCTTCCACAGCCAATACGCCTTCTGGCCACGCTACGACGAAGACTCGGGCGATGAATCCACTCCCACACCCATGGCTGGACGCAGCGCACTGTTCTTGACAGATTCCGCCGAACGCATCGGTCCACCGGCCGCACTAGCCGGGAGCTTCACCACGGTGCGCCCACTGCTGGTCTTTGAGGTGAGGCGCTACGGTGCCGTGGTGCGACGCATCCGCGTCTTCCTCTGTCAGGACTATGTCGGCGGGAGTCTGTGAGAGGCCTTATTTTTGGGACTTGTGGTAGGCTTCCACGTCCTTGGTGACGATGAGTTTGCCGCGCATGATGGCCCAGTGTCCGGGGAAGGTGCAGACGTATTCGTAGGTGCCTTCCGTGGCCGGAGCATTCACGGTGAACGTTTCCTTCTGGCCCGCTTCGATGAGTTTGGTGGCGGCAAAGATGCCTTGAGCGTTGGCTGGCATGTAGGCCCGACCCTGGCCGTCCAATTTATCTGGAGCTTGCGTCTGGACGGACTCGGCCACGGCTTGGGCGGTGCCGGGTTGGACGAAGACCATGTTGTGGGGCATCGCATCGGCGTTTTCGAAGATGATCTGGAATGGTTTGCCGGCGGTCACGATCAGTTGCGGGGTGTCGTAGCGCATTTGTTCGCGGACGGTTTTGATGACGAAGACATCAACATGCAATTCGCTGAGCACCTTGCGGGCCGCGGCCGCACGGTCCGGCGGCAGGAGCGAGGCGAGTTCATTGGCGGCTTGCACCACTTCGACGTAATCTTGTGAGGTGCGACCAGCCACTGGCACTTTGCGAGCCCATTCGACCAAGGCTCCGGCGGCAGGACCAGCCAGATCTTTGGACCAGGCGGTGCGCGGAAGTTGCACCAGCGCTTTGGCGGCAGCGGGTATTTCCTCATTCTTCTGCAACACGCCAGCGAGCGCAGTGAAAGCTTTGGCGGCATCGTTACCTAGCA
Organism: Verrucomicrobiales bacterium; assembly: GCA_031411295.1. Taxonomy (GTDB): domain Bacteria; phylum Verrucomicrobiota; class Verrucomicrobiia; order Verrucomicrobiales; family V1-33; genus JAGNEJ01. The sequence goes on along the minus strand of JANOAV010000197.1, from coordinate 32,965 downwards.
TTGGTAGCACGCGGATGGCCGCGCGACGCACGCCTGCAGTGGGGTCATTGGGGATTTCGAAGCGACTGGAAAGTCGTGGAGCCGGGATATTGGCTTGTTTGAAAATTTCGTGACGCTCTGAATCCAGCACCGTGAGCGTGAATTTATCCAACCGGTTTTCAAACCCAGCGCGATTCCAGATCACAATGGCACTAAGCGGTTGATCCGACTTCAGATCAGCCTCCCACCAAGGATTCTTTTCGTCCTCATTGGTGTGCGTTTGGGTGCCGCTGTTGAAATCACTATTGGTATTGCCGTCGAGGGCCCGTTGCGCCTCGCCACCATTTGAAGTGCTGGATTGCTTGGCGACACAGTTTTTGGAAACGTTGGTTTCATCTGCGAAGATTTGCACCTCCGCCAGAGTCAGCGTGCCATTGCGTGGCAACTCAATGCGCACATAGCGCGCGGCACCCATTTTGTCTTTCTGCAAAGCTGCTGCGATCTGCGGTGGGAAGGTGGATAGCAATGCCAGCACTTTATCGAAGGCCGTGCTGCGGACGGTGGCGTCGGGGATCAGTGGCAGGGCTTCGAGGAAATTTTTCAGTGCCGCCGGTGACTTTACGGACGCGTTCCACGCATCGTCGATTTTCCCATCCACCGAGATCAAAGCCGCCGTGGCAGACTGACGAACGATGGCGAGGTTTTCTGAAGCAGTTAATTTCTCCAAGGCGGCCCGGGCCCCCTTGAGGTCGGCGGCAGGTTGCTGAAGAATCATGCGGCAGAGGTCTTCGCTGGCACTGCTGTTTTTCGCGACAGGAACCAGAGCAGCTAGCAGCGTATCGATGGAAGAAGCGTTCTTCAATTTCGCCAGATCCGCCAGAGCTTCCAATCGCTGTGCGGCGGTCATGTTCGGCCGCGTCAGCATGGCCATCAGGGTCACGGAGGTCTTTGGGAGCTTGGGTAAATCGGCATTGCTCACGGAGCCCAGCACCATTTCGATTCCAGCCGGATTATCTTCCGCCAGTGGCTTGCCTTCGGAAATGGCAGTCTGCATCCAAGGTGCGAGCTGGCGCAGCGTTTCCTTCAAGCAGTAGTCGATGTAGTAATCCGTGGGATGTTTCTTCACGGTCAGCGCGACATCCGCCGCCTCCCATTGACGATAGTAACTGGCCACGCGGACCGCTTCCAAGCGGACGCGCGGAGCGGGATCATTGGCGGCAATTTTCAGCAGCGCCAAGCCATCCGGCACCCGATCACGCCAGTAGCCCAGCACGCGCACGGCTTGCGCCCGAGCGCGAGGTTCGGGTGATTTCAAGATTGTCTTGAGCAGATCGAGATCGACCACGTTGTGCCATTGATGAACCCACAGACCTTCGAGCCGATGGTGTTCAAATGCTGGGTCTTTGGGGTCCAGGCCGCTGATCCAAGTCTTCAAGGCGGCAATCACTTGCATCGTGTCATGCTTGTCGAGCTCGATCTTCGCCCGCTGACGAACGTTGTCCTCATGTTCCTTCAGCAATTCCAGCAACGCAGGAATGGACGCGCCATCGATCTGCTTTGGCGTAAGCAAGGGCCGACCTTCGTAAGTGATGCGATAGAGGCGACCATGTTGGTGATCCCGATTCGGGTCGCGCAAGTGATGCTGCAAGTGGCCGATCAGCATTTGCGACCAATCCATAAAATAGAGCGAGCCATCTGGCGCCACGGCTATGCCAGAGGGGCGGAAATTCGGGTTCGCGCTTACGTTAGTTTCCACCAAATTTTCCAGCGTCTCGCCTTTGATGCCGGAGCCTTCCTCCGTGATTTTGGCACGGAAGATCCCTTGGATACTGATCACATTCGTGTTGAGAAATTCTCCCTGCCAGTCATCAGGGAAATGACCACTGGAAAGGATGGCTGTGCCGGGACAGGGCCGTGATGGCCGATTCCAGAATGTTTGATAGCCTGAGTGGGAGCCTGAATCCAGATGGCCACTGAAGCCTGGACCGAAATAGTTATCATTGCCCGTGGCGTCGGTGATGAGATCGTTACCCCAGTAATCGAAGACTCGGCCGTGCGGGTTCGCGAAGCCGTAAGGGGCGTGGCGCATGAATTTCCCCGTCCGTGGTTCATAGCGGTAGATCGCCCCATCCGTATTGCGCACCGGGCCGTCGAATGTTTCCACGTTCGTGCGATGGAAGACACCGTCACTAAGATAGACCGCACCGCCGGGTTCGTAACAAATGGAGTTCGTTTCGTGGTGCGAGTCCGCAGCATCCAGTCCATGCAGCACACGCTCCCGTGTGTCAGCCTTGCCGTCGCCATCGGTATCGCGCAGGAACCAGAGATCAGGCGATTGCATTACCAGCACGCCGTCTTTGTAAAATTGGAATCCAGTGGGGCAATTCAAGCCATCCGCGAACGTCGTCATCTTCGCGATCTTGCCAGTCTTGGGATCCAGGTCCAGCACCAGCAACTTATCGAAAACCTTCGTCGTGGGCGTCGTCTCCGGATAGCTCGGCCAAGCGGCAATCCAGAGGCGGCCCTTGGTATCGAAATTCATCTGCACGGGATTCACCAGATCCGGAAACGTTTCTTCGGAGGCGATAAATTCCGCTTTGCAGCCCTTGGCTAGCTTCAGGTGCTTCAGCGCTTCTTCCCCGCTGAGATAAGGCACCGGCTCCTTGCGGTTCGGTGGAACGGGGGGCACCGGTGGTAAATTGTCGTCCGTCACCTTCAGATCTCCACCCTTGGCCACGGCCCACACCCGCTGATCCCGATTGGCCGTCTTCACATCGCGCTGCGCCATTTCCACCCCCAAGGTCACGGCATTGATGACGCCTTCATAGGCCCCACGCGAACGATCTCCGTAAATGTTGAACTGATCCACCGTGCGATAGCGATGGTGCCATTCGGTATTTTTTTCAATCACCGCAGCGCGAATTTTGCCGACCCGATCATCCGCAGTGGACGCAGCGTCCACGCCGAAGAGGGCTTTGAATTGCACGGGAGCCAGTTGGCGATCGCCCGCTTCCGTCAGGTGAATGCCATTGATCGTAAGGGGTGTGGCGGATTTGGCGAACATTTCGCGCGATGGGGCATAGAGATCCACAAACGGAACGTGCTTCGCCTGCGCCACCTCAGCCATGGCCTTGGTGTAAAGCGCCAGATTGGCATTGTTCACCTCGCCATCAGTGAAGTCAGGATTTTTCAAATTCTCCTGCGCAATGGGCGAGAACAGCACCACGCGAGGCGCTTCTTTCCCATTGTATTTGGCCGCCAATTGCGCGTCCAAATATTTCCCCAACGCCTCCTTGAAGGCATCCACCCCCGCAGGGCCACGGAAAGATTCGTTGAAACCCCAGTAAGCGAAGATCACATCCGCGCCAAAATCCGTCCCTGCCTTGTAAATGATGTTCGCGTTGTGCTTGGCGGGCGTATCGCCTTGCTTCATCGCCAGGAAATATTCGGTCGGGGGAACATCCGCCGAACGTGGGTGGACATTCACTTCATCCGCCGCAAAGCCCAAGTTGCGAATGGTTAATTGCGCCTCTGGATTCGCCTGATGAATCAACGCTTCCAGCCAGCCATGATGCTGCTGGCGGTCGGCCAGTCCGCTCCCCACAATGGCGATATGATCACCCTTTTGCAATTTCACCAATGCCTCGGCGGCACTAAGAGGACTGAGCAGCGCGAGCAGGACGCCAGCGAAACCGTAGTGGAAGATAGTTTTAAATGTCATGATTAGGAAATGATCGTTGGAGAGGAACACCATCACGCAGCAGCGATGCAGTGGCTAGGCGCGAGTCTGCTTTCCTACTAGCGATCAGCCCTGCACTCTAGAAGAAATTTCCAAGATCATCGGCGCATTCACGGAGGAACTTGGCGGGGGGCTCGATCAATTTTGATTTTCTCTGTCTAGGTGGCCTTGCATGCTCCACGTTGCGCTTGGCGGCCTCTTGATTTCCGAGGGCTTTCAGCGTCTCCACCAGTTGCACACGCGCGGCACAGCGATGCAATCCGTCCACCGGCGGCTTGGGAATGGTTTGTCCCTGCGCCTGCAGCACAGCTAGACCTGCCAATGATCTCATCCTCATCGAGGTTCATACCGCCTCAGAAATCACAGAACTACGGGAAGTCCTTCCCCACGCCCAAAACATTGACGACCTTAGCCCCATGGTCGGAGAGAAATCCAACTAGCAACAACTCCACTTCCTGCGCGTTTCGCGTGCGGAAGCGACTGCGATGACAGAGGATTGCAAAATAACAACAATCGATCATTCTTCTCCGACTCTCGGTTTTGCTTCCAAAAGTTTATATGGTGTAGCGCTGTGTCCTACGCGAGGCCCACTCTCCCATGTTTAAATAGGCACGTCAGCGAGACGGCTCAATTGAAATACTGGGCCTCTTCTTAAGATTCCGATGCGATCTGTGGGCCTTGCACCAACCTTCGCAACAGCTGCCGTTCCTGTCTCCTTGAGGACCAGATGCCCGTTACTGAAATCCAAAGCTTTAAGGTTCTTTTTGAGCCGTTGTCCGGAGAATTGACTTAAGTCAAGCATGTATACTTCAGACCGATTCCCCGCTGCATGTTGATCTGATAAACTAGCGTCAATTAAATGAACTAACCGGAGATCCATGAGATCCTGAATGTAGCTATACTCAATAGGGTGGGTTTCCTTGTCGGCGAACTCGATCCGGAAGAATGTAAACTTTTTTTCTTCCAGGCAAAAGGCTCTGACCGAGTTAAGCTTCCCTACCAAATCCCTTGCCCTTGTCGTGCCTGAAGTGTCATCTTCGAGTTCTGTGAGCTTTACTTTCGCGGCTTCGCCTGCGGCCTTGTTGATATCTTCAACACCTATAAGCCGAGCTTTAACACGCCGCTGAGCTTGACGGATAGCACCGCCACACAAAACCAAGTAATCTCGGGGAACAGCACCCGAGGCAAGCACTAAGCGATCCAGTGCGTTCCCGATAATTAGGCCGGAGAGGCTGGGGATGCCAGCAGAGCGTGCATAACTGGCGAGAATCCGCTCCAAGAAGGTTTTGGCTTTAGAGGGGTTCTCCAACGTAATATCCAAGTCCACATGATCCGCATCATGGCCTGTTTGTAAGCCGAGGGGTGGATGCGGTTGAAACCAACGGGAAAGGTGACGAATTCCAGCAATTTTCAACCAAGCATTGCAATCCCGAACACTTCCGTGCAAAGCGTCGAGAAGTGCTGGTTGGTCAGTGCGGTTGAAATAATGAAGCTCATCAATAAACAGAAAAAGTTGGCACGCAGCCGTCTCGACAAACCTGCGAATTACCCTCTGAGCACGTGGAATCAACCTACCCATTAATTTGTCGCTCACTTCATCCTGTAACAAAGCACGGTCCAGTTGTTCATTTAGCTCCAGAATATGTGATAAAACCGTAGGAGGTAGTGACTTGCACCCAAAATGAATCTGCATTGAATCGCAAACTCTTTGAAGTATAACACAATAGGCACGTGCCACGGTCTCCTTGCGAAGCGTTTGAAGATTGATCCATACTGAGGCGTGCCCTGCTTCAGTCACTAGGCGTTTAGCCTCCACCATTAGGGCTGTCTTGCCTACACCTCTCCTGCCGAATATAAGGTGGTGTCGATTGCCGCTCACGGTCCGGATATTGAATGCTGTGTCTGGAACGTAGCTCAGGCTGGGCTGTAACTCGGATGCTCTAGACCTAGAGTTAAGCAAACTAATCAAGTCCGTTGCCTTAGGATTACCTACGCCAGTTGCCGTTGGTTTTTCCTGCTTTGGTTCATCTGCATCAGCCTTTCTCACCGTGACAAAGCCTTTGACTCCAGCGTTTTGAATTTCCAAGTCGAGTGAATTGCCAATCTCGCTGCCGCGACGAAACTCATCATCCCCAACCACCTTAACCACATAAATTATCTCGTCGGGGAACGAGCGCTGTTCTAATGACGAGATAGCAATTTCGGCTGCGTCAAAGGCGTCTCGAATAATTGTTTCGACATTAAAAATACCTCGTTCGTTTATCATAGTGAGCATCCTTTGTTAATCAAAAATTGTTTAGTAACAGCCATCAGTGCCGTTGCATCCGCGCTGAGGTCGACGGCTTTAGTTTTCCAGGCTCTTTCTGTCTGAGGAAAGGCGTCATAATCTGCACTGTTCCTCGTTAGTCTGGCATTCTTGAGCTTGGCGCGCCAATTAACCGCTGGATCGAGGGTTGGTGGTATGTGTTTGGGAAGTTCACTGTGTTGCTGATAATCATCCCCTTTGGTTTCGAGGTATACGCATGCCCTAACCGCATGATACATGCTATAATAATACCGACTTATTGCGCTTCGGTAAAGAGGGTGCGCTCCACTCACTAACTTGTTCGCTTGTTTTCTAAATGAATCAGCCAAGCGCCATCTCCCAACAGCGACCCTTATTAAGATCTGTTGAATAGAGACTCCGGATTCACGCTCCAAAGATACTCCCTCCTCCCACGTTGCGGCTGTATCCTTGAGAATCGTTGCAACGCGATTTAAGCGTTCTGATGGCAAATGATTTGGCATTAGTGAGTGTGTTTACTAGATTTGGTGGTAGCTGATCGCTTCCGTTTGTCAAAGCTAGTCGGCTTTTCGCACTGAGAGGACTCTTCAGCCATGGTTTCGTAATTCCAAACGTCTACCGATTCTTTTGTTCATATGGTCCTTGGGGTGTGCAGGCTAATGATTACCAACGTCAGTAACTCTTAAATGGAATCCTCGTTCCTGCAAGCCAATGTTGTCGATAGTTTGCCTGTGAATTGCCCCACGATGTCTTATGGTTATAAGCGTAAGGAAAGTTCAATCCAGCTTCTGAAACACCACCACCCGATTGGTATTGGTCCCGAGATCGTTGTTGCTGACGCCCCAGCAGTTGGCGGTTTTGGTGAAGGTCTGGCTGTTGATGAGGACTAGCACGGGAGTGAGGCCTGCGTTAATGCCGGCCGGAATGACGTATTCTTCCAGTCGGACTTTGCCCCGCTGGAGTTCGCCCACTTCGAAAGCGATCCAGCCACCGGGACGAAGCACGCGGTGCATTTCCTGGAGGGCGCGGCTCATGGCGGATTCCCACCCGTCGAGTTTCGTCTGGATGTCGAGTTGGACAGAATTCGCCTCCATGCCAATGAACCAGCACCGCAGCCAGTTGTCGGCGGCATAGTCGACGATGTTGAGGAAAGGAGGGGATGTCACCACGAGGTTGATGCTGTTATCGGCCAGTGCGGGCACGCGTTCGCAGTTTCCGGAGATGATTTGGGCGTGGGCTGAAACAGCGGAGAGCTGGTTGCGAAGCGCTGGAGTGAAGTCGCGCAGGAGACTCTTGGTTTTGGCGAGAATTAGGTCTGGCACGGAGCGGAATTCCGGCTGCTGCTGCAAGCGCGCGTTGATTTTTCGTTGCGAGGCGACCGTGACGGCTTGGTTCGGAGGGAGAGTGTAAACGGAGAAGAAGCCTTTCGAGTGTCCGGTAAGCCGATTGATGGCGACCATCTGAATCCACGCATCGATGGAATCGAAGGTCCCGCTCGACTCACGTGCAACAAGATAAGACCTGAGAGCATAGAGTTGGCGTAGAGTCTCGGGATGGTAGAAGACCAACAGATCTTCCCAGACAGCACCGTTGCCATAGAACTCAATGGCTGCCAGCCGCTGGCTCACCTGTTCCAGCGTGGGTGGTTGAAGCCGGGGGGCGATCAGTTTTTTACAAAGCGGGTTGGCATCGCAACCCACCGGAACTCGATGCAGCAATGCCGCCTCAAGGAGGGTGGTGCCGCGTCCCATAAAGGGATCATAGACGACATCCCCTGGCTTCGTTAGTCGCTCAATAAAGAAGCGGGGGAGCTGCGGCTTGAAACAAGCGCGATAGGAGACTTCGTGCAGCCGATTCGCGGCGCGCTGCTTGGCCGTCCAGAATTCATTGAGATAAACTGGAATGCCGATGCCGAATCGTTGTTTGCTGTCGGCCAACGTTTCGACAACGGTATTGGTTGCGAAATCGTTAAATGCCGAAAGCTCACGATGCAGGATTGGACCACGATCCAGAGGTCGAGGCTTTTTCAATTGCTGGCGGGGCGCGGCAATCATGATCCAAGTTGATTTAAAAGTTTCAGAACGGCAGTGCGTGAGACCTTCGTGGTCGATCCGAGCGAGCGGGCCTCCCACCAGCCTTTGACCACCTCTGATTTAACAATCCAGAAGGGCACATCGGGAAATGAAGTGATATCGGTCAGGATGTAGCCTTTGATTTCCTGAAGTTTTTCCAGAAAGCCTTGCTCATGGAACGATCTTCCAGAGCCAACCATGTAGCTGGGGCAGAAATAGACCCCTCCACCGGAAATGCTGCGGACTTCCCACTTGTCTCCGATCTCGTCCACTAGGTCATAGCCTGCTCCTTCGCTCTTCGCCAGGGTGGCGTTCAAGACTTCATTGGCGATGCGACGTTCCAGAATAAAGGACACCCGGCGGCCATCGGTAAAATATTCTCGCACGGACTCGGCACTGATTTTGAGGGCAGTAGCGATCTGCTCTAAATCCCAAGAAAGTGATCCGTCAGCAGCACCCATAATTTAAGCCGTGAGGATGGTTGTGGTTCCGCCTGCAAGTGAGCCATGACGCGCCCCAGTGTTTTCAAAATGAAGCGACGCAAGGCTAAAGCCAAGCGGTCCATTTTTGGGAGTATTAACGTGAAGCATGAGTTTTCGGTGACGAATTTGGAAGCGTAGGATCTTAGAACGTAGAATCCCTCAACGAAAACCCATCAGCTTGCAAGCTAATGCTACCAGTAGCTTGACCTTGGTGCCAATGGGCCCCAAAAAAGAATTGACGCCTGCGGGGAGTTTGGGTAAAACGCGGCAATTCCTGACCCGTTCATTTTCGTTCCGCATGTTGCATTCCCCTGCTTCATGCCATGAACCACCAGCCATTCAGATTGTCGCTTTTAGAGGACACCGCTGCCATTCTCTCCGGCAGCGGCGGCGGGGAAATGTTGTTGGGTGACTGTTCCGGTTCGGGGGCGACCGAATTGCCTTATGGGGCGAGCAAACTGCTCCGCGGGGTGGCCGAGCTGCTCTACGGGGCGCGCCCCGTGCTCCATGGGGTGCGCCCCATTCTCTGCGGGGCGCACCCCGCAGCGCAGAAAGTCCGCCCCGCAGCGTGCGAGGCGCGCCCCGGGGAAGGCGGCGTGCACCCCACGGAACAGAATGGCCGCCCCGTGGGCCATGGGGTGCGCCCCGGGCTGCTGGAGGTGCGCCCCGCGGCGCAGAAAATCCGCCCCGCAGAGCGCGGGGCGCGCCCCAAACGCTTGATTTCCGACGGAAAATGCACCCACCAACCACCATCGCACTGCCATGAAACCACTCTACTGGGATAGCTCGGATCCCGATACCGGCCTGCCTTATACGTATGACTCCCCGAACGTTAGATGGGGTTTCGTCTTGGAACCGGGGGACCCCGGTTACACCCCGCCTTTGCATCCGCCCCCACCTAAACCCAAAACCAAAACAACCAAACAGATGAAACACAATACCTACTACCCATCCGCCCTGAACGATCAACTCGCCTGGCTGGCCAACTACTGGAACAAGCTTCAGGGCCACAGCCCCGCCCTGGGCATTACCACCCCCGTCTGTGCCGACAACGTGGCGGATGCCCGCTGGATCATCTACGTGCTCGGCTCTTGGCTGCCCAACGAGCGGGCACACGCCAAGGCGGACACTCAGGCGGTGCAGGAAGTGCTCTTCGGCACTGCGCCCGGAGCTTACGTGCTGCCGCCGCACCTGCCGCCACCCCTGCCCACGGCCGATCCCGCCGCCGTGCCACCGCTGCCAGCCGTCGTGGCCCGACCCGCCGGAGCGCTGGATCGGATCTTCGCCACGGTGCAGGACATCAAAGTTAGCGCCACCTATAGCGAAAGCATCGGCCAGGACCTGCAAATCATCGGTCGGGAAGACACCGGACCGGATTTCGTCACCCTGGCCCCAGTGCTCAAAGCCAGCCTCAGCGGTGGCGTGGTGAACATCGACTGGAATTGGCAGGGCTACGGCAAGTGGCTGGACATGTGCGAGCTTCAAGTGAATCGCGGCAACGGTTGGACCATCCTAACCTTCGACACTACGCCGGGCTACACGGACACCGCCGCGCATCCCGCCACGCTAGCCCAATGGAAATACCGCGCCATCTACCGCGTGGGCGACCAGCAAGTCGGCCAATGGAGTGCTGAGATCGCAGTCACCGTCGGCGGCTAGCAGACGGCTGCGCCTGACTCACTGCATGAATCGAAACGTGGTGCAGGCTTCGGCTTGCACCACGTTTGTGATTTATCCGGTAAATGTAAGTAAAACCCCTCGCCAGACCTTTTGACAATGTGACAGACTTGGGGCACGATCCCCAGCATTATGAGATTACACTGCATCCACGGGATCACTTTCTGCATCTTACTGGCCACGGCCTGTCGTGCTGATTCAACAGTTAGTGATGACGACTTTTTTAACTTCATTCGTGCGGATGTGAAAAAGGCTCCGGTAGCTCCGCCTCCTGTGAAGACTCCCACGGAAGCCGAGGCCATGCTGGAGAAGTGGAAGAATTACGAGCAAACCCGCACCGAGAAACAAAAGACCGACACGACAGCCGGGCGCAAGGTCCTGATGGAAATGTTGTTGAAAAAATCCCTCACTGCCACCCCCGAGGCCCGCGGAGCCCTGCTGGCGGAGTCTGAGCGAATCAAAGGATTGGCCCCAGAGGCTCCGTTGGTGATGATAGAAGGCGCCAATTTCAACAAAATGTCTGCGGTATTGGGGAAATGGATCATAAAGCAAGTGAAAGGCTACCATGAAATATTCCCGTCTGGAATAGATCAAGCCGAAGGCAGTCCTCCCGCAGGATGGCGCTGGCTGGATATGGAAGCTGTCGTCCTTGTTTCAGAGGAGCCTAAGTTTTGGAATCTCTTTTGGCTTGAGAAGCCAACTGGAATGGTGGGGATAAGTTCCAGCAATCAACGGTTCAACATGGAGAAAAAGGTCGCGCCAAAGGCGATCACTCCTGACACAGCGGTCCTAAACCTCAACAGTGCAGAATCCACCCAGCGCCAAGCCCTGGCCGCCGAGTTGGGTGCCCAGCGGCAGCGTGTCATCAACTGGCTGCTGGACAAGGCGAAGCTAATGTCCGCAGATGAAATGGTCCAAGTGGTTGGCAAAGTTCATTTCTTAGAAATCGCAGGGGAAGAACAGTCCGACTCTGCTGCCAAATTAAAAGGCAAATGGGTGTGGGAGAATCAAGAAATCACATTTCAAGCTGGAGGCGTCATCGCCAATCGAAACGCACAAAAAGTTGGGCGTTGGGCGTGGCTCGGACGGAATAAGACGAGTTTTGCCGTAATCTTCAAAGGAGCAAAAGCCACGGCCAAGGATATCTATGTGCTGAAATCTCCCGCCGAAGACAGTCAGACTACTTTTGAGGCGCATCAGCTTAACTCTGGCCACATTAGTGTGACGCGGAAGTTGCCTTGAATATTCCGGTCCTCGAAGGCCTTGGTTTCTTGCAGTTGTTTAAACAGTGCTGCATTTTGTTTACCTTGAGCTATCTCCGCTTTCCCATGGCGTGTAGTTACAATGGCCCCCTCGCTAGAAACTTTGACAACCTCCAAGACTTGGGGCACGATCCCCAACATTATGAGATTACACTTCCTCCACCGAATCACTTTCTGCATGTTCCTGGCCACGACCTGTCATGCTGATTCAACCGTTAGTGACGACGACTTCTTTAACTTCATTCGTGCGGATGTGAAGCAGGCCCCGGTGGTCCCCCCTCCCGTGAAGACTCCCACGGAAGCCGAAGCCATGCTGGAGAAGTGGAAGAATTACGAGCAAACACGCACTGAGAAACAGAAGGTCGACACGACAGCCGGGCGCAAGGTCCTGATGGAAATGTTGTTGAAAAAATCCCTCACTGCCACCCCCGAGGGCCGCGGAGCCCTGCTGGCCGAGTCTGAGCGCATTAAACGGTCGGCTCCAGAGGCTCCCTTGTTGATATCCAGTGGGGGTGGTTCAACTGGTTCAACCATGCTTGCTTCTGTGATTGGTAAATGGGGCATCAAGCGCACCCCTTCCACGCACTCATTCGCTCCGACTGGAATTGACGTGCTGCAGACAGGCACAACTAACAATTGGCGTTGGGTTGATGCGGAGGCAGGCGTATTCCTTTCGGAGAAGCCAAAGAATGGGGATTTATATTGGCTTGAAAGTCCCACAAACATCTTAGGGATCAACAATGGGAACCAACGCTTCAACATGGAGAAACAGACTGCATCAAAGCTCGTTGCACCTGATCCAGCGGTGGCCAACCTCAACACAGCAGAAACCACCCAGCGCCAAGCGCTGTCCGCCGAACTCGCAACGCAGCGGCAACGTGTGATCAACTGGTTGCTGGACAAGGCGAAGCAAATGTCAGCAGATGAAATGGCCCAGGTAGTGACCAAAGTTCATACCTTGGAAATCCAGGCGGAGCAGCTTTCGGGTTCAGTGGGCAAACTGAAAGGTAAATGGATGTGGGAGAATCAAGAAATTACATTTCAACCTGGAGGAATTATCGCTAACCGAGGCGGCCAAAAAGTGGGCCGCTGGTCTTGGTTGGCGGGGGACAAAGCAAATTTTGCCGTGGTCTTCAACGGAGCCAAAGCCACGGCCAAGGATGTTTTCCTGACAAAATCTCCTACCGACGACACGCAGACTACTTTTGAGGCGCATCGGCTCAACGCTGGTCACATCAGTGTTTCGCGGAAGCTTCCTTGATAGGTCGAGAGTGGCGAACAATCGACCATTCCAAGCTGGCAGCCGCACAACGCCATGGGGAAAGTCAGCAGTTAAGCAACTCCGGGGTGGGATCAGTCTAACGGACGGCTCATGTGGCCCCTCGGAGCAGTCCAGCGGACAGCTCCACACTCGCTTGCAGCATGCTCGCTCTGCGCCTAGCTGGGAGCATCCCCCGAGAGCGTCACTTGGCCCTGGCACAGAATTTGTGCGCCACAATCCACGCTGCCTTCGGCGGAGATGAGATTTCCCAGTCGCCCGACGATTTTTACGGCAATGGTCATCGTTTCCTGTGGGCCCACGGAGCCGAGGATTTTCACGCTGCGGACGGCGGTTAGGCGGAGGTTCGCCAGAGTGGGATGCACAGGATCACACTGGGCGGCAATGCCTGCCAGTTGGGCGATGGCTTCGATCATCAGCACGCCGGGGAAGATTGGTTGACCGGGAAAATGACCGCGGAGGAATTCCTCGCTGCCTTTGAGGGTAAACTCAGCGGTGGCCGAGACTCCGGGCTCCAACTGCGTCACGAGATCGACGAAGCGGAATTCCGGGCCGTGAGGTAGGGCGTGCAGGGGAGATGGCGTCATATCGGGGTTTGTTTCACCGCAAAAGCATCGATTGGCGAGCCGAAAGATGGGGAAATGTCGGTGGGGCCGAAGCCGGGAACCTCGCCAGATTCCGTCTTCGCGTCCTGAAAATCAGGTTGTTCCAACGATTTTGTGGGGCACTTTGAAGGTGTAAATTGTGAAAGTATGGTCCGCTCAAGCCGCCGCCGATTTCCCAATTTCCCGATGTCCACGTCCGACCTCATTTCCCTTCGTTGGCCAACCTCATTATGCGATCGACCGTCCTTTTCAGCCTCCTGGCTGCACCGAGCCTGCTCCTGGGGCAGGAGAAAATCACCTATCAAGACCATGTTCGCCCGGTCTTTGAGAATCGGTGTCTCAACTGCCATAACCCCGACAAGAAGAAGGGGGGCTTGGATCTCAGCACCTACGCCTCCACGCTGGCTGGCGGCAGCGGCGGTATCAGTGTGGATGCCGGGGATGCCAACTCCCCGTTGCTTAAGTGTGTGACCTTCTCCAAGGAACCGTTCATGCCGCCCAAGAGCGACAAGATTCCGGCCCCGGAAATTGAGCTGATCACGAAATGGATCGTCGGTGGCTTATTGGATAGCTCCACCAGCACGGTGAAGATCAAGAAGAAGCAAAATTTCGAAATGGCCGCGAGTGGAAATCCGCTCGCCAAGCCGGAAGGCCCGCCGCCGATGCCACAGCAGTTGATGCTGGACCCAGTCGTGGAATCGCCCCGGGCGGATGCCATCATTAGCATTGCCCACAGTCCCTGGGCACCACTGATCGCCATGGCCAGCGTGCGCCAAGTGCTGCTGTATCATTCGGAGACCGGTGAACTGGTGGGCGTGCTGCCATTTCCTGAAGGCAGTCCCAAGTGTGTGGGCTTCAGCCGGAATGGAACTATTGTTTATGCTGGCGGTGGGAAGTCTGGCAAGAAAGGCGTCGTGGCGTTGTGGGATGTGAAGACCGGGAAACGCGTGACCACCGTGGGTGATGAAATGGACGATGTATTGGCATGCGATATCACCCCAGATCACAAACTCGTGGCCTTGGGCGGGCCGGGTCGCAAAATCAGAATTTACCAAACCGCCACGGGACAGTGTGTCACGACCATTAAGAAGCACACGGACTGGGTCATGGCCATATCGTTTAGTCCCGATGGGGTGCTGCTGGCGACGGGAGATCGCACGGGCGGACTGTATGTCTGGGAAACCGCCACGGGCAATGAGTTCTACAATTTGAAAGGCCACGAGAAAGCGATTCACGCGGTCACTTGGCGGCCTGATTCCAACGTCGTGGCATCGGCTAGTGAAGACGGCAGCATTCGGTGGTGGGAAATGGCCGGCGGCACCATGATCAAGAATTACAACGGCCACGGGGGCGCTGGGGTGCTGAGCATTGCCTATGCGGCAGACGGTCGGCTGGTGACGGGCGGACGAGACGGGAAAGTCCGCGTCTGGGCTCCGGATGGCAATCAGAAACGTGAGTTCGTGCCAGCAAATGGCGCGCTCATTTCCCAAACGAGCTTTACTCCGGACGGGAAACGCATCCTAACTGGGGCCTTCAATGGGGAAGCCAAATTCTGGGATGCCGAGAAGGAGCCCAAGGACGCTCCGCCGCTCGGCATCGTGGCCAATCCACCGTCGATTGCCACACGATTGGCTGGATTGAATCAAGAATTGACTACCAAGCAGACGGGCGCCAAGCAAGCGGAGGCTGCCGCTGCTGAAAAAGAGAAGGCTGTAGCCGCCGCCCAAGCCGCTGCGGAGGCTATGAAACAGCAAATTGTTGCCATGCAGAATGAGCAGAAGAAGGCCGCCGAAATCAAAACCCAAATCCAAGCTGCGGTGGAGAAACTCAACGCCGCCAAGGCGAAGTATCAGCAGGATTTGGCAGCTGCAGAAAAGCAGTTAGTAGCGCTGCAACAACCACCCCCAGCGCCTGCAGCGGCCCCGGCCGGCATGCCGGAACCAGTGACCAGTGCGTTGCAACAAGCCA
Source organism: Verrucomicrobiales bacterium (assembly GCA_031411295.1). Lineage (GTDB taxonomy): Bacteria > Verrucomicrobiota > Verrucomicrobiia > Verrucomicrobiales > V1-33 > JAGNEJ01. The sequence goes on along the minus strand of JANOAV010000197.1, from coordinate 17,618 downwards.
ATCAAGCGCAGGATGCTGCGACAGACATTAGTCGCACCCTAACGGAAGCTAAGATCAAGGATCTCCAGGAAATCATCAGCAAGCATGACGCGGAAATTACCCAGATGAGTGCCCGGGTGCCGCAGACGGATAAGCAAATGGCTGAGATGGGGGGCAAGGTGGCGGAGATGGAGAAAGGCATGCCCTTGAAACAACAAGCCATCGATGCCGCGCAGAAACTGTATGCCGAAGCGAAGGCGGCCTTTGATGCGGCGGGCTCCGCCGTGGCCAACACCCAGAAAACGGTGAACCAATGGCTGGCCGCCAAGGAAATGAAAACGGTGGTCCTCACTCGCACGGAGATTGATACCGTGAAGGACGCCATAGAGTCGCTGAAAGCCGAAATTCCCGCGTTGGAAACCGAGGCCAAGGCCATGGTCGAAGCTAAGGCCGACGAGAAAAAGATAGCCGCCAACACCAAACGGATCGCGGAAGCGAAACAGGAACTGGCCACGGCTGAGGCCAAACTGGTCGAACTGCAAAAAACCACCGACTCCGCCCTGCTACAATATCAAACGCTGATGCCGAAGCAGGGGTAATTCCAAGTTGCGTTCAAGCTGAAATGATCCCGGAGGGATCATATCAGCTTGAACGCAATTTAGCGTTCCGTTATTTGCTTTTTGCGTTCAAGCCACGATCCGTCAGCCATTCCTCGAAGCGACTGGTCCAAGCATCCACCGGAGCGTTCTTGCCTGCTCTCACTCCAAAGCCGTGGGCACCCGATGCGTAGAGGTGAAGTTCCACTGGAACTTTGGCTTTTTTGTAGAGCAAATAAACGGTGGCCAGTCCCTCGGCAATGTCTTCGCGATCATTGGCGGAGGCGGCTAAGAATGTGGGGGGATTTTCCTTGGTGGGCGCAATCCGTCCGGTGCGGCCAGGATAAATGAGCGCTTGGAAATCAGGGCGGCAGCTGAGTTTCTCCAGTGGGTCGGCGTGGTCGGGTTTGCCACTATCGGCTAGTTGGCAGGCCATAAAGCAAACTTCCCCGCCTGCCGAAAAACCCATGACTCCCACCCTGGCCGGATCCACCCGCCATGTCGCTGCGCGACTGCGGATCACGCGGATTGCGCGATGCATGTCTGCCACAGCATGACCATCCACGGTGTAGGCGGAGTTAGGCTCGGAGGCGAGCCGATATTTCAAAACGAACGCGGCAATGCCATGTTCGGCCAGCCATTGGGCAACATTGTCGCCCTCATGGGTGACACACAGATTCTTATGACCACCGCCGGGAGCGACGATCACGGCGGCCCCGGTCCCCTTGCCATCCGGTGGGAGAAAGGGGGTGATGCTGGGGAAATGAACGTTGGTGATTTTGCGGTCGCCACTGGCGCTGGTCTCCACGACCTCGGGCGAAGTTTGAGTTTCGGATCCTGGGGCCGCGTTCGGCCAAAGCTTAATTTCCTCGGCGGTGAGGTTGGTTAGGGATGCCAAGAGCAAAATGAGGAGACGCTTCATGGGCGATTAAAGTTTGAACCAACGCTGCCACCAAGGTTTGGGCGATGACGGGAGTGGGATAGGGGATGCTAGATCGTCGAAAAACTGTTGCCAAGCGGCATCGTCATCCGTTTGCGGGAGGGGCCTGGCTGCGGCTTTTTGCACGGCATCATGGATTGCGCCCACGCTCTGGCAGCCAAACAAGCGTTGGTGCGCGGTGATGATTCGCAAGCCTGGCAAGGGCACGATTTCATAGAGTGCGGGTAAATGAATAGCCATGTTAGGATCAGTCGCGACAGCCTCTGCAGCCAGGCGGAGCACGCGACGATGCAGGTTGCGCACGGTTTTCTGATCCAGTGCGGAATGGTGGGCCGCCTTGGCCATGATGCGGGCATCGCTCAGGAGCTTGAGGGGCTGATGCTGGGCGGCCACGGTCTGGATCATGGAGTTGGGCAGCACCCGATAGGCGCTCAGGGGAGCTGGGTCTGCGGCAAATTTCCAACGCTGGGCTAGTCGCAGCCAGGCGTCATAGTCTTCGTAAAGCAACGTTTCATCGAACGGTCCCATCTCTAGGAGTGCGGCACGACGGATCAGCGTGGACATACTGGGAATGAAAGGCCCGCGCAGCAGTTCCCGCAGGATGTCTCCTTCCGGCAACGTCCTCAAATTACGATGCGCCGCAATAAAGGAGCTTGGTTCCAGCGGTTGCCCCGCGGAGTTTATCCGCCGCGCATCCGCATAGGCCACGCCGTAGTCAACACCCCGGGCTTGTAATAGTTCCACTTGGCGTGCGGTCTTCTCCGGGAACCAGAAATCGTCGGTGGAGATCAGGGCCACAAACTCGCCCGTCGCTTCTGCCATGAGTCGATTCACGTTGGCGCAGATGCCACGGCATTCCGTTTCCATGAGCAGCTTGATCGGGACCGGACAGGTGGCAGCCCACTGTTTGATCAGGGTGGGGGAATCATCGGACGAGGCATTGTCCAGCACCACAAAGTCTGCATTGGGCCAGGCCTGGGCCAGCAAAGAGTGCAAACACTCCTGTAAGTAAGGCGCATGGTTGTAACAGAGCGCCAAAAACGTTACTTGCGGCACGACAGAGTTGGTAACCACGGGGGAAATGTCGCAAATTACGCCGGTAATGGAAGATACCGTGAGTATCGGTCCCGCGCCTGTTGGTAGGATTCAGCAGTATTCCGAAAGTGGCATTCGGTTTCATCCTCTGCCACCAGTTTTGCGCCCAGTTTGGGGTGGAAGCGCAGCAGACTGGAGTTGCCGCGTTGCACCTCAAAGTGGGTAGTCTCGAATCCGTGCTGCAGAAACATGGCATCATACATCAGCAAAATGGACTCCACCGCCACATGGGGAGCCGCCCCGCGCTCGATGACCCAGCTTCCCAGTCCAAAGTCCCGCTCCGTCAGATCCAGAATGCGGAAGGCTCCGAGAATGCGCTGGTCCTTCAGACTGCAGATTGCCGAATAAATTTCCTTCCCCTGCCGCTCGCGTTCTTTGTAAGCATGCAGCCATTCCTCCTGTGCCACCAAATCCGTGGATGTGGGCGCAAGACATCCGCAGCACCGGGGATCGGTGCGCAGACGAATCAAGTCGGAGGCATCCGCAGAGGTGACCGGACGCATCAGCACTGACTTCCCTAAGAGTTCAAGTAGCATGGCTCCGTAATATTAACACAGCTTAAATTAAAATTCACCTGAAATCTCAAGTTTTTTTAAAATTTAAGCTGGTTGAATATATTGCCACTCAAACTGCTGTGCAGTTCCAGTATTTTTAGGAGCTACTTAAACAAAAAAAGCTGGCCTGAAGGATCGCGTCCTTCAGGCCAGTTGCGTGGCAGGCGATGATGTCGCGCGCCGAAAATTGCTCAAGAGGCTGGTTTAGCCTGCCTTTTTCTCGGTGACCGACTCGCCCTTCTTGTTGTGCTTATCGGTGGAGACAGTGACCTCTTTACCAACGAGATCTTCGATCTTCACTTCTTTGCCTGCGGCATCGGTGATTTTGGCGGTGGCTTCGAGCGTGATGGCTTGATCGCCAACTTTGAGTTCTTTCTTTTCTTTGTTGTAGGAGGCGACTTTGCCAGAGACGGGGACTTTGACACCGCAACCGGCGTAAGTGGAGCCAGCCATCGTGAGTGCGAGTGCAAGAGTAAGGAGCGCTTTCATGGATTCAGATTTAGGTTTGGGATTTTGATTTTAAAAGGAGACATCCTTTCAGTTGGGATACTACATGGGAGTTGGGTGTTTTCGAGAATCTAAATGCACCGTATCTGCGGAATGGGGGCGCGGGTAAAATGGGTCCGACCCTCGAATAAGGAGTAGTCACCCCGGTTCGGCGCGATTAGAGATGCATCGCCAGACGCGCGACGATTTACTCGCCTATCTGGCTCATCGTTGCATGACCCTCTCCTACTTTAAACTTGTCAAACCTCTGCGGGCGGCCATCCTCTTCGTCTCGCTGTTCATCGCCACAGCTTGGTCTCATCCAGTGCCGGACCTCCCCGTCCGCTCTCACTTTGCCGTTGGCGGAGTTGCGGAGATTCGCGTCGAGGTCGATCCGCGGTGTTTCGAGGCTGATCCTGAGAAAATCAATTTCTATCAGCGCGAAGCGGTGGCGGCAATGTCGGCTGACGAGGTGAAGCAAATGAAGACGCGAGCGGACGCCTTTGTCACTGAACGGTTGCGCTTTTTCTTCGATCCCGTGGGAGAATTGAAACCTGCCTTCGTCTGGGATTTCAACAAACTGGGCGACGGCGGTATTCCGTTCGAGACCGATGACAAACAACTACTGAAAGGCAACGAAACCGTGCTCGTGGGCTCTTGGAAAACTAACATCGTGACCGGCATGACGGGTTATCGCATTGAGGCCCTGCCGATGACAGCCGAGAAAATGGGGGTCCCTCTGAACGTGATGTTCCTCAATTTCATCGGCGGTCGGCAGGTGGAGCGGTATGCGGTGCTCTATCCGGGCGAGAGCAGTTTCACCCTCGACCTAACCGAACAGGGGATTTTCCAAAAGCAAGGCCTGCGGACCGAAGGCGCCATCGGCATCGAATCCCAGACCGGGGATTGGTTCTCGCTGTTCACAGCGGAAATCAAACGTGGGTTCCTGCATGTTATTCCGGGTGGACTGGACCACATTCTCTTTGTGCTGGGCGTCTTCCTTATGACGAGGAAATGGAAGCCGCTGCTGCTGCAAGTGACCGCGTTCACCGTGGCGCACACGCTGACCCTGTGGCTGGCGTCTGCGGGCATCGTTAAAGTTTCGCCCAGCATTGTCGAGCCCATCATCGCAGCCAGCATTGTGGCCATCGCCATTGAAAACATCTTTCACAAACGCTACACGCACTGGCGCTTGCTGGTAGTGTTTGCGTTTGGTCTCATCCATGGACTGGGCTTTGCGGGCGTCATGTCCACGCGGGTAAATTCCACTGCCTCGCTGGTCGTTGGACTGCTGGGCATCAATGTTGGGGTGGAGTTGGGGCAGCTGGCGATCATTCTGGGCGCATTGCTGGTTACCTTTCGGATCACCAACGGGGAACACTATCGGAAATGGGTAGTGGTTCCAGGATCTATCCTCATTGCGCTGGCCGGGATCTGGTGGGTCGTCGAACGCACGTTGTTGGCATCATAGCCATCATGCAGGGCAGAACTCTGCACACCAAGAGCCTTGATGCACCACCCTACCGTCAAACGGACTTCCCGCGCAGGTGCAGGCCCCATACCAAAGAAATGCTGAAGGTCCGTCCAAAGGGACGAAAAATTGACAGGTTTCACACGCGCCATCATCAGACTTGGTTCTCTGCGGAAGCCAGCGGAGATCTGCGGCCATTGCCATATCCCCGAGGCGAGCTGCCATGGGATCAGGATGGTAATCATCAGGGATTGGCTTCACGCTGTGGACCACCCGTCCTTGCTTGCCCCAGATGGTGCCTCCGTCTGGTAGCGCAAGGGTCCAGGTGGGATCTCCGGCCACCAAGGACATCGACCGCAAACGCCATCCGTTTGAGAAAACCATCGTTAAATCGGGCAGCAAGGGTTCAAGCACAAATTCCACGATGGTCAGTCCGACCAATTTTGCCAAAGCACCCCCGATTTCTGAGCGCCGATTCGAGCTGCCACAAAGAATGGTCGCAGCATCCTCCAAGCGCCAATCCCAATAGAGGTAGATGGCACCAACATGTGGCAGAGATTGCTCTGGTTTGCTTGCGTCAAGTGGCAGTGAGGATCCCATCTTCAAATAGATGGCACTGCCGAAAGAATTCTTAACCTTTAGCACGGGTAGGCCTCGCAGCGGCTTGGTAAGTTGGTTGAATTCGGTTTTAGTAATAGCAGGCATGGGACGCAATGGTAGTATGTAGATCATTGAAGTCAACATTGCTACAGCGCCAACTGGCCGAGGGCACACGCTCCGCCGTCGATTACAAAATTTTGCAAGTCGATATACGCTATTGCAACGACGGGCGAGACTGGTAAAATCCTCCTCATCACGACCCCTTATTGGTGTCGTGGCTCGGTGTCAGGATTCTACTTCCAGCCCTGCATCCTTCCACTATGTGGGACTACTTAAAAAGACAACAACTTCAACGAAAAGGCCTCTCCTGCGGAAAAAAACGCCGGGAGCAAGCGAACAGTGAATGGCTGGAAACCGTGCGTTCCAGTCCCTACATTCGTGGTCTCTTCATCACTTTTTTCATCGCTGGCCTGGGGGCGTTGGTGCGCTATCTCCCGCCCGGTTCTGGCTTTCAGTTTCTCCAGGCGGGTTCCGGCTTGGCGACCCCCTTGGTGCTGGCGGTGCTGGTCGTATCCATGGTCCATCTCAAAGTGGCGGAACCAGCGACTTGGTGCCACAACAGCCGGGTGCTGCTGGTTTACTTTGTGATCCTTCTGCAAATCGGGTTGGTCCAATTGGCGGATTTCCTCCTGCAACTCAATCAACGTCCGGAATCGGACATCCTGCTCTACGCCCCCTGCGCGCTGGCTGGGATCACCCTGACCTTGCTGGTAGGCGTGCCGCTGGGATTCTTTGCCGTCATCTATGCGAGCTTATGGGGGGCGATGATGGTGCCACACGCGCACAGCTTTGCTTTTCTCCTCTTCAGCCTGAGCACTGGCTTGGTGGGGGTGCTCACCACCCGCCACTTGCGGAAACGCAGTCAACTGATGCGGGCGGGATTATACATCGGCCTCACGGGCTTAATTCTGGCGCTGGCCCTGCAGCATATGACCAGTCCAGCGGAACTTCTGCGCGGTGAGGGCTGGCCACGCTTCGGGATCCAGGCGGGCTCTCTCTTCGTGGCTGCCATCATTACCATTTCCATCGTTAATGGTCTGCTCCCCATTCTGGAGGGGATCTTTAAAATCACGACCCCCATTTCTTGGATCGAGCTTTCAGATCTGAACCACCCGCTGCTCCGTCGGCTCACCTTGGAGGCACCGGGCACTTATCATCACAGTCTGCAAGTGGCGAGTCTGGCGGAAGGTGCGGCAGAGGCGATTGGAGCGGATGCCACCCAATGCCGGGTCTGCTCCTATTTCCACGATATTGGGAAGCTCGAACGCCCGGAATACTGCATTGAAAATATCCACGGAAACGAGAATCCGCATGATGATCTTTCCCCGTCCATGAGTGCGCTCATCATCATTTCTCATGTCAAAGATGGCGTGGACTTGGCGTTGAAGCACAAGCTGAATCGGGAAATCATTAATGTCATTCAGCAGCATCACGGCAATTCGCTCGTGTGGTTCTTTTACCGCCGCGCCTTGGATCACCAAGAGGAAGTGCGCAAGCAAGTGGCGCTGGGAAATGCCAAACCGACTGACGTCCCGGAAATTTCCGAGAAGGAATTTCGCTATCCAGGACCTCGCCCGCAGAGTCGTGAAAGTGCCATCGTCAGTCTGGCGGATGCCGTGGAAAGCGCCTCGCGTGTCCTCCAGAAACCCACCCCCCAGAAGATCGAGCAGATGATCAACGAGATCGTCGCCAGTCGTCTTAAGGACGGGCAATTGGATGAATGTGACCTTACTTTGGGGGAACTTGATAAAGTGAAGGAAAGCTTCCAGGCCCGCCTGCGCACGATCCTGCATCGACGCATTCCTTACCCGGATGAAAAGGCTCCGGCAGAAAAGGACCGGGGCAAGAACAAATCCGACACGGTGACCAACCTTCCCGTGGCTGCTCGCGAAGAACGGGCCCCTTCCAAACCCCCAGTCATCAGCGCGGCCGCCTCCCTTTTGGAAAATGCCGAAACCGCTCGTTTCGGGGTGCGTCCAGCCAACTAGGCCAGCTCCCACGCCGATGATTCCGACCCTGGAGTTTTACGATCATCAAGCGGTTCATGAAATCGCCCTGGACCAAATTCAATCGTGGGCAGAGCTGGCGCTGCCGTTAGTGCTGGCCCTCAGCGCGCCTGAACCATCCCATTTGGTGGCCGCTTCCGTCGTGGAGTTTTCCTTTGTGGATGACGGCACAATCAGCCAAGTGCACGCGGATTTCCTGGATGACCCCACTCCTACGGACGTCATCACCTTTCACCATGGGGAGATCCTCATCAGCACCGAAACTGCCGAGCGCCAGTGCTTGGAACATGGGACGGAGTTTGTGCATGAACTCACGCTCTACGCCATCCACGGACTGCTCCATCTCCATGGCTATGAAGATCACACGACTGAGGGGGCTGCGGCCATGAAGGCACTGCAGCAGGGGATTTTGGACCAAGTTATCCAATGATAAAGTTGGCCTGAGGCACGCGTAGAAACCCTTCATGCGTGGTTGCTGCAAGCCTAGGTGATGGGGTATTGGTGGAATGATGCGACTCCTGCTTTCCTTAATTTACTTCCTCCTGCTGGCCGGCTTGGTTCCCGCAGCGTCTGGTCCGTCGGGTCAGACCGTTGTTAGGCCTAAGAAGGTGCTATTCCTCGGCAACAGCATTACGCTGCATGCCCCGGCTCCAGAGATTGGCTGGACGGGTCATTGGGGGATGGCTGCTACTGCGCAGGAAAAGGATTACGTGCATTTGCTAATCGCGGAGATGACCGCCTGCTGGGGGGTGAAACCCGAGGCGCTGGTGCGGAATCTGGCGGACTTTGAGCGAGGCTTCCAGACCTTCGATGTCACGGAGGGCCTGAAGGCAGAGCAAGCTTTTGGCGCGGAGATAATGGTGTTAGCGCTAGGAGAGAACGTGCCCGAACTCTCGACTCCGGCTCTGCAGGAAAGCTTTGCCGCTGCGTTCGCGAAATTGGTGACTGGGCTGAAAGGGCAGGGAAATCCAATCATTTTCGTGCGCAGTTGCTTTTGGCCCAACCCAGTGAAGGACAGGCTGCTGCAGCAAGCCTGTGCGGATGCTGGGGCCACGTTTGTCGATATTTCAGCGCTGGGTCAGGACGAGGCCAACCAAGCGAAAAGCGAGCGCACCATTGCTCATGCGGGCGTGGCGGGACATCCAGGAGACCGCAGGATGAAAGCGATCGCCAGCGCCCTCTGGCAGGCGCTGCGGCAGCACCCTCGGTTTCCGCAGGCGGCAATGCACGTGTTACTGCGGGGCGAAGCGGTCACGGAACTCGCTCCGCACGGTCTGGGAAATGTTTACGCTCCAGAGGTCCAACGCGACGGGGACCGTTGGCTCATGTGGTATGGGGGACAGGGCAAGGACGGACATGACCGAATTCACCTGGCAGATTCCACGGACGGCAAAACGTGGCGCAAGCGTGGCGTGGTGTTGGATTGCGGTTCGGCCAATCATGTGAACGATCCTTCGGTGGTGAAGGTCAATGGCTTCTGGTGGATGTTCTACACGGTAGCGGCCACCGCTGAGCAGGATGAAATTGCCGCTGCGACTTCGACTGATGGGATCACTTGGGAAAAGCGCGGCGTGGTCCTCCCCTGTGGCCCGGGCGCGGCCTGTGACTCCGCCAAAGTCGGGCGACCCGCAGTGCTGCACGAAGGTGGGAAATTTCGCTTATGGTATGACGGTCAAGCGACGCCCGCTGCCGCCGTCGCGAGTGCTTCCGCCGCCCTGGTGCAGCGGGAAGGCCGGGCCGTCGGCTACGCGGAATCATCCGACGGAGTAGCGTGGCAGCGTCATGCGGCACCTGTGTTCCACGAAGGATCTGGCGCGATTCATGTTTCGCGACAGGGAAATCGGTTGATCATGGTCATCGAGTCTCGCCAGGGCATCCGCTGGACACAGAGTGCCGATGGCATGAGGTGGAAGCCGAGCCAATTGCTGCTGCCGCTCACTGGCGGGGAGACTGATCGCTTTGGGCAGGTAACGCCATTTTTACAAACCCAAGGAAACGCATCGGTGCTGTATTTCGGAGCTGCCGCGCGCCAAAGTTGGGACGGCAACGCGATCGGAACCGCAGTCGTGGTGCTGCCGCCTAGCAAGTGAGATGGTAAAGACTAACTAAGTTGGGGGAGCGCTCCTGCATAGCCTCAACCCACCAAGCTGAGTTGATGATCAAACGCACCTTGTTCGAGGAGCATTTATTGCATCATCGACTCATTTAAGCTTGTCGAATAGTATTCTTAGGTGTAAGATTCAATCCGTTTCTGTTTATCAGAAATGAGAGTCCAAACAGCTTCCGACCATGCCCGAAACCGATTCTCTACCGACCCCATCAATTACCGCTAGCATCCGTGCGTTGGTAGTGGATGCAGATGAACTACGCCGCCAAATGGTGACTGAACATTTGGAGGAGCAGGGTGTGAGGGCGTTGGGTTGTTCGGATGTCGAACTGGGTCGGGAGTTATTTGATGATCAAGCCCTCGTGGTCACGCCATTGAATGGGGATAACGAAGCGGTGCTGGAATTTGTGGCTTGGTTGCGCACCCGAGCCGGGCGGATTCAGCCGTATGTGGCTGGGCTGGGGGAATACCGGGCCCCGGCCTCCGAGTGGCATGGGTTCAACGAATTCGTTAGTCTGCCGTTCGAGGGCACCAAGGTGGAGTCCACGGTGGAGGCCGCCCGCAGATGGCATGGATGGAATGTGGGAGTCAATTTACTAACCCATCCCACCGAGGATTTAAAGGAGCCGGAGCAACCCTCGGCGGCGGTCGCGCCACCAGCGGCGGAAATTCCGGCGCCAGCGCAGGACAACGCGGCCGCAACGGAGGTCCCAGCTCCGGAATTGCTGGATGTGGCGGCCATATTTTCCGCTGATGCACCACCCCCAGCCATTGCCGAGCACGAACTCTCAGAGGTTGCGCAACCGCTGCCAGTTGCATCAACCACCACGGCAGCCAGCGAACCAGAGGGCGGGGCCTTTGATTGGAAGACAGTTTCCGACGAGGCGCCTTTAAGTCCGGTAAGCGCCAAATTGGATGTGCCCGTCATCGAGAAATTCCCCCCGCATGCAGGCGATATCCTGCCACGCGATCTGCAGCTCTCCATGGCTCCGAAAGCGGCCCCGGCCATGTCTGCTAGTTTCCATCAGCAGATCACGGAGGCCTCGCCCTTCGGATTGCTCCTGCTGGATGATACGGCTAATCTGATCTATGCCAACCCCCAGCATCGCACGGTGCTGGGACTCTCAGTGGAAGCCGCTGGCGGCCTGCAAGGCTGGCTGGAGCAGGGCGTGGTGGCGGAGCCCGGGCAGCAAAGAGCGACCATCGAAGCGTGGTATGAGCAAGTCTGGCGGCGGCGTTTGCCCATGGTCATGACCATGCGGAGTGCCGAAAGTCTGCTGAAGGAAATCGAGTTCCGCCCCTCTGCCCTCCCCGAGGAACGTCTCCTGATTGCGATCTTCGACGTGACCGACGCCCGTCGCGAGGAGGAAGCGATGCGCGCCAGTGAAGCCCGTTTCCGTAACCTATTTTTGCAAGCGCCCCAGGGTGTTGTGGTCGTTAATGCAGTCGGCAATGTCACCGACGCGAGCGCCCAGTTTGAGCAATTGGTGGGCTGCTCCCGACTCGACATGCGTCGGCTCGGTCTGGAGCAATTCTTTTCCGAGGAAGATTACCAAACGCTGCGCAAAATGGCCTTTTCTGCGCGCGCTGGCACAGTAGTGGCTCCGTTTACGATTACGGTTTGTTCACGTCAGGGTGTCAGCGTTGCCCTGCAGTGTGATTTGCGTATCGTCAAGAATTCGTCTGGCGCGCCAGTCTTCACTGCCTACTATTTTCAATCCCTCCCCCCAGAACCCATGCCTGCTCCAGTTGCTCCTCCACCGACCCCAAATCGTTTGCTCCAAGCGACGTGGGACTTGGTCTTGGAGTTGCGCCCGACCGGTGAGATTAGCGCGCACTTTCCGACGCGTGATTTTGCCCACATGCTCCCGCCGGACGGTGTGGTAGAGGGACGCCTGTTTGCCGAAGTCTTCCCTGATCTGGCGGAAAATTTCCCGCTCCAGGAAATGATGCAGGGACTTGAGGAATCGCTGGATGCCGAAGCCCGCTGTGAATTTAAATACCGGCTGGGAGCGGAGGAAGTGCCCCGCCGTTGCGAAGCGCGCCTATTGGCCCTGGTTCCCGAGGGTGAATCGCGGGAAACCCGCCTTGGACTTACGATCCGGGCCTTGCCAACGGAAGCCGGTCCGGTCACCCCGGAAGAGGGGGATGCAGCTGGAAATTACGAGTTCTCCGCCATCGAATTACTGCGCCAGGCGGCCATCATCACGAATGAAAAGGGTCGCATTTGCAACGTCAACCCGGCGGCTGAGGCCTTGTTTGGTTACGCCAAAGCAGAATTGCTCGGGAGCGGATTGTATAAGCTGTTCCTGCCCGACCAACCGAAGGAATTTGCCCAGAAGATTTCCGAGCATATCAATCGCCATCGTTGTTGGATTGGTAAATCCTCTTTCTTTCACAAGGACGGTCACACTGGTCGCGTCTCGGTGGAGTTGGTGCCATTTGATGATCATGGGACCAAAGGCTTTTTCGGCCTGATGCGGGAGATCACGACAGAGGAACAAGCCATGCCCGCGGAACGGAAACCCGCCCCGCCCGCAGAGCCCAGTGTGCATGACTCGATGGTAAGCCTGCACCGCGCCCGTAATGATCTCCAAGTCCTCACCAGTCTGCTGAGCCTTCAGGCCAATGAAGTCGGCTTGAGCCCGGCGGTGCGCGAAGCCTTGCAAGAAAGCAAAGATCGCGTGGGCGTGGTGGCGTTAGTGTATCGGTTGGTGGATGGAGATTCTGGCTTGGTGGACTTCAGTAGATTTGCCGCCGAATTGGCAGTGCAAGTCCTCCGAACCCACCGCGTGGTGGATGGTCGGGTTTCCATTGCCCCTCCGCCCCTGCCCATAAAATTAAAGCAAAAAATGGCGCTCAATTTGGGGCTGATTTTGCAGGAACTGCTCTCCACTACGGTGGTGCATACCTTCCCCGGAGAAGCCCGTGGCACCATTGAAATAAGACTCGAGATGGGCCGCAGCGCGGGCATTCTCACACTCAAGGACAATGGTCCCTTCCATACGGAATCCGTCGTGGCGGATCGCACCCAGGGCGTTGGTTGGAAAGTGGTCGAAGCCTTATCGCAACAGATTCATGGTGAAATCAAAATTCTCAGCGATCTGGAAAATGAAATTCGCCTTCGTTTCCAATGCGAGGCTGGGTCTGCGGAAATCTAGCCGCTTATGTGGGAACTGCTCCTCCATCAGGATCATTACCAGCGATTGCTGAAGGACATCATCCCGGCCGCCACCAAGCTCGTTTGGATCGCCACCGCTGACTTGAAGGACATGCACGTCGAGACTCGCAAGGGCAAGTATGAGCCCTTCCTAGCCGTGTTGGCGCGACTGGTGGGCGAAGGCGTGATGGTGCGCTTGCTGCACGCCAAGGAGCCCGGACCAAGGTTTCGCGCGGACTTTGATAAATTTCCCGAACTCCGCAGCGAACGCTTTGAACGCGTCTTGTGCCCGCGTCTGCATATGAAAGTCGTTATCATCGATAGCAAACTGGCCTATCTGGGGAGCGCAAATTTTACCGGGGCCGGACTCGGTCCCAAGAACGCACATCGGCGGAATTTCGAATCCGGCGTGCTGACCGATGACAAGCCCACGGTGCGTCGGCTCATGGAGGAAATCGATGAACTCTACATGGGCAACCATTGTCTAAAATGTCAGCGTCGCGCTGTCTGTCCAGATCCGATTGCCTAGCCAGCGCTCAATTTGGCCACAAACTCCGTGCGGTCATTTTCTGAAGTGAAGCTCAACAACCCACCATGTCCAGCTACAATCCACTGGGCGATGCAAAGGCCCAGGCCGCAGCCTTCCAAGTGGTCCGCCAGGCCGCTGGCTCCGCGATAGAATCGTTGAAAGACGCGGCTCTGATCCGCTTCCGGGATGCCGGGACCCGTGTTGGTGACGCGGAGTGCAGAGTGGTCTGCGTGTTGTTCCAAGCTGAGGACAATGGAGCCGCCGGGACGATTATATTTCACCGCGTTATCACACAGAATCACCAGCAACTGACGCAGTCGATGCCGATCTCCCTGCCACACGACCGGATCATTGCTCCCGACGCTGACCGTCAACTCCAGGGCCGCTCCGAGCGCAGCGGTGTCCTCCAAGGCCCCTGCAATCAAGGGTTGCAGCGCTACATCCTCTTTGGCTAGTGGGATGAGATTGGCGTCAGCCTTAGCCAGAAAGGTCAGGCCGTCCACGATCTGCGCGAGTCTTTCAATTTCATCTAAGTGGCGGGCGAAGTGCTCGCGATCAGATTCACTTCGCTGCGGATCGTCCACTAAGTGCTCGAACTCCGCGCGCAGGATGCTAAGCGGGGTTTTTAGTTCATGGGAAGCATAGAGCGTAAACTGCTTCACCCGTTGAAATGAGGCATCCAGCCGGGTCGTCATGCGATTGAAGACGTCTGCAAGTCGTTCGAATTCTGCGCCACTTCCCGGCAGAGAAATCTTTTCCGCCAAGTTGCCTTCGTCGATCCGATCCGCCGCCCCGGCCAAGGTTTCTGCCGGGCGCAGCGCTCGGCGGGCCAACCACCAACCGATCCAGGATAATAGCGCCACACAGACCGCCGCTGCCCCTGCGATTTCCACCACCCGTTGCATCGGAGGTTCGTCATCGGATGGCTCCACCGCCAATTCATAATAGGCCATCGCTGCGATCAAGAGCAGCCCAATAACCATCACCAGGGTGAAGCTCCAAGCCAAGCGGGTGGCGACCGGGCGGCTCTTCACGGGCTTCCTTCCTTGAGCAAATAACCTGCTCCGCGCACCGTGTGCAGCAATTTGACTTCATGACCCAAATCCAACTTTAACCGCAGCCGACGGATGAAGACATCCACCAAATTCGATCCCTGATCGAATTGATATTCCCAAACTTCTTGCAACAGCAACCGCCTGCCGCAGATCAGTCCGGCATGGCGCAGAAGCACTTCCAGTAAAAGCGTTTCCTTGGCCGATAAATGCAGCAACTCACCGCCTCGTCGCGCCTCCCGGCGTTGGAGATCCAGCGTCAAATCCGCCAACCGCAGCACCTGCGGACTGGCCATCTGCGGCATTTGCAGCGACCGCCGACCCAGTGATTTCAAGCGGGCGATGAGTTCTTTCACCGCAAACGGCTTCGCCAAATAATCATCTGCGCCCGCCTCAATGCCCGCCACACGTTCGTCCACCGATCCCAACGCGGAGACCATGAGAATGGGCACCGTGTGGCCCCGCTCACGGAGCTTTCGGGTGATCGCGATGCCATTGAGCCCAGGCAACATGATGTCCAGCACAGCGGCATCAAAACCGCCGGCTTGCAGTTTCAGCAGCGCCTCATCGCCCCGGGCGCAGACCTCTGCCGCCAGTCCGTGGTCCCGCAGGCCATCCAGCAGGAGGGTGGCCATTTTCGCTTCATCTTCGACTATGAGAACTCGCATGGGGTGGGGGTGAATTTCGTGAGTGGTTTGTAATCTGAAGTAAAACCGGAGATACGAAAATCAATTTCTGCCATCATGCAGGAGATTTTAGCACATGGACATTCTTTTTCTCATGCCGCGTGCTTGCTGACAGCGATTTCATACTTCCCATGATGCGTCGCGCCGGGAGGTCAGTTAAATGATTCCATCATGAAATCCAAAGCCCATACCCAATTCGTGCGCGGGGTCTGCTCCGTGCTGGTCGCCACTTGTTGCTTCAGTTGTGAATCCACGCCCAAGCCGTCGGAAGCTGCGGTTCCGCGCGCCACTGCTGAGGCCACAGCACTGGCCCGCGTTAAGGGCGGAAAAATTACGGAAGGCGAATTGGAGAAGGAAGACGGCAAGCTCGTCTGGTCGTTCGACATTTCCCAGCCTGGCACGAAGGACATTAAGGAAATTCAAGTGGACGCCAAAACTGGCGTGATCGTGTCTGAGGAAACGGAATCCGCCGAGCACGAGGCTGCCGAAAAAGTAAAGGAGTCGGGGCGGCCCGCCCCGACAAAAGCCTAGCCAAAAGTAATGCCGAACTTTAGTCCGACCTCACAACCAAGGCATAACTTAACTTGCGATTTCCACCCAATCCCGTTACGGACTAAATTACATCACTACTTTCTTTAGCACTATGAAACTTATCCTCACGCTCCTGTTCACCCTCGGCCTAACACTTCATGCCGATGACGCTGCGGTGACAGCGAAACTCGCCAAAATCCCCAAGCCCGCGGCTGAAGCCTTGAAGCAGGCTGCCGGCACTGGCCACATTGAATCCGTCAGCCTGGAAAAGGATGGCAAAGTCACCGTCTATGAGGCGGTGATCACGGAAAAGGGAAAACCGGAGCGCGAAGTTTCCTCGAACGCTGAAGGAAAGATCGTGCTGGATGAATTTACGATTCCGCTGGCCGAGGTTCCCGCCGTGGTGAAGAAAGCGATCGAAGCCGGTGCTAAAGGAGCGACCATCAAGCGCGTGCAGCACATTTCCCGTGAGGGCAAACTGACCTTCGAAGCTCTCTACGTCTTGAAAGGCAAGGAGAGTGAAGTGGAATACCTCGAAGACGGCAGTGTGAAACCCGAATAATCAAACGTGGCATGGGCGTCCCGCCCATCAGCCCCAACATGCGCGCCATTTCATCCGCGAAAATTTAATCGCTGGCCAGCCTAAGGCTAATGGGCGAGACGCCCATGCCACTCCGCCTCATTCCCATGAAGAAACTCATCAATCTCATCCTAACTCTCGGCTTCCTCGCAGGCTTGGGCTACGTGCTCATGCTCGGCGTGCGCAAGCAAGAAGAAAAGCCCGATGCCGATGGCGATGAAGCCACTGCGCCTGCGGAGGAAGCGGAAGCTCCAGAAGATTTCACTGTGATGCTGGAAAAAGAGCGTGCCGCGGCTTTGGGGGTCGATAAAGACCAGCCGGAAAAAATGGAACTCCAAGCCACCCGCGTGGCCTTTGGCAGCGTGCTGGATCCCACCGCGTTGGTTGCGCTCGATGGAGATCTGGCTGCCGCCGAATCGGCCCTCAACGCCTCCAAAGCCGAGAGTGATCGAGCGAAGGAACTCTTTGCGACTAACAATACGAGCAAGAAAAACGTCGAAGCCTCCGAAGCGCAGTTTCAGGCCGATAAAATCAAAACGCAGAATTTAACCCGCTCGGCTCAGATGCAGTGGGGCGCGGTCTTTAACAGC
This sequence comes from Verrucomicrobiales bacterium, assembly GCA_031411295.1. Classification (GTDB taxonomy): domain Bacteria; phylum Verrucomicrobiota; class Verrucomicrobiia; order Verrucomicrobiales; family V1-33; genus JAGNEJ01. Next base: position 596 of record JANOAV010000197.1, on the reverse strand, counting down.
GACCCTGCGCAGCGACATGATTTCATCGAGCAAGTCATCGCAGGGAAAGTCGCCTTGTTGCGCGTGGATCTGATGCCGGGCGATGCCTTGCCGGAACTGCCCAAGAGCGCCCGCGTGGTCGTCATGGGGCGGGAAAACCAAAGTTTGACCAGCTCAATTATCATCCCCGCCGCCACCACCGATGTGCGGACGCAAGCGCAGGGCTTCATCCTCCGCATCGAGCAGCCGCCCTTTACCCTGCGTCCGGGCATGGCTTTGACCGCTTGGCTGGAGTTGCCGGAAAAAGCTCGCCCCGGTTATGCAATTCCACGTTCCGCGGTCATCCGCCATGATGGTCGCACCTGGGTCTATGCGCAGGAGGAAGCAGAAAAGTATGTTCGCAAACCCATCGCGCTGGATACGCCATTGGAGGCTGATAAAGGCTGGTTTATCACCGAAGCCGGTGGGCTCACTGCGGATGATGTCATCGTGACCACGGGGGCGTCATCGCTGCTGAGCGAGGAACTCAAGGCCCAAGGAGGAGGCGAGCCCGAATAATGAGTTCCGAAATAACCCAGAAATCTAAGCCGAAATGTGGCGGGGGCATTCTGCCCCCA
>JANOAV010000196.1:0-60609 GCA_031411295.1 Verrucomicrobiales bacterium | reverse complement strand
CGCTGGACTGCTCGGAAGGGCGCGCTTGAGCAGTCCAGCGGACTGCTCCCACACTCGGTTGCACTGCTTAAAGGCGGGACGCCAACGGATATTCCTGGGGGTTAGGCTTTGGCTAGCTCTTCCAACAAATAATGATTCAATTTCTGTCCGCCTTCGAAGTTTGCGATGGGGAAATTCTCGTTGGGGGCGTGCGCCTGGCAGTCGGGCAGGGCTAATCCTAACAGCAGGGTCTCAGCGCCCAGGATGTCGCGGAAGCTTTGCACGATGGGGATGCTGCCGCCTTCGCGAATCAGGGCCAGCGGGCCTGGGAAGGTGCTCTGGAGGGCGCGCTGGGCCGCTTGACCGAAACGGGAGTGTGGGTCCATGGCGTAGGGTTTCCCGCTATGGCCGACCTTGATTTCCAAGCGCACCGCCGGGGAGACGTGGCGTTGCAGATGCGCTACAATTTGCCTTTGGATGGTCTCGGGATTCTGGTCTGGCACGAGGCGGAAGGAAAGTTTCGCGAACGCAGAGGTGCCGATCACGGTCTTGGAACCTTCGCCTTGGTAACCTCCGCCGATACCGTTTACCTCGGCAGTGGGACGGGCCCAGCGACGTTCGACATCGGTAAATCCTACCTCGCCAAACAACGCGGGGCTGCCTGTGAGTTGCAGGGTTTCCGCTTCATTGCACAGAGGTTTCCAGGCTTCGCGTTCCCAGTCTTGGAGCGGACGGACTTCGTCGTAGAAGCCGTCGATGGCCACGCGGCCATCGGCGTTATGCAGGGTTGCCACTAACCGCGCGAGCATGGTGGCGGGATTGGCCACGGCTCCGCCAAAGATGCCGGAATGAAGATCCACGCTGGGGCCGTGCAGCACGATCTCGAAGCAGGAAATGCCGCGCAGTCCGTAGGTGAAGGTGGGCACGCCGGGTGCCACCATGCCAGTGTCCGATATGGCGATGATATCGCAGTCCAATTCCGCCCGATGTTGTTCGAGGAACGGGGCCAAGTTCGGGCTGCCGATCTCTTCCTCACCTTCGAAGAGGAAGGTTAGATTGACGGGTAAATCGCCATGCTGCTCCATGGTGGCCGCCACACCACAGAGGTGAGCCATGAGTTGGCCTTTGTTATCTGTGGCTCCGCGGGCATAAATTACATTATCCCGAATCACCGGATCGAAGGGTTTGCTCAGCCAGACATGCTTGGGATCATCGACGGGTTGCACGTCGTAGTGGCCGTAAATCACCACGTGCGGTCGCCCGGCTTTATGCGCATTTTTGGCCAGCACTACGGGATGCTTGGCGGTGGGGTAAATTTTGGCGCTGAGCCCCGCGTCATGGCACTGGGCCGCCAGCCATTCAGCACAGCGTAGAACATCGCCCGCATTGGCACTGTCGGTGGAAATGCTGGGGAAACGAAGGAAATCGAGCAGGAGATTCAGAGGGACAGACATAGGTTTCAGTGGTAGCGGGAAATTTACATTCGTCCAGCGGTTTAGAGTGCAACTCAATGCACGCGATTTTTGGGGAGATGGAATAGCAGTTGAAACCTCATGCGATTTGCCTAAGGCTGACCTCAGCCCTCCTCGCCTTTGCTGGCGGAATCCAATTCACTAACCAAGGTAGATTACACTTTATGAATTACTCGAAACTCATTCCGGGCTGCCAGCAACACCAACCCGATATTGAAGGCTACTGCGGACCAGCCAGCGTGCTGACTTGTTTGGGTGGAATGGGTTTTGATATCAGCAAGAAGCTGCAAAGTGACTTGTATGATATGGCTCGGGGCAAGCCGGGGACCCTGGATTTCGATACCTGGCACAGCGCACCAGATTTGCTGGTCAAGATTATGAACAAACGATGGCCGGGGGTGACGCCCGTGCAATATACGCTCGCGGTTAGTGATGATCCGGGGCCGTTAGTCATGGCCATGGCAGCGGGCATCGAGCTTTACAACGCGCCTTCCATCGCGCTGGTCCAAGGCGGTGGCCATTGGATTAGTGTGGTCGGCTATACCGCAACGCAGAAGATCACCAAGGCCGTGGGGGATGCATCGCAGATCCTGGATCTCGAATCGATCAATTGTGGTCAACCGCTGAATCACCAATTGGAAGCGCCTGATCAGCGCCCCACCGATCGCTTTTTTCATCACCCGGGCGATCTCTGTGGCCCCACCAGTGGGCGCGAGAAGTTAACCCTAACACCACTCGGAGATTGGGAGGAAACTCCTGATTGGATGTCGGCCGCCTTTGAAGATGGACCGTGGAAAAATCATCGCGTGGCCATCGTTCCCAAAGGGGTGGGCGGACATTTGCAGGATAAATTTCCAACCGATAGCAGCGGAGACAAGACCAAGCATCCGCGTGGCGGCGGGGCAGATGCGGCGGTGCCGTTACCGCAGTCAGTGATTGCTCCTGAAGTGGCGCAGCGGGCGGTGCAAGCGGCCGTGCGTCAGGGGGAACTGCATCTGCGGCCGCAGTGGGGCGAACATTTGGGGAAGGGAAACAAACGTGCCACCCCGCGTTCGGCGGAACCCATCCTGGTGCACCATGCGAGCAAGGCGGATGGCGCCTACTACATTGTTCCCTTGGTGGGATCCAAAGTGGCCGCCCGGGTGCAGGCACAAACGGGTGGCATGCTGGATTTTGGCCTGTTTGACGAACCATTCCGACTGGCCGGCTACTCGAAAGCCAAGGCCACGACCGCCATCAAGCAGGCGGCCGCCGCCCCCAAGAGTGGGATCAAAAGTCTCTCGCTTGAGGCGATGCATCCGGAATTCGTTTGGCAGCATGGGAAACTTTCGGCTTCCCCCTACTTCCCGCTACACGGCTTTAAACATCGGGGTAAATGGTGGGGTCTGAACGCCCACGGTCGCATGCTCAAATTAACCAGTGCTTGAGCCCGGCGTTCCAGGCGGCCACCGCTGGCTACTGCCCCCGGGCCCGTTGCCAACCGGAGAGCAGGTTCATAATGGCCTCTGGTTTCGGGGCCTCGCAGACTTTGGGGATTTCAATCCGCAGGCCCTGCCCAGCGTATTGTTGGAACGGACTGGTGGGGCCTTTGATCGGCACGTTAGGCTCGGCGGGACGGAAACCGTGCTGTAGCGCTTGTTCCTGGACCCGTTGGGTGAGCAGGAAATCCAGGAAGGCCCCGGCCGCCTTGGTTTGCGCCGGGGCATTCCACGGAGCGTTGAGGACGTAGTAGGGGTTGTCACTCCAAATGTTGATTTCCGGATAGGCTACTTGGAGTTGGCCCCACCGGCCCTCGGCGTTTTTGAGATAATCGATGGCCACGTTCTCATACACTAGCAGACAATCGTAGGAAGCTGGCCCCTTGAGCACCATGTCCTTCATCTGGTCCCCGGTGCTCTTGCCCAGGCCGCTGAGCCCTTTGGCCATCTTGGCCAGCCACGTGTTAAACTCGACATTCACCACGTCCGCCATCACCAACGGCGTGGTCTTCTTTTGGAAATGCTGTGCATACAAGATCAACGCCATCAGTCCGCTGTTGGAACTGTTCGGGTCCGTGTGGCCGTATTTAAAGAAACCCCAGTCTGGCTTGGCGGCAATGCCCTGCCAGCCTCCCGGCTCCTGCGTAGCGTTGGCGATGCTATCAAAACTCACGATCTTGTATTTCTGGAGGAAGGCATCGTGACGCTCTTTCCAGAAGACAAATACCATGGGAGACAAGGCGAGAGGCTCCTCCCGTAGAAAGGGAGAGGTATTGCGTTGGAGATTCCATTCCTGAACAAAGACTTCCTTGAAAGCCGAGCTGGCCGGGCTCCAGACGGTGATCGCTTGCTTGGGATCAGCAGAGGCGCGCGCCCCCTCCAGGGAACCGAAGGGAGCCAGTTCAATGTTGATGGAGGCTCCGGCCGCGGTGCGGGAGAATTCCTCCGCCGCCCACGTCAGCCAACGTTTCTTCTCGGTGCCGTAAGCAATTTTCACGGTGGTCTTGCCGCTTGGTGTTACGTTAGGCTGATCGACTTTCGGATGATCTGTGGCGACTGGATCCTTGCCGGAATCCCGCCGCAACAAGTGCCACGCGCCGGCTACGCAGCCGCCGACGAAGAGCAGGATGACGATTTTCCCCAGTGGAGTTAGGCCGGGATTGTCTGCTGATGGTTGTTTCATGTGTCGGTTAGAAGAAAGTGGAGATTTGGCGGAACACGGATTCGATGTTCTCTGGAGTGCCTTTGAAATATTTGGCCTGCGTGGCATTCGAGATCTGCTCCAGCACATCGGCCTTGGCGTCCTTGCCATAGCCGATCGTGAAGACGCGGATGCCGCCCGTTTCGCGATCGGTTTGCAGTCGCTTGAGCAAGTCATCCAGTTTCGCAGCGCTGTGCGCATCGGCCCCATCACTGAGGACCACGATGGCGCTGATCATGCCGGGTTGGGGATGTTGCTGCAAATGTTGGCGCGCACTGATGACGGCATCGTAGAGCGCAGTGCCGCCTGCGGCTATGAGTGATCCCAAGATCTGCTGGGCTTTGGGGCGGTGGGTTTTCAGTTCGGCATCCAACAACGTGGGCCGAACCTGTTCATTGAAGGGAAAGAGCGAAATATGATCTGAGTCACCCAGCAAGCTGACCATGCGCTGCGCTCCCACACGTGCGGCGGCCATCTTGCCATCCTTTTCCATGCTGCCGGAAGTGTCGAGCACTAGCAGGATGTTGGATTTCTTTTTGCGTTCCTGCCAGAGGGAGGTGATTGCTTTCATGACGGCCACTTCTGGAACCTCCAGGGTGGTCTGAGGCTGCTTCGCATCCACGCCATGGGCGACATCGAAGGGCGCGGCCAGGGGGATGGCTGGATCCGCCGGACGGAAGCCCAAGGCCAGGGCTTTCTCTTGCGATGGTCGGCTGGTTAGGAAATCGAGCAGTTTGCGTGCGGCGGCTTGGTGATCCGGCGTGACCCATTCCCGTTGGACAATGCCGGCAGGATGGTCGCTCCAGAAGGTGCCTTCTTTGGGATAAATGGCGACGACTGGCATCTTCAATTTCGCCTGCTGATTGGCTTCGATCACCATGTTCTCATAGAGCACGGCCGCACTAAGGTAGCCCGGACCTTCCTCGAACATCTTGCGTCCGAAGAATCCGGTGGACTCGCCATAGTGCACCACGGCAGATTCGATTTCCTGCAAATAAGCGCCCGTCTCTGGTCGCTGCACATCGGCCAATTCCAAGCCACGTAATTTCCCGGTGCCGGCATAGACTTCGGCAAAGAGTGAGATCAACCCGCTGTTGCTAAACTCCGGGTGCGTATGGCCAAAACGAAACGCTCCCCACTGCGGCATCCCATGGGAGGCCCACCCCTGGGGATTGACCGCCAAGTCGTGCACCTCTTTCCAGCCGATCGGTTTGCCAGGCCAGCCCAACGCCTCGGCCATCGGACGCCACATCGCAATGACTACGGGCGATAGCACCAAGTTAGTGGTTTCACCCACCACGTCCTTGCCGGTGCGCGCTTTGGATTCGGCATTGCCAAGTTTGATGAAGGCCAGTGAGGCCGGACTCACGACGTGTGGCTTGCGCTTATCCTGGAGAATTTCACTAATGCAATCGCCCGAGCCCATGGGCACTTGGGTGACCCAGATCGGCTTGCCCGAGGGCGCTGTGAGCTTTTGGCTGTTAAACTCATTCACCACGGTCTCCACCCATTGCTGCTTCTCCGAGCCATAGGTGAAGATAAGTTCCAATGCCTGCGGATCAGGCGACCCGGAGCTGGCGCTGCCGTTGGAGGACTTTGGTTTGGAATCACAGCCGCTCGCAAGGAGGGTTATGAGGGCGACACACAGTTGGTGATGTTTCATGCTATTGCGATTGGAATCTGTCATATCCCCAGCAACTGTCCGAAATGAAATGTGACAGTTCCGTCACGCGGTTGATGGTCGCGAATGAAAAGTCAGCCAACAACCCTGGATGGTCCGTGCCGGAACGGAAACGCCAGCAAGCCTCCCGGCTCTGCGAACGCCTCGCCCTCAGGGGGGGGACAAGGCAGGCTTACCCGTTTCCAAATGGAAATGGTCTGACCTATCGCCAGAGGATGGCGGGAAATTTCTTCGCCACGGCTTGTTTGTGTTTGGGCCAATCCCGGGTGCGGAAGGTGGGCCAGTCGGTGGTGGTGGCCAGACGTTTTCCGTCGGGGGTGCAGAGGGCTAGTTCGACGGGGAGGCGGCCTTCGCAGAGGGTGGGGTGTTCTTTGAGGTCGAAGCAGTCCTGGAGTTTTACTTGGGCTTCGGGGGTGTCGTTGACGTAGGAAATTTTGATGGTGCGGTTGTCATGCCAAGTGATGGCCAGGGGGATTAATTCATCCAGCCAACTAAGTTGGCCTTTTTCCAAATGGTGGTGGAAGGCGTTGGTTAGGGGTGCAGCTTGGGCTTCTTTTACTAAAGAGAGACCGCGGAAGGCTCGGGCGAGGCAGTTGGTGATGGCGACTTCGTCGATGGGGGCGAACTCGAGTTCAGGTGCGGTGGCGTGGATGAGGTTGACGCGGGCGATGAATTGTTTCAGTCGATGGTCGAACAGCGGTAAATCAAAGGCTCCTGACTGATGGGCTGCGGCCAGGCAACGTCCGCTGGCGATGGGATCGAGATCGCGTTGCTGGGTTTTTTGTTCGATGACCAGATCGTGATAGCGTGTGAGCTTCATGGCAGCGACGCGTTTGTTCTGGGCATCGAAGACGTGCTCCACGGTGCTGGTTAGGTGCTGGGGAAACATCTCTGCGATCCACTCCGGCTTCACGGCGGTGGCCAGGCTCAGCAGGGTTTGGCGCGATGGAGTTTCCCGCAGACTAGCCGCCACGAAATACGGTGCGTCCTGCACGACGCTCTCGCGCACGAGCTGACCCTGGCGTTGTTCGGTCAGGTCGCACTCGGGCTTGCCGGGGGCGCGGCGTTTGGCGAGTTGATCCACGAAGCCAGCCATGAGGCAGCGGAGGAGGGGCTCATGCGTGGCGGGGGCATTCTGCCCCCCAGCCCCGATGGCCATGGAGTGTGCGGAGGCTGACATGGGCAGTGGCGTGCTGCTTTGCCGGTTGGTTGCGTGTTGCTGGCTTAGGGGCAGAATGCCCCCGCCACTAAGGATCTGCTGACACGTCTGTTCCACTTGGCGGGCCACTTGGGCGTTGATGCCATAGGTGCGGCAGCGGTCGAAGCTGAAGTTGCTAGCCTTGGCGAACTCATAGGCGCGCATGAGCGTGATGAAATCCGAGTCTCCGCTGTCCTCGAACATTTCTCGCGCGGCTTTGGTTTGCGCGTCGTCACGATCCAGCCGTGCCAGTAAATCACGTCCACTAACCAGGGCAGCACACAAGGCGGCATCCTCCACGCAGCCTCGGTGGCTGGCTTCGATCAACATGCGGGAGTAGCGCGGATGCATGGGCAGACGCAACATTTGCTGGCCAATGGGTGTCAGCGCTCCATCCAGCAAGGCTCCCAGCATGGTGAGCAGACGCTCTGCACGTTCCACTGCCGACACATCCGGTTTATCCAACCAATCAAATGTAGCAGCCTCTCGAATCCCTAACGAGTGCAGCAGCAGGACGACTTCCGCCAGATCACTGCGCTGAATTTCCGGTGTGTTGCGTTCCTCGCGACTCTTATGGCCGATGGCGGTCCACAAGCGATGACACGTGCCAGGCGCGGTGCGTCCAGCGCGGCCTTTGCGTTGGTCAGCACTGGCGCGGCTGATGGGCTCCAGCAACAACGTCCCGATGCCACGTTCGGCATCGTATCGCGCCACCCGGGCCACTCCCGTATCAACCACATGACGAATGCCATCAATCGTCACACTGGTTTCCGCCACGTTCGTAGCGACGATGACTTTACGCAGCGTGTTAGGTGCAAACGCCCGATCCTGCTCCTGCGGCTCCAACTCGCCATGCAAGGGGATGCACGCCACACGCTCCTGAGTTCTCAGGCCACGCAGCGCATCCAGGGTGCCGTTAATTTCCCCACGCCCGGGCATGAAGACCAGAATGTCGCCCGGTTCGTTTTGATTGATGATACGCTCCACCGCTTCGGCTGCTTGCAGCGTGATGGGGCGCTGGTCAGGCATGGCCAGATAACTCACGTCCACTGGGAAACTTTGCCCTTCAGAAATAAGAATGGGGCACCCACCCGTGGAGGGCGACGTTAGGAGACCAGCACCATGCAAAGCTGAATCTGTGCTGGCTGGCGCTGGTCTCGTTACCTCGCCCTCCACGATGAGAGCCACGCCCGTGCTGCTTAGATATGCGGCCACTGGCTCAGCATCGAGGGTGGCGGACATCACTAGCATGAGTAAATCCGGCCGCTGCGTTTGCTGTAAATTTTTTACTAATGCCAGAGCGACATCGCTGAGTAAATTTCGTTCATGGAACTCATCGAACACCACGGCCCCGATCTTCGCCAGTGTGCGATCTTCCTGGAGCCAGCGCAGCAGGATGCCTTCCGTGACAAAGCAAATGCGCGTTCCCACGCTGGTGTGGTCATCGAAACGAATCTGATAACCGACTTCCGCGCCTAGTTTCCCATGGCGTTCCGACGCCACGCGAGCCGCCACGGTGCGGGCTGCTACGCGCCGGGGTTGCAGCACGACGATCATTTTATCCCCCACGATCCCTGCATCCAGCAGCATTTGCGGCACCTGGGTGGTCTTGCCCGAGCCCGTGGGCGCCACCAACACGAGCCGATTTCCATCCTGCAGCGAGCGCAGGATGTCAGCGTGAATTTTCCAGATAGGGAGCGCGTTGGGCGAAGGAGCAGCAGGCATGGATTGGGCGCGCATCCTATGGTTTCCCCAAGGTTATGCAAAGGCGAAGGCCGGTTTTCGAGTGTAACGAAAGGCGAGCAAGGATAATCCTTAAAACGTCAGTCTAACTCGACGTGCGTTAATTTTGACGCGTGTTCTTGAAATGACAGGAAATCCATGAATCGGAACCAAAACTGTTGATGTGGAGCATCAACGAATTTCCTCCATTTGCCAAAGTCCATGTGGATTGTGGAACAAATGGTCGGGTTCGAAACGGTCGTCGGCTGTTAGTTTCAGGCGGCGGCGTGGGGAATCTGCGTCTTTGGAGAAGGTATGGCCGGATCTCAACTCAGGGCTTTCGATGAGGAGGTATTTGTTGAATGCTTCGAGTGTTCCCCTCACTTCTTCGCCATCGCCCGGGACTGTGGCATCCGGCAGGCCGAACTGATGCATGCCACAAGAATACCAGCCGTCAGCATCGCCAGCGACGATCACTGCGGCTCGGTAATGATTATGCAATAGTGGCGAAGCAAGCCACTCGAACCATCGAGACCACGGGTGCGAAATACCGCTGGTTTCCAATTTTACAGCAATGCCTCCAGCTTTTTTGAGCGCATCGGTATATTTCAGTAGACGCTCCCGCTGATCAGTCATGTCCATGGGGAAACGGAGATAAAGCACCGAACCATGGCTTGCGAGCGCCGACATCGTCGCTTCATCGTGCTGGCAGCAGTAGAATGCGCTCACCATTCGGGGATCATGCTCCTCCCATTCGACTGTGACAGAGTCCTTCGCTTCAGAATCGTAAAGCAACAAGCCAGCCATCAGATAGCGTCCACCGTGTGCATCCACCAGTGCACGGATTACATCCGACCGGCTCTGCCATGGCCCAGGGATGCAGAGGATCATTTCTAGTGAGTCATTCATTGTTCAAGAAAGTGTCATCAAATGTGGCTGCAAGTGAAAATCATGGTTTGTCTATACGATGGATAATGTCACGTTTGGCCTATTGCGTTGATGACGCGGATTTAGTTTGTGAGGATTCGGACTGTCGTATATGCTTCGGGCATGCCGACGAAAACCGTTGTTTTGGACCGCGATGCTCTTGAGAAAAGCCAGCAAGCAAGACGTGAAGACGAATCCTTCACCGAAGCGGTGCAGCATGGCGCTTGGTCGGATTCTCCAGCGACTGGAGCAACCTTGCGGGAGCATTTTCATAAAGGCGGAAGTCGGGTCTGTGCAAAATATTTGGACTCTGTGGAGAAGGCTACGACGGGTGAATGCTCAGAGCCGGGGCGTCAAGGCCAAACCCTAAAGACTGCTGCAGCCTGCCACTGAACTCAATATAATAAGACCAAAAACTTGCTGCGATGGGACTAGCAAAAAGAGATTGGATGAAGTCATGCGAACGAGGATACGAAAGCCTTGAGGGTCAGTTAGTGTGCATTAATTGCATTGAGGAGTATTACCTTCGAGAGCTGCACTCAGAGGATTCAGAATCAGGAACATGCGACTTTTGCGGAGAAACCGAGGTTCTCGTTGCAGATGCGGAGATTATCCAAAGTCAGATCATGGAAAGCCTCATGGCTGACTATGAAAACATTGAGGACGCAGGGGCTCCCTATGAAACAGCTGAGGGGGGGTGGCAGATCGGTCACCAATCGGCTCAGGAGATTGTGACTGATGAAATTTACGACGTGGTCAGCGAACAGTTTGGAAATGCGATTGTAGAAGCCATCGATATCGGTGTTTCTTGGACTGAGCGCGATTGGGCTATCTTGTCACCAATTGCACGGATGAGGCATGGTTGGAATCAGTTTTGTAGCATTGTTCAAAACCAACTCAGGTTTTCATTTGCCTTCGTGGAAAGCGATGAGGACTCAAGTCATCCTGATTATACTCACCCATCGCTCACTCTGCGAGAAATTGGAAAACTGGTTGAAAACCTGAACCTAGTTCGTGAATTGCCAACTGGCACCCTCTTTTACCGCATTAGAGTGGACAAGGCAGAACGTTTTACCACCTTTGAGGCGCTTGGAAGCCCTCCCTCAGCGAATGCTTCTGCGAATCGGATGAGTCCTGCAGGAATTCCAATGCTGTATGGTGCCGAAGACATTCAAACAGCAATAGAGGAGACTTGGGATGGCGAAAGCCCTGGTTTTGCCAGTATCGCTACAATCAGGACGACCCAGCCAATCCGGGTCATCGATTTCACCGACTTGCCGGATCCACCTAGTTATTGGAGCAATCCAGATCGCGAAATCTTCGCAGACTATCGATTTCTCCACGAGCTGGCGGCAGATCTGTCCAAGCCTGTAGAGCGGGGGAGCAAAGTTGATCTTGCCTACGCTCCCACCCAGATCGTCAGCGAATATCTTACGAAAGCTTGGCGCGGTCTGCCTCGTGCGTGGAATCCCCCACCAGGCCTTGTCCATGGTCTCTGCTTCAAAAGTTCCATAACTGGAATGCGGAACTTTGGGCTCAATTTCCTTCGGAATACAGACTCCATGTATGGTCTAAACCAAGCGGACTTCCTCGAACTCGTGCAGGTGGAGCATCGCGAACTTTCTCCGATATAGCTAGCCCGAACTCGATATAGTGTTGGGAAGCAGCACACCCAACAAAAAACGCCCCGGAGCATTTCAGATCCGGGGCGCTTGTGGATGAATGCCGTTTCCTGACGGTTACTTCAGGTCGAAGCGGTCGAGGTTCATGACTTTGTTCCAGGCGGCTATGAAGTCTTTGGTGAACTTCGGTTGGGCGTCGGCGGTGGTGTAAACTTCGGCCAGGACGCGGAGTTGGGAGTTGGATCCGAAGACGAGGTCGACTCGGCTGCCAGTCCATTTCAGTTCGCCTGTCTTGCGGTCCTTGTCTTCGCAGGTGTCTGCCACGCTATTTTCTGCGGCAAATGAACTGGCGGCCTGAGAGGGTGCGTTTACTGTGGTGCTTATGATTTGGCAGAAACTGAAATCCCTATTTGGCGGAGAAGCGATGGTTCCGGAGGTTTTCCGGGAGGAGTGGATCGCGCTGCTCAATGAGAATGTGCCGTTGTATGAGCGGTTGCCGGAAGACTTGCGCGTGAGGTTGCACGAACGGATCGGCCAGTTTGTGGCCAGAGTTCGTTTCGAGGGCTGCGGCGGCTTGGAGCTGAAGGAAGAGATGGTTGTCACCGTGGCGGCGCAAGCCTGTTTACTGGTGGTGCACCGTGAAGGAAGTCCGTATCCGAAGCTGGAGGTGGTGTATCTCTACCCCAGCACCTTCAGTTCGGTGATGCAGCAGGTCGATGAGTTTGGCATCGTGACGGAAGGGAAGGTGCACCGACTCGGGGAATCCTGGGGCTCAGGAACGGTGGTGCTGGCATGGGATTCCGTGGCGCAGGGGGCGCGCAACATTGAGGACGGGGGGAACGTGACCTTCCATGAGTTCGCGCATCAACTGGATCACGAGGATGGGCCGACGGATGGGGCGCCTGGACTTCCGAGCGCAGCGGCCTACCGTTCCTGGGCGCGGGTGTTTCAAGAAAACTACGATGATTTCCTGCAGTTAGTGGAGAAGGGAAAGGAAACGGTGCTGGATGAGTATGGCGCGACGAACCCTGCGGAATTCTTTGCGGTAGCGACGGAGACGTTCTTCGAGAAGCCGCGCCAGCTATCTCGCAAGCGACCAGAGCTTTATGAGTTGATGATGCAATATTACGATCTGGATCCCCGCGAGTGGTTGGAGAAGCCGTAAGCATCCGGCACCGATCAGCTTCGGCATGGTTGGCAAGGGGTTAGGGACCAATCGCCAACCAGTTGAACTCGACGGAGTAAACCCGCGTGGCGGCCCATGTCGCGATAACTGCTTGGAAGCCTGACTCCGTAATATTTACCGCTTTTAGGGTCAGGCGGGAAGTATCGCGTTGATCGATGTCAAATCCAGTTAGTCCTAGTTGAACCACGGGAACGACGGCAAACGTGGAAGCGAAAACGATGTCCAAGAGGAACTCGCGGGAGTCAGTGGCATCGGCATCAGGGACATCCAGCGTCCAGCCGTCGGTGAGGATACCGACGCCGACGTTGGAGGCGAGAACTTTCCAGGGAATGGGGGAGGAATGCATGGGCTCAAAATTAAGCAGCATTTGTGCCGGGTGCCAGCAACTTCACAAAGCAGCGTTAGGCACTCCTCAAAATTGAAAAAGGGCCATCGGTGATCGCAGGCGCGGCCTAATTCCCGGTCAGCACGACGCCATTGCCTGGCCGATCGGGAAAGGTGGCGATGCCGTGGTGCACTTTTACCCCATCTGCTAGATCTTCCGCGAGCAGGACGGCACCGTCCATGTCCACATAGTCAAGCAGTGGGAGCAGTTGCCCGATGGCGGAAATGCCGACGGTGCTTTCCAACATGCAGCCGACCATGACCTTGAGTCCCAACTCCCGGGCCTGCGTGATCATCCGGCGGGCGGGCGTGAGGCCACCGGCTTTGGTTAGTTTGATGTTGATGCCGTGGAAGTGGCCGACGCAGCGGGCGACGTCGGCCTCGGTGAGGCAGCTTTCATCTGCGATGAGTGGTAACGGGCATTCTGCATAGAGCTGCTTCATGCCGTCCCAGTCGTCCCGCCGGAGTGGTTGTTCGAGAAACTCCACGCCGAGTTTCGCCAACTCCGGGGCGAAGCGCAACGTCTGCGCGGCGGACCAAGCGGTGTTGCCGTCGATGCGCAGGGTGGCGCTCGTGTGCTGCCGCAGCGCCCGCACGATCTCCAAGTCATGATCCGTGCCTAGCTTAATCTTGTAAATTGGCCAGCCCGAAAATTCCTGGAGCTTTGCGATCATGCGTTCGATGGTATCGATGCCGATGGTGTAATTGCTGGCGGGCAAATTCTTCAGCTCGAGCCCCCAAAGTTTCCAGACCGGTTGTCCGAGGCGCTTCCCCCAAAGATCGTGCGCCGCTTCGTCCAGGGCGCAGAGGGCGAAAGAATTCTGGCTCAGGATTGGGGCGATGGTCTCCCAAAGCTCTTCCGGCCGATGCCACACAGCCGCTTCAATGGCCGGGCGGGCGGTTTCGAGGGCTTCTCGCATGGCTGGAACTGTCGCAATGGCATGCGCCCGGGAGGAGGCTCCCTCGCCATAGCCGGTGTGCGTGCCATCAGTTAGACTAACCAACAAGTTGTGTTGCAGCGTGGTGGTGCCATGGGCAATGGTGAAGGGATGGCGGAGTGGTAACTGGACTTCGCGCAGGATCAATTTCATGCGGGGAATGATGGATCCCACGCGGAAACTTCGCAAGCCCGGTGATTTCGCAAATCGAGCCTCAGTTCCGTCGATCCTGGATTTTGATCCCGCGAGCACCGCGTAATTGAACTTGTGGTTCCGGGACGCATTGGCATAGACTTCCCACTCACGCTACATTTCTCCATTGCCATGAAATTGATTTTGTCCCTTCTGCTTACGACTTGTTTGTTCCCATGTCAGACCAACTGGGGGCAAACGCCCAGCACTGAAATCGAGAACAGCGCGACGGCGGGCAATGATGCGGACATCATTGCCAAAGCGGGGGTGCTGCGGGAGGCAGGGAAGTTGCTCAAAATGGATGAGGTTCAGCAGCAGCTTAAAACCCCCGTGCCGGGCATGGTGCAGGCAGCGCCCCCAGCCCGGCAACCGTTGCGCGGCAGGGAGATTGCGGAAAAAGCACGGCAGGGATTTCTGCGCGTCGGGTATTACTATCTTTGCAAACGGTGCGACCACTGGCACCTCAGTTTGGCCGGTGGCTACGCTGTCGCCAAGGATGCCGCAGTTACCTGTTGCCATGTCATCGACAGTCGGGACGATATGCGGGAGGGTTACCTCGTGGCGGTGGATGAAAAAAATGAAGTGCTGCCGGTGACCGCCGTGCTGGCGGCCAACAAAAAGATGGATACCGCAGTGCTGCGCGTTGCTGAGGGCAGCTTCGTGCCCCTGGGACTCAATGATGGCGTGGCGGTGGGAGACCCCGCGTATTGCTTCAGTTTTCCGTTGGGACAGCGAGGCTATTTTAGTAACGGCATCGTGAATCGATTCTATTGGAAAGACGGCCACGGTGGCGCGGGAACGGCATTGACCGACGTGATTCCCCTGCGGGTCAATGTGAGCACGGACTGGGCTCCTGGCAGCAGCGGGGCCGCCATCGTTGATGAGTGCGGCAATGCTATCGGTCACGTGGATACCATTTCGCCCTTGGCGGAATCATCCCGTGCGCCGGCTAAAAGTGGTGACAAGAAAGCAGCGGTTCCCAAGGATCGCTTCAATGGAGCGACGCTGATCACCCTGCATGAAGCAATTCCGGCCCGCTCAGTTCTGGCACTGCTGGCGACCCTGCCGCAGGAACCAGCCAAAGCCGAGTAGCGCGTGCTGGGCTAGGCGCTGGGATTGCGGTGTTTGCGCTTCGGGGCGGGAGGCTGCTTCTCCAGGGGGACAATCTTGAGGTTGGAAAACTGCATGAAACCCAATTCATCCTTGGCCGTGCGCACGCGAGCCCAGCCGCCGCCAGCATTGGCGTCCAGTAACTGGATCACCTGACTGGTGTAGTAGATGTGGGTTGGCGTTTTGCTCACGAGGGAGTCCGGCTGTTGGTCGTAGAACGAAGACATGGCCTTCGTTTTATAATACGATCCGATGGAGACGTCCGGGTGAAAGGTGGGGGCATAGTTGGCGGTCGCGCTCGCCACAGGCTTGGTTTTACAGGCGCTGAGGCCGATGACGAGAAGGGGCAGGAGGAGCAGGGCGGTGGATTTCATCAGGAAGGGGGGAATGGAGTTAGGAAAGGCGGACCAGATCGATCATGAGTTTGCGGACCATATACCAACATCCTTTCCAGGAGTAGGTAAATCGCCCATTCCCCTGCAATTTCAGCAGACCGACGTTTAAATTATGATCTACTTGGTGGCGGCCTTCCTCCTGCAGCAAGTGCAGCAAGCCTTGAGGATCAGGAGCCAGCACGGTGGCAGGAGAGAATTTGCCGGCGTAAAAGGTCTGATGTTCCTGCACTAACTCTGGCACCGATTGGACCAGGCTCACGGCATTCAAGGCCACGCCTGGCGGCCATGGCATGGCGGACTGAAAGGGGGAGTTCCAGGTGATCCAGCGCTGATTGGGGATGGTGCGCGTGGTTACGCTAACAAAACTGAAGAGCATGGTTTCCTGCGTATGCAGGTGGATGGCCCCCTGCAGCTTGTGCTCGGGGTGCACGAACAGGCGGGTGAACTGCTGATAATTTCCCCAATCCCAAGCGATGTCATCGTGCAACTCGAAGCCAGCTTGGAGGAACTCCTCCGTGAGTGGCGCTAATTCGGGAAACTCTTCATCCGAGGGGGCTTGGCGATAGCGCAGCTGCTTGTCCAGCGGGAATGATGACCTGCGGGTCACGAGCACCAAGCTGCCGGCAGGCACCAGAAACCATAATGAGGTGGCCAACCAGCCTCCCCAGTTACCGTCCGCCACGGTGCTACCCAAGCGGAACGTAGCGGCCAGCACCACCAAACTTCCCAGCCGCCGCAACCAGACGCTGGCAAAGGTTCGCAGGGCGTATCCCGCCAGCGCCAAGCCTGCGATGATGAGCAACTCGTTCAAAGTTCAATCAAAATCGTCGTAGCTATCGTCGTCATCCGCTGCTTCCTCCTCGTCATCATCGTCCCCAATCCCTGCGAGCACTGCTGCCAGCGGACTTTGGCTCTTCTTGCGGGCACCGCGGAGCGGACGTGGACCTGGATCTTCCTTCTTCTGCAGGGCGCGGCGCAATTTCTTGAGGGCAATGTTCTGCAACTGGCGAATCCGTTCCCGAGTCACACCGAATTCCTGACCCACTTCTTCCAAAGTCTTGGGCTTCTGACCGTTGAGGCCGAAGCGGGCGTCGATGATTTTGCGTTCACGCTCGTCCAGCACGTCCAACAGGCCGTCCAATTGGTCGTGCATGTTCCGGTGGCTCAGAATTTCGTGCGGATTCTGCGCGCGATCGTCACCAATGATTTCCCCGAACTCGGTGGAGTCGTCCTCGGAAATGGGGGCGTCCAGCGAGGCTGGGCGCAGACTGGCGGCTTTCAGTTGAGCGAGCTTGGCACGATCAATCCCGATTTCTTCGGAGAGTTCGTCATCGGTCGGTTCCCGGCCCAAGTCCTCGGACATGGACATGGCCACCCGCCGCATCTTGGAAATCTTGTCCACCATGTGGACGGGCAGGCGGATCGTCTTCGATTGGTTAGCCAGAGCCCGCTTGATGCTTTGCTTAATCCACCATGCCGCGTAGGTCGAGAGCTTTCCGCCCTTGTTGGGGTCGAAGCGTTCCACCGCCTTCATCAGGCCGATGTTCCCTTCGGAAATCAAGTCGAGCAACGGCAGACCGTAGTTGGCGTAATCCTGAGCGATCTTCACCACGAGGCGCAGATTGGCTTTGATCATGTGGGCGCGTGCGTCTTTATCCCCGTCCTTAATCCGAGCCGCGAGTTGGATTTCTTCCTCGGGAGTGAGGAGTGGGGTTTTGCCGATTTCACGGAGGTAGATTTTGATTCCACCATCTAGTTCAAGATTGGCCATAAAAATGTGCGTAGAGTTGGTCGGTCGGTTGAGTTACTGGTTCAAGCATCTTGACTGCCAGCAGAGGAGATACGTTTGATTTAAAGAAAAATTTCTCTTAAATGCAACAAATAAGCGATACCCACCGCCCGAGCTGTCTAGGGGATGAGTGAAAGAGTGAATTAATTGGCTAGTATAAAAGAAATCGGGGAGCGAGTTGAACATCCTTTGAAATTCCCGTCAAGACGAAACTGGGAAAGATTTTGTCAACAATACCATAATTTCAGGAAAAGCTTCAAGTGTTTTGTTGGGAATTATGAAAATAATTGAGGGTGCCCCAATGATCCGGGGCACCCTCAAAGGAAATGATAATGGAGTGAAAAGCGGGCCTGCCAGGGCCCGCAACTAGCTTTGGCTGTGTTCTTCGACGTAAGTGACGACGTCTTTGACGCACTGGAGCTTTTCAGCTTCTTCATCCGGCACTTCAATGGAGAACTCCTCTTCGAACGCCATGACGAGTTCGACGGTGTCGAGCGAGTCCGCGCCCAGGTCTTCGATGAACTTGGCATCAGGCACGACTTGTTCAGCATTCACGCCGAGTTGATCGACAATAATATCTTTAACTTTTTCTTCGATGGATTTTTCGGACATAAAATTGATTTGGTGGTGAACGTGGGGTTTTGAACTATCTAAGTTGGCGACTGATTAACAGGCTGCTCTGGGATTGCAAGGAATTTGTCGTGGCGGAAAATTTGCCCTTGGGCAGGCGTGAACCGGTGCGACTCTGGCTTGCCAGTCGGGGGAAGCTATGGTTGGTTGGCGCATGAAGTCCTTCACCCGAACCCTGTCCGAAGCGCTGGCCCTTGTGTTACTCACTGGAGTGGCCACGGCAGCGACGTATTTTTGGCATCCGCATCGTCCTGCCTTGTATCTAACCCAGGAGCCGACAGTGGAAGGTGAGATCTCGCTGGCAGCAGCCCGGGTAGCAGAAAAACAGCCCGGAGTCATCTGGGTGGACGCCCGCACCAGGAGTTCGTTCAACAAGGGGCATGTGCCCGGGGCGCTTTTGCTCAGCCAGCATGAACCAGACTGGCAAGACTTGCTGTTAACGGTGGCCAACACGGTGCAAGAGGCGCAAGCAAAGCTAGTGGTGGTGTATTGCGACGCCAAAAAATGTGAAGCGAGTCGTGACATCGCAGACTACATCCGCGGCTTTCATCCGGACCCAGAGCGCGTGAAGGTGCTGCATGGTGGCTGGGCGGTAATCGCTGGGAAATGACTTTTCGCCGTGCAGAACCCTTCCTTTACCACGCCTTGCCCATGAGAATCCTTCTCCGCTTAAGCTTCTTCCTTTGGCTACCATTGCTGCCACCAGCATTTTCAAAGGAGGAGACGACCAAGGCCCCGGCCGCAGCATTGCCACCAGCGGCCCTGAAGGGGTTTGCGCAACTGGCGCCAGAGGTAAGGGAGATGCTGACCTATGCCCTGTCCCTAACGGAAAAGAATCTTACCTATACTTATGCCTCCAGCGATCCGGCGGCGGGTGGCATGGATTGCTCCGGAACGATTTACCACGTGCTGCAAAAATTCGGATGGGGCACCACGCCCCGGCAATCCAACGAGATGTATCGCTGGGCGTGGGAGGCGGGCACGTTCCGGGCGTTCAATGGCCGGAGCATGGAGACCTTTGAAATGAAGCAACTGCAGCCGGGAGATCTCCTGTTCTGGACCAATACGACGGCAGAGAAATCGGATCGCGATCCCCCCGTGACTCACGTCATGATGTATCTGGGCAAGCAGACCGCCGATGGTCACCCCGTGATGTTCGGAGCCAGCGATGGGCGCAGCTACCAAGGCCTCGCCCGCTGGGGCGTAAGCGTATTTGATTTCCAGTTGCCACGGGACACCAGCACGTCCCGTTTCATCGGCTACGCCCACCTTCCCGCCAAAGCTAAAGCACCCTAACTCCTGACTCCCATGATGAAATGCTCCCTCGCCCTTCTGTTGCTCACCATCAATCCTGGTTGGGCGGACTGGACCCAATTCCGTGGCCCTAACAGCAGCGGAGTGGCCACGGGTCCCACGCCTCCGGCCACCCTCACGGAACAATCGATGCTCTGGAAGGTTGATCTGCCTGGACGCGGATTGAGTTCTCCGATCGTCATCGGGGACAAGGTTTTCCTAACCGCAGCGAGTGGACCTAAGCAGGAGCGTTTGCACGTCTTTTGCTTCGCTGCCAAAGATGGCGCGCGTTTGTGGGAACGCCAATTTTCCGCCACTGGTCGCACCATGAGCCATGAGAAAACTTCCGTGGCCGCCCCCACGCCCTGCAGCGATGGCACGCGGCTCTTCGTAACCTATTCCACCAATGACGTCGTGGCGCTGGATCTGACTGGCAAGGTGCTGTGGCTGCGCGGCCTGACGGCAGACTATCCCAACGCCAGCAACAGTCTGGGCATGGCCTCCAGCCTGGTGGTGGTCGGGGAGACGCTGGTCGCGATGGTGGAAAATGATAGTGATTCTTTCACCGTCGGCCTGGATGCCAAGACGGGCAAAAATGTCTGGAAACTTCCGCGCAAAAAGATCGCCAATTGGACATCCCCGGTCAGCTTCACCATCGACGGCAAGACCAGCGTGGCGCTGCTTTCGTCGGATGGCGTGGCGGCGGTCGATCCCACCACTGGCAGTCAGTTATGGAAACTGCCCGGCGGCACCACCACGCCCTCTTGTGCGGCTGCCGGGAAGATGCTTTTTGTGCCTGCCAATGGCACCACGGCTTACGATGTATCCAAACCGGGCGTGGAGCCAGAGCAACTCTGGCAAAGCACCCAGCTCTCCAATGCCACCGCCAGTCCCGTCGTGTCAGGGGATTTCATCTACACCTTGAATGGAGCCGGCGTGCTGGCCAAGGCGACCATCAGCGACGGTAAATCACTCTGGAAACTGCGGCTGAATGGGAAATTTAGCGGCAGCCCGGTCGTCTGCGGCCAGTATCTTTATGTTGCTAGCGAGGAAGGGGTCTTGAAGGTGGTGGATACCACGGCAGAAGAGGGAGCCATCGTCAGCGAGTTAACCCTGAAAGGCCCGTTGCTCTGCACGCCAGCCATTTCTGACGGGAAAATTTACGTGCGCAGCGATCAAACGCTGTGGCAGATCGGGGCGAAATAATCCGTTAGGTCGGCGGCAAAATTTCCGCCTTCAAGCGCAGGAAAAGCGGTGGACTGCCCACCGGGCGGGCGATGCGCACCGTCTGCGTTTGCGTCGTGGGATTCCACGTAACGTTTCCGGCGGCCACCGTGTTCCAGTTCACCAAGTTGCTGGATTGCTGCGCATAGAGCGTGCCCCACGGGCAGGTGGTGAGCCGGGGCTTCCAAGTAATGCCGACATAGGTGATCCCGTTGGTGACGACCGTTTCCGGTTTTGGCAACAAGCGGCTGTCCGATTTCCCCGGATCCAGATCCAAGGCGTATTCCATGAGATTCTGCACTCCGTCCTTATCCGGATCAGCCGCAAATCCACGTTGGCTAGCCGGCACGCCGTAGCCCGCGAGCCATTCGGTGAAAACTAAATCAGAGCTTAAGCCCAGGACGTTGGTCAAAATTTCCGTATTCGTTAGCCGCGGGATCGTGGTGCCGTATTTGGTGTTGAAGGCATCGAGGATAATTTGCGCGATGATCGCCTGCACGGGCATGTTCGGATGGAGGCCATCGCCCAGGAAACAGTAACGGGGATCACCGTCGGAGTGCACCGGATACCGCCAGATAGGAACCCCGCCGATGCAGAGGTGATCCGAATTCACCAAACCGGAGAAGGTGCTGTAAATATCGGCATACCCAATCCCCTTCGTCTGCGCCAGCGTTTGCAGGCGACCATTAACATTCGTGATGGCGGAGGTCACCCGTCCCGTCTTCGTCACATTATACGGATGCGCGTCGTTTTTGTCTGGGCAGGCTCCCAAGTGAGGCAGGTTAGCCAGCACCACTTGCGTGCCGCTGGCTCTCCGGTCCAGCACCCAATTAACAATGTCCTCCAGATCGTTGAAGAGGCCGCTGGCAAAGGTGGAGGGAGCTAAATTTCCATCATAGAGATTGCCATATTGGGAGCGGATTTCATTGCCGCCCAGAAAAATAACCACGCGTTCAACGCTGCCGTTGAGCTGCGATTCCAGTTCTGGAATACCATAGGTGTAGTTCAACGGGAAATTGGCCGTGAGGTATTTATTAATCCATTCGGAAGCAAATGACCCTGGGATCGACCAGTTATGACGATGCCCTAGCAAACGCACGTCCGCATAGGTGGAGGAGGTCCCAAAATCGAAATACGAATGCCGTTTGTCGTCCAGGATCTCCGTCCAACTGTGCAAACCCGCAGGAGCGTCCGCTCCGCCAATATAGTCGCCTTCGTATTCGTATTCCTTGGAAAGGCTATCGCCAATAATTAGCAGTTGCTGGGCGGCGTGAACGGATGGCGACAGCATCGTCAGCATCGTCAGCATGGCCAGCAAATACGCCGGGAGGCCAGACCAAAGTTGGCGGGAAATTTTCATTTGGAGGGGGTGGGGAAGTGTGGTCAATGTAAACCGAGTCCCGCAAATTTCAATGGGCTCTATACCCCATCCTTGGGCGGCACCACAGGAGTGCCGGGGATGACGATATCGGGCGGCAGGAAGCTCAGCAGATCTGCTTGAAGTGGCGCGGTCCATTGCAATGTCGTCTCGCCAAATGGAATCGATAAGCTGACGGAATGCAGCGCATGACGCGGGAGCAGTAACGACTGCTCCAAGGCTGGAGTCCAGCCAGTTTCAATATGCTCCAGGTAGTGCTCGGGCGTCGGTCCGTAAATTTTATCCCCCACCACGGGAAAGCCAGCGTGGGCCGCATGCACCCGGATTTGATGCATCCGACCAGTGTGGGGTTTCACCTGCAGCAGACTGAATTTACTCCCGTTGGTGGTGGCTTTCGTGAAGCGGCTCACCACGGCAAATTCACTGCGCGAAGGCGAGCCTGACTCATGAACCGTTTGCTGTAGCCAAATAGGGGATTCGCGCACTTCTCCGGCTCGGATCAAGGGCACGTCCACCGTGAAGCGATCCTCCGTGGGCCAACCCCAGACGATCGCAAGGTATTCCTTCTGACACTGGCGTCGTTCCATGGCGCGGGAAAAATTTCGCGCCGCGGAAACATGCTTCGCCACTAACACCAGACCGCTGGTCTCCCGGTCCAGCCGATTAATAATGCTCAGCGCAGTGCCATTCGCGATCTCATACGCCAGCAGCGCCTGCATGCCACAGAGCAGCGTGGGTGGATTCCCCGGAACGGACGGATGGATCAGGAGCGGAGCGGGTTTGTTGACCACGATGTAATCGTCCGTCTCGGCTAGGACGGTGAAATTTGGATTACTGAGAATGGGACGGAAGAGCGACAAAATGAGGGTGGAGTGGACAAATGCCAACACGGCCCTTAGCTATACTGGAAATTTACATCCTCCAACCACAAATCACCGCATGGAACGTCGCGTCGACCCAGAAATCTTGGATTCCCTGCCCGCAGACGATCCGGCTGCGATTCACTCGCGCCGCGATCTCCGGCTCATCAACGCCATCATGGGAAATCTCCGCTGGCTGCGCAAAACCTTGCACTCCCGACTGCGTCCGCAGGATATTGTGGTAGAATTGGGAGCCGGTGATGGTCTGCTGGGCAAAGCCCTGCACTGGCCGGGAGATTATACCGCCTTGGATCTCGCCCCCATGCCAGCCGACTGGCCGGAAGACTATGACTGGGTGCAGGGCGACTTCTACACCGTGGGAAAAGCACGACTCCAGCAAGCCTCCGTTATCACCGGCGGCCTCATTCTCCATCATTTCCAGACCGAGCAACTGCATGGACTAGGTTCACTCCTAACCTCTGCAAGATTGATCATTTTCTGCGAACCGGCCCGCCGGAAACTTCACCTCTGGCAAGGCAAAGCGCTGCGCCTCCTCGGCATCAACCAAGTGACCCAGCACGACCTCCCAGTCAGCGTGCGCGCAGGATTTCTCGGGGACGAACTAGCGCAACACCTCGGCTTGGGCTCGGAGTGGACCACCACCGTGCAGATCACCTGGCTGGGCGGCTATCGCTTCGTAGCCCAACGTGGTTAGGGAGGACTTTAGGCCGCCGTAGGCGCCTCGTGAAAATAATCAACGCTTCCGACGTGCGGCTAAACCAAGCATCCCGAAGAGGAGCAGGGCTGAAGATGGCTCAGGGACCAAGATGCCGATGCCCCGGAAGCCAGTGTTCGTGCCAGCAGTGGCAATGGTGGCCAGCGTGCCAGTGATAGCAGCATTGTATCCCGAGGCGTCAGTGACCCCGCTGATGGTAGTCGCGCTGGTGAGATAAAGTTGGGCGGTAGCTCCTGTAGCGACCCCTGTAATATTACTGGCTCCGGATGCTGCAATACTGCCGGAGGCCACCCAATTAATCCCATCAAAAGTATATTTGCGGAGCAAATTTTCCACTGTGCTGAGGGCATACATGGTGTCGTCCCCTGCTACCCCAGCATCAAGATCCAGCAGCACAAATCCGTGGACGGCATCAGCGAGGGCTAGGACGGCAATCGGTGAGGCACTTGTGGTTGTGGTTGGCAGTGTGCCGTAGCTTTGGACCTTGCCTGTAATTGTAGTGGAACCGTTCGATGCGAACAGGGTGTTCCCGCTGAGTAAGACTTCCCGTGAGTTGCGAGCGTCGATAATTACGCTGGTCGCTGCGGAACCGGGGGTAGCGACGTAACGCACGTTCGCAGAAGTCCCGAGGTAAAACTGGGACGCTCCATCCACGCTGGCCACGCTGCGAAGGTTGCCAGTAGGGTCCGTCAAACCAACCGTGGTCGTGAGGATACCACCCAGTGAGAGGGTTGCGGCCACTCGGTTCGTGGTCCCCGGCACATCCAAACTGGGATTGGTGCCCCCGGTGGCTTTGCGATACCCGCCGAAGACCAAGGACGTTCCATCCTGTGAGCGCGAAATGATCCCCTCAGTCCCCGAGTTGCCTACGGCAGTCATCATGGTAGATCCGCTGGTGGGAGCGGCAATGCTCTGCACCAGACTGCCTGCTGGGGTATACTCGTCCAGGAATACCGCGGTGGCCGTGGTTCCGAGCGCGGCGGAACCGTCCCCAACCCGGTAAACGACGAGATTTCCAGCAGAGATGGCAGCGGCGGACGCGGTAGATTTAGCCAGAGCCAAGCTGAATCCAACCAAGGGCAGGAGTCCAGACCACAGTGCGGAGCGAGAAAGGATGGAACGATTCATGATGGTCATTATTAAATGGGTATTAAGGGGAGACAAGAAAAAAAAGGTGTCGGATTAGCGATTGCGGCGGCTGGAACTAATCTGATTTCCGAAGATATTACAACCAGAATAGTCTGACGAATTCGTCGTTATAAGCAGGAAAAGGGCCAGGAGATCGAGCAACGTGGCGTTTTTCGCGTTGTTGCATCGAAGCTTAAACCCATCTCGCTGACGATACCGCGTCGTTCTTCAGCAAAATACCAGCTACCCTTCCATGTCCAATGTCCCACGTAGGGACTGGCAAAATAGCGCAGAAAAAAGAGATCCCGGCGGAGGGACTCGAACCCACACGCCTTTAAAGGGCAACGGATTTTGAGTCCGCCGCGTCTACCGATTCCGCCACACCGGGATATTGGATGCACTGTCAGTGTGCTCAGATTGCACGACGCTTTGGAAAATGCAAAGTGAGATTTTTAGCAATTTTCTCGGCGGGGACTCCAGGGAGCTTTCACGTGCGGTGCCGCCGAAATATTTTTACTTTTCGTGAAATTCATGTCCGATTTCCCTGCCGAGCGAAAATCTCTTGGATATGAATACTCTTACCGAACCCATCGAGTTGCTCCAAGCCTATGCCCATGAGCAGGATCAGGCCGCGTTTCGTCGGCTCATGGAACGCTATTTTCGCTTTGTCTTCGGGGTGGCACTGCGGGTGACCGGGAGTTCCGGTATGGCCGAAGAAGTGTGCCAGGATGTGTTCCTCCTGCTGTCACAGCAAAGTCGCAAGCTGTTGACGAAGCAAGTGAATCTGGCCGGGTGGCTGCATCGGGTGGCATGGAACAAGGCGCAGAACATGCGGGTCAGAGAACAGCGAGGGCGGCAGCGGGACCGAAAATTTGCCATGGAAGCAAGCGTTGGCCTGCTCCTGCCAGCAGGATTTCCGGAATCATTGGATGAAGCCTTGGAGCAACTGAAGGAAGCTGACCGGACGGTCTTGCTTTGCCATTATGTTGATCAACTCTCCTTCAAGCAAATCGCGGAACGACTGGGTATTTCAGCCGAGGCGGCCCAGCAGCGGAGCATTCGGGCGCTGCGGCACTTGGCCGAACTCATGAAGGAACCGTCCGCAGCGGCGGCGGCAGATTCGTGGTCTGCCCTGCTCCCGCCGTTGCTATTGCCAGTGCTGCCGGACCTTGCGGTTGATCGTTGGTTGGAGCAGACGATGGTGGCGATGACGCAGGCGTCAGCGAAACTAAGTTTTGCCGCGAAAGCCGGAGCCGTGCTAGCCTCCGGCAAGGGAATCGCTGCGGTCATGGCCTTGGTCATCGTTCCGCTCTCCATTCACCACTATCAAGCGGCCCCTGTGGCCGCCGTGTCCCCTACGGCCATCTCGTCTGCTCCCCCGGTTGCCCCCGCAGGGATTGTGGTTGCCCCTGCGAGCAGCGCCCCGGCTGTCATCCCCCAGCTCCCAGAGCCGCCCCCGCCGGGCCCGGCTCAAGCGGTGGCCCCGGCCGTTGCTGCGCCTGCGGAGCCCCCGCCAGCGCCAGCCGTGAGTTCAAGTGGAACTGAGCCACCCAAGTTAGCCAGTGCCACTGGGCAAGCTCCCCAGGCGGTGCCAACCTCAGCCACGTTGCCAGTGGCCAAAATCAAAATTGGCGTGTTGCCTGCCCTGATGAAATTTGACGTCACCAAGTTCACGGTCCAACCGGGGCAGAAAGTGTTCTTACTCTTTTCCAATGAGCGGTGCCCGCTGCAGCATAACCTCAGTATCCTGAAGCCGGGGACGAAGGATAAAGTCTCGGATGCAGCGCTCAAAGCGATGGCCGATCCTAGTTTCATGGAGCGCCATTGCTTCGTGGATTCACCCGACGTGCTCTTCAGAGGATCCAAATTAGTGGGGCCCCGGCAATCAGACCTGCTGGAGTTCATCGCCCCAATGGAGCCAGCCGATTATCCTTACCTCTGCACTTTCTCGGGACATACCGTCATGATGCACGGGATCATGGAAGTGCGCCCGGCCAAATAGATTGGTCCATTTCCGCCAAGTTCAGGGAGATGTCTCCACCACGCTTGGCTGCACTCGGAGAAAAGCCACCTGGAGAATGTCCTTGCCATCAAATGCAGGCACTCCAGTTGGCTTCCACATGCCGATGAGTTGATCCTGGCCGAGAGTGAGGCAGATCTCGGATTTAAGCCGGACACTATGAAAGTCGGTCGAAGGGATAGCCGCTGGCTGTTGTCCTCCATCAGGCTTGACTGGCGCGGGTTGGAGTAGAGGTGGCGCATAGTGATACTCTACCGCATATCGCATTTCCAGCGTCTTCCTATCTGTGACAAACCCGGCCCCCAGTTCCCAAGCCAGGCCTGCGCGGCGTTGGGTGCCACCGATGTGCCCGGCTGAATTAGCGGCTTTGGTTTGTGGGTCCTCGAAGGAATCGCTCTCTGATTTTTTGGTTGGCTTCCCAACGGAAAGGACGGTTTGCTCGAGGGCCGCTTCCAATTTACAAGAACCACCGATTTCCGTGGCCATCTGGGCGGTCTCCACGAGCAGAGCCCGATGGTCTTGCACGGCCGTTTCCAGCGCTTGGTGCAAACCTGCGGGATCGTTGGCAGGGTGCTTGGCCATTAGTTGCCGCAACACCTCACCATCGGCTTGGAAGATTTCCAGGGCACAGGAAAGTTGGTCGATGCGGTCAGTCTGCGTTCCTGATTCTTCGAAAAGTCTTAGCACTTCATCCAATTTCCCGAGACAATCTCGTGAAGTCCGCACCAAGACAAGGGAACTCCCGGGAAGAAAAGTTGCATCGGAGCCGATGGGGAACGTGGGCACGAAATCCGTGAGGCACTCCAGCGCAGTGGGTGCCGGTCCCAGGGTGTCGCTATCATTCGCGCTGCCAGTTGGCTGCGACTTGGGATTGCGAGGTGCATATACATAACTGCCAGGCATTTGGAAATAAGCCGTAAACAGCCAACCATTACTCTTTGGCGCTGGCGGCGGATTTGTCGGTAACGCCTCGCCATATTTCCCCAACCAGGCTGCGAGTTGGTTTCCCCTCGGCCCCTGCTCCACGTCTAACGTTAGAAAGGCCGCCTGCAATTTTGCTCCGGCCTCGGGTAAACCAAATTTCTGAGCGCTCCAGACTCCGATCAATCGTGTCACCCCGGGCTTTTGCTTGATGCTGCAATTGAAATCCAGACATTGGAAGTCGGTCAATGGAAGCTGCCACCTCTCTTCCTTTCCCATGTCCAACGGAACCAAGCGTGACACGGGCGGGCCAAAGTGATGTCGAATGGTAACGAACAGGTTTCTCGCCTCGCCTCTCCGGTTTCCCGTAGATGCTGCATCGAAGCTCAGTCCCACGTTCCGCCGCTCAGTTTCTGACAGGATTTTTCCAACCTCCCACCTGAAGCCGCTGGCATACTCACATTCCTTGCCAATCTCCACGCTGTCTCCACCCATGCTTTTTGTTACCACGACGGCCTCGCTACACCTAGCCCCATGCCCCAGCCCAATTTCCTGCTCCAGCGCTGCCAGTAACGGACGATGATCCGAACGTGTTAGAGAGTCCTGCATCGCCTTCCGAATCAACGGAGCGTCGGCCTCCACGATTTGCAGATGATGCCGCAGGGGCAGATCCACAGGCGGCCCGCGGAAGCTGCAGAGATCCTTCAGCCACAGATGATTCTGGCCCTGAGTGCGCACGGTCAAACAAGCCGAATCAGCATCGTAAGCGAACACGGTGCCTGCGGGAAACTCGGTTGGCCCCAATTCCTCCAAGGTCTTGGGGGCATGGAAATAGGCCGTTAGCGCTGCGGTGCTTTCCTCAAGAAATTTTTTAACCTCCGCTTCTGGAGCATTCTCCTTCGGCACCGTCGGAGCCTTTATTTCCCGGCCGTCCGTAGATATGAAACCGGATTCCACCGCCGGCAGCGCTAGTCCGTAGGATCGCGTGCTCCAGGCCACGTCCGGAGGATCGCTAGCAGCGCTCCAGACGGAGGTTAGGATCATCAGGGGCAACCATCGCCAGACAGTGTTAGGTTTCATGACCCCAGCGTAAGCCAAATCCTGGCTTTTGCCTACCAAAACCAGCGGGATTTTGCAGGAGATCAAGTTCCCGGCAGCACCGCATTGCGGTTCATTTACTAAATCCTCCATGCCCCTGGGTAGCCATCTCGCGATGGCAACCCAGGGCTGGAGGACGTAACCCCTTTGGCGTTGATGCTAGTGGAGGCCGAGGTAACGAGAGACCCAACCGCGTATCGGAAACCAGCACTCCCGCCTCAAGAGTAGTCACAATGTCAGCGACCCAAGCGGCCAACGCGAGGTAGAAAGCGGTTCTGCGACTCAAATACACTCACATCCCTTGCGGGCGTAACTAAGAGGTGGCTGGAAATAGCCATTGCCTCTTGCTTCGACGACGCTTTACGTTTACGGGATGTCCACCCGCAATTCTCCTGTTTCTCCGGTCCCGTCGCTGCCCAGGCGTGTGCATGTGCTTGGAATTTGCGGGCGCCTGGTGGGCGGACTGGCGTTGGTGTTGCGTGAGCGAGGGGTCATGGTGAGTGGGTCAGATGAAATGCAGTTTGCACCGATGCCTGAGCTTTTACGGCAGGCTGGCATCACGGTGCATGCCTCATGGCAAGCGGATCATGTGCCTCGTAAAGTGGATGCTATCGTCGTCGGGGCGCTGGTGAGCACAGAAAATCCGGAATACATAGAGGCGTTAGGGCGAAAGGTGCCCGTGTGGAATGCCACCGCATTTCTGGAGCACTTTTTTCTGCGCGCAGGCTCCCACAACCTAGTCGTGATCGGCACCAAGGGGAAGACCACCACCACCGCCATGCTGGTCTGGATCCTGGCACGGGCAGGGCGCGCGCCCGACTACATGATCGGCGGACAAGTGCGTGGAAACCTGGGCCGACTGCGCTTGACGGACGCTGCACTAACCGTGTTGGAAGGAGATGAGTATTGGTGCGCATCGGCAGATCCCATTGCAAAATTTCTCCGCTATCACCCGCACCAGTTGATCGTGACTAACGTAGGCTATGACCATCGGGAAATCTATGCGACGCCCCAGCTTTACGCGGCTGCATTCCAGCAGGCAGTGGGGCAGGTGCCAGAGGACGGCATGATCATCCTGAATGCGGATGATCCCGGGGCCATGGCCTTGCTCGGGCACACTAGCAGGCGAACGCAACGCGTGGGCTTTGCCGCCAAGTCAGACTGCCGCATCACCCATTGCCGCTCCAGTTCCCGTGGCATGGCGTTTCGCCTCTGCGGCGTGCCCTTTAGGATTGGGTTGAGTGGAAGAATGCACGTGCAAAATGCGGCTCTGGCGGCCGTGGCGGCACAACAATTCGGGGTGGCACTGGAGGTGGCGGCGGCGGCTCTGGCGGAATTCCCCGGCCTTGAAGGCAGGCAGGAGTTGCTGGCCCAAGCAGGGAAACTGCACATTTACTATGACGATGTTTACCTGCCCATGGCGGTGAAAGCTTCTCTGGAGGCCATCCGGAAGCGCCATCCCCGGCAGCGATTGGTGATCTTCTTCATTCCCCGATACACGGGCGGACGCACTGCTGATGCGCAACGTGAACTGCCAGAATGTCTCGGGATCGCAGATGTGGCCGTCATTTCATGGTGCTTGGATTACCCCATCCCGGCCCGGCCCTTCTCGCAGCGCAAACTGTGTCAGGATCTGAGAAAGCGCGGCTTAGAAGCGTATCCAGCCAAGAACATCATGGTGCTCGCAGGCATGGCGGCAAAGCTCTGCCGGCCGGATGATGTGGTGTTGCTAGCATTGTGCCTGGGAGCGGATGAATTCGCCCGGGACATTACGCGGGCGATCCTGCACTAGCCGAGATGCGCATCAACTCTTGGGCCACTTTCTTGGAAATAGGATGTCCCGTGAGGTGCTCGATCCAATACCATTCTGCATTGGTATTACATTCAAAGAAAATAGGTGGACCGCTGGATGGCTGTGCAAAGTCGAAGTAGCCAGCGCTCAGGTTCATGAGCGCCAGAAACCTGCGGAGTTGTTGATCAAACTCAGGGGCTATCGTTTCGATTCCATGAGCTAGTTGCAACGAGTCCTCCCGCCAGTCCAGTTTATTGTCAGGCAACTTCGATGTATCGATCGTGGCCACAATCGTTGCGCTGGGGAATACCATGATGCGCAGGTCGTGCTTCCGCTGCACGGCTGCCTGGCAGAACAATTGGCAACGCGCGACATCTTTGATCACGTTGAGGAGAAAATCTGATTGGAACGACTTGCAGGCAATGTGTCGGGCCTCATCCGCAGCGCCTGTGGTGCTAACAGCGGAAACACGCATGGCTTTGAGGGCGATGGCTTGCTGGTGCTGAATGAAGCCACGCAGAGCCGGCAGATCATTCGAGTGAAAGGATTCAGGGATGGTAAATCCGACTTCCAACGCTGCCACCAACTGACGATGCTTGTTATCCCCCGCAGCATGAGAATAGGGATGCCCTAGGGGAAAGAGTCTGGCGGGGAGAGATTCAAGCAGCCACTTCAGCGACCAGAAAATCTCCTGTTCATCAAGGTTGGCACTGGTGGGCAGGGCTAGCATGGGACCATCCTGCGCCACAGATACCCGCCTCCAATAAACCGCACCAACAGACTCGGAAGTGATAACCAACTCCGGCTCTCTGCGCGAACGCAACGACCACTCAATTCCTCGCTGACCCGCCGACCAAATGAGCGCGTAGTGCTCGTGAGCCTCCTCGAGATTCAGTCGGAAAAAATCTGTGTGCCCCTGCTCCAGAAGAGCCGTGATGATGAGCCCAGCAGTAAGATCGTTGCTGGAGGTGACAATTAGGATCATGAGCGAGCGTGGGGAAAGCGGTATGAAAACAAAAGCAGCCGGGTTCCAGGAACGTCCGGCTGCTTTCCTTTAGCCGCAGGGATGCGGGTCAAGCCTGCTTAAGGCACGGCTGTGATGGTCGTTGGCACCGTATTGAGTTGAACATCCAAAGAGGCGCACAGCATTTCAAGAATAGACATAATTGGTGGTTTCGATTGGTTTAATTTTATGTGCTAATGCCCATGATTCCACCGGGAATCCTGAAGATCTCACCAGCACGACTGGAGTATGAAGTTTAAGATGAATCATGGCAAGAAAAAAAAGCATCTTTGCCCGGAAAACCTCCCAGGGATCCCAGGGGCGAGACTCAGAAAAATAATATTGCCACCGCCAAAAAACTTCCCTACAAATCGACCAATTAGCTTTTCGCCTGCCCCCATTGCTCCAACTGCGGAGTTCGGATAAGAACCGTGCTTTGCCATGTTTTTGCCTCATTAGTTGCCCGACATAAAAGAATCCAACGCCATGGGTGGCGCAACGGGGAATACGCTGACCATCAACGGGGGAACCATCCGCTCCAATTCCACCGCGGCCCGCGACCTAACGGGTAAATATTCTGGCGGCATCACGATCGGCGGTAACTTCACGGTAGGCAACGCCACCAACAACGGCCTGCTGACTTTCTCCAACAACATGGCCCTGGGAGGGGCCGACCGCACCATCACCGTTAGCAGTGGCGCAGTGTTTGGTGGAGTCATCAGCGGCTCCGCAGGCGTTGGCATCACCAAGGAAGGCACGGGCCAGCTAACCCTCTCTAACGCCAATGTTTACACCGGCGTGACGACCATCAATGGTGGAATCCTGTCGCTCGGCAATGTCAGCGCCCTGCAGAACACCAGCGGAATCACCATGGCGACCGGCACAACCCTGCGGTCAACGCTCAGCAGCGTTACGATAGCGGCTCCCATCACGACCGCGGGAACGGTTACCATCAACCCGCCCAACAACAACGTGGGCCAAGTGTTTAGCGAACTCATTCTCAACGGTGCCATTGGTGGGTCCGGCAACGTGAACTTCACCAGCATCCTCAACGCGAACACGATTCAGACCGTGACTCTCGGTGCGGCCAACAATTACAGCGGCAACACCCTGCTCGACAACACGGCTGGCACCGCCGGCCAGATTATTGTTAAGCTGGGGGCGACGGATGCGCTCCCCACGACCACCGTGGTGACCATCGACGGCCAGATCGGCGCGGGCACCGGTCGTGGTGCTGAAATTAACCTGTTTGGCTTCAATCAAACCCTAGCCGGACTGACTAATACACCTCGGAGCTTGCGAGTGCAACGGGTCGTCAACAGCGACCTTTCTCCAGCAGCGACATTAACGATCAATGGCGCCACGAACACGGCATTTGGCGGCTTTCTTGGCAGTGGAGCGCAGTTTTCCGTGTCTGCCGCCACGATGCCCGGATCCACGAATGGGAACAATTTTGGCCTGACCAAGAACGGCAGCGGGACATTTACCCTTAATCCCGTGACCCTCGTCGCAGGCGCAGCAACCTACACCGGTAACAGCTATTCAGGGCCGACCAAGGTCCTTGGGGGTATCCTGAGCTTGGGCCATAGCCTGGCCATGCAGAACAGCCCGCTGGACACCGCCGGCAGCATCGTGGGCGATCCAAACAACGGTCTCAGAACCACCGTCGCCTCCCTCACGCTTGGTGGTCTGACCGGTAATAAGGACTTCGCCACCGTCTTTGAAACCACCACTGGCGGCTACACCACGCTCAGCGCTCTGACGCTCAATCCCCTCACTGGAGTGACCCGCATCTACGCTGGCGATACCGGCAACGGCAACGGCAGCATGACCCTCACCAAAACCGGTGCGGGCACTCAGGTTCTTTCCGGCATGAACACCTACACCGGCGCGACCAGTATCAATGCCGGAACCCTCCTCGTGAACGGCAGCATTTCCACAAGCAGCATGACGACGGTAAAGAATACTGCGACCTTGGGCGGATCGGGAACGGTGGGCAACGTTACCGTGGAAACCGGCGGCACCATCGCCCCTGGAAACAGTCCGGGCATCCTCAGCACCAATAACATCACGACCACTGGTGGCACCTACAGTTTTGAAATCGGCGGGGCCGCCCCGGGAAATCTGGCCACCGACCACGACCAGCTGTCTGTCACCGGCAGCTTAACCCTCGGCAGCAGCATTGCCACGATCAGCATCACCAATTATGGTGGCTACATTCCGACCGGCAGCGAAATGTTTGTCCTCATCAAGAACGACGGCTCAGACCCCATCAATGGTGAGTTCATCGGCATTTCTGAAGGAAGCCCTGTCAACGTGGGGGGAGTTAACTTCTACGCCACCTATCAAGCCGATGCGGAGAACAACCTGCCAGCAGGTGGCAATGACTTCGCGCTCATCCCCGAGCCTGGGAACTGGACATTGGCGCTGGGGGCCGGCGGACTGCTGCTGTTGCGCCGCAACCGGTAAGCACAAAGAAGTCAGACCACCACCCTCCCCGACTCCGATCCCCCGCACCCTGAGAACCTAATTTCCATCGATCAGATGAAGCGCACCATCCTCTCTCTCATCAGCCTAAGCTGTTTCGCCCCTGTTGCCTTCGCGGCTCCAGGAACCCTCACTATTAATGGAAACCTGACGGTCCAAACCGGAGCGACAGTCAACATCGAAGTGGCCTCGACCACCCCTGGCACTGGGCATGACGAGGTGATCATCTCTGGAAGCTTGAACCTCATTGGTGCAGGGCCGACTCTCAACGTGACCGCCATCAGCGGCTATGTCGGTGCCGCTCCGGACGTGATCGATATTTTTGATTCCACTAGTGCCACCGGGACGTTTAACACTCTGAACCTTCCTGCGGGAAATTGGTCCACAACGAACCTTTACACGCTAGGACAGATTCAGTTTCAGGTTGTCGGTGGATTTGCCGCATTCCTGGCTGCCAATTCGCTGGCCAGCGCGACTAGCGATGAGGACGGGGATGGACTCAACAGTCTGGCCGAGTATGGATTGGGTGGCATTCCTGTGGCAGGAGCCGGGTCCAGTAGCACCCTCCTCCTGCCTCAGCCCAAGCTCGTCAGCAACTTTCTGAATCTCAATTTCTCCCTGCCAGGTTCTCCTCCCAGCGATGTGATTTATACGATCCAAGCCATCGACAAAGTGGACGGATTCGGCGGTGAAATGTGGGTGGATATTGCCACCAAGACGGGTGCCGGTGCCTGGAGCGGAGCCGCCACAGTGATATCTGGAGCGCCATCGGGAGGTCGGACTCCTTACACGCTGTCTGATGTGCAAGCCTTGACTGGTGAGCCGAATCGGTCTATGCGATTGAAAATGACCCTCACGCCTTAAGTTCGCTGAGCCTGGCACGAATGCACTTCAATTTGCATTTCGCATTACCGTTAGGGAGATTTAACTGATTCTCTGAGGCCTGTTTTCAGGCCAGACTGGCTGGACGAAAATGGGGCTATTTGTGATTTTTCATTGGGAGCGGCGTGCTTCCAGCCGCCGTTGCGCCCTCCAGCCAAGAAGCCAGAGCCGCTTGCCTCAGGCATGAAAGAGCCTCCCTGCATGTCTTGAAATCCTGTCAGCAAGGCATCGGTGCTTGGAATCAACCCTAGAACAGTTCACCCGCGGCCTCCATACCCCCCGGGGCTCCACCCTTGATTTTGGGGTTGAAGAAGTGGGTGAGCGATGGTGAGATGGGACTGTCCGCAGAAATCCCCCATCCATCCTTACTTCACCTCCATGTCTGACGAGTCTCCATCATCACCCGAGCGCGGGTCATCCCGCCGCAGTGGTCGTTCACGCCGTCAGCGACGTCGCTCAGGAAGTTGGGGGCAACGATTGCTCGTGCTGCTGGGCGGCCTTTTAGTCTTGGTGGTGGTGGCTTATTTTGGATTCGGCATTTGGCTGAAAAACTTCCTCCGCAGTGAGGGATTTCACAATCAACTGAGTGATCGTTTGGCTGACAAAATCAAGGCGCGCAGCGAGTTTGAGGGTCTGGCCTGGAACGATAGTTCGGTGCAGCTAGGAAAACTGACCGCCACGGGTTACTCCGATGCGCTCTTCTCCAAAGCTACCGTTGAGGACGTGCGGGCAGATGTGCGCCTGAGCCTTTGGGAACGCAGTGTAGAAATTCCCGCAGTCAATATCAGCCGGGTGAATCTGGAAATATCCGACCAGGGGAAACTCCCGCAGCCCTATGCCAGAGCAGAATCTCCCGGCTCGCTGGGCGGAGGCGGAAGTAGTTGGCTGGACAATTTCAAGCCGGACAAACTAACGCTCCAGGAAACGCAGATTGATGAATTTTCGGCGTCTGTGAAATCCTCCGCTGGAGAAATTCGGATCGCCAGCCTGCCGCTCGTCCTCAAAAATGGCCAGACCTTCGACACTTGGAATATTGAGAGTCATCCCAAGTCGGATCGGGCCGTGCTGGCCACGAATCTGGGTGGCGGCATGCGGCTGAAATTCAAAGATCTGCGCGCCCGAGTGCGACCAGAGCAGTTCGATCTGATTCAATTGGAAGGCACGTTGGAGCGCATGCCTGCGGGCAAGCGGGCGGATGAACTTTCGCCAGCGCTCCTTTCGCTCAATGGCCACTACCAACCGACGGTGCCAGCCGCAGCGGATTTTGACCTGCACCTCACGGATCTGAACTTGGAGGACTGGGTGGAACCGGATTGGGTGAAACGCCTTTCTGGGTTGGCGGACCTTAAAGCGCATCTTACAGGCGATCCCAACCGGGTGGCCGCGCTGAGGCTGGAGGGGGACTTCTCCATCAAAAACGGTGTCCTCACCAGCCTGCCGTTATTGGAAAATTTGGCCGAGCGCACGAAAACCAAGGAGTTCACGCGACTGGAGCTGAACACCGCCAAATGGCACTTCGATCATCTGGGCGAGGTCTGGCAGTTGGATAAGATTGAGATCGAAGCCCGTGGGTTGATGCGTTTGGAAGGCTTCATCACGATCACTGGCAACGCGATTCAGGGGGTGCTGGAGGTGGGCGTGGCTCCCGGTCGGCTGCGGGCGATTGATGGGGCAGAACAACGTGTCTTCACGCGGGAGGATAAAGGATACAAGTGGGCCAAGCCCGCCATGCGGCTGAGCGGCACGCTGGATAACATTCAAGAAGACTTGGCCTCGCGCATCAAAGACGCATGGCTGGATCAGCAAATTGAAAACGTCACCGAATTGGCCGTCAAGGCCCCGGAAGCCCTGTTAAATAACAGTGGCAAGGCCGTAGAGATTGGCACCAAAGTGCTCGAGCAAGGCACCCAGGCCGCTCCTGATGTGATCAATACTGGCGTGAAGTTGCTTCAGGGATTATTTCCGGGCGGGCGCTGAGTTTTTTATCCAGCCAGTGCCAGTTGGCGGCGGCAAACCGTTCCACGGAATTTGGGTGGGAAATTTCCTCCACATTTCACCTTGCCTCAGTGCTGGGGGCGGCGTTTACCGTAGGGCATGGCTTTACGAATTTACGAGACGATGAAACGGGAGGAACTCCCGGTGTTGCCGATGGACGGGGAAACGCTGCGGTTCTACTGCTGCGGACCCACGGTCTATGGGCCAGCACACATTGGGAACTTCCGCACGTTTGTCGTGCAGGATACGTTTCGTCGCGTGGTGGAAATGGGCGGGATTAAGACGCTGCATGTGCGGAATCTCACGGACGTGGACGACAAAACGATTCGTCGATCCATCGAGGAAGGCAAGACGCTGACGGAAGTCACACAATTCTGGACGGCTAAATTTCACAAGGATTGCGCGGCTCTTAACACGCTGCCACCACACATCGAACCCAGTGCCGTGGCGCATATTCCACAGCAGATCGCGATGACCGAAACGCTGATCGCCAAAGGTCATGCTTATGCCAGCGAGGGCTCGGTGTATTTCAAAATCAGCAGTTTTCCTAACTACGGGAAATTGAGCCACCTTGACACCCGCGAGCTGCAGATGGGTGCCGCCGTGGATGTGGATGAATATGAGAAGGAAGGCGTGGCGGACTTCGTGCTCTGGAAAGCCCGCAAACCCGAGGACGGAGAGAATTTCTGGGCCAGCCCATGGGGCGAGGGCCGACCCGGCTGGCACTTGGAATGTTCCGCCATGACGCGGGAATATCTGGGCGATACTTTCGACCTGCATTCCGGTGGCGTGGATCTGGTGTTCCCGCACCACGAAAACGAAATCGCCCAGAGTGAGTGCTGCACCGGGCATCAGATGTCGCGCTTGTGGTTCCATGTGAATCACTTGTTAGTGGATAGCAAGAAGATGTCCAAATCTCTGGGCAATCTTTACACGCTGGACGATCTGGCGGAGAAAGGTCACACACCGGCGCGCGTTCGTTATGTGCTGTTGTCGGGCCACTATCGCTCGCCGCTGAACTTTACGCTCTCCAGTCTGGACGGGGCCAAGGCGGCCTTGGAGAAAATTTCCAAATTCGAAAAGGCCCTGGCCGCCCGGGCGGAAATCACCACCGTTCCCACCTACGCTGATTGCACTGCGCGGGAACAGGCTGGGCCATTCATCATGGCGTTCGATGCCTTGGAAGCCGATCTCAATACGCCCGAAGCGCTCGGACAGTTGTTTTCTGCGCTGAACCGTATCAAGCCCGCCCAACTAACTCCAGCGGAAGCCGCGGCGGCTCACACGGGGCTGCATTTCGTGCTGCAGGCGCTGGGTTTGGATCTGGCTTTGGAAAACATCGCCCCGTCTGCAGGCGAAGCCCCGGAGGATGTCCGCGCCCTGGCGCAGCAACGTTGGGAAGCCAAGCAAAACAAAGACTGGGCCGCCGCCGATGCCCTGCGCAAACAAGCGGACGAACTCGGCTGGACGATTAAAGATACCAAAGAAGGCTTCGAATTGGTTGCGAAGTGCTAGCGCAAAGCCCAGTTCAGCCCACTTCTTAAGGTTCCTCCGCAGCCATGCTGTCCAGCGAGGTGGAGCGAGGCTGAGCCCGAGCCTTCGTCTGCTTGCATTCATAGGTTCGCACAATCTCCTCCCTGCGCAGATCGACCGTCGCTAGCCAGGTCCATTCAGAGCCGGGATGCCACGGCTCACGACCGACTCGGGCTCAGCCTCGCTCCACCTCCACCCACTGTGGAATCATGACTCGCAAAAAATGGGCGACCCCGCCAAAATAACGCGTGACAACACTACCTTTCTATGCAAGATACCATGCGTAACCGAAAGGAGAACCGCTATGGATGACTTTTTTGACAATTGGACCGTGCAGGTGCGCAAGGGCGTGCTGGAACTTTGCATCCTCACTGCCATGAGTGGCGAGGAACGCTATGGGTATGCTTTGGTGAAGTCGCTCGTTAGCGTGCCCGGGCTGCAAGTAGCGGAAGGTTCCATTTACCCGCTGCTAAGCCGATTGAAGCAGAATGGCTTTGTCGAGACGCGGTTGGAGGAGAGTTCGGATGGACCCGCCCGGAAATATTACAAACTCACTCCGGTCGGGCGACAGCATTTGACCCTGATGCGGCAGTATTTCCGTCAACTCACCCAGGCGGTGCAAACCCTGGAGCAGGAAGCCGACGCTGCCAATGCGTGATCGTGTCATCACCGCAACTTACTAACTTTCCACCTAGCTACTTCATCGAATATGAAAACCTGGACTGAATCCGCCGAACAACGCCTAGCCGACTATCTCAAGAAGCGCCCTCAGGAATGGGGACTGGATGGGGCGGCGGCCGAGGAAATGATCAGCGATCTGCACTCTCACGTGCATGAAGAACTCGATCGTGATGGCGTGGAGATTGTGACCGTGGAAGCGCTGGAGCGGGTGCTGGTGCGCATGGGAGGTCGGCCCGTTGAGGTGGCAGAGCCAGTGGAGGCAATGCCCAGCACCTCCGTCCTCCGGCGGGCAACTGCCGCAGCAGCACCGATTGGAGGAGGCTGCGGCATGGCATTTCTGAAGTTCATGATTGTGCTGGCGTGCGTCATGGCACCGATCATCACCCTGTTGCTAGAGGCCACCGTGTCGCCTTGTGCAGACGTCATGTTTGCCCCCATCCCTTCCCTCTGGCACCTCCTGCTCGTGACTAGTGCAGTGGTGGTGACAGTCGTCACGGCGCAGTCATTCGTGAACGATAAACGACGCGATGGACCCAGATGGCGGCTGGCCGTGGGCTTTTCGGTCGTAATTACCGCCTACTATGCGTTGATTTTTTTACCCATCACCCCCTATGCTTTTGTCGGAATCATTGTTGGGGTAGGACTTCTGGCCTTGGC
Source organism: Verrucomicrobiales bacterium (assembly GCA_031411295.1). Taxonomy (GTDB): domain Bacteria; phylum Verrucomicrobiota; class Verrucomicrobiia; order Verrucomicrobiales; family V1-33; genus JAGNEJ01. The sequence continues at coordinate 21,017 of JANOAV010000196.1, read as the reverse complement.
TCCGTTAAGCTCCTTCCTCTGGTTAATTTGGCAATGGCGGACGATGAATCCGTTTGCTCAGACCGCTGCTCCGGGCGGAATCAACCTGGCCCGCAGGCAGTTGCGCATGGGTGCGCTGGCGGGTTTGATTTGTTTATTGGTGGTGGAAGCACCCGCTTACCTAACACGTTATGGCGTGGCGCAGGCCAACGCCATTGATGCCGAGAAGAGTCTCTCGGGAATCCAGTTCTTGCGCCGCTGGGGATCCGCCAGTTGCCTGCGGAATATCTGCCTGGAAACTGGCCGACGCCCCAGTGATGCGGCCGGATGGTTGCTGCGGTGGTCGGAAGGTCTTGGACTCGAGTCCTGGGTTCCCGATTTCCAGCAACGTGCGGAACGGACACGGGAAATTTACTATCAAGTGACTGGCCGCAGCTTTACCGATGAACCGTCGAGCAGGCCCTGGTTCGACGGGCGATCCAAGTGGGATCGGAGTTTCGACAACGCCCGCGGTGGCAATGCCGTGGCGCAACAGACGGCAGGGTTGGCCCTGACGGAAAGCCGCCTCGATGGCCACTTGGATCAGGCTTCAAATTTAGCGTATCAGGAATGGACCTGCGTGTTCACGAACCAATCCTCGGAGGCTGGGGAGGCGCGTTTCCAAGCGCAACTGCCGCCGCAGGGAGTCGTCAGTCGACTCACGCTCTGGGTGAACGACGAGCCCAGGGAAGCCGCCTTCAGTTCCGTGGCCAACGTCAAAGCCGCCTACCAGGACGTGGTCAAGGTGCAACGGCGGGATCCCGTGCTGGTGAATGTTTGCGGACCGGATCGGGTCTTTGTGCAATGCTTCCCCGTGCCAGCCAATGGAGGTAAAATGAAGATTCGGCTGGGCATTACCTCCCCACTCCTGAACGACAGCATGTTCCTGCCGCATCTGCTGGAGTATAACTTCGCCCTCAGCCGCAGTTTGGAACAACAAGTGTGGCTGCAGGGCAGCGCACCCTTCCGCTGCCAGCAACCGGAGTTGGCATCTGCGGATACTCAAGGCCTGCAGTCGCTGACCCACGCGTTGCCTCGTGCCTCCTTGACTGGGACTACCGAATTCATCATGAGTGGCACGGCGGCAGCCAAAGCATGGACCGAGGATCCCTTCGCTTTGGAGCAGGAAAAATTCCTCACCCGCACTTGGGAAGAGACCAACGTGCCACCGGTCGGGAAACCCATCTTCGTCGTGGATGGCAGTGGCCAGATGCGAGGCAGGCTGGGAGAACTCAAACAATGGTTGCGGGGCAAGGACGTCATCCTGGCAGGCGATGCCGTGCTGACGGTATCAATGGATCAGTTGCAGGAAAGCCATTTCAGCGGCGGGTGCGACAATACCGCCGCCCTGATGCAGGCGCTGACCCAGGCGCAGAAGGCTCCCGGCAGTGCGATCATCTGGTTCCACGGCCCACTGCCGCTCATGCTAGGATCCAAGGAACGACTGCTGCAATTGGTGGAGAAAGGACGTGCGCCTGCCAAGATTTATGATTTGCCCCTCATCGCTGGGGCTAATCGGATTACCGAAGTCCTAACACCATATCAAATTATTCAAAGCGGCCCCAGACCCCCTGCGGTGGCCGGATGGCTGGCCACGTTGGAGCAACCTACCGAACGCCAAATCGCAAAATACGAACGCTCCGCAACCCCACCTTCCGATGGAGCGAAGGTCTGGGACCAACTCGCCCGTTATGCCGCCTACGATCAGTTGATAAGGCAAACGCAGACCGCTGACATCATGCCAGCTCACACTGCCCAAGCCGCCAAATACCAACTGGTAACCCCCTGGTCGGGAGCGGTGGTCCTGGAGACCAAAGCCCAATATGACAAGCATGGACTGACTCCGGTGGATCCCAAAACCACCCCTGACATCCCCGCCGTCCCAGAACCATCGACCATGGCGCTCATGCTGCCAATGCTATGGTTCGGTCTGAGACGGCGGCGGCGTTCGGCTTAGGCACGTTACCACGTTACCGGTGTGGGAGAAAATGCTTGCCGCCCGGTGGGAAATGAGAGAGTAAAGGCCACCCCCATTTTCCTGAAACTTATGTCTGAACCTAATTCGACTTCCGAAACCATCGTTTGTTCTGCCACGCCATGGTATCTCTGGCAACGGGTGGTGCCGTTCTCGTTGATTCCACTGCTCATGGGAGCATGGTTTTACTACGATTACAAAGTGGGCTACCCGGAGAAACTGGACAAATACCAACAGTTCGTAAACTATAAGAAGGAAGGCAAGACCGAGGAATGGGTGAAGTATTCTGCGGAGCGTGGGTGGGACAAAGAACCCGAGGAAATGGATGAACGCAAAGTCAACGAGCAGCTCTACTGGGCGCTCGGCGTGGGCCTGCTGGGGGTGTTCTCGTCGGTCTATCATCTGCTGAGTTATCCGCGCAAACTGCGCAGCGATGCCAAGTCGTTCACGCCACCGTGGGGACCGGAAATCCCCTTTAGCGACGTGGTGAAGATCGACCGTCGGCCTTGGAAATTAAAAGGTTTGGCCAAGGTTTACTATCAAAAGAATGGGGCCACCAAAAAGGCCAGCATCGATGATCTGCGCTTCAAGGGAGCCGACGCGATTCTGGAACGCCTCCAGGTAAATTTCACCGGAGAAATTCTCGATCTGGAGGAAACTCCAGCCGACCCCACAAACGAAGTCGCCAGCCCGGAGGCCTAATTCGGGCGCAGTCGCTCGAGCTCCTGTTGCAGCTTGTTGATTTGCGATTGTGCCTCCATGATCTGGCTTTGGAGCGAGCGCAGAGCGGAATCCACCTTCCGCTTCTCGGCCTCGGTGGTAGCCTGATTGGCCAGCTGCTGATAGCCCGAAATCTGTAGCTCGGCGGCCGAGATCTGCCCTTTGAGGTTGGCCATGGCCTGATGTTTGGCCGTGAAGGCTTCGGCCTGGGGCGTTGGCAGATTGGGGGGAGGCGGAGGTGTCGGGCTGTCATGGGGCGCGGCGGGAGGGTCCGCTGCGGGTCCGCCGGCCAGGAGGTTCGGCGTGCCGGCGGGGGAAATCCTGGGAGCATCTGGGTCCGGCGGCAGCAAGAGCGGCGGGGGGAAGTTCGGCCGCAATCGGTCCGCCAATTCCGGTGGCAGTTGGGCGCTACTCAGGCGGGCGGTGCCAGCACTGTGCTGGAAGACCGCCAGCCCCTCTTTGCAGGCAGTGAAGCGGCAGTCTTTGAGCGCATCCCCATTTTTTATCGCAATCGTGGGCACGACTTGATCCCGAAACGCCAGGCGCACGGCGGCCAAAGCTTCCTGCATTATTTGGACATTCACCGCCCACTTCTCCTTGGCCGACTCGAAGGCTTTCCCCTGACGGGCCACCGCCCGCTCCATTTCATCCGCCGCCTGTAGATGGGCGAAGTGAGCATTGGCACTCGTGTGATAATCCTCGATTCGCTTCTCAGTGCGCATGATCGTTTCTTTTGACTGGCTGACGGTCTGCTCCAGCGCCTGCACGTCCGCCTGCTTGCGACGCAGATCGCTTTTGAGCCCTTCCGCTCTAAAGCTTTGCACTCCGGCGGCGGCCCCCCCACCGAGGATTAACGCGATGATACCAAAGATAATTGATTTCGATTCCATATTTCTGCCGACCTTTATTTGTTGAGATACTTGGCCTTGTATCTGGTGGTATCCGAGTTCAGCGCATCACTTTGATCACTGGCGGCTTTGGTGGCGGCTTGCAGATACTCCAGTCTGGTTTTGAGTTGGAACGTTTTCGTATCCGCCAGGGTAGCTTCCCGTTCGTTGCCCCGCACGCCGCGCTCGGTTTCTCCGAGTCTGCGTTGACTATTGAAAGCCTCTGCCTCCAACCGGGTGGACTCGGTGGTTAATTCCACTTCGCGCGTCTTTAACTCCTTGAGTTCTGCCTCCAACCTTCGGGTGTCTGAGCAGGAAGTTAACATAAGCCCGGCCAAAGGCAGCAGCCATAAACGGGGGGCAAGGAGGGTTCGGTAAATCATTTCCATAGAGGTGTTTATCAGCATAGCTCGAGGGAGTGAATTGCGAATGATATTTTCGAAAACTTAAGTAACTTTTCAAACGCAAACCTGCTCCCTGTGGGTTATACGGTGCGACGAGCAAAAAATTGCAAAAGTTTGTCGCTGGAAAGCTTCGACCTCGGCAGGCCCAGATTCGTTCATTCTAGGGGCGGGAACCATTTCCGCAGACGAGGGATGTCAATTCGTCCCATTTCCCCCGCTTGCAAAATTTCCCGCCCCTCTCTAATACTGACTTGCTTATGAATTCCCTGTGGACCTCCATCACCCGATTTTACAACTCCTCGATTGGCAAAAAAATCATTGTCGCCCTGACCGGGTTGGCCATGCTGCTCTTTCTGGCAGGCCACCTGCTGGGAAATTTATTGGTCTTCAAAGGGGCTGACGCCCTCAACACTTATGCCAAATGGCTCCATGACTTGGGCAACGCGCTCTGGGTGGCGCGCATCGGACTTCTGGTCTCCTTGGTCCTGCACGTCGTGGCCACCATCCAATTAGTGCGGCAGAACCGGGCCGCTCGCCCCGTGGCATATGGCTGTCCTGCCACCCGCCGGGCCTCCAAGGCTTCCCGCACCATGATCATCAGCGGTTTGGTGATTCTAGCCTTCGTCCTCTATCATCTTTCCCATTTCACCTGGGGCGTGCGGAACCATTACTATGATGGCACCAATCCCCGCTACCTGTGGAACGGAAGTCACCATGTCTATAACATGGTGGTGGACGGTTTCAACTGGCTGCCGGCCTCCATTTTCTATCTCGTCGCCATCGGGCTGCTCTGCATGCACCTGAGCCATGGCTTTTCCAGTGTCTTCCAGACGCTGGGACTGACTACCCCGCGCACCCGCACCGCCTTGGATTTGGCCGGCAAGGCCTACGCCATCGGCATCTTCCTGGGCTACGCTTCCATCCCCCTCGCCATCCTGACCGGTCTGATTCACTAGCGCATGATTCCCATCAATCCTACCCTGCTGGTATTGGCCGCAGGCATGTCCTCCCGCTACGGCGGCACTTCGAAACAAACTGACGGCATGGGCCCAGAGGGGGAAACGCTCTTGGATTACTCCGTGGCAGACGCCAAGCGGGCGGGTTTCGGACGTGTGGTTTTCGTCATCCGCAAGGAAGCTGAGGCGGCCTTCCGAGCTGCGGTCGTGACTCGTTTGGAAAAAATCCTGCCCGTAGATCTGGTCTACCAGGATCTGCATGATTTACCGCCCGGCTTCACGACCCCGGGAGAGCGCACCAAGCCTTGGGGCACTGGTCACGCCGTGCTGGCCGCTCGGGAGGCCATTGAAGAACCGTTTGCCGTCATCAATGCCGATGACTTCTACGGTCGCGATTCCTTTGCTCAGTTGGGAAAATTTCTCCAAACGCCGCATCTGGCGCAGCAACCGTGCCGCACCTGCATGGTCGGATTCGTCCTGGCCAATACCCTCAGTGAACACGGCAAGGTGGCGCGGGGCTTGTGCTCGGTGCACGCGGATGGCCTGCTGGCATCCGTGGAGGAACTAACTGATATTTACAAAACCCCCACCGGAGCAGAAAATCGCCCGGAAGTGGGTGGCAAGCGCTCCCTGCAAGGCTCGGAACTCGTCTCCATGAACATGTGGGGCTTCACCCCGGAAATTTTCGGCGGCCTCCAGGAACAATTTGTCGCCTTCCTGCAAGCTAATGCCAGCAATCCCAAGGCGGAATATTACATCCCGCTGGGCATCGACGGACTGATCCGGGCGGGGATGGAACAATGCCGCGTGCTCCCCACCGCCAGTCGGTGGTTCGGAGTTACCTATCAGAATGACAAGCCGTTCGTGCAGGGCGAACTCCTCAAGCTGGTGGCAGCTGGCGAATACCCCAATCCCCTGTGGCCCTAACTCATGGAAAACTCCGCTCCCCCACCCAGTAAACTGCAACTGCTGCTCCATTTCCCGCAACTGCTGGGCCAAGGCTGGCGCTTCTTCCGGGAGAACGGGTTCGGCCCCAGCCTGGCCGCCATCAACTCGCGCGATGCCCATCCGTTCATCCAATTCTGCAAATATGCCGTCTGCGGTGTGGGGGCGTTGGCGCTGCACACCACTGTCTTCTCGTTGTTAGGCAAATTCCTCTTTCCCATGGGCCAAGAACTCGATGACAGCCTGCGCGCCAAGCATTCCATGATTAACAATGGAATCGCATTTCTGTTCTCCAATACCTTCGTTTACTGGTTAAACACCAAATGGGTCTTCACACCGGGACGCCATTCCAAACTGGTGGAATTTCTCATCTTCACGCTAGTAAATGCTCCAGGTGCTATTGCTGGAACCGCCATCATGGCATTTCTGCTCCACAGCCTCCATTGGCCCACCTCTTTGGCGTTTGCTGGCTTCGTTCTTCCCAATGTTCTCATCAATTTCCTCTGCCGGAAATTCTTCATCTTCAAGAAATAGCCGCTTCGATGCAGCCTGCGATCCTATGTTAGGCAACGCAGCAGGGACAATCGGAGACCCAGTGGCCGGGGGTGATTTCCTGGAGCTTGATTTCTCGCTGCTCGCTTTCCAGATAGCGCGGGGCCTTGACGCGATGCCCGAAGGCGCATCCGGGTGGTGGGTTGATGGGGCTGGGGATGTCTCCGGTTAGGCGGATGCGATTCCGTTCCACGGTGGGATCGGGCACGGGAATGGCGGAGATGAGAGCCTTGGTGTAGGCGTGGCGCGGGGCGCGATAGAGTTCTTCGGCGGTGCCCATTTCCACAATCTTGCCCAGATACATGATGGCGAGGCGGTCACTGATGTGCTTCACCACGGCCAGGTTGTGGGAGATGAAGAGGTAGGACAATCCCATTTCCTGTTGGAGATCCATCAGAAGATTGAGCACTTGGCTCTGCACGGAAACGTCCAACGCGGAGACGGGCTCGTCACAGACGATGAGGCGTGGTTTGAGCGCGATGGCCCGGGCAATGCCGATGCGCTGGCGCTGCCCACCGCTGAATTCGAAGGAAAATTTCCGCGCGGCGGATTTCGGGAGCCCCACTTTATCCAGGAGTTCCTCGACCCAGCGACGGCGTTCGGCTGGAGTGCCCATCCCTTGGATCACGAAAGGCTCGGCCACGATGTCCGAGACAGTTTGGCGGGGATTCAACGATTCCGCGGGGTCTTGGAAGATCATTTGAAAATCCCGCGCCATGCCGCGCAATTGCGAGGTGGAGGCCGTGGCAATATCCCTTCCGGCAAACTCGATTTGCCCGGAGGTCGGTTTCAGAAGTCGCACAATGGCCTTGCCCAGCGTGGTCTTACCACAACCGGACTCACCAATGATGCCCAGCGTCTCCCCGCGTCCTAACTCCAGGGAAACCCCATCCACGGCCTTGCAACTGGCCACGGAGCGCAGAAATACGCCTCCCTTCACAGGAAAGTGAACTTTTAAATCGGTGACTTTTAGTAACGGTGGGGTGGACACAACGAAGGGGAATCTACCGGAGAAATGCCATGGACTGGAAGCGGGAGCAACCGAAAAGCCATCACATCATAAACCGGATAAACGATTGCTGGCCAAATGGAGGCTTCCATGTCAGCATAGGGCATGGACCCAGTTAGTATTCTTCATGACCAACTCACCGAACCAACCATTCGCGACCTCGTAGCGGCATTCTATCGACGGGTGCGCACCGATGATATCCTCAGCCTCATGTATCCGCCGGAAGATATGGCGGGAGCCGAGGAGCGCCTGGTGGATTTCCTGATTTTCCGCTTCGGCGGCTCCACGCGGTATTTGGAATTGCGGGGGCATCCCCGGCTGCGGATGCGGCATTTCCCCTTCGTAATTGATGCGACCGCCAAGGAACGCTGGCTGCAGCTCATGGATCAAGCGATGACGGAAGTTCCGCTGCCGCCAGAGACCAAGCCTACACTAACCTCGTTTTTCCGCACCGTGGCGGACGCCATGCAGAATCATACTTAGGGGACCTGTGCGATCCTACACACGACCGAAACCCGCCACTTTTCTCGTGAAAGTGGCAGGCCAAGAGGGACTCGAACCCACAACCAATGGTTTTGGAGACCACTACTCTACCAATTGAGCTATTGACCTGTAAAATGACGCCTCGTTGGGCGGCACGGCTCCATCTTCAGCCAACTGTGAGATTTGTCAAGATCGTCTTGAAACCTCTGGCAAATGCCTGCATTCTACCATCATGGATGCCCCCCCTGCTGTTCGAATCGATCATCTGGTGAAGAAATTTCGCCTGCCCACCCTGCGCGCCAAGGAAGTGCTGGCGGTGGATGACGTCAGCCTGACGATTGCTCCCGGGGAAGTCTATGGTTTGATCGGCCCGAATGGCTCCGGGAAGAGCACGACGCTGAAGGTCCTGCTGGGCCTGCTCAAACCAACTTCCGGCAAGGCCGAAATTTTTGGACAGGACAGCACGGAGATCGGCAGTCGGGACGCGGTGGGCTATCTGCCGGAAAACCCTTATTTCTACAAACATCTGACCGCCCGGGAGACGATGCATTTCTATGGGAAACTGTGCGGCTTGAATAAAGCGGAGTTGCACGCCCGCACGGCCGAATTGCTGCATCTCGTGAAATTGGAGCACGCAGCGGATCGGGCCGTGGGGGGATATTCCAAGGGGATGCTGCAACGCATTGGACTGGCTCAGGCCCTGGTGCAGAATCCACGCCTGGTGGTGCTGGATGAACCCACCGCAGGGGTGGACCCAGCGGGCAGTCGCGCCATTCGCGATCTTATTTTGGAACTCAAAGGCCGGGGGATCACGATCATCCTAACTAGTCACTTGTTGGAGCAAGTCCAGGAAGTCTGCGATTGCATCGGCATTATGAGCCAAGGCCGGATGGTGCGGGAAGGTCCGTTGCAGAAATTAATCGCACTCCAAGATCAGCAGGAAATATTGCTCAAGGGTGCGTCGCCTGACTTGCTGGCTAAGATCCAGGAACTCGTCGCCAGCGACGGTCGCGCCCACGTGATCTCCGCTGGCAATTCCCGCACGACCTTGGAAGAACTCTATCTCGATGTCACGGGAGCGAACCGCGAAGCGTAGCTTGGGCAAGTGAAGTTGGGGTGCGCCCCTTCAGGGGGGAGTTTGCTTTCGGAAGGCGGTCGGAGTAATCCCGACCGCAATACGAAAGGCTCTGGTGAAGGCACTGTGGTCGGTGAAACCGCAGGACAGCGCGATGTCTGCGATGCTCATTTTCCCATGGCCCAACCGCTCCGCCGCCGCTTGAATGCGCGTTTGGGTGATGAGTTGAGTGGGGGTTAGACTAAAGAGCCGATGGGTGAGCCGGGCCAGGCGCACGGGGGAGACGCCAACTCGTTTCGCCAGACTGGCGGGGGAAATACGTTCGCCAAAATGTTGCCGCAAATACTCCACGGCGGAGGCCACGGAGGCAGGCAGCGCGCGGGTTTCCCCCGGGCCGGGCACATCCCGGGAGATCCCCACCAGGCCAATGATAGCGCCTCCCGCGTCCCGCAGCGGCAGCTTGGTGGTAAGGCACCATCCCGGCTTTCGATTGATCTGCCAGTGCAATTCCAATTGATCCCGCACCGCCCGGCCTTGCCGCAGGACGGCTTCGTCCTGGTGGCCATAACGTTCCGCCAGGTTCGGCGGGAAGATCTCCTCCACACTGCGTCCCAGCAGATCCTCCCGTCGTTTCAAGCCGACCCGTTGCAGCAACGAGCGGTTCACCGCCGTGTAGCGGCCCAACCGATCTTTGACAAAAAACGCGACCTCCGGGACACACTCGAACAGTTCCGTGACCGCTTCCATGGGCAGGCTCGAAAGGACGGATAGGGAAAAGGTGGGGAATTGTGCTCGTTTTGGCATTTTGGAGGCGAGATCAAATCAAGACAATTTGCGAAATGCGTGCCATGGTGGCAGGGTAAACTTCACTTCAAACACCACACAATTATGAAACCATTCTGGCAAGGCGTATTTCCCGCCATCACAACGCAAATGCATCAAGACGGCTCCCTCGACTTGGAAGCCACCGCTGCGCACACCGAAACGCTGATCGCCAGCGGGGTGAAAGGACTAGTTTATCTCGGTTCCCTGGGCGAGAATCAAGCCATGACCGCCGAAGAGAAACGCAGCGTCATGAAGGCGATGATCGAGACCGTGAACGGTCGCATTCCAGTCCTCGGTGGCGTGGCCGAATCCAGCCTGGGAGAGGCGATCCGCTTCGTGAAAGATTGTGAGAAAATGGGGGCCGATGGATTCATGCTCATGCCCCCGATGATTTACAAAACCCCGGACACCCGCGAATCCCTGCATCACTTCCGCAGCGTGGCGCAGTCCACGGGCCTGCCGATCATGATCTACAACAACCCCATCAGCTACGGCCACGACATCACTCCTGAAATGTTTGCCGAGTTGGCGGATCAGAAAAATTTCGTCGCCCTCAAAGAAAGCACCGGCAATACCCGCCGCATTACCGACTTGCACAATGTTATCGGCGGCCGCTACGCAATTTTCACCGGCGTGGACGACTTGGCTCTGGAAAGCGCCATCCTTGGCATTGACGGCTGGGTGGCGGGCACGGGCATCGCCTTTCCTGCGGAAAACCAATATTTCTGGGAACTTACGCGTGCTGGCGAATGGGACAAGGCTTTGGCCTTCTACCGTTGGTTCTCACCCCTGCTGCATTTGGACGTGAATCCGAAGTTCGTGCAATACATCAAACTTTGCGTGCAGGAAACTGGCCTCGGCAAAGAATGGGTGCGAGCACCGCGCCTTACTCTGGAAGGCAACGAGCGCACCACGGTCCTCAAGATCATTCATGATGGGATTGCGGCCCGGCCCGTGATTCCCGCCAAGGCCTAACAGGAAATCATCAACCCCATGTCAACGCACGTCATCATTGCTGGCGGAGGAATCATCGGCCTTTGCAGCGCGCTTTATGCCGCCGAAGCCGGGTATCAAGTCACGCTGGTGGAACGGAATCCTGCCACGCGCGACGGATGCTCTTTCGGCAACGCGGGGATGATCGTGCCGAGCCATTTCGTGCCCCTGGCCGCCCCTGGGATGGTGGCACTGGGCTTGAAATGGATGTGGCATCCAGAGTCACCATTCTACATCAAACCCAGACTGTCCCCGGCGTTACTCAGTTGGGCCTATCGCTTCTGGCGTGCCGCCACGCCAGGTCATGTGGCGCGCAGTGCTCCGTTGCTGCGAGACCTCAGCCTTGCCAGTCGTGCCCTCTACGATGATCTGGCCAGCAGCGGAATGGATTTCGGCTTGGTGAAGGATGGTCTGCTGATGCTCTGCAAGACCCCCCATGGATTGGATGAAGAAGCTGCAGCCGCGGCCAAAGCGGTGGCCTTGGGCATTCCGGCTGAAGTCTTGGATGCTAAAGCGACGGCCGCCTTGGACCCCGGGGTAACCATGGACATCGCTGGCTCGGTTTACTATCCAAAGGATTGTCACCTGTCGCCCGGTCGCTTCATGGCCGCAGTGGAAGCGCGCTGTCGCTCGTTGGGCGTGAATTTTCTCTGGGAAACCACCATTTCCGGCTGGAAAATGCAGGGCCAGAAAATCGCAGCCGTCCAGACCAACGCCGGAGAGTTGGCGGCCAACGAATTCGTCCTCTGCGGTGGGTCTTGGACACCCGAAATGCTATCCGGATTGAAACTGCGATTACCCATGCAAGCCGGGAAAGGCTACAGCCTAACCGTCCCGCAGCCGCGGCAGCTTTCGCGGATCTGCGCCATTTTCACCGAAGCCCGAATCGCTGTGACGCCCATAGATGGGGCCATGCGCTTCGGTGGCACCATGGAGATTGCCGGGCTCAATGAGGACATCACCCTGCGTCGTGTCCAAGGCATCATTAAGGCCGTGCCGAAATATTATCCTGCGTTTCAGCCGGAAGATTTCGCTGACATCCAGCCCTGGCGGGGGCTGCGTCCGTGCAGTCCAGATGGGCTGCCGTATCTTGGCCGCACCAAGGCCGCGGATAATTTAGTGATCGCCACCGGTCACGCCATGATGGGGTTGAGCCTGGCACCGATCACGGGGCAAATTGTCAGTCAGTTCCTCACTGGTGAGCGGCCCGCATATGATTTGCAACTGCTAGAGCCGGATCGCTTCTAACCCACACCCATTTTCTTGAGGAAGGGAATCAATTCGTCCACTCCGAAGTCAGCCAAGATGGCACCGTCCCAGTCCATCGTGGGAGCCTTGGATTGGCCGGAGAGGCGCACCATTTCAGCCATGGCGGCAGGATTGCCACTTACGACAATTTTCTGATAAGGCATACTCTGCGCTTCGAAATACGCCAAAACTTCCTCGCACCAAGGACAACCAGTCTTGACGTAAAGTAACGGGGTGACGGGATCCATGAATTATTTCTTGTCCTCCAGTTGGAAAATCTTCACGATGTCACCGACATCATCGTCCTTGGTAGCGGCAGGAGCACCATCCTTGGAACTACTGGGAGTGGGCGTTTTCGAAGTAATATTCTTTTTGGAGACGTCCCCATCATTCTTCGCTACATCTTTTGAACTTGCCTTGCTCTTGTGGGAGCCGCCGGGCCACTCAGCCTTTGGACACTCTGGTGATTTCCACTCGCCAACCAAAGTGTCTCCCCGGTAGAAGCGCAACCATACGCCTTGAAGCACATCCTTCTTCTTGGCTCCGGTGTAGTATTTGTCGATCACACTATCCAGGCTGAAGGCGGGTGTAGCAAAATTGTGGGTGTGACTCGCAGCCAGACTGGGGAGGGATTCAGATCCATGTTTGACTCGCAGTTCACCAACCGGGTTCGTGTCGGAAAAGGAAAAAGAATAACTCCCAGAAGAACTCAACGTGACCCGGTTCAGCATGAATGCGCACCAGTCGATGGAGAGATCGTTGAGTGTATTTCGGCAACTATTCTGCACCGAAACGTTGTAGATTTGCTGCATCGTCGAGACGCGCTCATAGTAGCTATTGGCGGCGGATTTGCTGGCCGGAAGCTGCTTTGCTTCGGCTTTACAGACAAAATTATAGTCAACCGCCAGCGGATCTTCATCCATCCATTTCAAGATGTAGTTCTGGTCTTCCTTCGCAAATCCAGTCAGGGAAACTTGGATTTCCTTGCCGGCTTCGGTCGTAAGGTAAATCATCTGACCCTTGGCCTTTTTGAGTTGCGCTTTGATAATGGAGCCTTGGGCACTCTTGAATTCACGCATCTCTGCGTGGACAGCACCGACAGGTAGGGCCAAGCCAAGGGCTAGCAGCCAAAAACGGGGCGTGAGAAACGAGATTTTCATAAGCATTATTTCCAAGGTTCCCGAGTTATTCTGACTTTCACCCGTCGGGTTACAGGTTTTTCAGATTACGCCCATTAGCGACGTGTTCAATCATTAGAACGTAAAAAATTTGCAAACGTTGGAAAATAACCCCAGTTTCATCCGCACGCGCGTATTGGCGGCTCTCACTGAAGCTCCACGATCAATAGCTCAGGAGCGGGATGTCGGGTGTGGAGTCGGCGGAATTCGGAGACCGCGAAAGATGCCGAAAGGCCTTCGAGGTAAGCGCGCACGGCGGCCGCTTCCTCTGTGCCACCGCTATGTCCCGGATAGACGACCATCGTCAGCCTACCGCCAGGCTGGAGGTAATCGAGCGCTTGGACCAAGGCCGCGAGAGTGGTCTCCGTTCGCGTGATCATCGCTTTATCCGCTCCCGGCAGGTAGCCGAGGTTGAACATGACTGCGGCCAGGCGTCCTTTCGCTTCGGTTGGCAAATGTTGCTTCAGCAGTTCGTGTCCGGCTTGGAGGACCGTGACTTGCGGGCAGGCCGTCACTTTCTGCTGCGTGGCGAGGACGGCGGCGGGTTGCACGTCAAAGGCAAAGACGCGACCGCTGGGGCCCACCTGTTGCGCGAGGAACCAGGTATCGTGACCGTTGCCAGCCGTGGCATCCACTGCCCAAGCCCCGGGCTTGAGGCAGGGCAGGAGCAGTTGCTGGGCGAGTTCGGTGGCGCGAATCATGGAGTTAGAAATTTTTTCTTAAATCAAGGTCTTCCGGCAGCGGCGTGCCGTGCACCAGAAAATTGCTGAAGCACGCCGCAAACCAAGGCGCATGCAACGAGCCCTTGGAGCCCAACCCGTTGCAGAAACCGATTCTGTCATGCAATGGATGCAACCCCAGCAGGGCCTTGCTCTCCTGAATGATGGGTCGCACGGCGGCTTGCTGACCTATCACGGTGTAAGGCATGCGGCAGAATTGTTGCAATTTATCCTCGATCTCCGCCCGGGCCCGGGCGCTGGGAAGCTGATCCAACTGCGCCCAATCATACGTGGAGCCCACGCGGAAAACGTCTGGCGCCTCGGTGGGAGCCATCCAGATGCCGCGATGCAGGCACTGCTGCGGCAAGGCTTGGGGGAATTTCACAGTCAAAATTTCGCCTTTGGCGGCTTTGAACGGCACCCAGGAAAAATAGGGATTGCGCGTGGCGGCGTATCCCTCGCAGGAAATCAGTCGTCGGGTGCGATGACCGTGCACTAAAATTTCCTCAGTTCCCAAGGTGATATCGGTGCGCCAATCCAGCGGGACAACCGCAAACGGCAGCACCGCGCGCGACACTTCCAGATACTTCGCTACATCCAGTTGCGCCGTCTGCATCGCAAAGCCCCCACCAGTCGCGTCGAAGCAGGAAGGGTCCACCAAGGGCGTGGGCTGCGGGGAGACCAAATGAGCCTGGAAGGCTGGGTCCAAGCCCCGCTTCGCCCACCGCTGACGCTCGTCGTCCGTCGCGAACAACCGCACGGCCGTGTGATCGTGGAAAAATTTAGCGTGGGTGAGTGCTTCGATGCGGGCGTAAAATTTCCGCGCGGTGGGAAGAAACTCATCGCCCCGCCAACTCAATGTCAGGCGCTGACCCGTGATCGGGGTGATCAAGCCAGCGGCAATCTTCGAACAAGTCACGGGCTCCGCTGCATCCAGCAGGAGCACCCGCTGGCCTGCTTCCTGGAGGTGCCAAGCCAGCGTGGTCCCGGCCAACCCCTGACCCACGATGATGGCATCCCAGATCGCTGCGTTCATCGGGGCTACGGTCCGATGTAGTTGAATAAATCCGCGTGCTTCAACTTGGGAAGCTCCTTGGCCACCAAACACACGTTCAACGCAGCCAGCACTTTCTTCTGCATCCGGGCCGTGAGCCGACGCCCTTTGCGGGCCTTATTCACGACTTTATGGGTCACGCCCTTCGTCACATCCGCCGCCACCAACGCATGATTGTTTAGTTCATGGGTGGTCATGAGTGCATCCAGCGGCTGCACTCCCAGGGTCATCGATTCAGGCGTTTCCGGCATAGTAAATCAAGCTCTAGCGGAGATCTGCCCATCGCGCAAGCTGATCTCGCATCACGGTTGACTGACATCGGAACGGAGTCTCCCCGCTTTATACAAATGGGCCGCCGATTGATATAGGTCGATCGCCTCGTCCAGCAACGGCGTTAGGACCGGATTCGGCGTGAGATCGCCCGTCTTCCGATTCACGTCATACAAGCTGAATTCCTTCTTGGGCTTCAGGATCGCGAAATTTTCTCCGCGCAGATAACCCACTTTTTGATAGTTGGAAATATACGCCCGTGCTTTTCCGGAATATTCCGGATCCAGCACATCCAAGCCGAAGAAACGGGAGGTGTAGCTCCAATTCATTAATCCAAAGAGCGTAGGCATGACGTCGATCTGGCTGGCCAAAGTCGTGAACCGTTGCGGCTGCACTAACCGAGGATTCCAAATCAGCGCAGGAATGTGGAACTTCGTGATATCCAACTCCGCCTTGCCCGCACTAAAGGCGCAGTGGTCTGCAATGATCACGAACACCGTATTCGCAAACCACGGCTTGGTCTGTGCTTTTTGGATGAGTTCATTGATGGCGTAATCGGTGTATTTCACGGTGCGTTTCGGGCCATCCGTGAGTTCCTTGCCAGCACTGTCCTTCAGATCCACCCCCGTTTCTGGAAACGTAAACGGCCGGTGATTGGAGGTCGTCATGCAGAAGAAATGGAACGGCTTTCCCGCAGCATGATCGCGATCCGCTTCATCCATCGCCCAGCGGAACATATCGCCATCACAGGCCCCCCAGGCGTTCTCGAAGGTCACGTCCGACTTCTCTTTCTGCGGCCGATCCACGATGCGATAGTAGTTGTTCCGGAAGAAATAATTCATGTTATCAAACAAGCCATTTCCGCCATAGAGAAAGGCATTGTCGTAACCGCGGGAGGCAAACAAGGACCCCAGACTGAACATGTCGGTGCATTCGGGGCGACGCAATAGACTCTGCCCGGGGGTCGGCGGCACACTCATGGTAATGGCTTCCATGCCGCGCACGGTGCGGGTGCCGGTGGCGTAAAGATTACTGAAAAACAGGCCTTCCTTCGCCATCCGATCCAGATTGGGAGTCAGTCCGCGCTTGCTTCCCAACGCCCCGACATATTCCCCGCTCAGGCTCTCCACACAGACGAGAAATACGTTCCATTTCCGCTCCTCACCCTGATGTTGAATCAGCCGACGCATGTCTCCCGGGATATTGCTGGCAGGCGGGCTCTGGGCGGTCGTGAGATGTTTCTGAGCACTCGCCAGCGCGGCCTCAATCGGATGGTTGGGATAGAGGGAAAACGGGATTTCATTCTCCCAGAACGCCGCCCCAAAGGAATAGAGGCCGTTTTTGGCTAACTCAGCGTTGTAGTTGTTGTCAAATTTTGGTAATTGGGACTGGCTCCACGCCCAAATGGTGGCCACGAACACCGCCAGTAGCGCGGTCAGCGGAGCCAACCGTCGTTGCCAGTTGAAAGGCGCTGCAGAGATGCGCTCCAGCCATCCCCGCCGTTGGAACCACCAAACGATGAGGGCGGACGTGCCCAGCAGGGCGCTCACAATCAGCGGCATCGGATAGCTTTCATTGATATTGGCGAAGACTTCCTGCGTGTAAACCAAGTAGTCCACGGCCACGAAGTTGAAGCGCACCCCAAACTCCTCCCAGAAGAACCACTCTGCGACCGCACCAAAGAGCAACGCGACGACAAACAGCCCGACCACAACGGTGGTAAAAATCCGTCCCGAGCGCTGTCCAAACGTGCAAAGCACGGGCAGGGCCAGAATGGCACTGACGATGCTGATGGCAATCACGCCCTGGCCGGCCAGTCCCTGCGCCACCAGCGTCACCAAGCCAACCAGCAGCAACAATCGCCACTTTCCCAGCGGGCCACTGGCCACCAATGAACTTAACACCACCCACACCATACTGACATAAAAGGCCGCCAGAAAATCATACCCCAGACCTACCGTAATGGCCTTGGCCAGGGAGACATCCCACGCCACGGCATGGCGCGCCAAGGTCAGCAGCAGCACCACCCGCGTGATCACGAAGACGACGAGCGCAAAGCCTCCCACCAAGCCAGCCCCGCGGGTTACGGGGCTCGCAAAAAAACGTTCGCGCCAAGATTGGGGCGCATTTTCAGTCACATTACTCATAGTCTGCATCGTGGAACCGAAGCGGTGAGTTGTCATGTGAAATGCACCTAAGTATGGGCGACTCCAGCAAGACGAGGCGCGCCCTTCCCCGTGAATCAAGTGCCCGAATCCGCTGGGACAGGCTTGCGGGCTAAAGCCGGCTTTAGCCCGTGACTACTTAAAGGCAGCGTAGTTCAGGGCTTCAGACGCCTAAAGGCGGTTTAACGCAGATCCCGCTTCACCTCTTTAATCAATCGATCCAGCACGCCGTTGACGAACTTGCTGGAGTCTTCCCCGCCGAAGCGTTTGGAGATTTCAATGGCTTCATTCATGGCGACCACTGGGGGAACCTTGGCTTCGTAATGCATTTCATAAACCGCCAGACGAAGGATATCGCGATCCACGGCAGCGAGCCGCTCGAAGGAAAAATTCATCAGGGCCTTGGAGATGCGTGCATCCACGTCCTTCAGATTTGCTTGCACCCCTTGAAAGAGACTCATGGCGTGAAGGCGCACGTCTTCGTCAGTCCGCCGCAGATTCCAGAACGCGGCCAGATCATGAACGGCTCCCTTGGGCAGGGCATCATAGCTGTAGAGGAGTTGGATGGCCGCCTCACGGCCCTCGCGACGCTTACTCATTTTCCGTGGCTTTAGCCTTACGCGGCGTGGGATAAGCAGTGTGCAGCTTCTGGAATAGTTCCGCCATACTCAACGCCGCGCGCGCGCACTCGGTGCCGCGGTTCAATTCCTCGCCCAGACAACGTTCCTGAGCCTGTTTCTCGTCCCGCATACTCAGGACACAATTAATCACCGGGGTCAAAAATCGCGTCGATTGCTCCATGAGCTTCTGACTGACCGCCGTGGCGATGAGGTCTGCGTGAGCGGTGTCCCCCTGAATGATTACTCCAACGGCAATGATGATATCGGGCGAGGTATATTCCAGCACATACTCGGTGGTGACCGGAATTTCCCAAGCTCCCGGCACATGATACAGTGGAATGGAGGCGGAAGGCATGATGCCCAACAACTCCGCTTTCATGTGCTCCAGCAACCCATTAACATAGTCTTCGTTATAGGAACTGGCCACGATGGCGAAGGTTTTTCGAGGTCCCACCAAGCGGGGACGACGGGGTAACGGAGCGTTGGATGACATGAGGTAAAGAGTGTGAGAATGGGGGATGGCGTAGCGGAATCGCACCCATGCGTCAAAATCTGCCCGTGGTCAAACTGGAATGATGCGCAGACCGTCGTGCCAGCGTTTTTGCTAGTCGAGGCATCAGTGACTCCTCACTCGATGGGTGCCAGAGAAACTAAAATTTCTAAATTGCCCGAATTCCACCACAACGTTCACCTTGGTGTTCAAGATCGCCTAATCTTCTCCAGTCCTTGATAATAGGGCGATGCAGCGATTTTATTTCTACATCTTGTGACGGTTGAGGATTGACGCCACAAGATGTTGCGCCTAGTTTCCTAAAAATTGCGAATCAAAAATGCGTTGCCCTAAATGCCATAGTATCGAAGACAAAGTGATCGACTCCCGAATCGCTCGGGAGGGCGCGTCGATTCGGCGGCGGCGGGAGTGCTTGGCGTGCGGATTGCGCTTCACGACTTACGAGGTGGTGGAAGAAGCGGACATTTTAGTGATCAAGCGCAATGGCGCCCGGGAGCCACTGGAGCGGGATAAATTGTTGCGCGGTCTGTTTAAAGCTTGTGAGAAACGAGCCGTGCCCCGGGATGCCTTGGAAAAGGCGGTGGATCAGATTGTGCTGGATTTACAGAGCCAGAATACGAAGGAAATCCCTTCCAAACTCATCGGCCTCAAAGTCATGGAGCATCTCCAGCACTTGGATCCCGTGGCTTACGTGCGCTATGCCTCGGTCTATCGCCAGTTCCAAGATGTGGGTGAATTCCTGGAGGAAATTCAGCACCTCGAACGGCGCGTGCCCCGCACCGCCCTGCAGCCGGAGTTCTTCTCCTAAGTAAAATTTTCCCCGTCCCAAAGTAAACCTCACCAACCCAATGCTCGACCAGCCCACCCATGATCGCACTACCCTCACAACTTCCGCTCCTTCGAGTCGGCCCCTTTGAATTAACCACCTACGAAGGATCCTGGATCGCCACCTGCATCCGCTCCGCCGCCGCCCGCGCAGGCCATGCGGACTGGTGGATCGCAGAGGACATCGCCCGCGGCGTGGTCGCTTATCTGGAAACCCGCTTTCCTGCCACCGCCATTACAATTGAACAACTGGAAGCCAAAATTTGCCGCACCTTGGAGAAGATCGGTTTCCAAGATGTAGCCGCCGAGATCACGGTGGATCCTCCGATGATTCGCGTGAACCTGCACGATCTGGCCCGGCAGTCGGAGGGCATTGAGTTGGTGTTCTTTAAATTGCTCGACCATCGCGTCTGCCAGTTGCAAACCGTGGGGGCGAAGAAACTTTCCCTAACCGGCACCAAGGCCGCCATCAAGCAACTGCGCGCCACCAAGCATTGGAACACCCATTGCAGCGCCTTGGAAAATGAGATTGTGCACTTGGTTCGTCGTCGGCTCGCTCGCCATGCTGACGGGAATTATGAATTGCAGTTGGAGCCCGTCTAACCAGCCGACAGGACGGAGGGTCCCGGTGGCGGGCTAAAATTTAGCCACCTCCTGAGCGTGCACCGCATCGCAAATCAACTTCAGGGAGGCTTCTAAATTTCCGTCGGCGGTTCTGAACGCATCCGCATCGATCGTCAACGGAGCGCCCAGAACCACGAGGGGCGCCCCATATTGCGGGCACTGGATCGCTTGCTCCAGGCTCAGGCCGCCCACCGCCTGGACCGGAACCCGCACCGCCTGCACCACTTCGCGCAGTTGATCCAGCGGGCTGGGCATGCGATGGCCCGCCGCCGCAATGCCGCGTCGCTCATCATAGCCGATGTGGTGGATGACATAATCGCAGCCCAGGTCTTCGAGGAACTTGGCGCCTGCCACCATGTCCGGACAGATCATGTTATCCCCCATTACCTTGCAGCCGAAATCCGCCCCTGCCTTGACCACACATTTAATGGTTTCCGCGTGCGCGCGCGCCATCACGACCACATGCGTGGCTCCCGCCTTGGCCATCATTTCCGCTTCCAAATAACCGCCATCCATCGTCTTCAGATCGGCCACGATCGGAATGCCCGGAAACGCCGCACGCAAGGCTCTCACCCCGTGCAATCCTTCTGCCAGAATCAATGGAGTGCCTGCCTCCAGCCAATCCACCCCGGCTCGCAGCGCCAGCGCGGCGGTTTCGAGGGCTTCATCAATGTTGGTTAAATCGAGAGAAATTTGAACGATGGGTTTCATAAGGCGGACAGCGTAAACCTGAAAGCGGCTTTTAGAAAGCAGTTCTGGAGTTTGGTGGTGGTAAGGTGGTAACGCCCCAGACTCGGCCTTGCGCTGGAGTCGATGCCAGCCTAAGAACCTGTCCGGTAATTTTGAAAAAGGGCCATAATGGGGTAGGGTAAGGAATGAGAAAAAGCTACCCGACAGATGTGAGTGACAAGGAATGGGCGTTACTGGAGCCACTATTTTGCCCACCAGGGGCGGCCCGCAA
>JANOAV010000195.1:0-13230 GCA_031411295.1 Verrucomicrobiales bacterium | reverse complement strand
TGGGACATGTTTCAATGAAAACGGCGGGAGCTCCAGGGGCGATGTTTGCCGAAACAACATCCTGCGAGAACCTAACGCAAGAGAGATTTCTCCCCAACGAGACCAAGCCTCCCCTACCCTGCTCTAACTCAAGAAAACCTGCAAAATCTGCGATTATTTCCTTGCGCGAATTGAATTCCCTACTAATCCTATCGGAAATAAGGGGAATGATGTGGCGGGGGCTTCCAGCCCGCAAGCCGAGGACCTCCCCTACCCCAATAAATCATAAAGTTTGGGCAAGACCTCCCTTGTCTATCCTCGCCTCTCCGTTCCTCTCATTTGAACCTAGGCTTGCGGGCTGCAAGCCCGCGCCACCTCTTTTTCCAAATACCAACAACACCATGGCCAACTACAACATCAGCCACCTCCAACAACTCGAGTCCGAAGCCATTTTCGTGCTTCGGGAAGCCGCCGCTCAATTTCAAAAGACTGCCCTCCTTTTCAGCGGTGGGAAAGACTCCATCGTCATGGCATGGCTGGCGCGGAAGGCATTTCATCCAGCGAAAATGCCGTTTCCGCTGCTGCATGTGGACACGGGACATAACTTCGCGGAAACGCTAACGTATCGGGATCAATTCGTGTCCGATCTCGGCCTGACCTTGAAAGTTGCCAGCGTGCAGGAATGCATCGACAACGGCACCGCCGTGGAAGAAAAGGGGCACAACGCCAGCCGCAACGGCATCCAGACGGTCGCCCTCCTGAATGCCATTGAAGAAGGCAAATACGATTGCTGCCTCGGCGGCGGTCGTCGCGATGAAGAAAAGGCGCGCGCTAAAGAACGTTTCTTCAGCCACCGGAATGACTTCGGTCAATGGGATCCCAAAAATCAACGTCCGGAACTGTGGAATTTGTTCAACGGTCGCAAGCACCATGGAGAACACTTCCGCGTCTTCCCGCTTAGCAACTGGACGGAAATGGACATCTGGATGTATATCAAAGAGCAGGCGATTCCCCTCCCCTCGCTCTACTTCGCCCATGAACGCCCCGTCTTTGCCCGCGGCGGCACGTGGCTGGCCGACAGCGAATTCATCACCCGCCTGCCCACCGAAGTCCTGGAAACCAAGCTCATCCGCTTCCGCACCATTGGCGATGCCACTTGCACCGGAGCCGTGGAATCCAGCGCGGCCACGCTTGATGAAATCATCGACGAAGTCGCCACCGCTCGGCAAACCGAACGCGGCACCCGGGCCGATGACAAACGCAGCGACAGCGCCATGGAGGACCGCAAGAAGGAAGGATACTTCTAACCTAATTAAGATCGTAAGGGAGTGAGAGAGTTTAAAAATAAGGCTCTTCATTTCCCTAATCTCCCTTTCCTAACTCCTCATTTTTTAATTCTCTCACTCTCTCATTCTCTCAAATGGACCTCCTAAGATTCACCACCGCTGGCTCCGTCGATGACGGCAAATCCACTCTCATTGGCCGTCTGCTCTATGATTCCAAAAATACCTTCGAGGACCAAATCGAAGCCGTGGAAAGTTTCTCCAAACGCCGGGGCGACGAGCACATGGATTTGGCGCTCCTAACTGATGGCCTGCGCGCCGAACGCGAGCAAGGCATCACCATTGATGTCGCCTACCGTTACTTCGCCACCCCGCAGCGGAAATTCATCATTGCCGACACCCCGGGCCATATTCAATACACACGGAACATGGTCACAGGGGCCTCCACGGCCAATCTGGCGATCATCCTCATCGATGCCCGGAAGGGTGTCATTGAGCAAACCTGCCGCCATTCCTTCATCGCCAACCTGCTCCGCATTCAGCACGTCGTCGTTGCCATCAATAAGATGGACATGGTGGAATACAGCGAGAAGCGCTATCAGGAAATCGTCTGTCAGTTCAAGGAATTCGCGAGCCGGTTGGATAATTTCGTGGATGTGACCTTCATCCCCATCAGCGCGCTGCATGGTGATAACGTGGTCGATAAATCCACCAACATGCCTTGGTATGGCGGTCCCACGCTGCTCTATCATCTGGAAAATGTTTACGTCGGCACGACCGAGAACCACGTGGAAGCGCGTTTCCCCGTGCAAACGGTGATTCGTCCGCAGAGCGATGCCTATCATGATTTCCGGGGATATGCGGGCCGCGTGGCCGGCGGCGTCTTCAAGCCGGGCGACAACATCATCGTGCTGCCCAGCGGCTTCACCAGCAAGATCAAAGCCATCCACACCGCCGATGGCGAACTGGAGGAAGCCTTCAGTCCACTATCTGTTTCCCTTTTGCTGGAAGATGAAATCGACATCAGTCGGGGTGACACCATCGTCAAAACCAACAACCCGCCGAACAACGGTCAGGATTTGGAAGCCATGGTGTGCTGGTTCAGCGAAAAGCCGCTGCAACCCCGCGGCAAATACCTCATCCGCCACACCACGCGCGAGGCCAAGGCCGCCATCAAGGAAGTCCGCTACAAGGTCAACATCAACACCCTGCACAAAGTAGAGGACGACCTCAGCTTCAACATGAACGACATCGGTCGCATTACCCTGCGAACCAGCACCCCGCTCATCTACGACAGCTACAGCAAAAATCGGATCACCGGCAGCTTCATCCTCGTAGATGAAGGCACGAATGAAACCGTGGCGGCCGGGATGATTATTTAGCCCAAAAGCGGCTGTTGCAATGCCGATAACTACCGCAGGCGGCCCTAGCGGTGGAGCGAGGCTGTGTCCGAGCCAGTCGTGATTGGTGACTCAGGATGACGCCCAGCTTTCCTAGCGAGGCACGACTAGCGCAGGGCTGAGCAGCGCTGGCTAAGCGGCTTCCGAACTCTTGAGTCTAGGGTCACGACTGGCTCGGACACAGCCTCGCTCCACCCCAAACGCCACTTTCGGGTGCAGATGTCAGTCTCTTTCAATCAAGTCGATCCATCCGCAGGCTCCCCTGCTGGTTCGCCTGCCAGTAGATTCCGCTGCGCACGTCAAGACAGGTTAGCCACCCGCCACCATGCGCCCAGGTATCAATGCAGAGGGAGTGCCCCACATCCAGTGGTCGGCCGTTTCTCTGCGCGGAGTGCCCACAGATCATTCGACGGCCGGAGAAATGTGGGGAGGGATCCCCAAAACGTTCCCAGAACAACATGTAATCCGGTTGATCGGATAACGCGAAATCCGGGTAAGCATTGGCATGAACATAAAAATCATGCGCCTCCTCATGGAACCTAATGGTCTCGTCCAGGAAGTCCCAGTGACTTTGAGGGATGCCAGCAAAAGAGTCGGAACTATAAGAAGTGAGCGTCTCATGACCACCGCAGGCCAGCCAATCAAAGAGGACTGAGCGATCCTCCTTGGCGCGCATCATCATGATTTCATGATTTCCCCGCAAAGTCACCAAGTGACAACGAGACCGGAGTGAAATGAGATAGTCGATCACACCGCAAGAGTCCGGGCCGCGGTCCACATAATCACCAAGAGTCACGACCGTATCATCAGCACAAAACTGGATTTCTTGGTCTAAACGCTGCAGGGCAGTCAAGCAGCCGTGAATATCTCCGATGGCAAAAAATCGCATGGGGAGTTATTAGGTGCCGCATGAGAAGCCTTCAAGCATTTTTCCTCGCCCTCCTCCTTCCCTGAATCCCCCACCCTAGTGCTTCGACATCACCCCTGCATTCACCGCTGGCCCGGCACCGCCCCGGAGGCAGCGGCGGAACAGAGCCACCGCTTGGCTCAGGCATTCGTGACCCACTTCTGGATCATAGCGATGGCCTTCGTCCCGCAGGAATGCGTGCTGGCCATTGTATTCGTGCCAGGTGAAGTTTAACCCAGCATCGCTCATGGCGTCATACACGATCCTCCGCCCCTCGCGAGGCACGTGGGGATCCTGGCGGCCAAAGATCATCATCATTTCGGCCTTAATCTCAGGGACGCGAGCCAAGGTATTATCTTTCATCCCTTCCCCCAGGCTGCCTTTGTGGATGTCCGTGGCGTAGAAACATACCCCAGCTTTGATTGGGGGATTCATGGCGCAGCGGAACGCCAAATGCCCGCCGATGCAAATGCCGAGAGTTCCGATGTTACCGTCACAACCTGGATGTGCTAGCAGTAGATCAATGACCGCCCGAGCATCGTCATCGTAACT
Organism: Verrucomicrobiales bacterium; assembly: GCA_031411295.1. GTDB lineage: Bacteria > Verrucomicrobiota > Verrucomicrobiia > Verrucomicrobiales > V1-33 > JAGNEJ01. The sequence continues at coordinate 9,109 of JANOAV010000195.1, read as the reverse complement.
TTGCACTGTCTTGGTAATCTTGTCCTGATTCCCTCGATCCGCCCCGGCCTGATCGTAGGCGAGCACGCAGCCGGGCTCCTCCAGTTCATGGAAAATTTCCGGCACGGCCACGACGAATCCATGCCCTGCCAGAAATGCTGCCGTCCTTGCGATCGGAGCCGTGATTTGGAAAATCTCAGAAAACAGCACGATTCCCGGGAATCGGCCTTCCGCCGCTGGGCGGAAGACCTGGGTATTCATGGGGCCCGCCGGGGTCGGGAGGACGAAGGTTTCGACGGGCTGGAGGATCATACTGGAGGGAGCAAACTTTAGGCCGGGATCAATTCCTGCACCGCTTCGCGTTCTTCGCGCAATTCGGCTTCGGTGGCGGCAATTTTCTCTTTGCTGAAAGCGTCCATTTCCAAGCCTTGCACCATTTCCACATTGGTGCCGTCGGAACGCATGGGGAAACCGAAGATCAGCCCCGGAGCAATGCCATACGAACCATCGGAAGGCACGCACAGGCTGTGCCAGTCCCCCGGCTTGGTGGGAGTGATAATACTGGTGATGGAGTCGATGGCGGCATTCGCGGCACTGGCAGCCGAGGAAAGTCCGCGCGCTTCAATGATGGCCGCACCGCGTTGTTGCACCGTTTTGATGAAGTCGCCCTTGAGCCAAGCCTCATCGTTGATCACACTGGCTGCGGCCTCACCTTTGATCTTGGCGTTGGTGAAGTCAGGGTATTGCGTAGAACTATGGTTCCCCCAAATGCAGAGGTTGGAAACGTCGCTGACGTGTGCCCCAGCCTTCTTGGCGAGCTGGAATTTCGCCCGATTCTCATCAAGGCGGGTCATCGCGAACCAGCGGTTTTTCGGAACCTCCGGGGCATTGCTCATGGCGATGAGGCAGTTCGTGTTACAAGGATTCCCTACCACTAGCACGCGGACATCGCTGGCGGCGTGCGCCTGGATGGCCTGCCCCTGACCGGTAAAGATTTTGCCATTAATACCCAGCAAATCCTTACGCTCCATCCCAGCCTTCCGGGGCACGCTGCCCACCAGAATGGCCCAATTCACCCCGCGGAATCCTTCGGTGAGATCGTCGGTGGCCACCACTTCCTTCAGGAGCGGAAACGCACAGTCATCCAATTCCATGACCACCCCGCCCAACGCCTTCAGTCCTGGCGTAATTTCAATCAGTTGCAGAATGACTGGCTGATCGGCTCCGAAAACAGCTCCGGAAGCAATCCGAGGAAGTAAAGAGTAGCCGATTTGGCCAGCGGCTCCAGTAATGGCGATGCGAATGGGGGATTTCATAGGTAATGTGAATTGGGGTGGTATGAGGGGTCGTAAAACAGGAAAATGGTCCTAGCGACTTGTGATAGAGCCGGTGGAGGAAGGCTTTTTAGCACTGGATTCTGACTCGGCAAGTCCCACTCCGAACATTCCTTGACGAAGTGAATTTTCAAAAATCATCGGAAAATTATAAAAAGTTTTGGCGTTTTGCTGAAGTTGTGTTAAATTTCTTTATAAATTGATTTTTTGGCACTCCTAATGACCGCTGCGAAATCAATCCCAACCTGCTTACAACCGACCAATTATGAGCGATAAATCTCCTTTCACCTTAGTGCGCCCCGTGGCCGCTGAATCCGCTAACAACACCCCGCCAGTTCAGGCCGCGCCACCGAAAGTGGTTCTACCGACGCGTCGTAAAAACATCCCACAAGCTACTGAGCCTGTATTACTTACCTCATCTAAACCTGATTCTGGAGTGGACGATGTGCTGGCCCGAGTGAAGAAAGCTGCGGTAGCGCCCCCCTTGGAAATGACCCCCCGTCCTGCCCGCGCCGAGCGCAAAGAACTGGCGAAACAGGTGCTCGACCAAGCACCGCCCGCCCCGAGCGCTCAACTGGGAGCCACCGTGCTGCCACCACCGAAAAAGCATAAAATTTCCGACCCGTTGGCGAATCCGGTCGAGTCTGATCCGTTCGAGACCAATGCCTCCGCTTTAGCAACAGTCACTCCTCAGGAGATCGGCCGCATCATCGCTCCCTCAAGCGAGGAGGCTCCCGAAGCGGCCCCATCTTCCCCAAAAATACAACGCTCCAAGGCTGCTGCCGCAACGATGAAGGAAGGGAGATCTGCGCCTGAAGTCCCGTTGACGCCCCGACATGTTTCCGCCGCCAAGGAGTTCTTGGCCGAAACCGTCCGACCCGTTGAAGCTGCGGCACCGACTCCACTGACTCCTGCCAGTATCTTCCGAAAGGCCACCAAAACGCAGCTCCCAAGTCCGAAAAAGAACTTCCAAAATTCCGTGCAGGCAGATCTGCACGGCTGGCTGGAAGCGGACGGGCTGGCCGTGAAGAACCACACGCCACGTTCCGATGCGCCCATCGAAGAAGTTCCCATGAAGAGTGAGGCCGCTCCGCTGGTCTCCAATAGTCGTATCAAATTTTGCTGTCCCGCCTGCAATCACACCATTTCCATGGTGAAGCGACTCGCTGGGCAAAAAACCCGTTGCCCGCAGTGCGCCAGCGCCATCCGCGCGCCACATCCCAGACATCAACGTGGGGCTTACAATTACGAAAACCACATCGAGGCCTTTCTCCATGCCGACCGCTTCGCCTTGCCCGCCGCCAGTCGTCCCCGTTTCATGGGGATCCCACTCCCAGAAGTCCATGCGGCTATCATCGGCAGTGCCGCCGCCAACCTCGTCGGCGGAGGCGTGGCCCTAACCCATCTCTCCAAACAGCCAACCGTGCTGGAGAATCAGGCCCTGCACAAGGCGGAGGCCATGCCGACCGATCCCAACGAGCCTGACCTGAAGAAAGAAGATCCCTTTGCCATTCAGGAATCCGCCAAACAACTCGTGAAGAGCTATTTGGAAGCAGATGGCCTGGACAAGAAGATTCAATTTGTCCGTGAACCAGAGCGCGTGACCCCGCTGATGAAAGACTATTTTAGCCGGGGCAACAATGATCAACCCTTGACCGTGGCCAAAATGCATTGCAGCACGCCTGGTTACTATCAAAGTCAGGACCTGAAGCAACGTCGGAGCAACGTGCTGGCGGAGCTTTCCGATGGCCGTCAGATGACGTTCTTCGTGGAGTATCTCCCCGGCGGTCCCAAGATCGAATGGGAATCCAGCGTGGCCTATTCCCCCACCGACTGGCACGATATCATCAACGCCAAACCAGACAAGAAATTCACGCCCCAATTGCTCCGAGTGACCGCTTGCGTGGACAAATATTACAACGATTCCCAGTTCAAAGAGAACACCCACCTCTGCGTCTATCTGCAAGATCCCGTCACTAATGAACCGCTGGGCAACGGCTACATTCCCCGCATGAGCGAGGATGGCATTCGCCTGCGTAAATTCCTCTACGGCAGCAGCAAGAACAAGCCCGACCAAATCATGGTCGAAGTGCGCCCTGTCGCCAACAGTTCCAAAGAACGCATCGTGGAAATTACCAAGTTCGTGAAAAGCGGCTTCCGCAATCCCGAGCCCAGCGCGGTGGCTTCCAGTCAGTAAGACTTTGCCCAGGGAACTGCACCGGACTGAAAACAGCGACCGTAATGGTTGCGCTTAACCGATGACGGACTGGGATCAGCGATTATGACCCACCCCAGCCAGCCGCCTATGAAATTAACGCCCTCCACGCCTCGAACCAATTCCATCTTTCGCCCTTGGATGGGGTGGTGCCTGCTTTCCTTCGGCACCGTTGCTTGCTCCATGCAACGTGCGCCAGAGACTCCCCTGAGCGGGCCAGCACCCGTGGCCAGGGCGGGGTCCCCTGCTGTCCCTGCGGCTCTTCCCCCTGCCAAACCCAAGACCTACCTCAAGGAACACAACGTGGAGACTTGGGTGACACAACAAGGTGGCAGCGCCACTTTTGTAAGTCATAATGGTCACCTCTTGGGGATGGATAATGATGCTCAGGTGACGCTCAAACCACAACGGCAGGCCGAGCTAACGATCTTTGGAGTTGGCGTTTCCACGTATCGAGGAACCTGCCAAACCGATGCCTCTGGCCTGATTAAACTCAACCTGAAGGATTATCGGTCCGAGTGGCCGGAAATGTATCTCTTCCGCAATGCCAAATCCGCTCTACTCTTGCGCAGGGATCAAAGCCCCACGGCACCTTTCGACGAGAAAGGAAGGCCTGCCGATGCCCGTGGCTTGGATCCTTACTGGCCATTCCGCTGGGTGAAATCCAACTGAGGCTTCAGACTTAAGTCCGCATAAAGAATGTGGGACAGCCCGCTGGGCTGCTCCCAAAAGAACGTGTGCCGACTGTCCTCAGTCGCCCCCCCCGCAGCCAACCAAACCGAATTGGCATGGCAAAGGAATGATCACAAAGGAATCCACCGCCATGGGGTGCAGTCTCCGAGCCGCAGGCTCCCTGGACTGCGGCAGCCCGCTGCCGCTTTCCGTCAAGCAGCCTGCTGCGAGACGCGAATCGGTGGCGCGCGTTCGAGATTCAGAGCACCCCCAACGCGGCACTCAGGCCCAGCAACCCGAAGAATGTGGGGCAGCCCGCTGGGCTGCCCAAGCCTTCGCACAGCATCAGAGCAGCCCAGCGGGCAGCTCCACACTCTTGCTCAAGCCCCCGCATCATGCCCACGGATCAGCTCCCACTGAATCCACCCCCACGCCGCAGTCCAAGGTAAGGTGGCTGCGCCACGCTTACTTTCTGGTATCCACCTCCAGCGTTCCGTGCTTCACTCCCTCGAACTTGAACTTTCAATCTTGAACCTTCCGCCCCCCATGCCCGATCCCACCGCCCCCATGTCCCCAGAGGAAGCAGCCGCTTACACCAAAGCCTTACAAAAGATCGAAGCCTGCCGGAAATCTTGAATTCCCGAGTCAAGGATGCTGCCCCCCAATCTAAAATTTGCTTTTCACCCTAAACCAAACCAATGTTTCCAGATGAGTTTAACGATTCCAGATTTAACAGAGCCATTACGGCAGCGGCTAATAGCGGAGGCTTCCAAACATGGGCACAGCGTGGAGGCTGAGGCACTAGAGTTGCTGATCTTTGCCATGAAACTTAAAGCAGCAGAACCAGACGTTGCGGAACCAAGCTCAACCAACATTTGTGATTCCGTGCGCGGAATCTGGAAGGGCCGTGGCACCACTGATGAAATGATGCAGGAGCTACGAGGCGAGAACTAGCACGAGATGCCCTATGCGAGTTCTCGTCGATACCAATGTGATTACGGATGTGCTCTATGGTGATCCTGTCTGGGAAACATGGTCTGATGCACAGATCAATCGATGGCAAGCTGACCTGTGGATTAACCCCATCATTTATGCCGAACTCAGTTACCGCGCCACCTCCACGGCGGAAGTGGATCAAGTGGTAACCAGCCTCGGGTTGCAATACGCCGAACTTTCGAAACAGGCACTCTACCTCGCCTCCCAAGCGTTCAAAGCCTACCGACAACGAGGCGGCACCAGAACCGCTCCGCTACCTGATTTCTTCATCGGTGCCCAGGCCCAGGCAGAGGGATTCACTCTGCTCACGCGGGATAAAAATCGCTTTGAAACCTACTTTCCAAATGTGCCTTTGATTTGTCCTTGAACATTCACTTGTCCACGTTTCCCAGCATGATCGAGGTGACGAGTGATGAACGAACCGCCTTTCAACTTCCTCCCCCATGCCCGATCCCACCGCCCACATGACTCCAAAGGCTCGCGACGCCTACGCTAAAGCCCAGCAACTGATCCGTGAGTGCCAGGCCTCGGGAGACACCGACCTTTATTTGTCCGGCCTCGGCCTTACGGGAAGATTTCAGCCCGCTGCCGCTTGCCCTTGCACTTGAGACATTATTCCCTATCCTACACCCATGCAACTCACCCTTCCAGACCCTATCGAGGCTCGGCTGACGCCGGAGCAAGCACACCTCAGCCTGGCGCTAGGGTTATACGTCAGTGGGCAGCTAGGCTTTGGTAGGGCCGCTGAGGTAGCGGGGCTTTCCCGGCCCCAATTCCAAGACATCATGGCACGGCAGCGGATTCCCATGGATTATACCGTAGAAGACCTCGCGGAGGACGTGGCGGCTATCAAGTCACGCTCGGCATGATCGTCGTCTCTGACACCACTGCCATTTCCAATCTCCTGAAAATAAGTCAGGCGGATTTACTTTGCCAGTTGTTTGGCCGCATCTGCATTCCACCAGCAGTCTGTGCAGAGTTATTAGCCTACCATGCAGAGATTCCCGATTGGCTGGAAGTCCTGACAGTGAATGATCTTGCCAAGGTGGAACAATACTGCTGGAGCGTGCATCGAGGCGAAGCTGAAGCCCTGGCCCTAGCCCTGCAAATGCAGCCGGACTGGCTCTTGATTGATGATTCCGACGGGCGCAAACTAGCCAAAGCGGAAGGTGCCCCGGTCATTGGCCTCATGGGCGTGCTCCTCTTGGCGAAACAAGCCGCCCTGATCCCTTCCGTCCGTCCGATCATGGACGCACTGATGTCCAAAGCAGGATTCTTCCTCGCAAATTCAGTCCGCACAGCCGTCCTCAGTGCAGCAGGAGAACTGGATTCTCCTTGAACTTGAACTTCCCATCTTGAACTCCTCCTCCCCATGCCCACCGATCCCACCGCCCCCACCTCCCCCACCTCCCCAGAGGAAGCAGCTGCTTATACCGAAGCCTTACAAAGGATCAAAGACTGCCGGAAATCTTGAATTCCCGAGTCAAGGATGCTACGTGGCGAGAACTAGCACGAGATGCCATATGCGAGTTCTCGTGGCAGAGGGATTCACTTTGCTGACACGGGATAAAAATCGCTTTGAAACCTATTTCCCCAATGTGCCTTTGATCTGTCCTTGAACATTCACTCGTCCACGTTCCACAGCACAATCCAAGTGACGAGTGATGACTGACGATTTACCAATGACGAACGAGGGAACCCATGCCACACTCCCGACCATGAGTGCTCCTACCATTTTCATAAGTGCTGCCACCATTGACCTCGAACCCTGGCGGGATGTCTTGCATGACGCCTTTTCCCGGGCGGGATTCCGTGTTTATACTCAGAAGCACAGCCTGGGAGCGGCCACGGGAGATGTGCATCGACTGCTGACCCAGCACCTTAGGGAGAGCCAATGCGTCATCCACCTGGCAGGCATGGGCTACGGGGCGGATGCGGATTTGCTGGACCCTGCCATGCCCGGCTTCCAGTGTTCCTGGATTCAATTTGAATATTACTATGCGCATCAGCAGGGCATCGACGTCATTGCCTTCGTCTGTGCTCCTGATCTCTCGGAGAAATTTGCCGAGGCAGGCAAGGACGCTGCGGACATCGCCCGTAAGACCAAGTTGCAGTTAGAGCATCGGGACCGGGTGTCCACTGGGAAGTTTGAGGGCACTCCCTTGGCAGGGAAAGTAAAGCGCACCTCCAACGAACAAGTGGATTCCGTGCAGACTCTAATGAAAGCCGTGGCCGGAGCGGTCGGCACCCTGCATAAGTTTGGCACCGCTGGCCAAGCCGTGCAGCAGGCACTCAGCTTGCGTGGCAGCCTCCACCAGCTCCCCCCGAATCCCCGCCTCAGCGGATTCGTAGGTCGGACCAAGGACCTGGAAATCCTCCGCCAGCAGCCCACCACCGGCACCGTCCTCACTGGCTTGCGTGGGATGGGTGGCATTGGGAAGACCGCCTTGGGGTTGGTCTTGGCTTATGAATGGACCGCCCAGTTTCCTGATGCCCAGTTCTGGCTTGATGGTCAGGGCACGCAGGCCCGACCCACCACACCGGAGTCCCTCCTGGCCAAAGTCATCCAGACCTACCATCCCACCGCGCAACTCCCTGCCGAGCTTCCGGCTCTTCAGGAGATTTACCATCAGGTCCTCTCGGGGCAGCGCGTCCTCATCGTGTTGGACAATGCCAAGGACGCGGCTCAGGCGAAGCCGTTGATCCCGCCAGCGGGTTGTGGGTTCATTGTCACTTCCAGAAATAACATCCTCCTCGGCACCAAGGGAGCGTATTCCGTGGATCGCCTGCCGGATGAGGATGCCGCCGCTCTGCTGCGGGAATACCACCCCGAACTCACGGACGCCCATGCCGCTGCCTTGAGCAAACTCTGCGCTGGCCTCCCCCTGGCCCTGCGCCTAGCCGGAGCGCATCTGGCTCTGGATGCCAGCGAGCAACACAGCGGCGTGCCGGATGTTGCGGGCTACTTGCAGAAACTTCAGTCCTCCCGACTCGGCACCCTGGATGCCGATGCCCCGGACGCCAATGAGATCACCATTTCCGAAACCCTCCGCCTCAGCGAGGATCAGCTTCCCCCAGCGGAACAAACCGCCTGGCGCAGCCTCGGCGTCTTCACCTCCAGCTTCGATGCCCCTGCTGCCCAGGCCATTGCAGGAGCAGATGAAACGACCCTCGCCCACCTCGTCCGCCGCAGCCTGCTGGATCGGGATGGCACGGACCGCTATAAACTCCACGACCTAGCCGCCGAGTATGCCCAGGGGAAACTCCCCTCCGCAGACCTCGACGCCCTGCGCTTGAGCCACGCTCAGCATTTCACCGCCGTGGGCGACGAAGCAGACAATCTCTATATGGATGGCAACGCCATCGCAGGCCTAGCCCTCTTCGACCGCGAGCGGGAGCAGATCGAGGCTGCCTACGCTTGGCTGGACAGACAGCCGGGGGAGACTGCCGCTCGGCAAATGATTGCTCTGGTGGGTTCGATCACTTACACCAGCGAACTGCGCTTCCATCCACGCCAGCGCATCACCTGGCTGGAAAGCCAACTGCGGGCCGCCCGCGTGGCGAAACATCGGGGAGCAGAAGGCAGCGCGCTGGGCAACCTCGGCAACGCCCACCTGAACTTGGGAGACGCCCGCAAGGCCATTGAGTTTTACGAGCAGCAGTTGGTCATCACCCGGGAGATCGGGGACCGACGCGGGGAAGGCAACGCGCTGGGCAGCCTCGGCAACGCCTACGCTGACTTGGGAGACGCCCGCAAGGCCATCGAGTATTACGAGCAGCGGTTGGTCATCGCCCGTGAGATCGGGGACCGACGCGGGGAAGGCTACGCGCTTGGCAACCTCGGCAACGCCTACGCGGACTTGGGAGACGCCCGCAAGGCCATCGAGTATCACGAGCAGCGCTTGGTCATCGC
>JANOAV010000194.1:0-17646 GCA_031411295.1 Verrucomicrobiales bacterium | reverse complement strand
ACCTGTCCCTGCGTGCTTTGCGGACTGCGGATTAGGGCTTCAATGGTGACCTTTTCGTCGTTCGTTAAATTCAGCGGTTTGATGGAGCGGCTCATCCCCACTTATTTCACATTTGTTAACTATTGCAAGTAAGCACTAGCTCTGGCCGCAGCCACAGAGTCTCCGGAAGCCGAGGCGGATCTATCGGATTCTTCAAATTCGTTGGCGAAACCGGGTGGATTTGCCGCTTTATCGGATCCGGTTCTTCCCATGCAAGTCGGGCGTTTTCGACTGCTGCATAGGCTGGGGATCGGCGGCATGGGGGCCGTGTATGAAGCGGAAGATGGGGCTCTGAACCGCATGGTGGCGTTGAAAATGCTCCGCGGTTTCCATTTTTCCACGGCAGATGAAATGAGCCGCTTCCAGCGGGAGGCGCAGGCGGCGGCCCGGTTAGACCATCCGCATATTGTGCCAGTGTATGAGATTGGTGAAGTGGAGGGTTGCCCGTTTCTTTCCATGAAAATCATCCGGGGTGGGACTCTGGCGCAGCGTTTGCAAGCTGGTGACCTGACTGCGGAGGCCGCGGCAACCATCATGGCCAAGGTGGCTGCTGCCGTCGGCTACGCCCATGAGAAGGGCGTCCTGCACCGGGACCTAAAACCCTCCAATATCCTGCTGGACGAGGCGGGTGAACCATGGCTAACCGATTTTGGAATGGCGCAGCTATCCGGCTCTCAAGTGGCGTTGACCGTGACTGGAGCGCAGATTGGCACGCCGCACTACATGTCGCCAGAGCAGGCCGCAGGTCTGGTCCGAGGCGTGACGGCGGCCAGCGATGTCTGGGGACTGGGGGCGATGTTTTACCAAATGCTGAGCGGGCATCTGCCTTACGATGGCGAGTCGAATGTGGCGATCATGCACGAGGTCGTTTCCGCCTCCCCTCCCAAACTACAGCCCAAGACGAGTCGGGAAATGGATCTGTCCGTGCTCATCGAGCGCTGTTTGCAGAAGGAACCAGCCGAGCGGCTGCAAAGTGCCAACCTGCTCGCGGAGGAATTGGAGCGGTGGCTGCAGGAAAAGCCAATCCATTCCCGCCCCGTTTCCCTGCTGGAGAAAACCGTGCGTTGGTCTAAGCGCCACCGTCGATCCTTGGCTTGGGGCACCGTGGCCACGGCGGGCTTGGCGCTTGGCATCGGGAAATTTTGGTCCTTCACCCATTCCCGTGCTGCGCAAGCTGCGCTCCCGGTTCCTGACAACATTATTTCCCGAGAGGGCTCACGCTTGGTGATACGGGATATGAAGGGGCAGGATCAAATGCTTTGGGTGAGTCAGCGGGCACCCGGCTTCATCGGTTTTCGGGAAGAGGGACGCTATTTTCAAATGCCGGATGGTTCCCTCATTCTCAGCACCACCGACGGAATTTCTCTGGAAGGCGTGACCCACATCGTGGTGGACGGCGGTGCGGGAAATAACACCATCCAAGTGACCGAGTTTGAGGCGCCATTGCCGAATCTTCAGATCAACGGCGGTGAGGGAAACGATTTGATCCTTTTTTGGAAACCTATCTCTTTCCAGCCAAATGCAGGGCTGGACGTGGACTTGCAGGATGATGCTCCCGAGCCCGGCATAGATAGCATTCAAATCAATGCGGATACCATCGTGCAAACCACCGGCACGGGGACCATCGTCATGCGCTGTAGCGGCCGCATTTGGGTCGGGAAAGCGATGCTGAGGACAGTAGATGGAGGAATCACGCTGGAGTCCAATCAGCAAGCCATCCCCACCACCAATTGGGGATTCAAGGGCATCGAGATGAACATGGCAGGCATCATGAGTGAGGGCAAAGGGCCCATCAACATCAGCGGCCGTGGTGGCACCAAAGGGATCTTTCAGTTCGGCATCCACCTGACGGCCGGAGTGTTCATTCAGGGCGGGACCGGGGGTGCGGTCACCCTGCGCGGTCAGGGCGGAACCAGCATCGGACAAAACGATAATACAGGCATTAATATGGAGGATGAACACTGCATGATCACCAGCAAAGGGGCTGATATCGTGCTAGAGGGCCGGGGCAATGGTCCTCCAGACACCAACAGCAACAACGGCATCGCCATCGTGGGAGGCATCATACAAGGAAATGGGAAAGTGACCCTGGATGGGAAAGGCGGTGAAACGAAGGGGAAATCGAATCATGGTGTGCTGCTGCGGGGACCCACCGCAGCCATCCGCTCCGGCAGCGGGGACATCCGTATTGTCGGTCAGGGCGGCGGCACCAGCAACTCTAGTGCGGCGGCCAACTGTGGCGTGCTAGTGCAATATGATGCCAGGGTGAAGGCCAATGGGGCTGACAATATTACCGTGGAAGGCCGTGGTGGGGCGGGCACAGGCAATGCTCAGGTGGGAGTCGTGATTGTTGACGGAGGTAAAATCGATGCCACCGCAGGGTCCATCAAAATCACCGGAACTCCCGGCAACGACAGCTCGCCCAGCGTCAAGGTTATGAGCCCGGGGCGAATCCGCACGGAGGGTAAGGAGCCCAGAGTGGTCATCGAAGGCGAGCGGCAGGAGATTGAGGAGGGGACTGTGCAGGTGAAGTAACTCTTTCCCGGTTCAGTCAGGATAGTGCAGGAATTCTGCGCCACAAATGCCTATTGCCATCTCAATGCAAATGTAGTAAAATTGCAGCCATGGTTACCACACTTCAAGTTCGCATGGATCAAAGTCTCAAACAAGAGGCTGAGAATGTTTTTCAGGAAATAGGCGTCGATGCAACGACTGCCGTCCGCATGTTTTACCACAAGGTCATCGCCACTCGCTCCATCCCCTTTGAACTCAAGGCGGACAAAGCGGAACGCGACGCGGCCCGCAAGAGATTCGAGTCCTTGATCTTGGAGGGAATGGAGGGACCATTTACCCCGCTTGAACCGGATTGGGGTGACCAAGCCGTGGCCAGATTACAAGCCAGACTAAAAAACAAGGCCGCTGCCAAATCAAAATGAGCAAGGCTGTTGAAAGAAGCGACTTCATCGCGGCAGACACCAATGAACAGGCTGATTACATCGCTCGGGATAATGTCGATGCGGCTATGAGAAGCCTTGGAGCTAAGCCCGAGCGGGGCACTCTTTACCGCACCCAAAACCCAAAGCTAAAAGGCCTCCGCCGCTTGACCGTGCCGGGCTTCAAAAACTATCTCATCTTTTACTACAACCGACCTGATAAAGTCGAAATCGTCCGCGTGCTCCACGCCGCCCGGGATCTGCCGACGATTCTCGCTGGGGAGTAAACGAAATCCTGCCATATTATTTGTCATGAGCACCAAGCAACAAATCAATCAAAAAGCCCAACCCCTACTTCGCACGGAGTTTGGCCCGGTGGGCTTCGAAGACTTCAACCGGATCCCATGGCTGACCCACATTTGCCATTCCGCTGCCTGAGCGAGGAGGGCTTGGTCGTCGGGTAAGAGCGGCTGCTTCTGCTTCTGCAAGGTCCATATCCGTTGGGCGTCGGCTAGACTAATGGGTTGTGGGTCAAAGTCATCCATACGAGTAAGCTCCCACTTTCCGATGTTTCCGACAAGAGAAAAGCTGGCCCTTTTTATTTGGACTGGGCCTGCCCGAACGTGTCCCGACTGTCCTCAGTCGGGCCTCCGCACTGGTAAAAAAGGCGCAGCTTCCCAGTCACAAGGCCTGATGGTTCCTTGGCCATTGTTGCGGCCATGGCACCCGACTGAGGACAGTCGGGACACCTTGCGGAAACCGTGCTCAGAAAAAATTTCACCTTTTTTCACGATCGTTGAAACGCCCGCAGAAAAATGGCGAGTTCTAAGGTGTAGCCTCTGTCCTGCCTCCCATTTAGCCAAAGGAAGAGGGCAAAACAACACAAAACAATGAAAAACAAACTACGCGCTATCCTTGGGCTTATCGCTCTCGCTTTCATCTCATCCGCCTCAGCGAAAGAGAAAGCCTTCCCGGAGCAAGACCCCGTGCTCAAATACGACCTGCCGAGCGGCTGGAGTTCAAAAGACGACGGGGACGCCACCATCCTTCAATCCAAAAGCGGAAGAGTGAACGTCACCTTCACAGCTGTTCCGAAGGACGCCAGCATGGCAGTGTATAAAGAGCAGTTCGCAGCGGAAAAGAAAAGACAAGGCTGGGAAGGAACCAAAGTGACCATGGAGCCCCGGAAGGGCACCGTCAATGGCCTCACTTCCTTCTCCGGCACCTACGAAGCAAAAGGGGAAGGGGTGGACAGCAAGACGACGTTTGAATTCACCTTAATGCTCTTCAATGGCGGCAAAGGGCAATCCATCCTCTGCACCATCACCGTTGACAGCCCCAAAACGCTTTCCGATACCGACAAGAATTCCTACGACACAATCATGGCATCCATGAAAGCCTATAAATAAGGGTGAACCCAAATTCTGCGCCAATAAGTATCCGCCACCGGCTCTCGTTTCCGGAGAAATTCCTTTAGCCCTCTTTTTACAAAACCCTCAGCGCTCCATGAACAAATTCATCCTCACCAGCCTCATCGTCACCACCGCCTCCGTCTTCACCTCCTGCGGGACCCTTGAGCCCACCGACGACGAGCGTCGCGAAACTCAGGCTAACATCCGCAGCGAGCAGTCCAGTCTGGGCCGCCAGGCCGCTGCCAAGCGGGATCGCGCGGAAGAACTCGAGAACGCCAGCCGCATGTCACGCCGTGGGGCGGCGGATGGCTATCCCGATACCTCTGACATCGACCACCAGGCCGCTGACGCCCGTAACGAAGCGGAGGAACTCGATACCGCCAGTCGCCAGATGGGCCGGGGCGCTGCCAACTAACCCAACCCTGATCTTTATATTTTTTCGATACCCACACCAAGGCAAAGCTAATGCCGTCCTAACCTATGAAATTCATCACTACATTATCCGCGCTCCTTCTTAGCGCAGGGCTCATCCACGCAGAGCTGGTCCGCACACTTGTCAGCGACAAAGGCGGCTGGACCGTCAACTCGGTCGCGAATGAAAAAGGAAAAGTTGTCTTTTCCGAAATGATCCGCACTTACGAAACGAAGCAGGAAGTCCACCTGCGCATCATCTTTGATGGCAAAAACTTCCACATCGATTCCTCTGCAGACTGGAGCGATATTCCTGACATGAAATTCCACGCTACGGAATACAAGATCAACAGTGCAGACAATGAATCCGCTTGGAAAGGGAAAGCCAAGGTCATCGAGGAAGAGGATGGCATGAGCTGGTTGCGCATCACTGAACCCAACGAGCCGGGCCCAGGCGACGGCATTGCCAACGCTAAAAAACTCATCATCTATGTGGGGGACGTCGATGAATCAGTCGTGTGGTCGTTCGATCTGAAAGGGAGCAACGCGGCCTACAAGGCCATGGTCGAAAGTTTCCTGACAGCGGATGCCACAGCGGAAGAAGAACCAAAGGCGGACAGCCCTGCGAAGCCTAGCAAAGGCGCAAGTGCCGGTAAGTTGATTGAACACGAATACGCCCGGCCTGGAGATTGGGGAGTCCACTACTACACACACGCGAATGGCAAATTTGCCTACGCTGGAATGATCCGTGGGTTTGACGACGGCTCCATGATCCGCATTTCCACGGATGATACGCACCTGCATGTTGATGCCTCAGGCGATTGGGATAAGCTCAAAGGTGCTCCCAAGGATGCCGACGGCAACATTGTCGTGACGCTCGCCAGCGACGAATCACCAAGTGATGATAGCCTGACTTACGCTGGCAAGGTGATCAATGACGAAGGCGACAAATGGCTGCGCATCTCCCATCCCCACGACGAGCCAGGTGGCTTGGCTGACGGCTACCGCAACTCGAAGACCCTGCGGTTGAAATTTGCGGGATCAAAATTCTGGTCCTTCAATCTCAAGGGAAGCCATGCCGCCGATGAGAAGGTAAGGGAATGCATTGAGAAGTTCAAAAAGTAGGAAGTGTGACTGAGATCAGTCGCCATCAATCTGCAAACCCCTTTCCTTCCCCATCCGGGCCTTACCACAAAAACAAACATCCACCAAATCAATGAAAAATATCCTCACAATTCTAATGTCCGCTCTCACGTTGCTTTTCAGCTTCAGCGCAAATGCCCAAAATACCGCTGCGAATGATTTATGTGTCGTCACTTTTGCCGATGGCAAAACTTTTTATGCCAAGGTCTTGTCGAAAGGTGGAAATGAAGTCCACACAAAAATGCTGCATTCTGATAACATGTATTCATTTGCCGGAACCACGGTGACATCATCAGGCGGAGCTTATAAGATCGGGCATAAATGCCAAAAAATTGCGTTTTATGGAGGCCGGGCAAACGACATTACCCCGGTAGGTAGTTATATAGAAGTTGTATTTGGTGATGGGGTGGCATTTTTTGCTCAAGTGGAGAGCATCGGAAATGACGGATTGGTCACGAGAATGCTTCATTCGGGAAATAAATATAAGTTCAATGGTGACGGGAAAGTTCTTTCCAGTGAGGGCGTTTATCCGGTCGGGCACAAAACGAAATCCGTCATGCTACTGACTAGACGCAAATAATGATGCCACCAGCCTGCACCGGCCGCTCACCTTGCGCCACGATGGCGCCAGCCCCTTAACTTGATTTTAGAAAGAAACAGGTCCCGCTGAGGCAGGATCTTTCGTGTTTGAGGCGGTTGTTGCAACAACGGTTCCCCCGGTGGTGTAACGCGTTTCACAAATCATTCGGGACGCGGTTGGCGGAGCGTTTTGCGAGTGTGATCGTGGAGGGTGAAGGCGAGCGGCAGGATTGCAGAGGGGGCTGTGCAGGTGAAGCAACCCACCGTTGTGCTAGCGCGACGCTTGAGGTGACAGGAGAATGAATGACAGGAGAATTTCTCGTTGGTGATTTAAGAGGGAAGAGGGGGAAAGGGCATGAATGGAGGAGGTGGCTTTCCATGATCTGGAAGAATTCTTTTGTCATTCATTCTTTTGTCATCTGGCTTCTAGAAACGTGGAAGACTCCTCCGGTGCTCCCGACTGAGGACAGTCGGGACACATTGCGGAAGCGGTGCTGAGAAAAAAATTCAACTTTTTTCAAAATCGTCGAAACGCCCGCGGAAAAAAAGCGCGTTCTCCTGTGGGAGGACCAGTTCTCAGCCGTTTTCCGATTTCAATAAGTCTTAACGCCCATACACCCTTATGCATTTTGTCTCACACTTCATCCGTCGTCTTTGTTCGATCTTTACCGCTCGATCCAGCCGTGTTTTCGTTCCGTTGAGCTTCGCTATTTTGGCTGCTGGCGTGGCCATTTGGACTAATTCGGGATCCACGCCTAGCGTCGTGGTCGATCCGCCAACGGCTTCGGCAAAGGCGGTGGCGGTGGTGCCTCCATCTCCAACTGCTACTGCAACAGCTGCAACAGCTGCCCCAGTTGAGCCGGGGTGCAGGCGTCTCCGGTGGCTGCGGCAAATGGGCCGACTGGGGATGCCGTTTATCAGTTTGGGACCGGTTGGGGACGCGAAGCGGATCCGGCGTGTCGGGCGTTCTCGGCTTGGGCTAAGGCCTATGCGGCGGTGGCTCCGGGGGAGCGGGCGGGATTGGAGTATCGGGGTGTTGAGCTGGCGGCAGCTCGGCGGGCGGTGGTGCGGCAGTTGATTGAAAATGATCCGGCCGGGGCGATTGCGTCCACAGTGCCGTTCTCTGTGCGGCAGGAATTGCCGGAGGCCATCGTGAAGCAGTTGGAGCAGCGGGTGTCGGGCATGGGGAGCGTGACGTTGAGAATTGCGTGTGGCGAGAACGTCGCCACGCATTACAGCCGTTCAGTCGAGCTGGGTGGCTCGCGCTATCAGGCCCATGTCTATGGTGAGCGGGACTCCCAGGGAACGCGGGATCAGGATTCCTTGCATGGGATCGTGCTGGATCGACACTTGGCTGTGTTGGCCAGCCCGCTGCGCTTGCTGGAAATAGGCGAGCAACCAACGGTGGGCAAGCGCATCGTGGTTGATCTAAGAGGTTCTCAGTCGATGACAGACCCAGTGGTGATGGAGTCTGGTGAAGGTGTCTATTATGCGTCCTCCGCTGCGGCTCTGTCTAACGAGATGATCCCCTGGAAACTGGCTTTCGGTGGTCCACCCGTTGGGACAAGTGGTGGACCCAATTTCCGGGCTTACCGCAACTCAACAACGAGCAATCGCATTCTGGCCATGCCCGTGGTATTCAAGGTTGACCCTACCATCACGGGTGGCCAGACGCCTGTGCTCACCCAAGCGGCAGCACAGGCTGGCCTGATCGCAACGGACATCTGGCTGCGGCAGGCTTCTTATGGCCGATGTGGATTTGGTGGCCCGACATCGAATGCGGCTGACATGGTGGCTACCTCAGTGCTGACGTTGCCAAAAACCCAGGCGGAATATAACGATCTCAATGATAGGGGGAATCAACTGCTGGCAGACGCACGCGCCAAGGCGAAGGAGATCCAGAGTGTGACCTGGGATACCGCCAATTTCGAGTTCGACGTGGTGTTTTACGAGAACAAATTCATCCGGGGAGGCGTGACCCAGAAAGTGTTTCCCTTTTCCGGTTTGGCGAACCAAGGAGCCAAGGGCATGTGGTGCAACGTTTCCGCAGGACAGCCATTTGATATCAGGCTATTCCATCACGAGATTGGACATGCGCTCGGTTTGAATCACGCAGGCATCTGGGAGCGATCTGCTGGTAGCCTGGACCCACTGGATCCGGCTGGTTATTTCGAAGCCTACGGCAGCCCATTTGATCCACTTGGTGTGGGGGGTGAAACGGCCCACTACAGCGCTAACTACAAATACCTGTTGGGCTGGATTCCGGAGACGAACATTCAGACGGTCGATTCCACGACGACGGTCAAGATCTACGCCCATGATGCTGGCGGCGTCCTCAACTCAAGCCGAAAATACGGCATTCGCATCCCTGTTCAGAAATCGGACGCTGGTGGGCCGAACCGCCGTGATTACTGGCTGGATACACGCACGGTTTTCAATGAGGCTGTTGATGGCTATGGCAACAAGGTCATTCCTCTCACGCAGAGGGATGGCGTGGCGGTTCAGTGGGGGGACGATATTGGCTCGCCTCAAGGCAGTTGCTTCCTCGATTCCACGCCGGGGAGCAGCGCCAATAGCGACGCCCGGGATGGCCTCCTGCTCAAGGGTAAGAAGTTCTTAGACCCCACCGGAGCGACTGGCATCGGTCGCGTTGAGATCGAAACCATTGATGTTGGGGGATCGGGGGCCGACCGTTGGGCGGATGTGAAAATCACCACGCCGAATGCCGACCTCGCCTCGCTGAATCCCAGCAAAGGCGCGCTCTCGCCGGCGTTCTCGGTAGGGACATCGGACTACTCCATGACATTGCTTGGAGCCACGAGTCTCTCGCTGCAACCCACGGCGTCCTCGCCTTCAGCCACCCTCAAATGGAGCGTCAATGGTGGCACGTCAGCCAGTTTCACTTCGGGCACGGCATTGAACGTGCCGCTGCTGGGGGGGCGGAACTTCGTGGAGATTCAGGTGACTAACGCTGGCTGGCAAAAGAAATACTTGGTCACGGTTTATACACTGGAGAAAGTCGCGGGCACGGGCATAGGAGCCATTCCGGAGAGCACTGGGCCAGAGGGCTACACAAACTATGAAGGGCCGCCGAGGGAAATATTATTTGATCTCACCGGGCAGTCCGGCACGGTTTCCGATTTGGTGGTCGATTTCACGCTGAACCCAGCACATCCGTTTTGCACCGACATCATTGCGCGTCTCGTGGCCCCTGACAACACCGTGCTGACAGTGCTGTCGATGAAGAAATTGAAATACACCGTAAAGATCAACGGACAGGACATGACATTCACTGGCGATGACTCCGACCTAGCGGGCCCCTATTTCTTCGGGGATGTTGGGGTGGGAACGCTGAGTGCAGCGGCATCTGCGACTACGGGCGGAACGGTGCCTTCAGGCCGCTATACCCCGGAACTGGATGGTGCGACGACCTCCCTCATCACCACATTCAAAAACAAACCTCTCGCGGGTATTTGGAAACTGCGTTTCACAGACCATTGGAATAACACGAAATCTGGCGGCGTGGTCAGTGCTGCAAACCTGCATTTCGCAACCCAACCACCACCGCCCACGCCGGATCCAACCGTGACTGCACCCACCCACACCGCCATCACGCAGACGAGCGCCACGCTCGGCGGCAATGTCACCAATACCAACGGTGGCACACTCTCGGAGCGGGGCGTGGTGCTAGTTGCAGGCAGCAGTGCACCTGCGCTCAATAGCACGACCACGAGCGTGACCAAACTGCTCGCCAGTTCTGCAACTACGGGTGCGTTCACGGTCAACGCCACCGCGTTGAGCCCGAACACGACCTACACCTACCGCGCCTTCGCCTCCAACACGGCGGGGGGCACGGGCTACAGCCCGTCCGGGACTTTCACCACGTTGCCGTTGAACATCGCGCCCAAGATCAGCGATATCTTGGATCGGGTGATCAATGAAGACAGCAACACGGGAGCCATCGCCTTTACCATCACGGACCCCGATGCTGGCGCGGTGTTTACCGTGAGCGCCACGTCTAGCGATACCGCTTTAGTGCCGAATGCAAACATCGTTCTCACTGGCAGCGGCAGCGCCACGAGCCGCACGGTGTCAGTGACACCTGTGCCCAATGCCTTTGGCTCCACGGCCATTACGCTGACGGTTAGTGATGGCGCGGCCACTGCGACGGATGTTTTCAATGTCACGGTCAATCCCGTGAACGATATGCCTAGCTTTGGGTTCAGCGCTCCCGGTTCGGTTAGCCGTGCGGTAAATTCCGGCGTGCAGACGCTCGCAAATGTGGTCTCCAGCAGATCTCCTGGTGTTCCTCCCAATGAATCCACGCAGACCGTGACCATGATCGTCACCAATAATAACAATGCCCTCTTCAGCGTGCAGCCAGCAGTGAGTGGGAATTCCGTGATCTTCACACCCGGCAACACCGCTGGCTCCGCTACCGTGACTCTGCTCGCGCAGGACAACGGAGGCACGGCCAATAGCGGGGTGGACTTGAGTGCGTCACAGACCTTCGTGATTACCATCACACCGGCCCCAGGGACGGTGAGCAATGCCACGCACTCTAATGTTGCCACGACATCGGTTACCTTTAGCGCTGAGGTCACGGGCAATGGCGGCGGCACCATTTTATCTAGAGGCTTCGTTTATGCGCTGGCTACTGTTGCCGTTCCCACGGAGGCCAATAGCACGTCGGTCACTGCTCCGCTCGGCTCTGCAGGCGGGCTGGGTCCGATGAGCTTTACGCCCACCAATTTGACCGCCAATACCGACTACAACTATCGGGCCTGGGTCCGCAACGCAGCGGGCATCACCTACAGCAGCGCCACTAGCACCTTCAAAACCACGCAGGGCGCTGTGGCCCCCACGATCACCGATGTTGCTAATGTAACGATGTTAGAAAATGGGACCGATAACACCCGCTCGTTCTCTGTCGCTGATGCCAACGCTGGCAGCACGCTCACGGTCACGGTTAGTTCCAACAACCCAGCCTTGCTCCCGCCCGCCAGCGTCGTCTTAACGAAATCTGGCGATAATTACACGATGAGCCTCCAGCCCCTGGTCAGCAAGTTTGGCGATGCCACGATCACCCTGACAGTGAGTGACGGAGCCTTGACGGCTACGGACGTTTTCGTGGTCACCGTGCAGCCGATAAATGATCGACCCACGTTTACTTACACTGCTCCTGGCACCATTAATGTTGCCGCTGGGGCTGGTCCGCAGACGCGCAATGGGATCGCCACCAGCCTTTCTGCGGGGCCCAACGAGAGCGCTCAGACGGTGAGTTTCATCGTGACTAATGACAACACGAATCTCTTCAGCATCGCGCCAAGCATTGATGCGGCGGGAACGCTTACGTTCACTCCCGGCAACGCTGCTGGCACGGCTACGGTCAGTTTCTTCGCGCGGGACAGCGGTGGCACGGCCAATGGTGGCAATGACACTAGCACGCCCACCCGCAGCTTTAGCATTGTGGTCAGTGGCGGCGTGCCCACGGTCAATAACCCGGCGGCTAGCGATGTCACGGTCACGAGCGCTCGCTTGAGCGGATTCGTTAGCAGCGATGGTGGCCTGGCGGTCACAGAACGCGGTGTGGTGGTAATGGCAGGCAGCGGCACGCCCGTGATCGATGGTCTGGGGGTGGTGAAATGGCCCGCCACCGGCACCACGGGGGCATTTACCGTGACCGCCAGCAGCCTGGGCAACGGCACTGCCTACAATTTCCGCCCGTATGCGATTAACAGCGCAGGCACGAGCTACAGCAGCGTCACGGGCACGTTCACCACGCTGGGCACACCGGGAAGCGTGCCGTCCGGGGCGGTGAGTTGGTGGAAAGGTGAGACCAACGCCAACGACAGCATTGGCTCCAATAACGGAACACTGAACTTAGGCAGCTACACCGCAGGCAAGGTGAATCAAGCGTTTAGCCTCACTGGGGCGAGCGGCAGATATGTCCGCGTGGGCAACGACAGCAGCCTAAAGGTCAGCACGGGCACCGTCGATGCCTGGGTCAGGACCAGCAGTAGCGCCTTCCAAGCCATCATCGTCAAACAATATGCCTATGGCCTGTATCTGGATGGCAACAAACTGCTCTCGCACATCTTTACTTATGGCAATGTCACTACTAGGAGCCTCGATCTCAATGACAACCTCTGGCACCACGTGGCCATGAGCTTCGATTCGAACCCCGCCTCGCGTGGAGTCAAACTGTATGTTGACGGCGTTCTACAGGGCTCGGACCCTTACTTCGCTGTGTCGGATCAGAACTACGACTTGGTCATCGGTGCCGGCCTCCCGGACGGCAGTTTCCAAAACTTCGCTGGCAATATCGACGAAGCACGGCTCTACAACCGCGTGCTCACTGCCCCGGAGATCGACGCCATTTACCGCAACAGCGTGGGCGCGCGTCCGGTGGTGTCGGACATTGCTAATCCAACCATCTATGAAGATGCGGTGCTCGCACCGGTGGCCTTCACCATCACGGATGCCGATGTTGGGGCCGCCTTCAACGTGAGCGCCACCTCCAGCAATCAAACGCTCGTGCCCAATGCCAACCTCACCCTAGGGGGCAGCGGCAGTAGTCGCACCATCAGCGCGGTGCCGCTAGCAAACCAGTTTGGCAGCACGGACATCACCATCACGGTGGATGACTGCACGCAGCGCACCACCGAGACTTTTACCCTCACGGTGGCTCCCGTAAATGACGCGCCTAGCTTGGTCATCCCCGCAGGCGCTGGCGGCGGTAACTTTGCCATCAACGTGACCGCAGGCAGTGGCCTGCAGACACGCTCGGCCTTCGCTACTAGCCTCAGTGCCGGCCCAGCCAATGAAAGCGCCCAGGCCGTGCGAACCACTGTCATCAGTAACTCCAACCCAGCCCTGTTCCTGAACCAGCCCACGTTCGATGCGACGGGCACGCTTACCTTCACGCCTGGTTATGCCGCAGGCACTGCCAACATCACCCTGCGGGCATCCGACGACGGCGGAACCGCCAATGGCGGCATCGATGTCGGTCCGACTAACACTTTTACGATCACCGTCTTGTCGGCAGTGCCAGTCGTTACTATCCTCTCGGAATTCGGAAGAACCAACGTCACGGCAGACTTGGGCGTGAAGGTGGATAGCAGTTATGGTGCCCCGCTGCTCGCCAACGGCCTCATCGTTGCCCCCACCTCACTTGGCTCACCGCTCTTGCTTGATTCACCCGGAGTCCTCATCTTTCCCTGCGCCTCGCTGAAGCTGGGAGTGATCAACCAAGTGACCGCCACTGGCCTGACACCGAACACTTCCTACAGCTACCGTGGCTACGCTACTAACAGCATTGGCACCGGTTACTTTGGTGCCATCGCTCAGTTTACCACCACCAATGTCAACGCCCCGCCCTCGATCACGCCACCGAACGACGACCCGTGGCTGGGCCTCATTTTCGAAGACAGCACGGGCGGCCCCTACACCATCACCCTGAACGATGCAGATCCAGGCGCGGTGCTCACGCTCACTGCCGTCTCGCTGGACCCGGCCCTCCTCCCTACCGGAAACATCGTCCTCGGCGGCAGTGGCAAGAACCGCACCCTGAGCTTAACACCCTCGCCTGATCAATCCGGCTCCGCTCAGATCGAGTTGACCGTGAGCGATGGCATCGCCTCCCAGAGCCTGCGAGTGGTCGCCACCGTGAGGTCGGTAAACGACGCGCCCAGCTTCGATCTGTCCCCTACACTGCCTCTGGGCATCTCTGGTGGCGCCTGGACTGCGCGCGAAACCATGCAGCCATGGTCTGCCATCGCCTCCTCTGCGGATGGCATGAAGCTGGCAGCCAGTGCTTACCAAATCTATCGGACGACGAACCGGGGAGAGACCTGGGCCGCCGATGGCATTGATTTGTTTGCCGACATTGCCAGTTCCGCAGACGGACAAACCCTGCTCCGCACGCCAAAAATTGGTTACTTCGCCATTTCGCGCGATGGTGGCCTCACTTGGTCCTATGATCCAGACTATAGCAATGATTACGTGGCGGTCGCGATGTCTGCGAATGCCTCCATCATGGCCGTGATCAAAGCTGACAACAACATCCCATGGCGCAGTGGCCTGATCCACATTTCCACCGACAGTGGCGTGACCTGGACCGCAGCCTCGCCTTCGCAAGACTGGACTGATGTGGCCATCTCACCCGATGGCAGCCTGATCATCGGCGTGGTCCATGGTGGGCAAATTTTCACTTCAGCAGACAACGGCACCACATGGACGGCCCGTGAGAGCTTGCGCAACTGGAAAGCCATCGCCTCCTCTCAAAACGGAACCCATTTGCTGGCGGCTGAGGAAGGCGGGCAACTCTACGTTTCCCACAATGCAGGCGTCGCCTGGACGCCCACGGAGAACGCACGGCAATGGTCATCCGTCGCCATCTCTAACAACGGCACGCGCATGGTGGCCTCAGCGCGGGGTGATAAAATTTACACCAGCGATGATTCAGGCGCCACCTGGACCGCACGCGATAGCAACCGCCAGTGGGCGGGTGTGGCCAGCTCTGCGGATGGCTTGAAACTTGCCGCCGTGGACACCGATGGCTTCATTTACACCTCCAATTCATCCATCAACATTGATGCTGGCGCAGGTCCGTTCAGCTTGCCGGGTGCACTGGTAAATATTTCCGTAGGCCCCAATGAGCCCCTTGCACAAGGGGTCTGGTTCATCACCTATAACGACAACAACGCGCTCTTTACCGTGCAGCCACAGTTCAGCCCCGCAGGTGATCTGACCTTCACGGCAGGCGGCAGGAGCGGGGTGGCGCACCTCACCATCTGGGCCGAAGACGGCGGCGGCACTTCCTACGGTGGAGAGAACACTAGCACGCAACGGCAGCTCACCATCACTATTGAAAATCGCGCGCCCACGGCCATCGCGCTCAGTGAAGTCAGCGTGCTAGAAAACAGCCCGCCGAATGCAACCATCGGCACGCTCGCTGCCACGGATACGAACAACGGTCAGATCCACAGCTTCGCGCTCGTATCAGGCGCAGGCGATACTGATAACGCGCTCTTCGCCATCTCTGGGTCTCGCACGCTTAAGCTCACCGTAAGCCCTGACTTCGAGACGCAGCCCAGCTACAGCATCCGCGTCCGGGCTGACGACGGCAATGGCGGTCTCTATGAACAAGCGCTCGCCATCAACGTCATCGACATCAACGAAGCGCCCACCTACAACATCGGCACCACGATCATCCGCGTGCCGATCGATGCCGGACCACGGACATTTACCAACTTCGTGACCAACCTGTCCGGCGGCCCCGGAGCCGAAGCCGCCCAGACCGTAACGCCCATTCTCAATGGCGTGGACAACGCAGGGTTGTTCTCCGCCCAGCCTAACATCGACGCCAGCGGCACGCTGCGCTTCACCCCCACGGGCACTGGCGTTGGCGAAACGAACGCCACGGTGCGAGTCCAAGACAACGGCGGCACAGCCAACGGCGGAGTTCAATTGAGTGAGCAGCGCCTAATCAAAATCATCATCGATCCCACCCTGCCAAAAATCACTGGCCCCACCATCAGCAATGTGGCGGATACCACCGCCACCGTCAGTGCGAACGTCACCTTCGACGGCGGAGCCGCCGTCCAACAGCGCGGCATCGTGCTCGTCCCAGCGTCGATCAGTTGGGAACCAAGAATCGGCGGCACAGGCGTGGTTCAGCTCCCCATCAGCGGCACCACTGGCGTGTTCAACGCCAATTTCGCGAACCTCAAACGCAGGACCGACTACGTCGTCCGCGGCTACGCCTACAACGGCGTGAACAGCGAATTCAGCTACACCGACAGTTCCCTGTTCCGCACCAAAACGATCTACGAACTCTGGGCCAATGGCTACAGCATCGGCACGGCACCCACCGGTGCGAACGGAGCGCCTAACATCCTGAATTTCGCCTTCGACATGAATCCTGTGATCTCGAGCCAACCCGCCCTGCAGCTCAACGGCACCTTTGCCGCCGCCACTTACGGCAGCGGTGGCATGCCCTTCGTGCGCTATGAGCCAACGCAATTCAGCCTCGACTTCCGCGGGATCTTCTCCCGCCGCACAGACCGCGTCGCAGCCGAATTGACCTACACCGCCCAATTCAGCTCGGACATGAGCTTCTGGGTGGACAGCCCCGTCACCCCCACCGTGCTAGCCGTGGATGGCACGGGCCAATATGAGATCGTCAGCGTGCCGTTTCCGCCCTTCCTCAATGGCAAGAAAGTGCACTTCTTCCGGGTCGCTGTCAGCACTCCGTAAGTGAAAATTGTAACGATGAAGACCCGAAGTTTACCGCCCATTCTCATGAAACATCACTTCACGCTCTATTTGCTAGCGCTGCTGCTACCCGGCACCGCCAAGGCTGCCGTCATCTTAACCGTGACTAGCAATATTCCGATCCCGCAGAATCATGCTGGTTTGTATCTCAATGTCTTCACTGGAGCCACCGCTGGCAGTGAGCCGGTCAACTGGAACCTGGAGCCGTGGATGAATCCATTTCAGGGTGGAGTGTATGTGGGGAATTCCCTCTACCTCCGCCCTGTCATTAAAGGAGCGGACCAGATTGTCAATCTGGCTCCCGGCACCATGATCGACAACACCCGGACCTACGCCCCAGGCCAAAGTGGAAGCGACAAGCACATGGGACCCGCAGCCGATCAGTTCCAACCGAACAGCATCGGCTACATCGGCTTCCAAATGCAGTCCAGCCCCACCGCAGACATCTGCTACGGTTGGCTCCAAGTCACCTTCAACAACACCGGAGCCGGCAGCATCACCAGCTACGCCTACGAAACCATTCCAGGCCAAGCCATCGCAGCCGGATTTCCCATCCCAGAGCCCAGCGGCGCGCTCCTGCTCTGTGCCGGAGCCGCCGCTGCTCTCTCACGCCGCCGCCCGCTTGGAGTTCCGCCTTTAGGCGACCTCCCTCGCACAGCTTCACCAAACCGCCCAAAGGTGAAACTCCAACTCCCAACGCTAGGAGTTCCGCCTTTAGGCCAATGCCTTTAAGGATTCAAAAATATCTGGAATTCTGTAATTTCCCATGGCGCCCTGCCAGCTTCTGATGGATTGGGCGGATGCCCCATAACTCCCTGCCGCTTCCCGCATTCTTTTCCAATTTCGCCGCA
>JANOAV010000193.1:0-36186 GCA_031411295.1 Verrucomicrobiales bacterium | reverse complement strand
CCCAGCAGCACGACTGCGTCGCTGGCCTTGAAGGTCTCAGTGGTCGCGCCATCAAAGGCTCGCCCATAGGGCAAGCCATCGCGATACCCTGTGACTTCGCCGCTCTCGAAGGTGATGGCGACATGCACGGGGCGCTTGGCGGCCTCGGTGTCGGGGGCACCGCCGAAGGACTCAGTGCGCTTGTGGTTGTCGCTGCCAGCGAGCCATTCGCCTGCCGCCTTTTCGGCAAAGACGATGCTATCGAAGACCACGCCGCGCTTGTCTTGCAACGTCACCACACCGCCGCCGCGCTGGTCGAGGGTGTCGAGCAGCACCCAGGCTTCGAGGGTCTTGGCTTTCATGTCCTTGGGCAGTGCCGCGCTACGCGCCAAGCCTTTGCCATCGAGCACCAGTGCGCCGTGGTCGAGCTTGGCGCTGCCTTCCAGTGTCAGTGGTAGGTGCCCGAGCCGATCCTCCGTGCCTTGCTCGAAGTCCCACTCGGCGTAGGGCGCGGGCGCATTGGCGGCAGGTTTCCTATCTCCGGGCTTGGCGAGCATCTCGCGTACTGGGTCAAGTATAGCACTGACGTGTTGGCGCAGCGTGGCTGCCTTGTTTTCAATCTCCGCGAGCGTGGCTTTTTGCTCATTCGCGACAGTGGTAGAGCTATTCACAAAGGCGATGCTGGCAGCCACTTCATCCACGATGGGAGCACGACCAAGAGCCTGCGCAAACATCCGCTGCACGCGCTTCGTTGCATCGCTGGGCTGTTGCTCTGCGGCAGCATTGGCCCAGTTGCTGGCCCACTTTTGCACGGTAGGGTTGTTGAGCAGGGCGAGTGATTGCGCAGGCACGTTGGTCACATCGCGAGCGCCGCGAGTGGTCATCGGCACGGGCGCATCGAAGGCGGCGAGGAAGTCATCGAGCCGGTTGCGAATGACTTGCACATAGACGCTGCGGCGTGGCTCCTTGCCCGCGACCGGCTCGCCGTACATCGTCGCATCCAGTTGGCAACTGAGATTTATAATGCTGTCGCGGATGGCCTCGGCGCTCATGCGACGCACGCTCCAGTGGCTGAGCAGCTTGTTCTCGGGGTCTTTGATTTGAGCCTCGGCGGAGGCCGTCTCGGCGGCTTGGAAGGTCTGTGAGCTGAGCAGCAGGCGCAGCATGGCTTTGATGGAACCGCCGCTGTCGATGAAGCGCTGAGCAAGGTAGTCGAGCAATTCGGGGTGAGTGGGCGGGGCTCCGAGTTTGCCAAAGTTGTCTGTGGTGGAAACGATGCCGCGACCAAAAACATGGTGCCACAAGCGATTCACAATGACGCGTGCGGCGAGGGGATTGGCGGGGCTCGTGAGGTGCTCGGCCAACTGGAGGCGACCGCTGTTGGCACTGTTAAAAGGCCGTGCGTCGATGGCGTCGAGGAAGCGCCGTTTCACCAAGTCACCGGGCTGCTTGTGCTCGCCGCGAATGAAGAGCGGGGCATCGTGCGCATCGGCCTCCAGCACGCCGGGCGCACGGATGGGCGAGGGGAGGCGAGCTTCGATTTCGCGGTATTGGGCGAGCAAGGGAGCCGCCTCGGCGATGGCTTTCGCCTCGTTGGGCAGCTTGCCGTCACGCAGCAGTTCGGCGAGCGTCCCAGCCTGCGCATCGGTCATCGTATTGGCTAACCAAGCCTCGACACAAGCACGCGCATCGTTGTCGAACCGGGGGCTTGGCGGCTGCTTGTCATCGCTTGTGATGACGACATCGGTGATGCCGAACCACGAGCGCTCGTCCTTCGCTTCGACGGGCAAATCAGCAGCGGTGGTGCATTGGATGAAGAGGGTGTCGCCCTTCCAATAGTTGAGGTCGAGCTTGTGCCAGCCGAGCACACTATCGCCTGCGTCCTTGAATTCCTTGGCCTTGTGGATGGTGCCCGTGCGCGGGTAGTTTTGCACCACATACTTCGCTCGCGACGAGCCTCCGCCCGCACTGCGCATCCACAGCGTGCCGCCCTCGCACTTGAAGGTGGGCGACATGAGCACGGCGCGATCTTTGGTGGAGATGAGGTCGCTAAAAAGACCGCTGGGATAGAGGCGCGCGATGACTGGGTCGCCCTCGATGGCGACGCTGAACTCGCCCGCTTTTGTGGCACCCTGGGCGATGCCTTTGCCATCGCGGAACCAGTCGGCAGTGCGCAAGTCATAGCGAGCGAGGATGTTGTCGTTGTGGGTTGGCAGATCGGGCGTCGCAGCCTTGTTTGATTGGGGTGTGGCGGAAGCGAGCGCGGCGAGCCAAGCCCTGCCAACGGCGGCTTTGATTGCCACTTTCAGCTTGGTCAACTGCTCGCGCTCGGCGTTGCCTGCCTCGGGCAGGGCTACATCCACGACAGCGGGATGGGTGCTACTGAAGACGCCGAACCATGCATAAAAATCTGTCTGGCTGATGGCGTCGAACTTGTGATTATGGCAGCGGGCGCAGCTCACCGTGAAGCCCTGAAACGCCTTCGAGACCACGTCGATTTGGTTGTCCGTAAAGGTCACCATTTCATCCAAGGTATCCGTCGGCGAAAAGCCATGATTGACCATGCGCAGTTGGCCGATGCCCAGGGCCGATTCGTTGATGCCTAGCTCTTTGTTAAGTCTCGGCTGGGGGAGTAAATCACCGGCGATGGCTTCCTTCACGAGTTGGGGATACGGCACGTCGGCATTGAGGGCGCGGATCAAATAATCGCGGTAGCGCCAGGCCTGGGGGATGGGGGGATCGCCCTCGCTGCCGTAGGTTTCAGCGTAGCGTACCCAGTCCATCCAGTGGCGTGCCCACGTCTCGCCGAAGCGAGGGCTCTGCAAGTCGTCGTCGATGATGCGCTCTATGGCTGATGCGCCGATGGTTTCAAGGGCCTCGGGCGTTGGCGGCAGGCCTGTGAGGATGTAGCTGAGGCGGCGAAGAAGGGCGGCATCGGCGGCGCGTGGGGCTTGTTGAAGGCCTTGTTCCTTGAGCTTGGCATTGACGAAAGCATCGACGGGATTGCCTTCGGTGCGTGGGCTGGGAGCCGCGACTCGCAAGGGTTGCAGCGCCCACCATTGCTTTCTCCGTTCCAGCACGGCGGGCCATTCGGTTTCTTTCGCCACCTCGTCTTTGCTGGGTGGCGCATCACGCGGATCGGCGGCCCCTGAGTTGATCCACTGCTCGAAGTCGGCGATGATTTTGTCATCGAGCTTGGCCCCATTTTTAGGCATGAGCAGCTCGCTATGCTCGTGGCGGATCGACTGGATGAGCAGGCTCTTTTGGGCATCGCCGATGACGATGGCTTCGCCTGATTCGCCGCCTGCCTGCCAACCTGCGCGTGAGTCGAGCAACAGCCCGCCCTTCTTCTTCAGCGCGGTGCTATGGCACTCATAGCACTCCTGCGCGAGGATCGGGCGGATACGAGCCTCGAAGAACTCGATCTGCTCTGGAGAGGCCGCGTGCAGGGCTGTCGAGGCGAGGGCGAGCAGGAAAAAAATGAGCGTGGAGGATGGCATGGGGGCAGGGGGGCAGGGAGATACGCGTTGCCGTGCGAGTTTTTGCCGCTGCTTTGATGAGCGGGAGGACTGGAGTAAAACTGAGGGCTCTGTGCCAAAGGACTTGGCGCAAGTTGTCCACGACGCGGCAGCGGCCATCGGGCCGCAGTGATGCTCGGTATCGCCGTGGGATGTAGCGCAGCGCGTCCCGCCTGCCTTGTGTTAGCAACTGACGAGGTGTTAGCGCGTGCCATCGAGAGCTTGGCATGGAGGAGCGGCCATGGGCTGCTTTTTCAGGGGCGTCAGGCAATGCCATCGTGCTACGGCGTGGTGCCGAGTCGTGGGGCACACGCCGAGAGGATGGGTGGGCGGGAGCACAAGGCAGGCGGGACGCGCTGCGCTGCTACTACAATCCCAGCCGCGCGGGCGGGATCAGCGGCTCGTGCTCGCCGAGGCGCAGGTGGGGCATCACGCCGTCCAGTTCGCCCAGCTCATAGCGTACCAGCCCAGCGCAGTGCCACAGCGCCTGGCGCATGTCGCCTACCACGCGGTAGCGGCCATCGGGGCCCAGCGCGGCCCAGGCTTCGCCGTGGGCGATGAGGATGCCCAGGCACTCGCCGCTGGCGGGATCCCAGAGGCGGAGGCTGCCGTCTTCGCTGGCAAAGACCAGCAGCGCCGCAGCACAGCTTGTCGTCGCAATCCGATAAGCAACTCGGCATCAAAACAAGACTCCTTCGAGAACGATTCCTCAATCTAGTGCTATAAGCTCATAGCCTCACTTGCCTTGTCCAGTGGTGATGGTCAGGACTTTTGTTGCACCTGATGCGAGTCGCAGCACCAGCGTAATGGCCCGCTTCTCGAAGTATTCGATTAGCATGGCCAGCGGTGATCGTTTGCTTATTGGTAGTGAGTTCTGCAACAGCTCGAGCTTC
This sequence comes from Verrucomicrobiales bacterium, assembly GCA_031411295.1. Lineage (GTDB taxonomy): Bacteria > Verrucomicrobiota > Verrucomicrobiia > Verrucomicrobiales > V1-33 > JAGNEJ01. Next base: position 31,796 of record JANOAV010000193.1, on the reverse strand, counting down.
TCGCAGAAGTAGGTTTCCCGCTTCTCGTCTCCCCTCAGACGCCATATGAACGAACTGTTCCAGAATAGCGAATAGAGAGCCGCAATGTCTGCCTCGGCATCAAACAATTCCCAAAGGCAATCATGACTGTCGTCGAATCCCGGCTGGCGTTGAGCATGATAAGACCAGTACGCGCTAACAAGGCTAATGCGATCCTTCTGCCCCATGCTTTCGATTTCGCCTCGCGAAATCATTAGTTTTGCCTTTCTAACTACGGCGCGAAACTCATTCCACCTCTCTTTTTCCGGTGACGACAACACTCGATCCAACCAAGAAATGGATTTACCCTCATCCGACTCCAGGCTCGAGAGCACGATTGCAATGTCATTGGCGTGTGACGACCACCCCTTAGAGCGTGCCTTACTTTCGAGTTTTTGTAATTCAGCGTATTTCGCTTTAGCGTCGGCGATCTCGGTGGCAAATTGTGACTTAATCTGGCTTTCCAAATGCGAACCCGGTTTTGCGACGGCGGTAGCTGCAGCAAGAGCTTCCGTTGATCTCAGGTTGTTGCCGCTGCCTCTTGCGGCGATCGCTAGCTCGATCAAACGATGGCCCTCAGAAGCTTTGGAGCGCTTGCTAACCCCTGTATCGACCGACGATTCAAAGTGATTCAAAGCTGAGTGGCAGTCACCCGTGAGCCTACAACCGACTCCCGCAAACTCATGCAAGGCTGGTAAGTCGGTAGTCAATCCACAATTCTCAGCCAAGCGGATTAAGGACTGAGCGACCCACTTCAAGTCGCGCATTCGATCCGTGCTCTTTAGCACACCACAATAGTGCAACCCCAATCGCAAGACTGTTTTGCCATCCTCCCTCGACTGGTCTGCGGCTGCGATGGCGAGTAGTGCTTCAATGACGGCAAACTCGTTTCCTGTCCCTCCAGAAACATGATTCTTGTATTCAGGTGGAACCCTTTTGAGCTTCACTTTTCCAAGGCTCCACTTGTCTCCAAAAATAAAGGAGGCGGCTGCATGGAGGTAAGCCTTGCGGGTAGGCTTGGCCATGGTTTCCCAAAGGCAGTCACGAATCTGTTTTGGAACTCGCAAGAGCTTAGGCACTGAGGCATTAGGTGAAGGAGCTTCAAACCCTTGTTGGCTTACCTCTCTTTTTTGATGAACAGGAATCGCCTCGATGAGTGCCATTGAAGCCAAAGATTGGGCATGTGATGCAAAGAAGGGCGAAATGTGAAGGAAGTGTTTCATCCGCTCAATAGTTTCGCCGAAAGGGATCACTGAGAGAGCGCAGAGCAACTTGAAGCACCTTGACTCTTCACCAACGCCATCGGCGTCCGCGAGCATCCGCAAACACTGTGTCAATGATTTCATGAACGGGTCATCGCTGTTGATGGCAGCTCTTGCCTGTGACTCTTCTTCAATAACGGCATCGAAAGAAGCCACCTCCAACCGCTCTAATAGTCGATCCAGTTGAGTTGGAAGGCCGCCAGTCGCGAGGTGAAGTCGCTCAATCGCATCAGCAGACATCAAATGCGATGAGGTGCGAGGGTGAGCCGTGAGGTAAGCCCTGGTTTCGAGAGCGTCGAGCCCAGCGAGAGATACCGCCGAGATGCTCTCGTGTACAGGAATTCGCCCCACCAAGATGAGGCTCAATTGCGGAGCGAAGTCTGGAATCATCGAGATGACGCGCTGAAAGGTCTCCTTCTCACATCCTAGCGCTAGTGCTGGTTGGACGCCATCTAGCACTAGAATAGCTCCGGGGAATATTCGAACCTCCTGCAAAAATTGGTGGAGATTACGGCCAAACTGCGATGCAATCCCCGCCTCCAATGAGGCCATCGTCTCAAAGGCGTCGCACCTTGCGACGAAGCACTCCACTACCTCCATGGAGGCATCGGTATTACTGGGACTTACGCAGGTCGCGATGAACTCATTGATCCCGCAGCCCCAATCTCCAACTAGACATACAGCTCTTTGTTCGGCTAGCAGTTGGATCGCACGCTCCCTCTGTTCTCCTCTGATTGCAAAGTGGTGTGCTGCACACTGGAGCTTCAGCCTTGGAAGTGCGGACAGGTCACTCGACATTGACGCGAGTTCGAGTGAAGTTTTGAAAATCACTTGGTTCCCCGTTTGGTCTGCTTCGGGTTCATCGTTGTCCTTGGATCGAAGGCAGGCGTGCGCGCCGTGAAGTTCGAGCTTGTCCGTCAGCACCCAGTCTTGGCCATTGTCTGAAAGCCGGGTGTCAGCTATGAAGCGGGAGTCGCTGCCGTCGTAGGCTCGGCAGTAGCGAGTCAGCTCGGTCGCGGTGATGCGCAGCAGTTGATACTGGTTGGGGATGTCGGTGGGAATGGCGTCGCTGCCGCGTGTTTTCAGCGAGGCGCTGCCAGTGGAATACACCGGGAGTTTGCGTTTCAAAATGTCGGCAGTGGCACGATGCGTATGGCCGTGCAGCAGGAAGTCGAGCCTATCTCCCAAAATGGCTGCGAGGCGGTCGGCGTCGGTGAGCTGAGCATTGTCATCGCGACAGCCTCGCACCACGTTGTGATGCACGGTGCCGATGCGCAGATAGCCAGTGGCCTCTTTGTCGAGGCGGTCAGAGAAGGCTCGAAGCTGATCTTCCTCACAGAGCCCGTGGTGCTGTGGGCGCCGGGGGAAGGTCTTCTCATCTGGTTCGTCATGACCCTCATCGTAAGTGGAGTTGAGCCCAGCCACGATGACGCCGAGATCGTGCATGGCGTACCAAGTCCAGGGCGTGGCAAGCGTGAAGGTGATGTCGGGATAGCCTTGGTAGAACTTTTCGAAGGCGGTCCTGTAGTGCTGCCACTTGGGAAACCATGGCCACGCAGGGGCTTCTTCTTTGCCTGCGCAGTCTTGGAAGTAGCTACTGCAAGCACGGCGGCTGACGTCGTGGTTGCCAGGGATTACGACCACGCGGTCATGGGCGAGGCCGAGATGCTTGGCTAGCTTGGCGAGGAAATCGAAGGCGTCGGCGAACTCTTTGGGCAATGCCCACTCGGCAAGGTCGCCGCTACAGATGATGAGATCGGGGACGAGTTGATGATCCACTCGGAGCAAGTCTAGGTCGGCAATGAGGCGGGCGGAGAGGTTGTCAAAGTCGGAATGTGGAGCCGCTGGGTTCTTCGCGAGATAGCGATGATATTTCCCGAACTGCATGTCGGAGATGTGGAGGAGGGTGATGGACTCGGGCATGGCGGGCGGTGGGGAGGGATGGGCAACTGATGATGTGCCGTAGATGAGGAAGTCGCGGTAGGGCCAGTTGTCGAGTTCGGCGATGGGCTTTTTGCGCGCAGCCAATCACGATACTTCATAGCGTGCGGCTTGGGACGATGGCGACGATTGATGCTGGCTGGAAGACCAACAAAAAAGCCCCGGGAGAACGGGGCTGAGTGGCAGGTTGGGGCAAGGCCATGGCTATACGGGTATCGGCACGGGGGTCACAGGGGGCGTGGGGGTGTCGGTGGGCTGGCTGCGGCGGCAGCGCACGCTTGTCTCACGTTGTGCTTGCCTAGTGAATGCCTATTTGAAAACATTCTTTCTTATGAGTGATGGAGCCCTATTTTATGAAGCCGAGCCAGCCGCAGGTGCTGCACAGCACGACGGGACGATGATCCAAGAGGAGCACGATGCCGCTTGGCAGCGCATGCTACATCAACTGGTCTGCTACCAAATGCAGCATAGACACTGCTATATCCCCAAGGGGGATCGGCGGCATCCCCAGTTGGCTGAGTGGCTGGAGAAGCAGGTGAAGCTGTTTCATAAGGGCTTGCTCTCGGCAACCAAGCAACGGGAGCTGAAGGCGCTGGGGGTGGACTGGGACGTGGTCGAGGAGTATTCCCGCCCTGGGGACAACACGGAGGCACGCTGGGAGGCGCGGTTCGAGGAGTTGGTGAGGTTTCAGCAACAGCACGGGCATCTGCGCATTACCCTAAAGAACCAGTCATCCGCAGGATTCCTGCACTGGCGGGACAACCAGCGCATCCGGTTCCGTAACGGTGTGATGCCGCCGGAGCAGAAGGCGCGGCTGGACGCCATCGGCTTTGAGTGGGTGCAGCCGGAACGGTTGAGTCCATCCATGGAGGAGCACAATGTGGCGCTGTGGGAGAGCCTGTTTGAGCGGTTGCTGGCCTTCCGCGAGCAGCACGGACACTGCCAGGTGCCCAATATCAGCAGCGCAGATAGATTACTGGCGCGGTGGGTGCAGCGGCAGCGTTATCATCGCCGAAAAAACAGGCTGCTGGCGGAGCGTCAGCGGCGGTTGGAGGAGGTCGGCTTTGACTGGGCTTCGGACAAGTTGCACTTGGTCAGCGGCTGGGAGGCGAGGTTCGAGGAGTTGGTGAGGTTTCAGCAACAGCACGGGCATTTGCGCATCACCTTGAAGAACCAGTCATCCGCAGGATTAATGCACTGGCGGGACAACCAGCGCATCCGGTTCCGCAGCGGTGTGATGCCGCCGGAGCAGAAGGCGCGGCTGGACGCCATCGGCTTTGAGTGGGAGCAACCGGAACGGTTGAGTCCAGCCATGGAAGAGCACAATGTGGCGCTGTGGGAAAGCCTGTTTGAGCGGCTGCTGGCCTTCCGCCAGCAGCACGGACACTGCCAGGTGCCCAAGGGCAAAGGTGCAGATCATGTGCTGGCGCGGTGGGTGCGTCAGCAGCGTAATCACCACCGGCTAAACACGCTGCTGGCGGAGCGTCAGCGGCGGTTGGAGGAGGTCGGCTTTGACTGGGCTTCAGACAAGTTGCACTTCGTCAGCGGCTGGGAGGCGAGGTTCGAGGAGTTGGTGCGGTTTCAGCAACAGCACGGGCATCTGCGCATCACATTGAAGAACCAGTCATCCGCAGGATTCCTGCACTGGCGAGACAACCAGCGCATCCGCCTGCGCATCGGCACCCTGAAGCCGGAGCAGAAGGCGAGGCTCGATGCCATAGGCTTTGAGTGGGAGCCGCCGGGAAGACCCAATCCCACCTAGGACGCGCATAACAGCTCTACCTCCTTGGCGCTGCCTGGCTTGGCATTCATGAGCGATTCCACCTTGGTCATGGCAGCGGCGTATGTTGGTGGGCTGGCTGCGGCGGCGGATGTGGCTGGCGGTTTGCCATTCGGCGAGGATTTCCACGGCATCGCGGAACTTGTTGCGCACGCTGGTGTCGAGCCGGGTGATGAGGCCGCGGCCTTCTCTGGCGTGGGGATATAGCGCCGCATGCACAAGGCAGACGGGACGCACGGGGCGCTACGGCTGCCAAACTCCTGGACTGTCGCGCCCGCCACGCCATCATCACCCGCCCATGCCCGCCGCTAGTCCTACTGCCAAACAAGTCCGCATCTACACCGACGGTGCCTGCGAGGGCAACCCCGGCCCCGGTGGCTGGGCGGCGGTGATGGAGTATGGCAAACACGTCAAAGAACTCTCGGGGCCGGCACCCGCGACGACCAACAACCGCATGGAACTGATGGCCGCCATCGAGGCGTTGCGGGCGCTGAAGATCCACTGCGACATCGACATTTTTACCGACTCGAAGTACGTCATGGACGGCATCACCCAGTGGATCAAGGGCTGGAAGGCGCGTGGTTGGAAGACCTCCACCAAGACTGCTGTGAAGAACGAAGACCTGTGGCGGGCACTCGATGAACAAGTCGCTCGCCACACGATGCGCTGGCATTGGGTGAAGGGCCACAGCGGCCACCCCCAGAATGAACGCTGCGACGTGCTCGCCGTGCAGGCTGCGGCGTCGATGCGGAAGCAATACTCCAGCCAAGAACTGCGGCAGATGCTGAAGGAGTTTGAAGCGGCTCAGTAAGTTGGCGCGGCGTCTGGACTTCCGCAGCCTTGCTACCCTGACGACCCTGTGCCATAGCCGCAGGCACTATGGTTAAAAAGCTGCTCCACACTCGCTATCGTGTGAACGATCTGGAAAAGACGATCACCTTCTATAAGTCCGTGCTTGGTCTCGAAGAGGTGCGTAGGCACAAGTCGCCGCGTGGCTCGGAGTTGGTCTTTCTGAAGACGCCCAACAGTGAGGAACTCATCGAAATATGCAGCTACCCAGCGAGCGGTGCGGTAAGCTTTTGCAGCGATCTCACACACCTCGCTTTCGAGGTGGAGGACTTGGCCGCGTTTGCCCAACATGCCGAGGCTTTGGGCTACCCGTTGTCGGATGGGCCGACGCCGAGTTCCAGCGGCGTGTTCGCTTTCATTGACGCGCCTGAGGGTTATGAGATAGAACTGATCCAATACTCGAAATAAATCGGTGCCCCACTGCTGGGCGCTGGCTTGTTCCTTGCACTAGACGACACACATGGACTTTGATTGGATCGATCCCCCCTTCGACTTGGCGAAGCTACCGCCCAAGGACATTGAGGAGGCCTTTGAAGATCCTTTCTCGCTGAAGCTGCTACCCGAGTCCGTCGCTGAAGATGCGCAGGCGCGTTACTTCTGCCTGGGCAAGTCGCTCTCCGGCGTGGCCATTTTTAGCCTCTTCTGGACGGATGGTAAGCGTTACCGCGTCATCTACGCTCGGCCCATGACCGCCGAGGAGAGCTATTTTTACGAGCGCAAAAAAGCCGAAGACAGTTGATCCTCCCCCTATGCAAACCACCTCCGTTACTCCCCTCATTTCCGTGCGTGCTTGGAAGGATGTGCCTGCCTTCGAGGACGAGCGCGCCGAGGCCCTATTTTGGTCTCAGCACCAGCTTGACGGTCGCCTGATGCATGGCTCGATGCATCGGCCCGATGTGCGGGAGTCCACCACCATCACCCTGCGTTTCGATCCGCGAATGCTCAGCCGCATCAAGCGCATCGCTCGCCGCCGGTACCTCAATTACCAAAGCATGATCAAGCAATGGCTGAGCGAGCGCCTGGAGCAGGAGAATCGATAGCGTATTCGTCCCGGAATCCCCATGATCAACTGGCTCCGACACCGTCCGCACCGCTTCTGGGGCTGGATGTATGGACTGTGGTTTACCGTGCTGTGCATCCTCAGCAGCATGAGCCATCCAGGGCCAAATATCGACATCATGGGGTTCGATAAGGTGGAGCATTGCGGTTATTTTTTCGGGGGCGGGCTGGCGCTTGGAATGGCTTTAAGTGGGAAACGCCGGGTTCCTCTCATAATTCTCCTGGTCGGGGCCGCTGTGGGCTGGTTCGACGAATGGCATCAAAGCTTTACTCCGGGCCGCAGCGGGCTGGATGTTTATGATTGGATGGCAGATTGCCTCGGCAGCCTGTTGGCCGCCCTCGCGTTGCCGAAAGTCCGACGCTGGTTAGCCCTCGTGCCCGCCGAATCAGAGAAATTTTCCCCCACGGGAAAAAATTAGTTGGCATTCCCCGCAACCGCAGTATTCTCCCGCCCTCTCGAAAATCTCTTCGCAGATCCGGGGAATTAGCTCAGTTGGTAGAGCGCCTCAATGGCATTGAGGAGGTCAGCGGTTCGAACCCGCTATTCTCCATTTCCCTCGCTTAAAGTGGAGCGACTGGTTGACCAGACAAAGTCCCATCCCTGGACTACCATTTCCCGGTAAATGCCCAATGCCGATAGTGCGTTAACCGCTCCGGTTTCTTCCAGATGCTCGGCACGTAGTTGTCCCCCATCTCGGTGAACATCTGTTTCGCCAGCTCGCGATCCATGGCTGCCGTAGCCAGCAGTGCCGTGTAGTTGATTGGTTCGGGCGACTTCGGGTAACGTTGCCGCATCAGCTCCAAACCTTGGCGCACCTTGGGCCAGGACGCTTTGGTGTCCCGGAAAATGTTGTCATAGAAGGTCAACTGATCGATCACAATCCGCGTGTAGACCTCCGCGCCCAAGCCATCAGGCCGCTCCGATGTCTCCAGCGCATACTTCTCCCAATCCCCCTTCTGGCCATACCAACGGGGCATTAGCGAATAGGCCCGCTTCACGTCCAAGGCCCAGAATTTGGGTGCAAACTCCAGACCTTGATTGATCAACGCGCTGAATTCATCCGGATGCCAACCTTGACCCAGCGCCACCTTGGAAGCCACCAGCCACCAATAGGGATCACGCTCCTTCAGTTTCGATGCTTCCTCCAGGACCTTGTGCGCCGCCGCCAGTCGCTCCACAAACAACTCCCGCCCGGCCGCACTTATTTCATTGGCAAAGCCATTCCCCCGGGCCTCCCACGCATAATTAACCAGGAAATCCGCCATCGCCACCTGCGCGGTGATGGATTCTGGCTGCTCTGTCACCCAGCGTTGATGGAGTTGGAAATGTTCCTTCCAGAGCTGCGCAGGACTGTTATCCTCACACTCCAAACCGGTGTAGAATTGGTAAATCTGCCAGGAACCATTGTCGAACACCGCTTTGCGCTCCCGCAGATCACGCGCGATTCCTTCCAGGTCAGAAAATTTCCCCTGAATCAAGGCCGTGCGTGCCGTGGTGTGCAGTTTGGCAATCTCCCGCTTAATGGGATCATCCACCGCCCGCAGATTCTTGGCGTCACGTTTCTCCTCCTCATCAATGTTCTCCTGCGGCCCCTTGCTAGCGGAGCGCGTGCGGGGGGAGGAGGACTGGTCGCATTGACACAGTAAGCTGCAGCCTGCGGCGGCGGCTAAAGCGAAGAGTAATGACGGGCTCCTTTTCATGGGATGATACCCTAACGAGCAGTTGAGAGAATGACAAGGGAGTTGCGTGGAGAAAAACGAACATCGCCCAAGACCAACCTAACCCGCATCCCTCCACGTCCTTGCCGACTGCTAGTGCCCGAGGTAGGCCGCCTGCACTTCCGGATCACTTCGCAAGGCGGTGGCGGTATTTTCGAGGATGACTTTACCAGTCTCCAGCACGTAACCGAAGGAGGAGATCTTCAAGGCGAGGTTCGCGTTTTGTTCCACCAACAGCACGGTAATGCCGCGCTCCTGATTAATGGCGACGATCTGTTTGAAAATGTTCCGCACCAAAATGGGCGCGATGCCCAGCGAGGGTTCATCGAGCATGAGGCAACGCGGTTTACTCATGACGGCCCGGCCGATGGCCAGCATTTGCTGCTCGCCTCCGCTGAGGGTGCCGGCCAATTGGGTGAGGCGCTCTCTAAGCCGGGGAAAGACATGGAAGCAGTAATCGAGATCCGCGCGAATGCCCGGTGCGTCCTTGCGCAGGTAGGCTCCCATCCGGAGATTTTCTTCCACCGTAAGATTGGCAAAGACCATGCGGCCTTCCGGGACATGGCAGAGACCACGAGCCACGATCTGGTGCGCGGGCAGATTAGTGATGTCTTGACCGTCGTATTTTACGGTGCCGGAAGCGGTCTTCACCAAACCGGAAATTGCACGGAGAGTAGTGGATTTACCGGCCCCGTTGGCTCCGATCAACGTCACGATGGATTTCTCCGGAACGCTCAGGGTAATGCCGTGGAGCGCTTTGATGCTGCCGTAACTAACGGCTAAATTTTGGATTTCAAGCATGCGCAACGTCCTCCTTTTCGTCTTCATCTTCGGTGCCCAGATAGGCTTTGATCACCTTGGGATCATTCTGAATTTCGGCGGGCGTGCCTTCTGCGATCTTCACGCCGTATTCCAGCACCGCTATGCGCTGGCAGATGCCCATGACGACTTTCATGTCGTGTTCCACCAGCAGGATGCTGATTTGAAATTTCTCCTGAATGAAGCGGATGAGGTGCATCAAGGCTTCCTTCTCCGTGGGATTCATGCCCGCTGCAGGCTCGTCCAGCAGGAGTAGTTTTGGTTTCGTAGCCAACGCGCGGACGATTTCCAGCCGTCGTTGATCGCCATAAGGAAGGCTTTTGGCTTCCTCATCCGCACAGCCGTCCAGTTTGAAAATGCTGAGCAGATCCATGACTAAGGTTCTTACTTCACGCTCGGACTCATGGAAGGCCTGGCCCCGCCAGAGGGCGTTGATCACGCCATGACTACGATGAAGCTGCGTGGCCGCGCGAACGTTATCGAACACGCTGAGACTGCCGAAGAGACGAATATTTTGAAAGGTTCGCGCCACGCCCAACTTGGTTAGCTCGTGGGCTTTCAACCCTGCAATGGGACGGCCCGCAAAGGAAATGCGGCCACTGGTGGGCTGATAAACCCCGGTGATCATATTGAATGCGGTGGTCTTACCGGCCCCGTTCGGTCCGATGAGCCCAATCATTTCGTTGCCGCCAATCGTCAGGGACAATTTGGAAACGGCCGTCAATCCGCCAAAGCGAATCGTGGCTTCCTCTAAGTGGAGCAGATGGGAGGACTTGATCATGTGGGAGCCTGCCCTCCCTTGCGTTTGAAATTCAGAGTGAACAAGCCCTGCGGCCGCAGCATCATCAAGCCAATAATCATCAGCGCGTAAATGATCATCCGGTATTCGGCAAAGCCCCGCAACATTTCCGGCATCCACGTCAGAATAATGGCCGCCAGAATCACGCCCCCGGTGCGTCCCATACCACCAAGGATGACCATGACAACGATGTCGATGGACTTCATGAAATCGAATTGCGTGGGCGTCAGCGTTTGTTTGTGGTGCGCGTAAAGTCCGCCTGCAATGCCAGCAAAGAAGGCACCGATGACAAAAGCCGTGACTTTATAACGCGTGGGATTGATGCCCATGGAACTGGCGGCCACTTCGTCGTCGCTTACCGCCAGGAAGCCCCGGCCGTAGGTGGAGTTCACCAGCGTGGCCACGATGTAAACGGTCACGGCAGCCAGACCGAACGTCCAGCCTAGCGTGGTGTATTTCGGGATTCCACTCAAGCCGCTGGCAGCCCCCACGGCTTCCATGTTCTGGAAAATGACGCGGATGATCTCTCCGAAGCCCAGGGTGACGATGGCCAAGTAATCCCCGCGCAAGCGCAGGGAAGGCACCCCGACCGCCAAACCTGCCAGGGCCGAGGCCAGTCCGCCGAGGAGCAGTCCAGAACCTAAAAGAATAAAGCGCCAACACTCCACACTGCTAGGGATGTATTGGAAGAAATTTTTCCACTGATCAAATACATGCAGGAAACTAGGCACGCTGTCGTTATACACCAGAGAGAGTTTCGCAGCCGTATAGCCACCCACCGACATGAAGCCGGCATGGCCCAAACTGAATTGGCCCGTGTGGCCGTTGATCAAATTCAGGCTTACTGCGAGGATAATGTTAATGCCACAATCCATCCACACCCCGAGATAGTAGCGATTGAATTGACCAGCCAGCGCTCCCGCCACTATGGCGAGAATGATGGCGAGAATTAACCAACGTTTGGCACCGGGAAGTGATTTCATACTTTTTCGACCGTGGCTTTGCCGAGGAGGCCGGCTGGTTTGAAGAGCAGGATGAGAATGAGAATGGCGAAGGCAATGGCATCGCGATAGGTGGACAACCCAGGGATGGCTCCGGCAAATGTTTCCAGCAGTCCCAGCAGAATGCCTCCCAAAACGGCTCCGGGTAAATTTCCGATCCCGCCCAACACCGCAGCAATAAAGGCGCGCAAGCCAGGCTGAGTGCCCATGAGCGGTTCGATGGCTGGTGCAGTCAGGGCATAAAGCACGCCCGCCACCGCTGCCAAAGCCGAACCGAGGCCGAAGGTGAAGGAGATAATGCGATTGATATTGATCCCCATCAGCGCAGCAGCTTGTTGATTAAATGAGACCGCGCGCATGGCCGCACCCGTCTTGGTCTTCTGCACGATGAACCACATGCCACCCAACATCAGCGCTGTGATCACCACGATGATGACGCTCAGGCTGGGAATCGTCAGTCCCAGCAGGGTAAAGTTGGGAAAATCGATCAGCTTGGGAAACGCCCGATTGGCCGCGCCAAAGACGGCCTTGTGCTGACAGGTGAATTCAATGAACAAGGAAACTCCGATGGCTGTAATGAGCACAGTTAACTTGGGGCGCGAGCGCAGTGGGCGATAGGCCAGAAATTCGATCAACATACCGATCACCGCGCAGATTAAGGCGGCCAGGAGAATCACGATCAATGCTCCCGCCATTCCCGGCAGCGGCACCAGTTTCTCGATCGCCGGAGCCATGAAGAAGGCGGCATAGGCACCGAGCATCAGCACATCACTGTGGGCGAAATTGATGAAGCGCAGCACCCCATAGACCATGGTGTAACCCAGCGCTATCAGCCCATAAATGGAGCCGAGCGCCAGACCATTGACCAATTGTTGAAAATAGAAGTCCACGAGAGAATGAGGTGTGCCGCACGAGCGCTGGCAACGCGGCAGAGTGGAGAGTTTCAATCATTCTGCAAGCAGGTCTTTTGCCATGCTGCCCAGCATCTGGCATTCGGTTGCGATACCGGAATAATTTTCACCTCCTAAAGTAGGTTTTTGCGGGGCCAAAAAGATAGTTGGCTAATCCGTTATTCCTGACATAGTGCATTTGCCGCTTCGCATTCCCCCGTCACCTGCCTTCGGCCCTTCACAGTTACAAGCCGCTCTGCTGCAGCTGCTAGCTGTTAATGACCTTAGGCAGGGCGAAGTCGGCATCCATGACAGATTACGGAATCCGTAAGTTGCTCGATCTCAGTCAACAACTCCTCCAAATGCGATAACTTCGTAAAGGGATTCATCAGGGCACAACGCAACCATGTTCGACCTCGAATTACCGTCTGCACTAAATAATATTTCCCGGAGCCCACCACCGCCAATCTCAGCCTGGCATTGTGTTCATTCCAGTCCGAAGGAGAGCGATCCGAGGGAGCATGGCGGAAGCAAACGATGTTGGACTCCGGCTCCACTGCCAAGGCAAATTGTCCCCGTGCCTGCACCAACTCCGCAAACTGCCGAGCCAGCTGATGCACCGCGCGCAAGTATTCGGCAAACAACGCTTCACCACCCGTGCGGAAGAGCGCGGCAATTTTCACACTGATACTGTGCTTGGTGCACTCGAAACTCCGCCGACCCACATTATGCCATTCCTCGCCTGCTGACTCGTCCCACAAATATTGCGCCCGCTGATGGAAGGCCGCCCAGGAAGCAGAACGCTCCCGGAAAATGACCGCCGTTGCCAGCGCTGGGGTAAGCAACAGCTTGTGATAGTCCAGAATGACAGAGTCTGCCAGTTCAATTCCATCCAAACGCCCCCGCAGTTCCTCGCAAAACGCCACTGCGCCACCATGCGCTCCATCCACATGAAACCAGAGTTTCCGGCTGGCGCAAAATTTAGCGATGGCTCGCAGGTCATCATAGGAACCCGTGGAAGTCGAACACGCACAACCCACCACCGCAATGGGCGTGCGTCCGCGCGCGACGGATTGCTGAAACAACGTGTCCAATAAATCCACCTGCATCTTGCAGCGATCATCGGTTGGCACTAACACCACGCTGTCCTTCCCCCAGCCCATGATTTGCACGGCCCGGGTCACGCAGTAGTGCGATTCCTCGGACGTCATGATGGCCCATTGCGGTTCGGTGCCATGTTCCAAAACGGCATCCCCCAACTGCCGCGCCCGCGCTCCCAGCAGGGCTGTTAGGGTTGCCAGGGTTCCTCCGGAAGTTAGGAATCCATCTCCCTCCGGCATCCCAAATGCCGCCGCCGTGCGCTGAATGACCCATTTCTCCAACGCCGTTGCGGCCGGACCCATTTCATAAATCGCCATTCCGTTGTTCATCAACTCCGACACCAGTCCTGCCAACGCCGCCGCTGGAGCAGGCGCGCACACTTGGTGCCCCACATAATGCGGATGGTGCAGATGAATCGAACGCTCCACAAACTCCGCCAGAAATTCCGCCACCTCCTGAGGCGGCTGCGCCATGCGTGCCTGCCAATGCGCCAATTCATCCGCCGGAGCCACCGTGGAACAAACGTTTCCCACTCCCTGCAACGACTTCGCCAAGCGATCCGCCAGCGCATCGATTAACTGATGGCCCTGCTGGCGGAAGGTTTCTGGATCATAGGCGGTTTGCAACAAATTCATCCCCACCGCTACACAACATTGATCCCATCGCAAAGTCTCTTTGGGTGGACGAAGGGGACATCACGCGAATAACTCCGTGATCGCCCGGCTGGATTCCACACCGGTAAGGCGCTGATCCAGCCCTTGGATGCGGAAGGTGAGTTGCTCATGATCGATGCCTAACGCGTAAAGGAGCGTGGCGTGGAAGTCATGGATGCTCACTTTGTTGGTAGCCGCTTTGAAGCCGAATTCGTCCGTCTCGCCATAGTGGGTGCCGCCTTTCACACCGCCACCCGCCATCCACACCGTGAAGGCATGGGGGTTGTGATCCCGGCCTGGTTTATCGCCCTTCTGCGCAATGGGAAGTCGGCCGAATTCACCGGCACATACGACCAGTGTATCCTCCAGCAAACCCCGCTGTGCCAAGTCTTCGATGAGCGCGGCAAAAGGCTGATCGGTTTCCTGCGCGAAGCCGCCGTGGTTGCCCACGATGTCCATGTGCCCGTCCCACGAAAGCTGATTCTCCATGCCGCCGCTGTAGATCTGCACGAAGCGCGTGCCCCGTTCCACCAGGCGTCGGGCCATCAAACATTGGGTGGCCATGTGGGAACAATGTTTCTCATCCAAGCCGTAGAGCTTGCGGATGTGCTCCGGTTCGTCCTTCAAATCAAATGCCTCAGGCGCGGAGGTTTGCATGCGATACGCCAGCTCGAAACTATTGATCCGAGCCGCCAATTCCGCCTCGGCGCTTGAATTGGCGAGGGTCATGCGATTCAACTGCGAGAGCAAATCCAATTGCGCGCGCTGCCGTGAGTCGGTGAGGTCGGCAGGACGGATCAAGTTATCAATCGGCGTGCCTTTAGGCTTCAGCCACGTGCCTTGAAATACTCCTGGCAGAAATCCGGCCGTCCAATTGTTGGCATTTCCTTTCGGCAACCCGCGGTCTTTGGGATCGCTCATCACGATAAACGAAGGCAGATCCTCACTGGAAGACCCCAGCCCATACGTCACCCACGATCCAGCGCTGGGATACCCCATGCGGGTGGTGCCGGTGTTCATCATGAACAAGGCAGGCGAATGGTTGTTCGATTGCGTAAACATCGAATGCACGAAGGCCATGCGATCCACATGTTTGGTTAGCCTCGGAAAGAGTGAACTGCCCCACGTGCCGCTCTGACCATGCTGGGCGAAGGTGAAGGGCGATTTCATCAGATTCCCCACCGCCCCGGGAAAGAAGCCGGTCTTGGGATCGAAGCCAGGCAGCGGTTCGCCATCATGTTTGATGAGTTCAGGCTTGTAATCCCACGTATCCACATGGCTGGGACCGCCATTCATGAAGAGCCAGATGATGGATTTAGCCTTGGGCTTCAGGTGGGGGATCTTGGCCGCCAGCGGATTTCCCGCCGCCAGCCCGGTGCGTGCCAGCAAGCTCTGGAGCGCCACCATGCCGAAGCCCGCGCCAGCACGTTGGAAGAAATGACGACGGGTTAGTTGTTCAAGCGTTGATTTCATAGCCGGTTAGTTCACGTAAACGAATTCATTGAGTGCCAGCAGCGCCTGACAGAAGTCTGCCAGGGCCAACGCCTGCGCGTTGGTTTTACCATCTGCGGTATAGCTTGCAGCCTGGGCTTGGAGAAAGTTTCTGGCCGCCGTGGATTCAGCCTCCACCGGGCCTCGCGTCAGTGCCAGTTGGTAACTCCGAGTGACGAGCTGGTCCACGTTCGTGCCCGCGCCATCCTTCTGGACCCGCTGCGCAAATTCCTGAGCCCAAGCACGCACATTGGGACTATTCATCAAGAGCAGCGCCTGCGGAGTGACCGTGGTGGTGGGCCGTGCCCCCGTGCTGGCCATGGGTTCTGGCGCATCGAAGGCCACCATGGAGTTCACTAACTGACTGCGTTTCACCATGAAATAAATACTCCGGCGGCGGCTCTGTTCATCCAGCGTGCCGGGGCCGTAAAGTTTCGCATCCAACGTGCCACAGACGGCCAGCAGACTGTCGCGCACGGCTTCGGCTTCCAATCGCTGCGGGATGCGACGGAGGAAGAGCAGGTTGTCAGGATCTGCGGCAACCTTGGCGGGATCAGTCACGCAGCGTTGTTGATAGGCTGCGCTGGTCATCATGAGTCGGTGGATGGGCTTCAGTTTCCAGCCCCCGTGAATCAATTCGCCCGCCAACCAATCCAATAAGGCAGGTTGGGAAGGTGCACTTCCTGATTTACCAAAATCATTCGGCGTGTTCACCAAGCCGGTTCCGAAATGATGTTGCCATAAGCGATTCACAATCACCCGCGCCATTAACGTGCCGCCACCATGATCCACATCTGTCAGCCAGTTGGCCAAGGTGCGTCGTTTGCCAGAGGACTTGGCTCCGGCGGGCGGAGACCATTGCCAGCGCTGGGGATCTGCCGAGCCAGAGAGAACTTGGAGGAATCCCGGACTCGCTTCGTCCCCTTTCTGATTGGTGTCACCCCGTTTTAGAAAATGCGTCTTCTCCAAGAACGGAGGCCCCTGCGAATGCATGACGATGGGCGGGTAACCTTCCGCGCAGACCATCACGGGCGTTGTGGCGACGGGAGCTTTACCCCCCAGCTTCGTCACTTTGCTATTTGCCGCCGCCCAGGAGGGTTGCTGTTTTTTCCAATAATCAAACAAGGCCTCCGATTGCTGTGGCTTGAGTGGTTGCTTGTTGTGGAAAGCGGCCAACGCTTGCGCCACAGCGGGTTGGGGGACTTCGCCCTTCCAACTTGGCGCGGGCACGGAACTCAAGGCGAAGCGGGGTCGGCCGATGTTGTGCTTCGTGTTCACGGTAAATGATAACTCCATGATGAGCTTCTCTCCTGCGGCTAGCGTCAGCGGTGTTTCCAGCAGAAACACGCCTGCATGGTCTTTCCCAATACCTCCCCCATCCACCGCCCAGCCCGTGTTGGGTTTGTCATCCAGCGAACCCGCAATACTCAGCGAATCCTTGTTCTGTTCAAAGTCCGCCAACGCACTGGCGAGGTTGACGCGACGTTTCTCACCCGTGGCGGGTTGCACGCTCAGGGTGAATTTTGCCAACGCAAAATTGCCATTCGTCGCCCGCCCCGGCCCGCCCTGGGGCAGGGATGGATGGGCCAGGGCCTCCACGCGCACGGCCGTGATGTTGGGCTGATTCGTGCTCGCAATTACGGTGTAGGTGTCAGAATCGCCCGCGGCGCCTTCGGCTAGGAATGAGCCATCGCCCAGATCTTTGAATTTCGTCTTTGGAGTTTTCGAACTGATCGATTCCGGCATGAGCAAACGCCACGTTTCCAAGTTCCCTTCGACCAACTCCGGTTTGAATTTCAGGCGTAAATCGGCCTCGATTTGCTTCAGCGCGGCGGTCAGGTCGCTCCGTTGCTTTTCCCAATCCGCCTTGGCGTGCCGAGATTTTGCCGGATCCAAATCCAAGTCAATATTGGCCCGCACCGTGGTGGTGAACGTGCTCGCCATGCGATAATAATCTGCCGCTGGAATTGGATCGAATTTGTGATCGTGACACCGGGCACAGGCTACACTGAGGCCCAGGAACGCGCTGCTGGTCGTTCCCAGCATATCGTCCAGCGCATCGTAGCGCGTCCGCTCCACTTCATTGGCGGTGATTTGCGTTGGGAAAACCCCTGCGCCCAGGAAGCCGGTGGCCATCATGGCTTGGGGATCATCGGGGGCAAATTCATCGCCCGCAATCTGCCAGCGCGCGAATTGATCGAATGGCATGTCGTCGTTGAAAGCTTGGATCACGAAATCCCTAAAATGATAGGCATGCGGACGATTATAATCCTGCTCGAAGCCACTGCTCTCCGCAAAGCGTGCCACATCCAACCAATGCCGCGCCCAGCGCTCCCCGAAGGCGGGTTCCGCCAATAATTGATCGATCAGTTTCGCTACTGCATCAGGTGCTGGCGTCGTATTTGGCCCCGCCCGCAAAAACTCCGCCGCCACCGATTCCGCAGGCGGCAGGCCGGTTAGATCAAAGGATATTCTGCGGAGCAGGGTGCGGGCATCCGCTGCCGGGGAAAATGTTAGTCCCTTCGGCTTGGCCGTCGCCAGCAGGAAGGCATCGACTGGGTGCGTGGCACCGGACGGCGGAGGTAACTTTGCCAGCGGCAGGAACGACCACCATTTCCGATCCTCCTCCGTGACTTTCGATTTGTCCCGTGGCGGCGTTTTACCGGCCACCAACGGTGCCTCATAAGGAGCTCCCAGATCAATCCACTGCGCCACTTTGGCAATGACCGCATCGCTGAGCTTGGGCTTCTTTTCCGGCATCTCCGGCTCTTCCTCATGCCGTAGCAACTTCAGCAGACGACTCTCCGCTGCCTTAAACGGCACCACCGCCAATCCATCTTTCCCTCCATGCAACAAGCCTTCACGCGTCACCAGGTCGAAATCCCCTTTGAGCTTTTCTCCGCCGTGGCACTGCACACACTGCTCCCTAAGCAGGGGCGCAATTTCTTGCTGAAAGAGCGTCAATCCACGGGCCATGCGTTCCGCATGATCTGGAGGGACCGCCTCAACAGCAGCGGCCACAAGGGGTAAACTGCCAGCGAGGGCAAGGAGCGCGAGACATCTCATGAAGCAAATCTGGGGGTTCGAAAAACAGCCGTGGGGGTTCCAGCGCACATTGGGTGAAACCATAGCATCACTTTAGTCACCCTCAGCACATGTCAAATTTCCTTCACTCCGCATCAGGGGGCAGCGAGTTCTTGCACATTGGCCGCAGTGCTGGTGGGCATCAAGCGGCACCAGAGGCACCACTTGGTCCGGCTTACCCTGGGCTAAAGCTGGCCATCGTTGCCTGCGGGGCCCCTGCTAGCTCCCGGTTGCAACCCAGCCCTCTTTGGTGAAGGTTTCCCCATGACTGATTCCGACCACCTCCCTGACATCTCCCCCGCCACCGATGAAATTTCCGAGACGCTGCCACTCACGCCGGAACCGGCCGCCGTGGAGGCGATGCTGACTTTTGAGGAAGCCCGCGTGCTGGGTTGCATGTTGGAAAAGGAGGTCACCACTCCGGATTATTATCCCATGACCCTCAACAGCCTGGTCACCGCCTGCAACCAGCGCTCCAACCGATCCCCCATTGTGGAATGGGACGACAAGGTGGTGGATGCCGCCGTAACCTCCCTCCGCCGCAAGCGGCTGGCCGTCATGAAAAACGTAGCGGGTGCCCGCGTGCCGAAATATTATCACACCATTGGCGAGGTGCTGGACCAGCTCAGCGCGGCCGGCCGGGCCATCCTCTGTGAATTGCTGATCCGGGGCCGACAAACCATGGGCGAACTCCGCACGAACTCGGAGCGGATGTATTCCTTTCCCGACCTCACCCGACTCGAAGAGGCCGTGCAAGCGTTGGTGGACTATCCCACCGGACCCTTGGTCATTATTTTGCCGCCAGGGTTGGGGCGGAAAGTGAAGACGGTCGCCCATTTACTCTGCGGCCCCGTGTCGGCCGATGCTCCCCTAACCGCTAATCCCAGTAGCGCCACGATCGTGCCCCCACCGCCTGATTGGCAGGAAGAACTGGCTGCGCTGAAAGAACGTGTGGCGGCACTGGAAGCGTTTGTGAATGACTTGAAAGGATAATTTGATAGGGGTAGGGACAGCGCATTGGATTGCGCTGTCCCGCTCTCCGAAGTGGACTGGCGGATCTCCCGCATCCGGCTCTCCAGTTAGAAGTTGGCTGCTTGACGCGGCCTGGATACGGTCCAGACCGGCTGAGGTCGCCCACTTCAAAGGCCTCCGCCGGTTCTCATGCAATGTTGGGGAACGCTTGCGCTCTCATCCGAAATTTGTTCTACTAAGGCATGGGAGAAAATTACGATCTGAAATCCACCGCTGGGGCAATGATAGCGGCTCCGATCCTGCCGTATGAACCGCCGTGTCCACGGTCGTATCGGCCGAAGCTGGGGCTCATTGGCTGCGGGGGGATCACGGAGCATCACCTCAAGGCGTATCGGGCGAGCGGTTGGGAGGTGGTGGCGTTTTACAATCCCACGCGGGAAAAAGCGGAGCAGCGGCGGGCGGAGTTTTATCCCCAAGCAAAAGTTTGCGACAGCGTGGCGGAATTGCTGGCCATGGCGGAGATTGCGGTGGTGGACATTGCCACTCATCCCGCAGTGCGCGGACCTTTAATTGAGCAAGCGATTGCGGCTGGGAAGCATGTGCTCAGTCAAAAGCCCTTCGTGCTGGATCTAGCCGAGGGCGAGCGCTTGGTGGCACTAGCCAAAGCGGCGGGAGTGCAGTTGGCGGTGAATCAGAACGGGCGCTGGGCACCTTATTTCTCTTACCTGCGGCAGGCCGTGCGCGCTGGTTTGATTGGCGAGGTAAGTTCCGTGACCATGGCTCTCAACTGGGATCATACGTGGACTGCAGGCACCGCATTTGAAAAATTGCCGCACTTGGTGCTGAGCGATTTCGGAATCCATTGGTTCGACGCGGCCTGTTCCTTCTTTCCCCTGGGCAGTGCCCAATCCGTCTTTGCCGCCACCAAGTCTGCGCCCGGCCAACCGATTCAGCCGCCGCTCGTGGCCAGCAGTGTGGTGACCTATGCCCAAGGAATTGCCACGCTGAGTTTTAACGGCTGCAGCCGTCATGGCGCGCAGGAGAGCTGCACCATTGTGGGAAGCATGGGCACGCTGCGTGCGGTGGGCGATCTCTGCGGGATCACCGCGGTGGACATCATCACTGCAGCGGGATCGGCCCGCGCGGAGTTAGCGGGAGCCTGGTTTGCCGATGGCTTCCGCGGGGCGATGGGCGAGTTGCTTTGCGCGATCGAGGATAATCGGGAACCGGAAAATTCAGCGTCCAATAATTTGCTCAGCTTGCGCGTGGCCTTGGCTGCGGTGCAGTCGGCTGATCAATCGCAGACCGTCCATTTGTAACGAGCGCCCTTTAGGCTAGCGCGTCAGCACTCGCATTAGCCCCCGTTTCTGGCAAATTTCCCGGCTCTCGTGACTTAATTTGAAATTTTCCAAGCTAAATCAACGTTTCCCAGACAGGAAAATAATTTCAAGAGTCAGTGGAAAACTTGTTTACGTGCCTTAATATTAAGGATATGCTACGTTTCTTCTGTCTCTGGTGAACTCACTGGAACTTTTAGATAAACTGGAAAATGCTCAAGCGCAAAAAAATCACCTTGGTAATGGGCGGACCTGGCTCCGAACGTTTGGTCTCACTGGCTTCTGGCAAAGGAGTTAGTGAAGCGCTGCGCTCGTTAGGCGCGGAAGTCACGGAAGTCGATGTCACTGGACCGAACTTTGAGATCCCTGCCGATACCGAGGTCGTCTTCAATGTGATTCACGGCACCTTTGGCGAAGACGGCAAACTGCAGCGCATCCTGGAAAACAAAGGGGTGCCTTACACCGGAGCAGGCGTGGTGAGCAGTGAATTGGCGTTTGATAAACTCCCCAGCAAAGTTCGTTTTGTGGAGGCAGGCGTGCCCACGCCGAAGTATCAAATCGTGAAATTACCGGCTAGTCCGCAAGCCGTCACGCTGCCGTTACCAGTCTGTGTGAAGCCGCCGCGCGAAGGCTCCAGCGTGGGCGTGCATTTGGTGCATACGGCCGAGCAACTCGCCACCGCCCTGACGGATTGTGCCAAGTATGGCGATGAAGCGTTGGTGGAAGAACTCATTGTGGGCAAGGAATTGACGGTGGGGGTGCTGGGTGATGAAGCCCTGCCCATCGTCCACATCCAACCTCGCAGCGGATTTTACGATATTACTAACAAGTATCCCTGGATGAACAACGGCCAGGGCGGCTCTGATTATACCTGCCCCGCCGAACTCTCCCCGGCCACGACGCAGCGCGTGCAAGCTGCCGCGCTGGCAGCACACCAGGCCCTGGGCGTCGAAGTTTACAGCCGGGTGGACGTCCTGTTGGACGCAGCGGAAGATGCCTACGTCCTCGAGGTCAACACCATCCCGGGGATGACTTCCACCAGTCTGCTCCCCAAAGCAGCCCAGGCCGTGGGCATCGGCTATCCCGAACTCTGCGCCCGCATCATTGAACTCTCGCTCGCTCTGAAACGCTAACTTTCTCATGCTCCGTCAACGTCCAGCCTCCCATGGCAACTTCCGCTTCCGCTTCCGGTCTGAACCGGGCGATCCGCGGAAGGACGATTTGGTGCGCTCTGTGCCGCTGTCCCGGAAGCAGATCTTCCGCCGCCGGTGGACCATGGCATGGTTGGTCGGCAAATGTCTCGCCATCACGGCGGCGGTTATTGGTCTGCTCTCGTTTGCCGCCACCGTCTGGCATGAATCCATTACCGTGAACCCCAATTATGCGGTGGGAGACTACGGATTCCACACCAACGTGCCGGCCGAACGCGGGGGACTAACCAAGGATATCATTACAGACATCACCGGCCTGAGAGCAGATCTCAACGTCATGAAAGTGGACCTGACCAGCCTCCAAAAGGCGCTGACGCTCCTTCCGCAGGTCAAGACCGCAGTGGTCCAGCGCATCTTCCCCAACCGCATCGACATCCGGATCACCGAACGCCAGCCCGTAGCCTGGATCTCCTGTGCCGCCAAGAGCATCGTGCCCCGTGATACCATCCACGGACGACTGGTGGATGACAAAGGAACGGTCTTCGAATGTCGCAGCCTGATCAATCCCTACAACCACCTGCCCGTAATCAACATCCCCAGCTTGGCCTACATCGAAATCGGCCAACCCCTGACAGATCGTCGCGCCCTGCGGGCTTTGGACTTGATCCAGAAATTCAACGACCAAGCCTTCTGTGTGCCGCTGCGTCTGCACGAAATTTTACTCCAAAACGATTATGCGCAGACCGTGAGCATGACCGACGGTGCCACCATCACTTTCGGCATCGACAATCTGAAAGAGCAAATGACGCGACTGGCCAAAATTTATGAATGGAGCAAGGAGAAGGAGCGCTCGCTGGCCACCGTCCAATTGATTGCGGAACACAACGTCCCCATCACCTTCGCTCGCAAGGCCAAGACCGCCGACACCAAACCTGCCGAAGCCCCCACTACGCCCAAACCAACCACCGTCAAACGACCGCCCATCTCCCGGGAAGCCGCGGACATCCGCGCCATTGTGCGTGGCAACTGAAGTGCTCGGGGAGCTCCCCCCACTGAAACGGAAGTTTTGCGCTTCAGCCCAGGACACTCACGATCGAGATAGCAGACCTTGAAATTCGACACGGTTTTAGGACTGGCTGAGCCTGCTGAAGGCACCTTTGCCCATTCGGCCATACCGCTTTCGCTTCAGGGAATGGAAACTGCCTGCACCTTCAGGAACTTCTTCTGATTCACCGAAGCAGGTTGTTTGAGGCGATAGGTGACTTGCTCGGAAACGCCATCGGGCTGGGTTACGGGGGAGCCGACTTGCTCCAGTTGCGCCTCTGTGGTGTCCCACGTGTCGAGGTCGTTGGACACGAGGACTTTGTAGGTCACCGGGGAGGCGGATTTCAGACGGATGAAGCTGTAATTTAAATGCAGCTGATTTCCGTTGGCTGGATTCGGCACCGCACCAGTGGCTTCGAAATCGGAGGCGCGATTCGCTTTGTTCGGATCCATGCTGAATACATATTCGGCGTAGTTGGTGAACCCGTCTCCGTCAGGATCCGCGGTCGCGCCTTGGTCCTCCACGTCGTGGTCGCCCAAGTAGTTGTCCATCCAAGCCGCAAAGGAGGAAACATCGTGCAGCAGGCGATTGTTCTTTAGGAACTGATTCACGAGGCTCTGAGTGCCGGCCGGCACGGCTCCGCCGAAGGTGGCATCGGGCGCGCTGCTGGCGACGGCCTTGTTGCCCTTGAGTTTAGGCAGCATGGTCCGGAGCGGAGTGGCGGTGGTGACGAACGCGGAGAGGTTGATGCTAACGCCGTCCCAAGTCACAGGCCCGTCGAGTGACAGCGCGGCATCATTTAGATCTTGGGTGCGCTCGGTTTGGTAGGTAGCTTCATCGGTGGGCATGTAGAAGAGGAAACTGGGGCTGGCGGCGGTGGCAGTGCGTGCCAGCATGGCAGCGAAAGCCGGTTGGTAGAGCGCGTTGGCCGCTTTAAAGGCGGTTTTGGCAGACGTGCGTTCATCGCCCACGCGGCGTTGCAGCAGGCTGGACGCCGCATCCACCAGACGTTCTGCGTCCAGCACATCGCCATCCTTCAGATCGAGCAAGGTTTTAACCGTCAGGTCCGTGTTATAGGTATTGGCGCAGTGCGTGAGGGCCTTAAGTAGCAAGCCGATGGCCCGCAGCGTTTTGAGATCCGCTTGGTCGATGGCGAGGTAGCGCATGCAGGTTTCCGAATCCGTCAGGGGCAGGCTGTAGCTGGTGCTGGTGATCGTGGCTAGCGAAGTCTCGAAGGTGGCCAGTTCTGGCAGCAGGGTAGCGTTGGCGAACGTCAGCGCCTGCGATGTGTTAGCGGTGCCTGGAGGATTCGCGACGCCCGCAGCCGTGCGGGTGGGCAAATAACGCGGACTGACAAGATTGGCGCGTTTGGTGGTGAAGCCCCACTGGCTCAGCAGCGTGGTGAAACCGGCCTGTTGCTGCAGTCGGCCGATCCGGGTAATGGCGCGCAGCACGATGGCTTCCTGATTGGTGGGCGCCAGGGTTAGGGCTGCGGCAAAGTGGGTGTCCGCATTGGCCAGCTCCGCAGCGGTGCCCGCTTCCAAAGCCGCGCGGCCATAGAGCAGACGGCCTGCCGCGGTGGTGGGGGCAACATATTGTTGCAGGTGGAGCGTCACATCTCCCAAGCGACTAACTCCCGTTCCACCGACGCGAATCCGATAGGTGGCACCTGACACGGGCACGAAGGCGACGCGGCTGGTATGATCCGCCGCGGCCTCATCCGACGCTCGGATCAATGTCAGGGCGTTTAGTGCAGTGCCTTGATAGACATGCAGGGTGGTATCGAAATTACTGCCCAGGGTATCGATTGCCACGAGGTTTGTATTGGGCGCAGTCCAGGTCCACCAGACGGAGTTGAAAGACCCCCGCATATAGCTCTGACCGCGTTTCGGCTCGCCTACTTCCGCACTGGCACCCACATTCCAACCGGTCACTGTAATCGGGGGCGTCCCCGTGATCGTAGTCGCGGTGCTGAAATTATCGTTGGCTGGGATTGGGAAGATGCCCAGGGAAACGGTTCCCAGTGAGGCAATGCTATACGAGCCCACCTGAATGCGATACACCGTGCCGGCCACGGGATCCAGCGCCACCTGCCCATGGCTGCCGAGCAGGCCTGTTAAACTGGTCAAGGCGGTGCCCTCCCAGACATTAATTCGTGGCGTGCTGCCATCTTGCAGTGTGGCCCGGATGGTCACATGAGCCGCGCTGGGCGCAGTCCACCGCCACCAAAGCGTTTGATTGCCGCTGCTGGGTTCGGAAACCTCGGTCGTGGCCCCCACCATGTTTCCGGTGGCCGCCACTTTGGCACCAGTAAGCAGGGTGGCGCTCGCGAAATTGTCGTTTGCCGGAGGCAGGGCGATACTCAGCCCGAATGCCCCTGTGTCCCCGCTGTAGGCTGATCTTACCCGGAGATAATACGCCGTCCCGCTAACGGCCGAGAGGGCTAAGACGCTGTCACCAGAAGCTACCGAGGTCAAGGTAGCCAAGGCGGTTCCTGTGAATACTTCTAGTTCAGGATAACTATCAACCAACGATGCTAGGGTGAAGGTGACTTTCTGCGTCGTCCCGGCCGTCCATTTATACCAGACCGTGCGGTTATATTCACCTCCCGCAGCGCCCGCAGTTTCTGCGCTGGCGCCTGCGGTAGTTCCGGTGGTATAGGTTGGCACGGCGGCGGCAATGACGCTGGCACTCGCATAATTATCATTGGCTGGCACCGGCACCGTTTGGAAAGTAAAGCCCCCGCCATCAATGCTCGTCTGTGATCCACTGACTTGAAAACGATAGGTCACACCCGCCGTGGCACTGAATTGACTCAGATTGCTGCTGCCCACCTGCGTCAGCGCTCCCACCGTGCTGCCGGTAAAGGCTTGGAGTTGAACGGTGCCGGATTCCTCGGTCAGAGCCAGTCCCACCTTCCCGGTAGTTGCGGCGGTCCACACATACCATACGGAACCACCGCTGGTAACCGGGGGCTCGTTGACCTCGGTAGCCGCGCTGGCAATCGTGCCCGTTTGCACCGCCGACGGAACTCCCGTCATGACTGCGGCACTGGCAAACGCATCGTTCGCTGGCGGCGTTGGGCCAGTTTGCAGGGTGATGCTGACGGACGGTGAGGGAACTTCATAATTAGACTGCGAGATGCGGATGTAATAGACGGTGCCCACCGTCGCGTTGAATGCTGCGAACTCATAATAACTGAAACTCGGAGTGATGGAGGTGAGCGTGGCCAGACTGCTACCAGTGAGGACGTCCACCCAAGCCACCTTGGAATCCACCTGCGCGGGGTCGTTATGATACGCGTCTGTAACCACCTGGACCGGACCGGAGATCGTGGCCGTCCATTTATACCATGTGGAAGTTGCGCTAGTATCGATCCCCGGCTCACCAAACTCCAAGGTGCCGTCCACCTCTGTGCCAACCACCGTTTGCGGCAGTGCTCCAGCAATAACGGTCGCATTAGCCCAATTGTTATTTACAGGAGGATTCCACGCCCGCATCAAAAAAGCACTTGTGGAACGCGCGCCAGAAAAGGGATACAGGCTAACCCTAATGAAATAGGTGGCGCCAGCAACGGGCGTAAATGCGAAGCTGCTCTGCGAGGCCGCTGCCGCCGGAACGCTTGCTAGTGAACCCACGGTGCCCCCGGTGAACACCCCCACTTCGTCAGCTTCATTGCCTGCTCCCGCACTCAGGATCACGGGCGTAACGCTGGTGGGAATCCACTTCCACCACATGGTCTTGACCGGGGTCCCTTGCCTGAATGGTGGCTCTCCAGCCTCGGTGGTGGCCGCGTCAAATCCCGTAATGGCGATGGGTCTTGGCAGCGCTCCAGAAATCAAAATCGCATTGGCAAAATTATCATTTGGAGGGGGCGGTGCCGGAGCGCTCAGCACCAGATTCACATTGCCGTTAACGCCCGGTCCAAGGCCGGCCACCGCAATGCGATACACCGTCCCAGCCGCCGCCGTAAAACTCAGCGCGCTGGTGAAGCTGCCCCCAGAGTCATCGTCTACCACCACTTCTGTGAGCGCATTGACCGCACTTCCCGTCCAGACCGCCAGCACCGTATCGAAGTCGCTCCCAATCGTGTTTACGTTGAACACCCCACTAAATGGGGCGGTCCAGTTCCACCACACGGTGCTGGCGTAGCTGTTTAAGTCATAACCAGCCGGGATGACTTCCCCCGCCTGCATCGTGGCCGCCACATTGGTGCTAACAACGGCGGTGCCGGTCACCAGCGTGGAGGCGCTGGCGAAATTGTCATTTACTGGTGCGGCCCATGCGGTTGAGGGGCCCTCCAGACTGAAGTAGGCTAGGATGGAAAAAAGGAGTCCGGTGGCAGTGCGTTTCATGGTTTATTAAATCAGAGATTCCTAAATAAGATGCTTCTCATGAATCATCTCTTCCTCATTCTATTACCGGAATGAGGTTGGAACGTGACAGACTACTTGAATGATTAGCCTACGCGTGTGCGGCATCCCTTCAATTGGGAGAGGGAAACTAGGGGATTCTTCCTAAAAAATAATTTCCAGAACCAGTGAAAACTAGTTTACCTCGCTTAAATTCTAGGATACACTGACCGTTCTGAAACATTAAAGGCAATGCCAAACTGCGATAAAACTACGATGGTCATGGACCGATCCGTTGCGAGACGGGCTGTATCTTCACGTCGTGGTGGCTCCATGTCGCACTGCCCACCGCAGCTGGCGGTCCTTAGTCCAACTCAAGGTGCAGCCCTTCGGTAAACAATAACGCTTTCAAATTCAATCACGCTTATGTCGAAACAAAACATCCATGTGGGTCTGGAAATTGGCACGCACAAGATCTGTGTCGTCGTGGGTGACGTGCGCCCGGACGGTTCGATCAAAATTCTCGGCGTGGGTCAAGCCCCATCGCGCGGAGTGCGCAAGGGAGAGATCATCGACTTCGAAACTGCCCAGACCTGTTTGCAGGATGCGCTCGTGCGGGCCGAAGATCGCAGTGATGTCATGATCAAGAAAGTTTACCTGGCCATTACGGGGCCGCATATCGAGAGCCGCAACAGCCGTGGCACGCTGCGCATCCCGGATGACCAAAGCGAGATCACCGAAGAGGACATCGATGAAGTAAAGGAACTAGCCAGCGATGTGGCCATTCCGCAGGACCACATTTTCATCCACCGCATCATCCGCCATTACTTCGTGGATGGTCAGGAGAAAGTGCTCAATCCGGTGGGCATGCTCGGTAAGAAATTGGAAGCCGACTATCATATCATTTACGGCATTCGTAATCGGGTGCAAAACACCATCCGCTGCCTGCGGGAGTTTCCGTTGGAAGTCGAAGACGTGGTCTTCGGCCCCATTGCGGCGGGGATGGTGATGCTCAATCGGGAAACGAAGGAACAAGGAGCCCTGCTGCTGGACATCGGTGGAGGCACCACCGATTACGTGCTCTATGAGGATGGAGCGGTGCTGCACAGTGGTTCCATCGGAGTCGGTGGCGATCACATTGCCAATGACATTTCGATCGTGCTCAAGGTGCCGCAAAGTCGCGCAGAGCGTCTTAAAATCGAGCACGGAAGTTGCACTTTGCTGCCTGAAGACGAGGAAGCATGGATACAATTGGAAGGCGATGCGACCTTCAATGCCAAGTCTGTGGATCAGGGCCTGCTCAATGGCGTCATCCGCAGCCGACTCGAGGAAACCTTCGAGTTGGTGAAAAAGCGCATTTCCACTGGCGGAGCGTTAGACCGCTGCGCTGGCGGCATTTATCTCTGCGGTGGCACCAGCCTGCTGGACGGCATCGACGAACTGGCAGAAAGCGTCTTCGGCGTGCCCGTCCGCCGCAGCAGCTTCATGCCGATGAGCGGGTTGACCGCAAATTTCGAGAGTCCTCAATTCGCCACTCCGGTGGGCCTCATTCGTTATGCCCAAAAGTTGGAGGCTGAACGCGCTAACATGAGCACGTTCAGCCGCATCAAAAACAAATTCGGCAGTCTCTTTGGTGCCAGCCGACTCTTCTCCGGCCTCTTCAGTTAAGCCTCCCTTTTCCCAACCTGATCATCAACTCAAACAACCCACTCCCATGATTGAATTCACCTTAGAAGGAAGCGCTGCGGCCACGCCTGCGGCAAATTTTGCCGTTACGGTCGTTGGCATCGGCGGCTCTGGTTCCAATGTGCTGGACCGCATCGCATTGGAAGGCATGCCGGCCGCAGAGTTAATCTGCATGGCCTCCGACGTGCGTGTGCTCAACAATTCCATGGCTGCCCGCAAAGTGCAGTTGGGACCAAAATTGACCCAGGGCCTCGGAGCCGGGGGAGATCCTGAGTTGGGCTTGGAAGCCGCTCAAGCATCCGAAGTAGAAATTCGTGATCTGTTCGAAGGCAAGTCCATGATCTTCATCTGCACTGGTCTGGGCGGGGGCACAGGCTCTGGAGCCGCGCCCTATGTGGCACGCTTGGCTCGGGAATCTGGAGCGTTTGTCGTGGTCTTTGCTACGCTGCCATTTAGCTTTGAAGGGAAACGCCGTCAGAAGCAGGCGAACCTGGCCTTGGATGATCTACGCCACCAAGCCAATGCGCTGGTGACATTTGAAAATGATCGCATGGGCGAACTCGTGGTGCCCAAGAAGGGCATTCAGGAAGCATTCCAATTGGCCGACCGCGTCATCGGCCAGAGCGTCCGTGCCGTGACCAGCCTCGTGACCCAGCGCGGCTTGATCCGCATCGGCATGGATGATCTAATCACTGCGCTGCGCAATACCGATAGCCGCTGTCTCTTCGGCTTCGGCTCCGCCAAAGGCGAAAACCGTGCGCTGGAGGCGCTGGCCTCCTCCCTCAAGAGCCCACTGCTCGATCGTGGCCAACTCCTGGCCAAGGCCTCCAACGTGCTGGTGCACGTCTGCGGTGGTCCCAACATGTCCCTCTTCGAAATCCAAACGCTCATGGGCGAACTGCAAAAGCACGTCGGAGCCGACGCGCATCTGCTCTTCGGGGCTGCGGTAGATCCAGCCTTGGGAGAAAGCCTAACCGTAACTGTGCTAACTTCCTTGGCGCGCGAAGGTGGGGTGACGGTGCAGCCCGCCCGCACCGTGGCAGATTCCTCGCCCAGGCAACTCGAACGTCCCGTCGTAACCCCAGTGGCTCCTCCCATGGAGATTGCGCCAGCCCCCGTGGCCGCTGTTGCGGCTCCCGCGCCAGTGATCGCTCCAGCCGCCCCGCAAGCCGTCGCTCCAGCAGCAGTGCAGTCCGTCGCACTGATTGAAATTGAGGAGGAAACCGAAGAGGAAATCGTCGAGGAACTCAAGCCGACCCCGCGTCCGGCCCCAGTGGTCAAGCCGGCCGCCGCCCCGGCTCCGGCCCCCGTGATTGCCGAGGAAGAAGAGGACGAGCCAGAGTATGAAGAGGAGGAGGAAGACGAAACGCCTGTCGTCGTCGCCCCGCCAGCACCGGTTGCTAAGCGGCCTACCCTCATGCCCGCACCGGCCGCCCCAGCCCCAGCTCCTGTAATGGAAGAGGAAGAGGAGGAGGAGGAAGACGAGCCCGCCTACACGCCGCCTCCTGCCAAGAAATTTGCGATTCGTGATGTTCTCAGCAAACCATCTGGCGAAGCGCCCGTGAGGCCCAAGCCAGCTCCGGCAGCAACCCAACAACCTGCTGCGCCCGCGCATCGCCCGGCCCCGAATCCTGCTAGTCCGTTCGCACCCGTGCGCCCAGCAGCCGCCGCCCCCGTGCGTCCCGCCGCAGCCACCCAAGCTCCGGCAGCCATGAGTGCAGAGCAACAAACGTTCGATGAGCGCCTACGCGGAGCCAATCGTGGTCGTTTCGAGAAGATTGATCCGACCATCGAAGAAGGCATGGATTTGGACGTGCCGACCTTCCTCCGGAAGAAGCGTTAGTAGTGGGGCGACCATAGCTCCTCTCCCCTCTGAATATCCTCACGAACATCGGCTGCTCCTCTGCACGCGGATTTAAATTATTCTAAATCCGCTCCCGTTGGGTAACAAACGGGGGGCGGCGGGGACCGTGTGGGAGGAGCGATTCCGCAGCGTGTTGGTGGAAGGGGCTGGGGAAGCCCTGGCCACCATGGCTGCCTACATAGATTTGAATCCGATCCGAGCCCGGATTGTGGAAGACCCAGCGAAATTACATGAAGCTAACGTCATCACATTCTTACGATAAACCGCCAGCCACTTTGTTTTGCCGATGCGCTTCCCGCTTCGCCAACCTCAACCCCGCGTGACTGAGCTTGCCACTGAGGCCATGATAGGATCACAAGTCTTGACTTGACAGAATTCTGTCCATGCCCGATAAGTCCCTCATGCAAACGATCAACTACACTGACGCCCGAAACCAGCTAGCAGGACTGATGGAGACTGCTTCCCGGGACCGAGAACCGATCACCATCACCCGCAACGGGGCAGGGAAGGTGGTGTTGCTGGCGATTGAGGAGTATGAGGCGATGGAGACGACTCTACATCTCCATGCCACGAGGGCGAACGCCTTGCAAATCCAGCAGAGTCTGGCTGATTACTCAGCGGGCAAAATACAAACTGGTGAGCTATGCGACTGACATGGTTACCCAACGGCTGGAAAGACTACCTCTATTGGCAGGAAAATGACCGCAAGATACTCCAGCGGGTGAACGAACTCATCCGAGATGCACTGCGGAATCCGCTCACTGGCATAGGCAAGCCCCAGCCGCTAAGAACCTGTCCGGCAAATAAACTTAACAGCCATAATGGGATTACTTAGTGAGGCGTCTGACGGCGAAGCCGATCATGGCGAGATAGACAAAGGCTTCGTGGTGACTGGGTTTGCGCTCGTGGTCGCGCACGAGGCG
>JANOAV010000192.1:0-100674 GCA_031411295.1 Verrucomicrobiales bacterium | reverse complement strand
GAACAAGCGTCGCGATGTGCTGGTGCAGGATGAGATCGTTCTGCCGAGTGCGGGGACCGCATGGTGGTTCGCGCACTATCGCAATGATCAGGTGAGTGTGACCATCAGCCCCGATACCACTAGCGTGACGCTGCAAAGCGGCACCGAACGGCTGTGGGGAAAGATCGTGAGCGGCGGCGGGGCCTGGAGCGTGCGCGCGGCACGGCCACTGCCGACTTCGCCTAACCCGCCGGAGGCAAATGCTAACACGCTCTTCAGTAAGCTGGCGATCAATCTAACGGGCGTTACTAGCACCACGCTTGCCATCTGGTTTGTGCCGCTCGCACCGGGGGAAGATCCGCCCGTCACTACGCCTGTCATTTCCCCGCTCGCGTCATGGAATCTCGTCGCACAAAACGAAGCGCCCACTGTCTCCAACGGCAGCGCCAACACGGCAGGAGGCGCGCCCGTCGATGTCGCCCTGCCTGTGCGTGTCACTGATGACTGGACACCGTCCACCCAGATGACCTACGCCGTGAGCGCTCCGGTCGGCGGCACCGTTTCCCTGCTGCCTGATGGCATTACGGCTCGCTTCACGCCCACGCTCGGATTCACCGGCCTGCAATCATTCGCATTCACCGCCACCGATGCCGATGGAGCCACGAGCGATATCGGCACGATCACGTTTTCCGCAACGCCAGTGGTTACCAACTGGATCAGTGCGGTTTCCGGAAACTGGAGCACTGGCGCGAATTGGCAGGGCTCCACCGCCCCTGTCAGCGGACCGGGCGCGGACATCCAGTTCTTCAATGGACAAACCCTCGCCGCAGGCACCATCAACGCCACGAACAACCTTGCGGGCACCACGAGTGCTAACAAACTAACTTTCGGCGGCACGGGCACGGCCACGACAATCGTGAACGTGGACGGCAATGCGTTGCGCCTCGTGCCCAATGGAGCTCTATCACCTGCCATCACGCTTAGCGGCACCACCACTGGCTATCGTTACAACATCGCCAACGACATTACGCTTGATGATGACGTAACTTTCAACGCCTCTAACAGCGGCACCTTCGTTTTCAATGGAGCCATTTCCGGCAGCGGCGGTATCATTCGCACTGGCACTTTTAGCACGCTCATTCTTGCTGGAAACAACGGCTATGCCGGCTCTACTGTGATCAGCGCTGGCACGTTACAGATTGGCAATGACGGAGCCACCGGAACGCTCGGCAACGGACCGGTCAGCATCGCCAGCGGAGCTACCTTGCGTTTCGACCGCACGGGCTCAGTGCTTGTTTCCAACGACATTACCGGAGCAGGACGGGTCATTGTAAACGGTGCTACATCGTCTGATGTGGTCAGCCTTGGTGGCGACAATGATTTCACTGGAGAAGTCCGTGTGGACAATGGCTCGCTGCGGGTCACTGATGCGCGCCAACTCGGCAGTGGCACCAAGAATATCAGCGCGGCCAGCGCTTCCGCAGTCCTGCGGATCAGCGGGGCCTCTGCACCCGTCATCTTTCCCCCGGAGTTCTCGTTTTCTACTAGCAATCCCAACGGAGCCATCCTCAACGAAGCGGGCGACAACGAGATCCTCGGCAATCTCACGATCACTGCGGGCGCGGGAAGCACACGGCTCACCGTGGCGGCTGGCTCGCTCACCATCCACGGCAACGTCACCACGAACTATACTGGCCGCGGGCTCGACCTGCGCGGTGCGGGCAATGGCATTATCAATGGTAATTTTATTGATGGAGCTGGGGCGAATACCATCGCAGGCTTTTCCAAAAATGACGCGGGCACTTGGACGCTCAACGGCAACAACTCCATCAGCTCAGCCACTGTCGTCAGCGCAGGGAAACTTGTTATCAACGGCAGCCATGCATCAGGAGCGGTTAGTGTAGCCAGCGGTGCGACTCTGGCGGGTCGAGGTTCTCTCACCGCCGCCACCACCATCACAGGCACACTTGCCCC
This sequence comes from Verrucomicrobiales bacterium, assembly GCA_031411295.1. Classification (GTDB taxonomy): domain Bacteria; phylum Verrucomicrobiota; class Verrucomicrobiia; order Verrucomicrobiales; family V1-33; genus JAGNEJ01. The sequence continues at coordinate 98,721 of JANOAV010000192.1, read as the reverse complement.
GGGCGATGGTGTGGGCACCATGAATTTCGGCAGCACGCTGTCATTTGGTGCGGCCTCGAAGTTGCATTGGGAATTGGGCTCCAACTCGCTTGCCGCAGATCAAGCCATCGCCACCGGAGCCATCAGTGTGACCAGTGGCTCGAAAGTCGATGTCGTGTCCAACCGCCCTGGCAGCACGGTGAATTTTCGGCTCAGCTTCTGGCGCAATAGCCGCGCTTGGCCCGTCGCTGTCGGCTCGTCACTCAGCGGTGCCTTCCAGCTTGGAACTGTTTCGGCGGATGCCGCCGGCAACCCAGTAGCCACCTACGGTTCCTTCTCGCTCCAACATACCGCCACCGGCGTAAACCTTGTCTGGACGCCCCTTCCTGGCTTCCCAGTCATTGACGAACCGCTCGTCACCTTCCTCCAGCCGCTGGCAAATCCTGTGGTGCTGCCGAATCAAGAGTCCACTCTGCGCATCACTGCCAGTGCCGCTGGCGCGGGTCCGATCACCTACGCTTGGTCCACCGTGGCGACCGAGGAAACTGGCGATGGAATCGTTACCTTCGGAAATCCATCGTCCGCCGATACCACCGTCAGCATTTCTGATGTTGGGCGCTACGTCCTGCGCTGCACCGCCGCCAACGCCGCCGTCAGCCGCAGTGCTGATCTGATAGTGGAAGTGGGGCCACCGGCGGATGACAACTTCTCGCAAGCCACAGCTGTAATTGATCCGGGCACGGCACCATCTGCCGCTGCAGCGGGTTTCGTTGCCAATCTCGCAGGCACGGTTTCCAATTCCACCTCAAGCGTGTGGTCGATGGTGTCCGGCCCAGGCACTGCTTCATTTTCCAATGCGGCCAACCCGGCTACTCCCGTGGTTTTCTGCCAGCCGGGTGATTACCTGCTGCGGCTCACGGCCACCAACGCCCTCGGTCAGGCATGGCGCGATCTGGCGGTCACGGTGGCTGCACTTCCTGCGGGCTTCGACACCTGGCAGGCCACCAACTGGCCCGGCGTTACTGATACTAACATCATCGGGCCCAACGCTGATCCCGATGGCGATGGCGCGACCAACGCAGCCGAGTTCCTTGCGGGCACCGATCCGAAGTCCAACGCTTCCGTCCCGTTCTACGTCTGGACGCAAACGGTTAGCGGTGTTTGGAGCGATCCCGCAAACTGGGTGCCCGCAGTGGTTCCTGGCTCGAACGCCCTGACGAAACTAGAATTCCTTACCAGCCTCACGCCCGGTGGAAATACCACGTCGCAGAAGGATCTTGGAGGTTCGTTCACGCTCCAGCGCCTCGCCCTGAACGGCACTGGCCCAGGCACGACCACCCTCACCGACGGCACAATCAGTTTCGCCACCGGCGGCACAATTGACCTTGGCAATGGCGGCATCCTTTACGACCTTGCTACCTCGCTCGATCTCACTGCGCCCACCATCCTCCAGGGCTCGCCTACGGCGGAAACGCGCTTCAGTGGCGGCCTTGGTGGTGTGGGTTCATTCACCAAGAACTCGACTGGCACGCTCGAAATTTCCGGAAGCCACAATCTGACAGGAGCGCTCACCATTACAGCCGGAACCCTCCGCGTTAGTGGCGCGGGCACTAGCAGTGGTGCCGTGGGCGTGAGGGGTGCCACGCTAACAATCACCGGCAGCGGCTCCATCGCCCCCGCCACCGGAGCCAGCCTGACTCTTGGAGGATCGGCCGTCGGCATCTTCAATCACGACAGCAGCGCCACCAGCCGCTTTGGCGCGATCATCGTCGGAAACGGCAACGACGGAGCGGCCAACTGCGTTTACAATCAAAGCGCAGGGACCGTGCAAGCAGCATCACTCACTATGAACAGCGCCTTTACTGGCCTCGGGGCAGGGGATCTCAACCTCACTAGTGGACTCCTTTCCATCAGCGGGACCGCCACGATTTCCAACCAAGTGGCAGGCGACAATGTTTGGAGCACGGTAACGGTCAGCGGCACTGGAAATTTCACGGTCGGCAGCGGCCTGCGTCTTACCGGCACGCCCTCCGCCGGACGGAATGCCGCAGGACGTTTTATTCAAAATGGCGGCACTGTGACCGTAGCTGGTGGACTAAACATGGCTCGCACAACGGCAACGAATACCGCCCCCCGCCGCGGTGAATACAACCTCAATGGCGGTGTGCTCAGCGTGAACCAAATCACGCAGGACGCAGGCACCGACACGTTCGGCACATTCAATTTTAACGGCGGCACGCTGAAGCCTACAACTGCCACCGCGAGCTTCATGCAGGGCCTGACCACAACGCAGGTGAAAACCGGCGGTGCGCTCATAGACACCAACGGTTTCAACATTGCCATCGCGCAACCACTGCTTACTGGTGGCGCAGGCGACGGCGGTCTCACGAAATCGGGTGCGGGAACACTGGTCCTATCAGCAGCGAACACTTACACTGGCGCGACAACCATCGTGGCCGGGAAGCTCGCCCTGAGCGGCAGCCTAACGAGTGCTCTCACGGCAAACGGTGGAACCGTAGCCGCTATCGGCACGCCAGTCACGACGGGAAACGTCGCCATCACCACTGGCGGACGTTTTGAAGTGCGACTCAACGGCCCGACCGTCGGCACGCAGTATGACCAACTCACCGTTGGGGGCAGCGTGACGCTTGCTGGCAATCTCGACATCATCGCAGCGCCCGGCCTTGCCGTAGGAACCACATTCACCATCCTCAACAAAACCAGCGCTGGAGCCATAAGCGGAACATTTGCTGGCAAACCGCAGGGAAGTATCTTTGGTGCCAGTGGCTATTCCTGGCTCATCAGTTATACCGGCGGAGATGGCAACGATTTGACTGTGACTATGCAAACTCCCATAACACCGATTGAGCAATGGCGGCTCCAGTATTTCGGGACTTCAGCAAACACTGGCAATGCTGCCGATCTGTTTGATGCCAACAAGGATGGCGAGAGCAACCTGTTGGAATTTGCTACTGGGCAGAATCCCAATGCGCCAACCGCCGTCGGCACGAGCGTTGTTAAGAACGGTGCCGGGCTGGAGTTTACTTACTCCCGGAGCAACGCTGCGATGCTTGATGGCGTGACGTTTGGTATGGAATGGAGCGACACGCTGGTGGCTGGTTCTTGGAGCAATGCCGGTGTGACAGAGCAAATTCTAAGCGACAACGGCACCGTGCAGAACGTTAAAGCAAGCGTTGCCGCAGCGTCAGGCGGTCGGCGTTTCCTGCGACTTAAAGTTTCCAAATGAAGACTAGCAGGAAGCGCCTACTCTGCTTCGCATCGCGCAAAACTGCGATTCGTGAGGAAGAGTGTTCGTTACATGTCGCAGGCCTCCAGAAGTCGGCCACTAAGGGGTAAGGGGCGGAAGATATGTGCTGCGAGAGAGGTGTGGAGACAATGATTCCTTGCACCGTCCTGGTCCCCACACGAAAACTACAACCTTCTGAAGCACGAAAAGATGATCACCTCCATGAGTTTAAATAATTCCCCGCAGCCCGACGGAAGCCTGATCTGGTCGGGGCGAGGTTTCGCAAGACAACTGCTGATGCCGACGATGGCGTTGTTGTTTATATCTGGCGCTGCGGCGGAAGAGCAGGCGAGTGTGGCTGGCTCCAATCCACGGTTGACTGGTAAAACTTATGCGGAGCGGGCGCAGGCATGCGTTAAATACTTTGCGACCACTGTCCCCCGCAGTCCCACGTTTCCCAAGGATGGCATGCCTTTCCTGGCAGCGCGATTGGAGTCGGGAGCGGACTTGCCGGGCACGCTGCTGGCACTGGACAAGATGCTGGATGCCACGTTGAAGGCGAAGCCGGATCCCTTCAATCTGCATGCGGTGATGCACGCTTACCTGGTGCATAAGGAAAAATTTCCACCTCCCCTAACCGCAAAGGTAAAGCGGTTGGCGGCCAGTTGGACGTATTCCAAGCCGATCGGGGTGTCGTTGAATTATGAACTGATGCGTGACGGGGCGGGTTGGCTGGCGGCCCAAGAGTGGCCGGACCTGGTGGATGCTGGTGGGAACAATGCTGCGAAGATTCAGAAGAATTGCGCGGAATGGCTTTGGCGCATTTGGCGGGAGACGACGGATCGCAATGCCAGCGAATACGATGCACCCGTTTACTACGGCACGGACTTCGCGCCCACGCGAATGATTGCGGAGTTCAGCCGGGATGCGGCCATGAGCAAGGCTGCGGCCATGACGCTTGATTTCATGCTCATCCATACGGGCGCTCACTGGCATCACGGTTATCACATCAGCACGGCGGGGCGGGGGAAATATTGGGGGTCCCTGAATCTGAGTCCGCATTCGGCGGCCCCCACCAACAGCATGGCTTGGCTGCTGTATGGCAGTGATCAGCCATTCAACATCAACTCCGCGCCTCAAGCGTATTGGCTGGCGCACTAGGGACGGGTGCTGGCGCCGGATTTCCTGAGCGCCTGGCAGACCGCGCTGCCGGATACGCGCACAGTCTTGGCAAATCACATTTGGCCCAGCCACAAACAGGTCGTTCGGAAGATGGCATGGTTCACCACCGGCTATGGCTTGGCCAGCCAGCGCGACGATGGCAGTCCGTTCGATTCCTCGCTGTTCAAGGAATGCCGCCGCACAATGCTCAAGTGGCAAAGTCCGCAACCCGCCAGCACGTTCACGATCATTCAGGAAAATCGACGTCGACCAAGCGAACAAATCCGCAATGCATTCGCTTACGGAGAAAATCCCTACTGCCAGACCCTGCAGCATGAGCGCACGCTTATCGGAGTGCATGATGTGCCTGCGGACTACAGTTTCTGGACTACGCGGGCTCCGTTTACCACCACCGGAGCGATTGTTAAACGAGTCGAGCGCGACGGTTGGGTGTTGTGCCATGGCGGGAGTATGCTCTTTGCTTTTCGTTTCACCGGCCCTGCGAAGTGGGACAAACCGGATGCACGCGAGAAGCTGGATCTGCTGCGATGCGACGCACCGCGCGGTGGCTGGATTCTGGAAACGAGTCCGCTGGCGGCATTCGCTGGAGGTGGCGTAGATGCGGAGTTGGCGAAGTTTGGCGAGGCGTTGGTGAGCAAAACGAAATTCACCGCCGTGATGGACGCCTCGCCCCCGAAACTAACCTTTACCAACCTGCGTGGACACACCCTAAGTCTGCGCTGGAAGCCTGCGGAACCCATGGTGAAGGACGAATGCACGGTCGATGGCAAACCCGTGCGTTACGATCTCTTCCCACTGTTGGAAACGAATGGCACTCATCATCCCAACGGTGGAGCCCTAACGTTGCAATCTGGCGAGCGCACTCGGGTGTATGATTTCAAGAAATGGACGGTCACAGACACCGTCTCGCCTTCCAAGTAACCCATGTTGCAAGAGATCTGACCTTCTCGCGCAAAAGTGACATCAGCATGATTCGTGAGGGCTCAGCAGTGAAAAACATCCGATATTTCAGCGCTTGCTCCGCTCTCGCGTAAAGTCTTGTGTGCTATATTTCGCGCCAGCAACAATAAATTATTACCAACACAAAGCCACTATGAAGCCCCCCGAACCACCAAATGAACCCCAATTGATCCGTGCCGCGCAGCACGGGGATATGGCTGCGTTCAAGACTCTGGTGGAGATTCACCATGGCCGGGTGCGGGCGTTTCTGGCGGTGCGCATGAATAACGCTATGGAGGCGGAGGATTTGGCTCAGGATACCTTGATTCTGGCATTTAAAAAGCTCCCGGAACTGGATCCGGAACGCCCGCTGGGTGCTTGGCTGCGCGGGGTGGCGAAACATTTGCTGGCGAATTATCTCAGGAAATTCCGCGCCATTCCCATCGGGGCCAATGAGGAACTCCAGGCGCTCATCGACACTCAATTGGAGCATGATTTCAATCAACAGGATGAATCTGAGCGCATGGCTGCGTTGCGAGATTGTCTGGAAAAACTCGATCCACCAGCACGACAACTGCTCCACAGCCGCTACGCGGACGGGACGTCGGTGGAAGAACTGGCGAAACGTCTCAGCCGCAAAACATCCGCCATTTCCATGCAACTACATCGCCTGCGGCAGTTGCTTGCCACCTGCATCGAGTCTAAAGCCTTCCCCACCCCATGAATTTCAAATCTACCGATGAGCTGATCGCCCTGGCCGTCGAAGGGCGACTTAGCGAGCATGATGCGAGCGCGCTGACTCAGGTCGTGCGCGAGGATCAATCCGCCCTGCTGCAACTGACGCAACAACTAAGCACGCACCGCTTGCTGCAAGCCTTGGAAGCGGATCCAGACGGTCGCGCCACCGCCGAAGAAGTTTCCCTGGTTTTGGAGCAGGAACGTTTGCGGGTGGTGACGGATGTCAATTTCATCCCCCGCGTGGAGACACAATTGCAACGCAGATGGTGGCTTAAGGTGGGGGTGGGGGCGGCAGCCGCTGCCGTGGCTTTGTTCGCCCTGACTGCTGGAGGCATTTGGAAGTATAAGGCACCCGGGAAACGACCGGCTGAGGTTTCTGAGCTTGAGCCCGCACAATTCAGTGCCGACGGTCCGCCTTCACTGCCCCGTCCCACCGTCCCGGCCATGGCCGTGCTGAAACGGGGACTGGATGCCGTGTGGGCGAACGGAGCGGACTATGGAACGGGCGAACTCCTGCCTGCGGGCTGGTTGCGACTGCAATCCGGCAGTGTCCAGGTCGAATTTCTCCGTGGAGCGCAGGTGATCCTAACAGGTCCTGCGGAAATGCGCATCGATGGAGAAAATGCCGCATTTCTCAAATCCGGCAAAGCCAGCGCGGAGGTGCCGGAGGCGGCCCACGGATTCTCGCTGAGGGCGCCTGGGATGGAAGTAGTGGATCTCGGAACCGCCTTTGGACTGGACGTTCCAACTACTGGCGGCCCGGAAGTGCACGTATTCACTGGCGAGGTCACCCTGGCCAAAGAAGGCCCCAACCAAACTCCCCAGCGCCTGCAGGAACGTCAGGCGAAACGTTTGGAAGATGGAAATTTCCGCGATATTCCCAGCCGTCCAGAGTTCTTCCCAGGGCAACGCGATCTCGCTCAGCGGGAAGCGATTGAAGCCGGGGAGCGGCGGAAAGCCTGGGGCTTGGCCATGGCTCGGCTGGCGCAGGATCCGGGTGCGCTTGTCGTATTCACTTGTGAGGATGAAGCGCCATGGAGTCGCAGCGTCAAGAACCAGATCGCAAATCCGAATCCACAGTCTCAAGGGGCCCTGGTAGGAGTGGGGTGGACAGCTGGGCGATGGCCAGGGAAGCATGGCTTGGAATTTCGCAGTCAGGGAGATCGTCTGCGGTTCAGTGTGCCCGGGGAGTATGCCGCGCTCACTTGCATGGCCAGCGTGCGCGTGGATAGTCTTCCTAACGCCTACAACTCTCTACTCATGCCCTCCCGTTATGATGCCGGGGCTTTCCACTGGACCCTGGAACGTGGCGGTGAATTGCGCCTGGCCTCGGTCAACAAGGCCTCCAAAGGTTATCAGCACCATTCGTGGGAGATTCCCGTCAGTGCCTCCGCCATTTCCGACATGGACTTCGGGCGATGGATCTCTCTGGCCACCACTTACGATGCCAGCACTGGTATGGTCTGTCACTATCGTGATGGGGAAATGGTGGGCACCGGTCAGTTCACTCGTCTCCCTCCAGTAAAGTTAACCGCCATGGAATTCGGCAACTGGGGCGCCCGGCGGGATCAGCCAGAGAATCAATGGATGGTGAAGCAGCCCAAGGAATGGGATACCCGGAATTTCGTCGGACGATTGGATGAGTTGGTGATCCTGCAACGAGCCTTAACGGCGGCTGAGATCAGCGAGCACTATCAAGTGGGTAGGCCTTGAACCGTAGCTACCGACATCATGGCGCGCTAAATTTGGGGCTTGGGGGCCAACGGCAGAAAATGTTGACCGGGCCTGAGAAGTGATTGCGGAGCGGCATTGATGTGCTATGTCCGGCCCATGATAAATTCTTTGCTTCGTTCCATTAGTCTTTTGTCCCTCGCTGCGGCGGCGTTGTTTTCTACTAACTGCACCAGCGTAAATACGGGTTCCTCCAAGTATTCCACCACCTTCGATCCACCAGTGCAACAGCCTTCCAACCCCGCTGCCGTCAGGGTGAAGTTGAGCACCGGTGCGCAGCGGGTCTATGTGATGGAGGGGAATCGGGTGCTCTTGGCGACGCCTTGTTCCGTGGGGACTTCGTCCTCGCCTACACCGCAGGGGAATTTCACCATTTACAGCAAGCAGGCAAACCGTCGTCGCGCCAGCAGTCCTGGAGCGGGGTATCCCATGACTTTTTGGATGGAGTTCGCGCCAGCCTACGGGATGCATTGGGGCTTCGTAAAGCCGTTCCCGTGCACCCATGGTTGCGTGCGTCTGCCGATCAAGTCGGCCCAGAAGATCTTCAATCTGGTGCGCTCCGGCACCCCGCTGAACATTGCTTCCAGCCAGCCGGAAGATGCCACCGTTGGCCGCACGCTTCCAGTCTTGGATGACAGCGCCATGCCTGATCCTCCGGACTCCTATCTGCAGAGTCCGCAAGTCTTTGCGGATGCCGCCAGAGGCCGTTTGTATAATTACTAACAACGACGGTAAGGGCTCTAACTAAAGATCCGTCGCTAACTCTTAGTCGAAGTAACCGTCAGGAAACAAGACCTCTGCGGAACCAGATTTGCTTGGGCCTGAACCCCGAAGCCTAACTGGATTATCGCCTGTCCAGCATTGCTCGGAAAACCGCCTCGCAGGGTGACGCAGCGCGATCTGAGCGGCTCAACAAAGCCACCTGACGCTCATTGGAGCGGCTGTGAGCGGTGCCCACTCATATGCACTGCTAAGGACATGGGGGGCCCAACGACGACTCACCACAGCAGAAATTCTCCACCGGCACAGGACGCTGCGACACGCGCGTCTATAAGGTCTGACTGTAAACGCACGCGCCTAAATCCCCCTTCCCTCTCCTCCCCTCCCCGTCATTGCGCGATGATTTTGATGCGCATGAAGCGTTTGGGCGCTACTGTGACCACGTCCTGGACGATGACTTGGGGCAAGCTGCCGCCGGGATCGGTGACGGAACCTGCGCCAAGATTTTGCATCGTGGCTCCACCAACCGATCGGGCGATGGTGGTCCAGCCGGAAAGGGCGTTTCCAACTTGGATTTCGTAAGTGAGATCGGTGGCGTCAGGGACGCGGGTGAAACGGGCTTCCAGTCGTCCTGTGGCTGAGTTTAGAGTAACGGCAACAAAGCCTGGATTCGCCACTTTCGGATTGAGGTTGAACCCGTATTCGAGCAGATTTTTGATGCCATCGCCATCAGGATCGCTATCCGACAGGGAGTTATTCCCGGTCAGTCCATTGCCTACCGTCCAGTTGACGAAGGTCAGGGGTCCACCAATTCCACTTAGCGCGACATTGAACAATCGTTCATCAAAATCGTTGGTGGGAAAGGTGATGCCGGCACTCTTCGGACCGCTGCTGGTGGGTGAGAAACGCACGGTGCAGGTGGTGAAGTTGCCCGGAATTACTGGACTAACGGGGGCTGAAGTGATGAAGAACTGGGAGGCATCCGGACCATCGATTACCGGAACGAGACCTGTGAGATTTTCAGAGCCAGTGCTGCGAATCGTAAAGGTCAGCGAAGCTGATGACCCCACCGCCACACTACCAAAGCTGCGGCCCCCGCCATCGGGCACGTCAGCATTTGCTGGCTGCTCGACGGCAATTTCCGTGGAAAAGGACTCCACGGTGGTGGCCCATTTCACGTTGTTATTGTCGGAGTCAAAATAGCTGATGGCGGGACGATTGTGCAGGTTCACAAGGGACGCGTGGCGACCTACATCACCGAGACTGTCGAGCGTGAAAATCTGCCATCCACCTGAACCGTCCACAGCAGTATTGCGGGCGAATTTCAGGGAGGAACTGAAGAGATCGTAGTAGGCGATAGCTGGCTTCTCGCCAACGACTGCCAGCGAGGTGAAGCCGCCGACGGTGCCTGCGTCCACCACGGTGATGGTCCATTCTCCCGATCCGTCCACGGCGCTGTTCCGAGCATACTTTAGTGATTGATTGGTGGCATCGTAATAACTAATCGCCGGCTTTCCCAGCACACTGGCGAGGGAACAGTAATCGCCCACTAAGGCGGTGCCTCCCGTGTCCACGGTGCTGATGGTCCAGGCTGCATTGTTTGCATTAATGCTTGCTCTCGCGAATTTCAAATCACCATTGGCGGAGTAAGCCACTACCGGAAACCCTCCTGAAGCGGCAAGCGAGCAAAAGCTGCCGATACCCGTGCCGCTTTCGATCGTGCCCCCAACAATTAATTGTGGAAAATCGGGAATTGTGGACGAGTTACTCTTCCCAAAGTTGAGGTTCCTTAGATTTATTCCTTGTCCTGAATCGGTGCTGAAAACGAGTGCCGGCTTGCCATCGGGCATGATAGCGAGTGAACTGGGGCCTACTATGTTATTCGCAAGCGTGAAAATAGTCTCTCCGGCCGCATCATTGCTCGTTTCGATACAATAGTCTTCTGCGGCGGTCCGTGAGCTATACATAGCCCCGCCATTTTCCAGCGGCACCAGAAATGGAAATCCCCCGCTTCGGCCTTCATGGGATGCAGTCCAAGCTCCTGAGCCGTTGTCCTGCATATTGCGGACAAAGAAAGTTCGTGCATGGACTGCGTCGAAATAGCCGACTTCCGGTTTACCCTCCCGCACGATCTGGCAGGTGCTGGTCCCACGCAGAGAGCCGACGCCCGGAGCGATCACCTGAATCAGTGGCGTGGGCCCGTCGGTAGGAAGTGGTGCCGGAGGCTGAACCGTGAGCAGAAACTGCTGAGTTCCCGTCAGTCCTCCCCCGTCCGTAGTGGAAAGCGTGATCGTAGCGCTACCCAACGTGAGCGGAGTGATCGTCACCGTCCGGTCCGCGCCGCTGCCGCCCAGAACAATATTCGCCACTGGGACTACCGATGGTGCGCTGGAGGCAGCGGTGACGGTGAGCGAGGCCACTGGCGTCTCGTCGTCGCTGACGGTGAATTGGAGAGGCCCGACCGGAGCGGCATTCACACTTAGCTGATTGCCGATGGCGGATATCACCGGGGGATCATTTACCGGATTGACCGTGAGCAGAAAACTGCGGGTGGTCGTCAGCGCGCCATCATTCACCAAGAGGTCAATGGTAGCGCTACCGTTCTGATTGGGCGCAGGGGTGATGGTAACAGAGCGACTGGCTCCGGTGCCGCCGAGGACAATGTTGGCCACGGGAACCAGGGTGGGATTGCTGGAGGCTTTTGTCACCGTGAGACTGGCAATGGGGGTATCCACATCTCCGATGGTGAAGGGAATGGCTGAGGTGGAAGTGTCCTCGTTAATTACCTTGTCCGTAATACTACTGATGGTGGGAGCATCGTTGACCGCATTAACGGTAAGTAAAAAACGACTACTGCTGGACAGTGAACCATCGCTGACCGTGAGCGTAATGGTGGCGTTGCCGCTTTGATTCAGCGCGGGAGAAACGGTGACTGTAAGTTTGGTTCCATTGACGCCAAAGACGATATTGGCCGTTGGAACGAGCGTGGTGTTGCTTGACGTCTTGGTAATCGTCAGGCTCCCAGTGGGTGTTTCCGCGTCACTGATGGTAAATAAAATTGCAGGAGTCGGCGTGTCTTCATTCACCACCTTGTCCGAGATGGCGCTGATCACTGGCTCGGCGTTGACCACGACATCAAAGCTCCGCGTGGTGGAGAGAATCCCGTCGCTGGCTGTAAGCGTGATGGTGGCGCTACCTCCATTCCCAGCAGATGGTGTAACCTGAACGGTGCGGTTTGCAGCGGTGCCAGAAAGCACGATATTTGCCACTGGAACTAGCGCAGCATTGCTGGAGGCTGCGGTAACGATCACGGATGCCGATCCTGTCTGGTTGTCTCCCACCGTGAATGGAATCACTCCAGTGGCCGTATCCTGATTGATTGCCACATCGGCAATGGCACTCATGCTGGGCGCGGTATTAGTCACGCTGACCACGGTGGCCGTGACGTCATTTCCAGTGCCTCCGACATAAGAAATTCGAACGCGCCCGATGCCTGTGGTGACCTGACTTCCCTCCGGCAAGCTGGCGAAGGTGCCGTTGATGGCATCTGATCCGGTATTGTCGAGCAGCGTATAGATTTGTCCCGCCACGGGGGTGAAGCCGCGGTCAAAAGACAGATTTAGATCAGGCCCGTCATTGAGGTTTACCGTGTTGGATCGAACCTGATCATACGTCGTGCCGGGGGTGGTCACTGCTCCCAACCGCAAGGTTATTTTTCCTGTCGAAACAGAATTGAAAGTGAGGGAGTTGATCGTCAACAAGCCCCGATTAGCCTCACTGCCGGGGCGGACGGTGGCGTTAGCAGTCGCATAGGCGAAGGTTCCCCGCCCGCCCAACGTGGTTCCGGTAGCAGCGGAGAAAATACCGGCGGTGAAGGTGCCATTGATCCGCAATTCCCCGCCGGTAAGACTCCCATTTCCAAAGACTCCTACAGCGACTCCATTATTCGTAACCTTGAGCCCGCTGCCTTCAAAGAATAGACTTGAGTGCGCGCCGGAGGAAAGCGTTTCCGTGATGTTGTCATTGATGGTGAAATTCCCATTACCTGTAAACGTGAGATCGTGCTTGGCAGTTTGGATGGCACCGGAAAGCACCAGATCTGAGGTTCCAGCTGGATTTGTGATGAAGCTTTGGTCGTCCGCCAGCGTGAGATCAATGCCGATGGTAGTCGTGCCAACAATCGCGGCGTTGCTCATGTCAATGCCACCCACGCCCAGGGTGATCGCATTCCCCGTGACCGAGAATCCTGAATCCTCAAATGTCAGTTTGCCGAACGTGGTGCCCGCAGGCCGATTGTTGAACATTTGCTTCAGCACGGCAGTGGCCGGAAAAATGATTTCCTCTGTAGTATTAGGCACCCGGTTCAGATCCCAGTTCCCGGCAGTATTCCAGTTCTCGCTCACGTCCCCCTGCCATCTGATAGCGGCTTGGAGCGGAAGAATGGTGGATGAACCAGCCAGGAGGATGAGCGGAAAGAAGCAGCGGCGTGAATGGAGTCGGATGATAGCAGGCAGAGACGTATTCATGATTAATGAGCGGATTGAAGCGCATCTGGATGCGGATGCTCAAAGGATTCTCGGCAATCCCGACGGAAAGGTTTCACGAAATCTCTGTGGCGCGGACATTTCGCGGCACGGAGCAGTGCACGTGGACTCATTTCCTTACGCTTGCTGTCTGTCGGGGGGGGGAATAAGTGGGGGCGGCAAATTGCCGCCCCCTGTGGCGGTGTGGGCTGTCAGATGATGTGGATGGCCGCGAGGGGTGAGTTGAGTCCATCGCTGAAATCCACGGGCTTAGTCGTCTTGCTGAAGTCCAGCACAAAGGACGCGCCGTCGTTGGCAAAGGCCCTTACGGTATAGTTGGCTTCCACCGTTATCTGATCCCCCGGTCCGACAGACGCTCTTCCAGCGGGCAGGGTAAGGAAGCGGCTCAAAATGGGGATGTGCACGATACCCGTCGCTATGCCATCGTGGTAGGCAACGCCCTTCGTCGAGGCGGAAAACAGGGTTTCAACAGAGCTGAGGAGGTTGATATCCGCGGCTGTGCTTCTAGGCGAGCGGATGATTCCTAGGCGCATCTGGATGAAGATGCTGAACGCCGCAGAGCCTGGTCCGTCGAAAATCCAAGTAGGCTGGCGCCCGACCAACGAAAAGGAACCCTGCGCCATAAAATGGGCATTGGCGGAGAGGGAACCCGATCTAGTGGAGGTGAACGAGAAACTCTGCCGGACCCGCGCGGTGAAAAACGCGGACTCGAAGCCTCCATTGTCGGCAGTGCCACTGACTGCGAAGCGCGCATTGTTTACGCCGTCAGCTACCGGGTCTGCGATGGGAGCAAGGCCCGCCTGAAGGGTGGAGTGCGCGCCATGGTGATTGTCGTCTCCCGCCGGCATCTGCGCAAGGATACTACTGGCCCGGAGTGCGAGTTGGGTGCTCATGGCTGCACCTCCTGATTGGTAGCGAAGCCCTCAGCGGCGGTGATGACTGCGAGGTGGCGGGGCGCTTTCGAGCGCGCAGCTAGGCTGGCGGCTCGCAGTTGTTTCATCCGCGAGAGTGATGCTTTCTGGGACTGGGTGAAGTCGGCATCCGCGATGCGCGTCAGTTCGGCCGTATCAACCATTGCCAGCAGGGGCGCCAGCGCCTTGCGCTCGGCGGCACTACGGGCTTTGGCCCGGTTGGAGCGTTCCTGCGCATATTCCTTGGTGAAGACAGGCAGGGCGGCGGCCATGGGCCAATCATCTGGAATGGCTCCGGTTTTGGGTTTTGTGGTGGCTGCTTTTTTCATGTTTAGTTGGGTTTTGTGGTGGTTGGTGGGTGATGTGTCGGCGGAGAGGTTGGCGGGGGTGCCTCGTTGCAGGCGAATGATTCCCGTCGTTTACTGCCCCCGAAGTCGGAAAAACTGGGTGTTGTCCGGCATGGTGAATTGGAATTGGATCTTGCCCTGGCCATTGATTGTTGTCTGGGGCGAGAGGAATGGAAAGGGGGTGAAGTTTAGAAGGTCGGCGGATTTCTCCAGGCTCAGTTCGAGCGTGAATTGCCCTGTGGTGAAGTTGCGTTGAATCAACGGGGCGGGGAGATTGAGCGTCTGCACCTGAGAGGTGGTGAATAGCCCGGCACCGCTGGCGTTGTTGAAGAGCGCGGACACCAGAGCAGGCTGGGCCACGGCAGGATCAAAACCGAGCGCAGCCATCTGGAATTCCGAGGCGTCGTTGAGCCCGTCGGCGTCCGTGTCTGTGGTGAAGGAGTAGGCTTGCCCGCTGAGGGTGATGTCGTAGGGGTTTTTGCCTGCAACGTTGTTGGCGATGCGGAGGGCGGCGGTCTTGACACCGCCAGTGGCGGGGGCAAATCGGACCGTGAAGGTGGTTCCTGTCCCTCCAGACAAGGGTGCGCCGGGCGCGGTGGTGATGGTGAAGTCGCTCGCGTTCGCTCCGTCGATGCTGATGCCAAGGCCGGTGAGGTTTGCGTTTCCTGGATTGGAGAGATTGAATGTGAGGCTGAGGGGTGTGTCCACAAAGGCGGTTCCGAAGTCCTTCGCCCCGCCGTCTCCGATTGGGGAGCCGAGGGGCTGTTCTAGGCTGATGTCAGGGGCGATGATGGTGACCAAATTGCTGGCCTGCACGAGGAAGATGCTGGCCGTGACGGGACTGGTGCCTGCGGTGACGAAGTCCCCGCCGATGAACAGCTGCCCCAGGTTGTCGGTCGAGAGCGCGCGAACCGTGTTATTCACGCCTCCGCCGAGAGCGGACCATGCGGAGCCGTTCCATTTCGCGAGGCGGCTGGCGGGGATGCTGGCGCTGGTCGAGTCCGCGACCGTGATGAAAGCTCCACCAATGTAGACCTCCGTGGGAGTGATCGCCAGGATGGCCTGGACGGTGCTGGATGCGCCGTTTTGCGTCGCCGTGCCGAGCCGTGACCAGGTGCCGGTGGCATTGTTCCATTTCACGATGCGGTTCGCAGAGAGGTTCACCCCTGTCGAGTCGCTAACAGTCGTGAAGCCACCGCCGACATAGACGTCCGTGGACGAGAGCGCGGCGATGGCGCTGACGCTGGAGTTCACGCCGTTTTGCGTTGCGGTGCCCAGGGGAGCCCACGTGCTGGTGAGACTGTTCCATTTCGCGATGTTTCGCGCGGAGATGCCCGTCGCAGTGGAGTCGGACACGGTGGTGAAGCCGCCCCCGATGTAAATTTCCGTGGAGGAGAGCGGGGCGATGGCAAATACGAAGTTGTTGGCCCCATTCTGGGTGGGAGTGCCGAGCGGGGACCACGTGTTGGTGACGCCGTTCCATCTCGCGACCCGGTTCACTGATATGGTTGCGCTGGTGGAATCTGCGGCTGAGGTAAGCTGGCCGCCGACATAGACTTCCGATGAGGAGAGTGCTCCGATGGCACTGACGACGTTGTTCACACCGTTTTGTGCGCTGGTGCCCAGCCGCGACCACGTGTTGGTGATGCTGTTCCATTTCGCGATGTTTCTGGCAGAGATGCTTGGACTGGTGGAGTCGGCCACATTGACGAAATTACCCCCCACGTAAATCTCTGCAGGGGATAGCGCCGCGATGCTGGTGACGCTTCCGAGGAAGCCTGTGCTTGTGCCGTTCTGCGTGGCGGTGCCGAGGGGCGACCAAATGCTGCCGTTCCAGCGCGCCACATGCTTCGCGGACACGCTGCCGATGAGTGTGAAGTCTCCGCCGATGTAGAGATCAATGCCACTGATCGCCATTGCATTGACGAACCCGTTCAGTCCTCCGCCGGGCGGGGGCATTTGGACGTAACCCGCACCGTTCCATTTTGCGATGCCCGAGGCTGCGACGGAATTGGCCGTGAAAAAGCTGCCACCGAGATACACCTCCGTAGAGGACACTGCGACGAGGGCGTTGACGGTGGTGTTGACGCCGCTTCCCATCAGCGACCATCTGGCGGTAGTGTCATTCCATTTCGCAATGCGCCCGACGGAAAGCGAGGAGGTGCTCGAATCCGCCACTACCGTGAACGAGCCCGCGACATAGACCTCGGTGGAGGAAAGCGCAGAGATGGCGCTGACCGTGCTGGTCGCGCCATTCTGTGTGGCCGTGCCGAGAGGTGACCATGTGCTCCCGTTCCATTTCGCAATGCGGTTTACAGACGCGCTGGCAGTCGATGAGTCGGCGACGGTGGTGAAGGCTCCTCCGACATAAATTTCTGTCGATGAGAGGGTGGCGATAGCGTTGACGGTGCCGCCTGCGCCGTTCTGGGTGGCGGTGCCAAGGGGCGACCACGCGGTGCCATTCCACTTGCAGATGCGGTTGGCGGAAATACTTGGGCCCGATGAATCGGACACGGTGGTAAAGCTGCCCCCGACGTAGATGTTTGTTGCCGAGAGTGCAGTGATGGCGAAGACGCTACTACTGGCGGTCGTCGCGCCATTTTGAGTCGCCGTTCCGAGCAGGGACCACGTGCTGCCATTCCATTTCGCGATGCGGTTTGCAGAAATGCTGGCAGCCGTGGAGTCTGCAACTGAGGTAAATGCTCCTCCGACATAAACCGCGGAAGCGGAAACGACGGCAATGGCGTTAACGGTGTTACCCGCGCCATTCTGTGTGGCCGTGCCGAGCGGCGACCATATGTTGGTGGCACTATCCCATTTTGCGATGTTTCTCGCGGAGATCGTGGCGCCAGTGGAGTCGGCCACGGTGGTGAAGGAACCTCCGACGTAGATCTCCGTCGCGGATAGTGCTGCGATGACAGTCACCGTGCCTGCCGCACCATTCTGCGCAGCTGTGCCGAGAGGCGACCACGCACCGCCGTCCCACCGTGCGATATTTCTCGCAGCAACGAGATTGCCCGCGACCGCGAAACTGCCGCCCACATAGACATTCGCACCCTGGACAACGATGGCATTCACGGTGCCATTCACGCCGGGGATGGCGGTGCTCGGAGCGAGACTCAGCCAGTCCGCATCGCTGAAGGTTGGATCAATGCGGATGGGATAAACTGCCGCCGCATCGTCCACGCAGACTGTGATGCCGACCGCGCCAGTCACTTCCATGGTGGCGGTGAGTTCCTTGCCAGTTGCATCGGTCACTTGCAGTCGACTATAGGCCAACTCGCGCCCGGAACCGTCCACCGTGATCTTCACGCCATACGCCGCCGCTTCCGCACGCGCACCGGCAAGGCCGAGGCCCACGCGCAGCCCGCCCGCCCCCTCGGGACGCATTGCGACAATGAAATCCTGCCGCACCCCATCCATGCTCACAGAGTATTCCTCGGTGAGGCCTGGGCGGACAAAGGCGACTGTCTTGTCCACTAGCGAGACGAAGCCGCTGTGGGGGAGCTGGGAGTCTGACGAAGCCCGCCCGATGCTGTCCGCCCGCAGACGGAAACGCCCGCCGCCATCCTCGGTGGAGATGATCCACAGCCCTTCGCGCGTGGCCTCGGCTTCCAGCTTCTGAAAGCCCGTGTGAAGCATTGCGCCGTCAGCGGTGGAATGAATACCGATGGCGTCCCCCTTGTAATCCGCCGTCGCCTTCGCCCCAATCTCGGAGAATGGGATGGCAGCTGCTGATGGCGCAGCGGCGGAATCAGCAGCGTGTGCCGACAAACTGGCAGCGGCAACTGTGAAGACAATGGTGATGAGACTGGATTTTGCTTTCATGGGATAATTGGTGTTATAGAGGAGGGTGGCTGTTCCCAACTGTCAGTTTAGTTTGGTGGCTCGAAGCGAAATAAAAAAGCTGATGATCGCGGTCGAGTCCCGCCACGCCGCAGCATCAGAAAACGAGGGCGTCTGATTGATCGTCAGCTCCGCAGCGCTAAAATTGAAAAGCATCAGCGTATTTGCATCGCTCGTCATATTCCCCGCCACAGCAATGGTATCAGCCGTCTGGTCAATGCCCGCATACTGCGCGTGGCCCGCCGTAGCGAAGAACAAGGTGCAGCTGAGCAGCCGCAGTCCGAACTGGCTATAGCGGGTAATCTGAGCTTGGGTAGTTGATGTGAGCGCCAGAACAAGCCCGAGGAGCGCGCGGCGGATTGGAATGATCACTGCGCGGAGTGGAAACAGAGCGGAGATTATTTTCATGGAATAAAAAGTGGTTCGTCTCTAACATCGGTCCCTGGTGAC
The DNA here is from genome assembly GCA_031411295.1 of Verrucomicrobiales bacterium. GTDB lineage: Bacteria > Verrucomicrobiota > Verrucomicrobiia > Verrucomicrobiales > V1-33 > JAGNEJ01. The sequence continues at coordinate 80,087 of JANOAV010000192.1, read as the reverse complement.
AGCGGGCCAGTTGGGGCGTCACTGGGTTCTCGGTAATGCGCGCGGAGATGTTTCAGAAAATCTGCGATTTTTTTTGCGATATGTTTGCCGTCATGGCTGCGACGTGACATTCACTCGCAGGAAAGTCCTGGAGGGGACCATCGGCACGCTGAAGGTGTGTTGCGATCCAGTGCCGGTATCAGGAATCGGATGCCAGTCGTCGGGCTGCATGGTGGCGCTGAATTCCCCGTGGTAGGTAATGCCGGTCACTGCGGCGGGTTGGGTGAAGGTGAGGACTAAATTTCCTGAGATGACCTGCGGTTGCGGGAGTTGCCCAGCGCTGTCGTGCAGCGGATCAAGCCCGAAGGCGAATTCTACTAGATTGGACAGGCCATCGAGGTCGAAGTCATTGGTGTCCGCTCCGTTGCCGGTATTTGCCGTGGAGCCGAAGAATTGTTGACGCCAGGTCTCGATGGGTGAATTCGCCTGACCCGTGAGGGTGATGTCATACGGGTTTTCATTGAAGTCGTTGCTGGCGATGTGGATGGCTGCCGTCTTCGGCCCGGACGTCAGAGGGGCGAACTGCACGGTGAAGGTTGTGCTGCTCCCTCCGATGACAGGCGCGGTCGGATTGGCGGTGATGGTGAACAAGCCCGCGTCAGCGCCGTCTTTGGTGATGCCGAGGCCCGTGAGATTGGCGTTGCCGATGTTAGCGATCGTGAATGTGCGGCTTACCGTCGTCCCTGTGGGAATGCTGCCGAAGCTTCGTTCGCCCCCATCCGGGATTCTGTTGGCGACACCCGCCGGTTCCTGCACGTCGATTTCAGGCCCGTTGCCGGTGAAAATGATGTCAAACGGGTTCTCGTTGCCATCGTTGTTAGCGATGTGAATCACCGCAGTTTTCCCACCTGCGCTGAGAGGGGCGAACTGCACCGTGAAGGTTGTGTCCGTCCCTCCCGCGACTGGTGCGGTGGGATTGGCGGTGATGGTGAAAAGAGCGGCATCCGTGCCGCCCACGGTGATGCCGAGCCCTGTGAGATCGGCGGTTCCGATGTTCTTCACGGTGAAGGTCAGTGTTGCCGACGATCCCACCTGCACCGACCCAAAGGATTTGGTGGCACCGCTCACAACGTCGGCGCCTAGGGGTTGCTCGACGACGATTTCAGGCAAGGCGAAGGCAGACACCGCCTCGATCAAGCCGGACGATCCGTTTTGAATGCCCCCCATCGTGCGACCACGGGCGCGGATTTGACCGCTGACAGGAAGGCTTAGGCCGGTCAGTTCCCAGCCTCCGACGATGCGTGCGCCATTTCCCAGAGACGTGAAGGTGCTGCCTCCATCCGTGGAGAGTTCGAAGGTCACTGGGCCGACCTCGGGAGCCGCGCCGCCACGCAGCCACTGGATGCGGTTGGAATTGGGAACCGTAAGCGCATCCGTGACGGCGTCATTGGCTAGCAGTGCGAGATGGTTTCGAGTGATGCCGCCGATCGTGGTGAACGCCCCCCCGATGATGATCCTGCCATCCGCCAATTGAGCGACACCGGAGACGGCTCCGCCTGCGTTTGGATTGAAGCCTGCGTCTAGCGCGCCGGTGGAAGTAAGTCGCGCGACACGGTTGCGGGTGGTGCCTGTGATGCTGGTGAAAGCGCCACCGATGATCAACTGGCCATCCGTCGCAAGGGCGATAGACTGGACTGCGCTGTTGACTCCGGCACCCGGCAGCACAAACGTCGCATCACCACTTCCGGAGCTGTTGAGTCTGCCGAGACGGAAGCGCGAAAGCCCGCCAAGTGTTAAAAATTCGCCGCCTGCCAGCACCTTGCCGTCTGACTGTAGGCAAAGGCTGTTCACCTGCGGGACGCTGCCAGCGTTGGGATTGTAGGTGGCATCCAAGGTGCCGCTGGCATCATTGTTGAGCCTGGCGATTCCATTCCGAGTGACGCTCCCTACCAAGGTAAAGGTTCCGCCGAAAACGATGGCTCCGTCCTCCTGCCTCACGATGGCATTCACCTGGGCATTCAGATTGGGATTGAATGCGGTATCCAGCGTCCCATTGGCATTCACCCGCGCGATACGGTTGCGCGTGGTGGCCGTGGCCGCGCCATTGGGCTTGAGCGAGGTGAAGCTGCCGCCCAGCACGATTTTCCCGTCGGGCTGGACGAGCAGGCATGAAACGAACGATCCGCCCGCTGTTTTCGGATCAAAGCCCGTGTCCAGTGTGCCATCCGCATTTAACCGCGCGATGCGCCCACGAGATACGCCGCCCACGTTATTAAATGCTCCCCCAATCACGATCTTCCCATCGGATTGCAAAGCCACGGCCTGCACGCTGCCGTCGGCGTTTGGATTGAAGCCGGTGTCCAGAGTCCCATCCGCTTTCAGCCGCGCGATGTTGTTGCGCGTCACACCGCTGACCTGGGTGAAAGCACCACCGATGATGATCTTGCCATCGGGTTGCGACACGGCGGTAAAGACATCCGTGCCGGTGATGTTGGGATCAATGGCGAGAACCGTGCCCGCAGGTGCGGTGACGACATTCACGGTGCGGGTCGCGGTTGCGGTGTTGTTGTGTGTATCGGTCGCGGTATAGGTGATGGTGTAGCTGCCGGGCACGTTGATGTTCACGCTGCCGCTGCTGGTCACCGTTCGTGCGCCGTCCACAGCGTCAACGGCGGTGGCACCAGCGTCGGTGTAAGTCGCGCCCTGGAAGGCGGTGGCAGGATTGGCTCCAGTCACCGTGATCGTCGGCGGTGTCCCGTCATTCACTGTCACGTCGAATGCAGTAGTCGCTGTGTTGCCCGCTGCATCAAGCGCGGTCAGTGTGACATGCGTGGTGCCCGCACTCACAGGACCGGATGCCGGAGATTGCGTCACGCTGGTCACTCCCACGTTGTCGCTCGTCGTCGCCTGGCCCGTATAGTCCGGCAGCGTGGCCGTGCCGCCTGCGCCGGTGGTCAATGTCAGCGGCGTGAAAGTGCCACCGATCGTGGGTGGTGTGCCGTCATTCACCGTCACGTCAAAGCTGGTGCTCGTCGTATTGCCCGCCGCATCGTGCGCAGTCAGGGTGACATGCGTGGTGCCCACGCTCACGTTGCCGGCGGGTGCGGGAGATTGCGTCACGCTGGTCACACCCACGTTGTCGCTCGTCGTCGCCTGGCCTGTGTAATTCGGCAACGTGGCGGTGCCGCCAGCCCCGGTGGTCAATGTCAGCGGAGTGAAAGTGCCACCGATCGTCGGCGCTGTTCCATCATTCACCGTCACGTCGAATGCAGTAGTCGCTGTGTTGCCTGCGGCATCAAGCGCGGTCAGTGTGACATGCGTGGTGCCCGCACTAACGGGACCGGATGCCGGAGATTGCGTCACGCTGGTCACTCCCACGTTGTCGCTCGTCGTCACCTGGCCCGTATAGCCCGGCAGCGTGGCCGTGCCGCCTGCGCCGGTGGTCAATGTCAGCGGCGTGAAAGTGCCACCGATCGTGGGTGGTGTGCCGTCATTCACCGTCACGTCAAAGCTGGTGCTCGCCGTATTGCCCGCCGCATCGTGCGCAGTCAGGGTGACATGCGTGGTGCCCACGCTCACGGGGCCAGGCGCGGGCGATTGCGTTACGCTGGTCACTCCCACGTTGTCGCTCGTGGTCGCCTGACTCGTATAGTCCGGCAGCGCGGCAGTGCCGCCTGTGCCCGTCGTCAGTGTCAGTGGGGTGAAGGTGCCGCCGATCGCTGGCACTGTCGTGTCGCGCACGCGGACGATGAAGCTGGCCGTGCCGGTCGCGCCGTTGCTGTCAGTGGCGGAGGCGTTCACCGTGGTGTCGCCCAGCGGGAAGGTGCTGCCTCCGGCGGGCGTGAACGTGAGCGGGCGCGCGCCGTCTTCGAGATCGCTGGCCGTAGTGTTGAAGTCGGCTGCAAGGACGACCGCCCCGCTGTCGCTGGTGGCTTCCACGATGATCGGTGAAGGGGGCGGCGTGACCACGGGCCGCGCGTTGCCGGTGCCGTTGAGCGTGATGTCATACGGGTTCTTTGCGCCTGGCACGTTGCTGGCGATGTGGATGACCGCTGACCGCGCTCCAGACGCGGAGGGAGTGAAGGTGACATTGAACGTCGTAGTCCCGCCATTCTTCGCGACGGAGCTGGAACCCACGGCGCTCACCGCGAAGTCGCCGGGATTCGCGCCATCGGCGGTGATGGCCAGTCCGGTGAGATCGATCAACGACCCCGTGTTCGTGATCGTGAATGTGACCGGCGTGCCGCTGGTGCCCAAGGTGACAATCCCAAAGCCCTGGCTGCCGCCATCCGGGATGCCGGTGACAGCGATGTCCACAGGCGGCCGCAAATCGAAATCATCAAACGTCGTGTTGGCACCCTCCACACCGAAGAACAGACGCGAGTTGGTGCTGTTGAGGAAGGGCAGGTCAGTGACCAGGTTCTTGGATGCCGCAAAGTCCGCCGTGAAGGCACCACCCGCGTAATTGGCATCCACACTAAAGGTGATCACGTTGCCCACTTTGGCGATGCGGGCGCGATGCGTGCCACTGCCGGGGTGGGGTGAGGTGGAGATCGTGGTGTCTGTTCGATTTCCCGGCGCATTGGACACGCTGAGGGTGGTAGCCCCACTACCGAAATCACTGGGAAAGAGGCGCAAGTAAACGCTGGTGTGCGGCTCATTGAAGAAACCGGCATCCTCAGCACCGCTGCCAAAACCAAAGAACGCCACGTTTGGACCGCTGGAATTGGCAACGTTCATGGTGACCTCACTGACAAAATCAGTCGTGTTGTAACTCGTCGATGAAGTTTTCACATAATGCCGCGCAGCGCTCGTATTCTGTGCCCGGCCCGCCGGTGCGCCATACACAAACCCCGTCCCCGGCACCAGGTCCGCCGTGATCGTCGGAGCGCCGAAGCTCTCGGTGAAAAAGGCCGGTGCGAGCGCCGGGATGACGGTGATGTTATCGAGCGTGTTGTTGATGTTACTGTCCACGCGCACCGACATAGTATTCCAAGTCGCCGGATCGCGGTTCGCAGCGCTCAACCCCTGCCGGTGCAGATTGAGATTCTGCAAGCCGGGCACCGCGGAGAAGCCAGTCGCACCCTGCGTCAGATTCCGGAAATAGACACTGCCCGCGCCGTCCCCGCCATTAGCGGTGAAATCAATGCGCAGTTGCACCTCAAGATTGTCCCCTGCCACCACCCCCGCAGGCACCGGAGCCTCCACATTACCCACCACAGGCAGGTTCAGATTAAAGTAAGCCGGCAAACCCGTATTGAAGAAGATACCCAGCTCGAAGGCGCTTTGCACCGGGTCCGCACTATTGGTTCGCAGACCCGCCGCCACACCCTTGTTATTGGTGGGGACGGACGCCGGCATCGTCATCTCCACCTGAAACACCGCACTCGTCTGCGTCGCCGCAAACGGTGCCAGGGAGAAGCTCGCGTTATTCACCCGCACCGCCCGCGACACCCCGGCGCCCCCGCCAATGATCCGGCCCCCGACTACCTGGACGTTGGCGTTGTTCGCCGGGTGATTCGTCCAGTTATCCCGCCCATTTAGCAACCCATCCGAGAGGGTAAAGGTATAGACCGGCGTCGCCAGCGACGCCACGATCGTCGGCGTCGTCGCCCCGACAAAGCCACTCGCAAACGTCCCCGTGTGCCCATTCCCGGAGAGGTCCGCGATGGTGTTGCCCGTAACCTCCGCAGGGTTGAAGTTGAAGAGGAGCAGCGTGTTTGCATCGCTCGTCATGTCCCCCGTCGGCGGCGTGAAGGACGCGCCGGAATAGCGCGCCACATTCGAGATGCGCACCGAGTCCATCAGCCCGAGCATCGCGGGCACCGCAGAGTTTTGAGCATTGTCGAACGCCGAGCCGCCGATGGCAGCCGGATGCGCCCCCTGCGCCGCATTCCCGATGCTGCCTGCGGCAACCACCCGCGTGCCGGTTCGAACACCATCCAGATACACCCGTTCTTCCGTGCCATCGCGGACGAAGGCAATGTGGTGAAAGACATTCGTGGAAACAGTGGCCGGAGGGGCAAAGCTTGTGAGGTTGACTCCGGGCGAGAAGCCAAAGCCCCGCACCGCTCCCGTAGCGAGCGTGAGTTGCTTATGCTCCGTCCCGGCCACTTGCTCGAAAAAGATCGTCCCTTCATCCCATGGCGAACTCAGCAACACCACAGCCTCATAAGTCGCCGTGGTCCCCAGCGCGGTATTCCCCGCGAGGGCGATGGTATCGGTGGTCTGGTCAAAGCGCGCAAACTGCGCGTGCCCCGCCGTGGCGGATAGCATCAGGATCAGCGCCACGGAAGTGAGGATAGACCGGAGAGTTTTCATAAATCTAAAGGTGATAAAAATCCCACTCCCCAGCACCAGAATGGCAGTGAGAAAAAGGGTGTCTCCTTGTTCTCAGTAATTTCCGATGAAAGGTTTCTCGAAATCTAAAAAACTTTCGCAGGACTGCGGACCCGCGGCAGATTTAGGCTTTCACCAATCCAACCCCAACGTTCCCAGTTCCTGTCTCAGGCGCTGGAGGTCCCATTCAGAGACGCGGGAGCCTTGTTGCAGGACGAGGAGTCGCTGGTTGTCGGCGGTCCAGATCATGCGGTAGAGGCCGCTGTTTTGACCATTGGTGCCGGGGGCGCGCAGCAGGGCCAGTTGAGTCCAATGGCTAGTTTCCCGCAGGTCGATGGTTCCTTCCCGGACTCTGATTGCGGCCATTTTGCCATCGGGGGAAAAGCTGACTCCTCCGTAGCCTTCGAACTCCATTTGCACTGGCCATTGCGTCAGTTCCCGCCACGTTTCCGTTTCATAAACGAGGGTCCGCCAGGCTTCTGCAATGACGAGCGATTTCCCATCAGGGGAGAAGCTCAATTGAGCTGCCCAGGGTTCCGCAAACTGGTGCACCACCACCCCGTCCTTGACCCGCCTCACTTCATAACCAGGCATCGCAGCACTCGAAGCCTGGAGGCAGGCCACCCAGCGGTCATCAGGCGAGAGATCCAGCACCTTCCGCTGTCCCCAGGTGGGAATTTCCAGATGAACAGTGCCGTCTTCATTCATCACTCTGGCTCCGCCGTTGGGGGTTTGGAGAATTAGTTTCTGTCTGTCCGCAGTCCGGCCGTAGATCCACGCGGAGGAAATTGGATCCGTGTTGGTGATCTGAGGGATTGCTCCATTGACCTTGGGTTCCGGGCTCAAGGTCAGGGTTTTCGTGATCACCTTGGTCGGGGCGGGAAGTCCGCGAATAAGATGATCTCCATTCTGCCAGTAAGTGGCCTCTTCACGACTGGTAAACGGCAGGTCGATCGTGGTCACAGACTTCCGATTTGCCACATCCCAGAGGCGAATCTGGCCCACAGAATCTGTCAGCAACCACTGCCCATCTGAACTCAAATCCATATTCACCACGATGGATGCTGGTATGGGCTCCCCCTCCCACGCCCGCCAGACCGTCGGCAGAGTCAGATCAATGACACTGGTCTGGCTTTGCCCTGGAGAAAAACTGAGACGCGTTCCATCAGCACTGAAGCTGACGCCGCGCACCATGGCTGAATGCCGGGTCAGCGGCAGGCCGCTTTGGGAATCCCACAGGATGAGCTGGTAGTCCCAGGCCACCGTGGCCACGATGGGCAGGGTGGGGTGAAATGCCGCCATGGAAATGGCCGCCTGGTGGCCGTAACAGGTCACTTTTTCCTCGCCCGTGTCCGCATTAAGAATCAGGAAACGCACCGGATTGCTGACGCCGATCCCCAGGCCTTTGCCTGATGGATTCCAGAACGGCCAATCCGTGGTGCAGGCCAATGGGCGCTGCCAAATCCAGTTGCCCGAGACGGAGTCCACCACGCCCACTCCGCCCTCCCATTTCAGGGCGAGCCGGGAGCCATCCGGTGAATAGGACAAGCCCTGCACCGGTCCGGGTGCGTTCAGGAAAATTTCGTCATCCTTGGCCGTGCCACTTGAAGTGAGATGTCGGTGCACGCTGGTATCTCCGGTGCTGTAAAGCCAATGGCTGTCGGACGGATGGAAATCCAGTGGCAGCATCCAGACTCCTCCAGACATACGAATAGTGGTTTGGAAAAATTCCTTTCCTAGTTCTCCGACCCGCCGGACCAGAATGTGCCCAGTGGACAACTTGGCAGCCAGCCACGTGCCATCCCGACTGAAGCGAAAGGTAATGCCGATCCCCGCCGCATCCACGATCTGCGGGGCCTCTCCGCGATGGGTGCTATAGAGAGTGAATCCCTTGCCGCTCCGGCTCCTTCCAGTGGCATACCAATGAAAATCCGGGGAGTAATCCAGCTTGCAACTCGCACTGTAAAATTCCGTCTCGAATCGGCCCGCCTCATGGGCACCCAGCGTGACCAGGGATCGCACGGCCAGATTCCGCACCTCCAGCGGTGGCAGTCCCATGGTTTTTAACTGCCGGACAATGTTCAGAACCGGTTCACGGGAAGTTGGATCTTCTCCCAAAAGCAGGGCGTCCGCTTCTGAAAACAGACTATGCCTCAACCGGTCATCCGAGAGCTGCCGGGCCTGCTCCTTGGCTTGCACGGCCTCGACAAGAGCGCGATTTGATTTCAGTAAAATGGACGCTGCGACAACCGCACCAACGAGCAACAAACCAGTCAGCGAAGCCACGGCGGGATAACGGCGGCACCAGGCGGCGCATCGCTCCATGGATGACCGGGGCCGAGCCAGAATCGGCTCTCCCCGCAGCCAGCGGCGCAAGTCATCTGCCAAATCCCGCGCTGTGGGATAACGTGTCGCAGGCGATTTCGACAGCGCCTTCATCGTGATCACTGCCAGATCCCGCGAGACCAAGGCGGGCAGTGGGGCCGGATCACGTTCACCAATCTCCCGCAGCAGCGCGGGCATAGAGACGGAGGCAAACGGACGAACCTGCGCGAGCAATTCATATAGCATCACACCCAGACTCCAAACATCGCTGGCCGTGGTGGCCGTGGCTCCATGCGAAGCAATCTCCGGGGCCATGTAATGCGGTGTCCCCAGCAGGGCGGCACTGCGGGTCAGGTCACTGTCTCCATCCAGAAGCTTGGCCATTCCGAAGTCACTCACATAGACTCTGTTTTCCGCATCGAACAGAATATTGCCAGGCTTGAGATCCCGATGCAGAACGCCGCGCTCGTGCGCGAACTGCACTGCCTCCGCCACCGTCACCATCAGCGCTGCAATCTCCCGCCATTTACCAGCAAATGCCGCCAAACGCCCCGTCAGCGTCCCCCCATCTGCCAGCTTCATCGTGAAAAATGGCACCTGATCTTGCTCCCCAAATTGATACACTGGCAGAATGGCCGGATGTTCTAAAGCCGCCATGGCCCGAGCCTCCAAGCGGAAGCGTTCCCGCACTTCTGGAGCCGAAAGCCAACCACCCAGGATCGCCTTCAATGCCACCTCCCGCTCTGGTTCGCGTTGGCGCGCCCGATAGACCACCCCCATGCCGCCACGGGCAATTTCCTCCAACAAATCATGCCCTCCCAGTTCGCCAATCGTGTCCGCCTCCGGCTCCTCGAAGGCCGCAGCAATCAAACACGCGGGACAGCGCCCATCCGCCTCCCCAGGAGGAAGCGGTCGGAAGCAAGTGTTACAATGGAAGAGCGGTGGCGGCATGGTTTCCTAAGCTATCGACGATCCATCAGTAAAAGTTTCATTAAATGACGCGGGTCAGCACTTCCCGAAGATAAGCCAGTTCCTCCGTGATCTCATGCGGAGCCCCCACCGTCAACGAAACCGCCCGCCGCAGTTCCTCCCGAAATTCCGTCCGCACCCGGTTCACCGCCGATTTTGTAGCCGCCAGGGAGTAGCCCAAAGCCGCTGCCGCTTCCTCATAAGTAGGTGGCCCACCGGAGCCGGGCAGAAAGCGCACTAAAATTTCCCACGCAGAACCTTTGTCCTTGTTCAAGAAACCTTGCTGCACTGTGGCCAAAGCACCCGCCACTAAACCTAACGCCCATTGCGCGTCGAACTGTTCCTCCATTTCCACACCTGCTGGCTCCCAGCCTTCCTCAGCCATCAAGTCCAGGCTCATGATCGACTGTCCGGGGCCACGCTTCTCCGCTCCAAGATGTCGTCGTTGCCGACTCAAAACAAAATTCAAAATCCCCAACAGAAACGTTCGAAAACGCCCCTTCGCCTGATCTGCCCGCCGCCATGATTCGTGCTCGATCAATTCCAGAAATAACTGCTGCGTCAGATCTTCGGCCGCCTGCGAATCATACCCGCGCATCCGCAAGAAACCCAGGATGGGCGCCCGGTAATTCTCACACAAGGTCGCCAGCGCCTGCTGACCAGCCTTGTCTCCATTCAGAGTGGCTTGTCGCAACTGCGTCCAGTTGGTAAGCGGGAAATTCATCGGCTCACCCCGCAGGAGTTTTGCATAATGCGCAAGGAAGCTATAGGTTTATCGTTAGCCATCTGATAGTATCTGTATCACATAAATTTCAGTTTTGCAGATACGCTATCTGTGAGCCTTTGTCGATCCTTTATCGCTACTTTATCCGGGAAAATAAATGTATGCCCTTGATGACCTCACGACCGCTAAGAGCCCGCCCACTTATGGCTGGGTAACCCGCAGCCGCATGTATTGATGGACTTCGGCGGTGGTGGCAGTCCAGGTTTCGGTGGCGGTGCCGTCGCCATTGTTGAAATGGCGGGTGCGGGTGGTGTCGGCAGTCCAGTTCACAAGGTCAGAACTGACTTCGACCACGTAGCGGAGGCGGTCCACGCTGAGTCTGCGGGGGAAAGTGAGGGTTTGCCGACCGTCAGGAGTGTGCCCGGCTTGAAGGCTGGCCAGTCCGCTGGCACCGCTGATGTCACTGGTGGCGAGGAAATGTTCGACCATGGAGAAGATGCCGTCCCGGTCTGCGTCGTCCAATGGGGCTCCGTTGTAAATGGTGGCATCGCTGGTGCCGGGAGTGCCATTTACGGCGGTGCTGGTGCGGAAACTTTCTGGCAGCGTGGGCGCGGCAGGATTGGCCAACACGAGGCTGTAGCCATTGCCATCAGCAGTTTCCGGCCAGGGGGCGCTGTCGAGATAGTGCAATGAGAACAGCGGGGTGCCCGTGGATGAGGACAGCGTTAGAGTATCTCCATCATTGCCCAGTCGATTGAAATAAACTCCGGTCACGGGGATGTCGATGCCGTAGCGTTTTTGGAAATTAAATAAACTGCTAACTAATACCAAGCGCGCGCCCGGGGCCAGCATGATGTCGCGGTTATCGGGGAAATCATAACTCAGTCCGGTGGTGAAATTGGCCCCGCGTAGATTGATCGCATGAGTCGTGGGATTGAGGAGTTCAATGAACTCGGAGGCGTCGTCTCCCTGCGGGTTAAAGTGAATTTCCGAGAAGACGATATCGCCCGGTGCGAGTGGCGTGGTGACGGTAAAGAAACCTTCGTTGAGGGCACTCCAAGTGCTGCCGCTAATGGCGCGGGCGCGCACGGCGGTGTTCTGGGTTAGGGTTAGGCTCGAGGTCGCCAATGCCGTGGAATTGACTCCGCCACCGGGCAGGCGCGGATCGCTGCCATCCGTGGTGCAATAGACCGTGGCCCCAGCGACCGGGAAATTGATCGTGGTGTTAGGTGCCACCGTCGCGCCGGCAAAGGCCGGGGCTGCGGTGGTTGGATAGTAACCGGCACCTTGCAAGTAGCCAAGGTATTGCGAGGTGCGCAAAGGGAACCAGGCATTCAAAATGTTGTCCCGATCACTGGCCCAGGTGGCTGGCGTGCGGGACTCTCCGCTGGCCACCCAGCGGGCGCTTTCGGCATAGAAGGCCCGCTGAATTTCGGTGCACATGGAACCAAGGCGCGCCTGATTAGCGGTGGCGCTGAGGGCGCCTTGATTGAACAAGTGTTGGTGGATCCGGTCTGCGAGGAGAGTCTTATACTCAAGGTTTCCCTCCTGCCAGAGTTGAGAAAAGATGCTGCCAGGGCCGTCACCATTCTGCCGTCCGACATTGGGATTCGATCGCGCAGCGACCCGATTCGCAGGCACGCTGGGAAGATAACCGGGGGTCGCGAGAAAGCCATCAGCATCGTTAAGCATGAATTTGAAACCACTGCCAATCTGCTTTGGTGCTACGCAGCGGTATTCATCCTCACTATTGCCAAACATGAAGAGCAACATATAGTCAATATAGTCCTTCACATCCAAATAGGAGCGCACCGAGGCGTAGTTGGCGCGCAGTGACTTCACCTGAGTCCAAACGGAGCCATCGCCATCATAAACGGTGCCCGGATCTGCCCAGCCGCCGACGTTCCAGTTCCCATTGATCGATTCGTAATCGCTGCTGGAACCACCGAGATAAGCGCTCTGCTGCTGGGCGCTCCAGCGTTCCCGCAGATGATAGAGCCCCCAGTAAGTGCCGTTGAGATACAAATGAACAAAGCGGGAATGCGGGGCCAAGTTCCCCATGTCGAGCAGCGTTCCGTCTGTGAAAATATTCGACATGTAGAATCCACGCTGCGCCATATCGTGCGACCCATTGCGGAGTTCGAGTTGATCGAATTTCCCCACGGGTTTGGTGCCTCGGGCATGGTTGGTGAAGAGTTCCGGCACTTCTAGTTTGGTGGCACCAAATTCAGAAGTGAAAGACACCCGGAAACTCTTTTTCTGGAAGTTCGTAAAGGCCCCGCCATAGTTCTCGATGCCGGCATTTTCCTGCACCCCAGCGCCTACCGTGGGGAGATACTCAAAGGAACACAACGCGCTGGTGCCATCAACAATCGTGGCTGGCGTCACCACGGAAATGCTGGGCACATCTGTCAGGGCGGCTTGCATCTGCGGACCGTAGGTGACATCCTGGGTAATAGTGGTGCTCATGACGCTGGAAGTGACCACGCTGGCGGGGAAAACGTAGGTGTTCGTATCGATGTTGGTCGGCAGCAAATTCGTCTTGAAGGCGGCGGCTCGCAGGACGGTGGTGCCGTTAGTCGGAGCGATATTGATTCCCGTAGCTCCACCGGGAATTGCGCCAGGATGCAAGGTGAGCACGGCTGAGGGAGCCGTATTGGCATCCGGGGGAAGCACTTGGTTTCCGTTGGTTAGGCTGGGAGCACTACCGTTGGTCGTATAGACAATGGTGGCTCCGGGCGAGGTCGAGCCTAACGCGACGGTTTGCGCGGTGCTATAAACGCCGCGTTTCACGGAGAACGTAGTGTCAGCGACGACTCCCAGATACCCCGTGCCGTTGATTTGCCCAGGCGTGGCGGGGCTGAAGTAGCGAATCGCATTCGTGCTATCCAAGCCGTAACTCACGCGGTCCTTTTGTTTGGGATACTTCAAGGTGGTTGGATAGTCGGCAGGGAATTGCTGGAGCAAGGTTCCCGTGGGTGAAGAGAGTCTCAAGTATTCCCCGGAAGCACTCAATGAGAAATTGGTGTGCAAGCGAGCACCCACGACCTTGCGATCTTTCCCCGATGCGTAAACCACGAGATAGCCGCCGGGGGAAAGGTTCGCCAGCGGGAACGCCCATCGGGCTGGAAGCAGGGGATCGTCGGTTAGGGTGTAGTTGGCTAAATTAAGGGTAAAGGCATTCGGGTTGAACAATTCAATCCAGTCGGGTCGATCCCCGTCTTCATCCTCCAGTAAGCCATCCGCCGCTTGAAACTCAGTAATGCGCGGAGGAATCAACGCGGCATTCACCGCCACGGTTAGCGTGGACGTAACGGTGGCACTACCGGCTCGCGTGGCGGTTAAGGTATAGGTCGTGGTGCTGGCCGGGGCGACGATGCTAGTGCCAATCAGAGGGACATTTCCCAGTCCGCTGATGGTCACCGCAGTGGCGTTCGTGACCGACCAACTCAGCGTGGCATTGGCGGGCAGCCCGGGACCGTTAATGCTTCCTGCGCTGGTTAGGAAATAATTCACCACAGGTGGAGGTTCGGGATACGCTTCAATTTCCGCGATTTGCGGGTTGTAAGCGATGCCGCTTAAATTTTCCACGCGGAGGAAACGCCCTTTAAAGAGATGCGCGGGGTTCGTGCTAGCAGAGGCCACCACCGTATCCGCGCCTCCCATGCCGCTGTTGGTTCCATCCCCTCGCACGGTGGCCTGCCAGAGCACGCTGCCCGCCGCCCCCGCGTTGTCCGCGTAAAGCGTGATCCGATAGTTACTCAGGCGCTCCGGACAGCAGTCGGAACGATTATAGATCACGATGCGGCTCAAACTATATTCCGAGCCCAAGTCCACCTGATAGTAGAAGCCCAACGTGGCTCCGGTGTTAGGATGCGCGATGGTGCCGGAGCCAATCGCATTGCCATCCGTCAGGTTAGTAGCAGAAAATCCTGGCCACAGCGCCCCGCTGGCAATCACGGGCCGGCCCAACGCTAGATTGGCATTCGCAGTCACGACCCAGGCCTGGAGTTCAGCGAGTTGGGGATTATAGGCGGCACTGCTTAAATTGGTTAAGCGCAAGTAACGCCCCCGGAAAACATGGGCGGGATTCGTGCTCGCGTTGGCCAGAACGGTATCGGTGCCACCAGATCCGGAGTTAGTGCCGTTGGTCCGCACCGGGGCTTGCCAGAGCACGCTGCTCGGACTGCCGCCGGCATCGGCATAGAGTGTTAGCTGATAGTTCGTCAGGCGCTCTGGGCAACATCCATCCCCCCGATTCACGACGGACAAATGATGCAGCGCGTATTCCTGACCCAGATCAATTTGATAATAGAAACCCGCCGTAGCCCCGTTATCAGGATGCGAGAAGGTGGCCACACTACCATCATTGATATTGGAAGCGGGATACCCGGCATAGATCGCCCCGCTGGAAATGGCGGGTTTGCCAAGTGCGACATTTTGGGCCCGGGAAGATGATCCCAGCAACCACACTAGGAGAATCCCCATGCCAAGACGGCACGTTAGGGGAGGGAGAATTTGAGAAACCAGGCGCACGAGGAAATGCAGTATCATGGCTCAGTGTGGCAAAATTGTCAGCCAAGAGCAACCTAAATAGCCAAAAACAGCTTGTCCAAGCCCACCCCACCACGGCAACCCAGCGCCACAAAAATTGACAAATTTCTTACAACCTTCTTACGCGCATCTGACACAAGTTGGGGTAAAGTAGCGGAGGGTGGAGCACGGTGGAACAATTCCGTTCCTTCCGAACCATCCTCTATTCATGAAATCATCCACCCTTATATTCCTTGCCTGCACTCTGCTCCCTTGGGGCGCCACGGCAGCGCAGGTTGAACTCAAAGCCGCGGTCGCAAAGCCCATTTTGCCAGCAGGCGAAAAGCATCTAACCCATCTGAAAGTCGGCCTGACTGGGGCTGATATCAAGCCCGCCGTTGAACGCGCCCCCGTGAACCTCGCCATCGTGCTGGATCGTTCCGGCTCGATGAAAGGCGAGAAGATCGCCCAAGCGAAAGTAGCCGCCTGCCTGGCGGTGCGGGCACTGACCCCGACCGATATCATTTCCGTGGTCACCTTCTCCGCCGGAGTCGATGTGCTCGTCCCCGCCACCAAAGCCACGGACCCCGCGGCCATCTGTCAGAAAATCGATTCCATCGTCTCCGACGGCGGCACAGCGTTATTTGCCGGCGTAACCAAAGGCGCGGCTGAAATGCGGAAATTTCTCAATCAACAATCGATCAATCGCGTCATTTTGCTTTCCGACGGCATCGCTAACGTAGGTCCGGCCACGCCCGGTGAGTTGGCCGAACTCGGTGGCTCCTTGATCAAAGAAGGCATCTCCGTCACCACCATCGGCCTGGGTGGCGGTTACAATGAAGACCTCATGACCCGGCTAGCAGAGAAAAGCGATGGCCGCCATGCCTTTGTGGACAAACCCCAGCAGTTGGCGCAAATCTTCGGAGATGAGATCGGCAGCGTGAAATCCGTGATCGCCCAGAAGGTGCAGGTCGAAATTTTGTGTGATCCCGGCGTGCGGCCGGTCCGCGTGCTCGGGCGGGAAGCGACGATTCAGGGCAACAAGGTGACGCTGAATTTAAATCAGATATATCGCAAGGAAGAGAAGTATCTGATCCTGGAAGTTGAAGTTCCAGAGACCGCTACCGGCATCACCCGGGACTTGGCTCGGGTTGAAGTGCGCTATGAAAATGTGGCGGAGAAAATCGAAGAGAAACTGAACCAAACCGTCATCGCCAAGTTCTCCAATATTCCTGCGGAAGTCGAAGCGGCAGTCAATAAGGATGTGCTCGTAGCATGGATGACGCAAGTGGGCAACGGAACCAACGAAGCCGCCGTCAAATTACGTGATGAAGGCAAGGTGGATGAGGCGAGACAACTCCTTCTGAGCAACGGCAGCGTCCTCGGTGAATGGGGGGAAAAACTGGATAGCCCGGAGCTGCGGATGCAGTGCCTATCGAACACGGTTGATGCCAGAAATCTTGACATCGATTGGAATGTGGCGCGCAAACAAATGAAGGACAATTCCTACGCCCTGAAGAACTCCCAAGGTGCCGCCCCGCAGGCAGTGCAGTCGCGTCGGGCGGATCTCTCAGAAAAGAAATAACCCCAAACCTGCCGCGCTCTCCGTTCCACTTTGAAACGTTCCTCCATCCTCTCGTTAGTGTTACTGGTTACGCTGCCAATCATTGGCCTGGCGTATTTGGGATGGCGAATGCTGGACGGAGAGCGCGCCCGTTTGCGGGAGAATTTCACCCAGGTGATGCACCAGCGTCTGGCCGAGGTAAACACCACCCTAGCCGAAACATTGGACCGCACAGAACGACGGTTGGCGGACACCTTGAATCTCACGGAGTATGGCGTGGATCGCTTGCGGGCGTTGAGTCGGACGCATCCCATGGTGAGTCAGGTCTTCGTGATTGATGGCACTGGGAAACGCACCTTTCCACCCACCGCACCGGAACTGTGCTCCAATGAGGAACGCGATTTTCTCCAACGCAGTGCGGAAATATGGCAAAGCGGAGAGCGCCTGGATCGGGCCATGGGAGAGAATGGACAGTCGTCCAACTATGGTTGGAAACTCTGGTATCACGGTGGCGGAACCCGATGCTGGTTCTGGCTGCGTCAATCCAATGGCTCGCTGGTGGGCGCAGAAGTTCCCAGTGCCGTGGTGATGGCAGAGCTGGTGAACGCACTACCTAACGCCGCAGACAGCACGGCTGCATTCACCCTAACTGACGCCCAGGGACAGGAAATTTATGGCTGGGGGCAGGCCACCGACCCCATGGTGCAAGTCACCACCAATCCCCCACCCCAGCTACCGGGTTGGAAACTCACCTGCGCCATGTCGGACGTCGTGGTGCAAGGATCGCAAGCCTGGCGCTATCAATTACTCATCGGCCTCACCTGCGCCACGCTCGTGCTCGGATTAGTGGCGTGGTATTTGTATCGCGAGAGCGCCCGGGAGATCCGTCAGGCCGGGCAACGGGTGAGCTTCGTCAATCAAGTCTCGCATGAACTCAAAACTCCTCTAACCAACATTTCGCTTTACGCAGAACTGGCCGCACAGAAGTTACCCGCAGAAGCCACCGACGTGCACGAGTGTCTGGAAATTGTCACCAGCGAGAGCGCGCGGCTGGGGCGGTTGATTTCCAACGTGCTCAGTTTCTCCAAGCACCAACGCGGTCAGATTCAACCTCATCCGGCTTCATGTGATGTCGTCGCACTACTGCTGCGGATAGCGGAGCAATTCCGCCCCGCCTTGACCAATAAGCAATTGCGCTTGGAAGTCGAGATGCCGCCAGCCCTAACGGCTCATACGGATACCGATTTACTGGAGCAGATCGTGGGGAACTTACTCAGCAATGTGGAGAAGTATGGGGCCGATGGTGGCGTGGCCTGGCTTCGATTGCAGCCTGCAGAATCTGCATTCTCCATCATCGTAGAGGATCGTGGACCCGGTGTTCCTGCGTCCCAGCGGGATGCCATTTTCGCACCCTTCGTGCGCTTAAGCGACAAGCTCAGCGACGGCATCACAGGCACCGGAATCGGCCTCAGCATTGCGCGAGAGCTAGCCCAACTGTTGGGCGGCACCCTGTGCTGCGAATCCGCCAACGGTGGCCAGGGGGCTAGTTTCATTCTAACCCTACCCCGAAAATGACTATCCTCATTGCTGAAGACGATCCCCTCACCCGCCGTGGTTTGGTGGAAGTATTTGCCAACGAAGGCTGGCGCACCGTGGCTGCTGCCGATGGCGACGAGGCGCTGAATCTCTTTCACCAGCAACAACCGGATGCGGTCTGCCTGGACATCATGATGCCGAAGCGCAACGGCTATGACGTCTGTCGGGAAATCCGCAAACTCAATCCGCACGTGCCCGTGCTCTTCATTAGTGCCAAGTCAGAGGAAATCGACACTGTGCTGGGATTGGAACTGGGAGCAGATGATTTCATCGTGAAGCCCTTCGGCGTGCAAGCCCTGCTGGCCCGCGTGCGCGCCGTCACCCGACGCTGTTTCCAAGCTCCAAACAAGCAACAGGGCAACGAGGACTTCACGATGGCCGACGTGCGCATCGTGCCCCAGGAGTTGCGGGCCTGGCGCGGGGATCAGGTTGTGGACTTGAGCTTGCGGGACCTGAAGATCCTGGCGCTCCTCTTCCGGGAACGAGGCAAAGCCGTGACCAGAGAACATCTCTTCGATGAATGCTGGGGCATGGAATACTATCCCAATAGTAGAACCCTGGACCAACACATTTCGCAGCTCAGAAAACGCGTGGAACAAGACCCCGCCAATCCTGTCATCATCCGCACGATCCACGGAATTGGCTATCGCTTCGAGTAATTTACCTCGAGAGTGGCAGCAGTCCGCTGGACTGCTGGATGCATGATGGATTGAGCAGCCGAGCGGACCGCTCCAAATTCAAGGTATGGGCCACTAGTGCTTTTCGGCGGCGGAATGCAACCATGAAACCCAAGCCAATAAGGGCCATTGCCGAAGGCTCGGGCACCGGACCGGCTCCGTAACCGTATTGAAAGTGGTCAATTGTCAATCCGTCCTAGAAACGCACTGCTGTAATGGGCTGATTTAATATGAAGCCCTGAAACTTAGCGACAAACGGGGTATTGCCTACACTCGCGGCTAACGCTGTCAAGTCAACGGCTTCAATCACAGAGCCCCCAATTCCCATGACTTCCAGTCTCGAAGTATTGTTTGCGTTCGCGCTAGCGAATCCGAACCATTTGGGGAATTTCCCATCCAAGGTCGGAGTGAACGTGATAGTGAAGACATCGCCGGAAGCACCGAATGGAGGGGTCGACTTAATACCATGGCCATCGGTAATCCCGTTAATTACGCCGTCATCTGCATCGACTCCCGCATTGGAAGAACGTTCCCAAGGCGTGGTCGAAGCTAAGTTTGTCACCCACGGCGTAAAACACTCCTCAAAATCTTCGTAGAGGCCGTAACCATCTGGCAGGGTATCCTGATTTACCGCATCCACGCATCCTTGGAAATTGTGACTTGTGAAAATCAGGCTGTCACCGCCCGCCACGGCTGCAGACCATGGGCTATCAGCGAGGCTGCGGTAAGGAGTTACTAAAGTTACCACCACGGCTGCACTTAGCTGGGCAGTGGTGAGACAAACCGCAAGAATAACTAGGTTGCAAACGCCTAACTTCATGGTGTTTTTCGGCGGCGGAATAAAACCATCAAAGCAGGCCCCAGCAGGTTAAATGAACTAGGCTCGGGAACTGGCCCGGCTCCGTAACCATATTGAAAGTGATCGATGTTTACGGCGTTATGAAAGAGGATAGAACCAATCTCCTGACCCACAATAAATCCCTGGAATTTGGCCACGTAAGGTGTCTGGCCCACGGCTGCCGTCAGTTCGGTTAGGGTAACGTGTGCAATAAGCCCTCCTCCGACCCCCAGCACATCAAATCCTGCGATCTTCTCGTAATTCGTAAGCTGGGCAAAACCGAACCATTGAGGGTATTTATTATCTGTTGTGGGTGAAAATTGCAGTGTGAAGCCCTCAGTATCCGCAGCATTTTGGCCATTGGAACTGATACTATGACCCAAGCCGACACCATTTAATACACCGTCGTCTGCATCTACGGAAAAATTTTCGTCCTGCTGCACATAGATTTTGTGCAACCAAGGCGTGAAGCACTCCTCGAAGTCTTCGTAGAGGCCATACCCATCTGGCAGGGTGTCCTGATTTACCGCATCCACGCATCCTTGGTAATTGTGACTTGTGAAAATCAGGCTGTCACCGCCCGCCACGGCTGCATACCATGGGCTGTCAGCGAGGCTGCGGTAAGGAGTTATTGAGGTTGCTACCACGGCCCCGATGAGGTGGAACTTGGCGGCCAACAACAGTGAAAGGCAGAGCAGGGTGGGATAGATTTTCATGGATGGAGTGGGAGTTCAATGTCAAATAGGTTGGACCAAAGCGGGGTGTCGTCGGTCGTGCCGGCAGGCACAGACGAACGAACTCGGGCAGTAAGATGAAACGGAGCCGTGAGCGTCCTGGGTGTCCCGGCCACCACTAAAGTTCCAGTGGTGCTAAGGCCCGGTCCATCTGGATCAGCCGGGATACCATCAGCATTGTAATAAGTCTGGCTGCCCGCCAGAGTAGGCGCAGCGAGGATCCAAGTATTTGGTGCGCTGCCAGCGGTCAACGTTGGCAGCGGCACCGTGGAGAGAAGCCCGAGTGATTGGAGCTGGCTCTGGAAATACGTGCGGCGGGCTGCCAGAAATCCCCCTGGGTAGGTCAGTGGAGTGTCCATCCCAATGACGTAGGGGGTTCCTGTGGTGGTCAGCGGACTGGAAGCGGAACCTCCACGATAACCGGCCCCCCACCGCAATGCCTCACTAAGGCGGATTGCGTCAAAATCCGCCGCCGCAGCGGCAAAGCGGGTCTGGGCCTTTCCGGCAGAGGTGTCTCCCGTCAGCGCACCGTCGGACAACCGTGTTTGCAGGTTCGACGGCATCAAGCAAAGTTGCCAAGCGCGGTCCCCAAAACGTTGGGCAAATTTGGGATACCGCGTCAGATCATAAAGCAATCGGGCTTCGGAATTGAGCGGTCCTTTAGGTGCGGTGGACTCCGCCCACCAGTAGGAAGTGAAGCAATTACGGGTCAAAAAATTGGGAGCAGCGCCGACTTCAATGTCATACGCCCACCAGGTAAATTTTCCAGAGGGCATCTTTTTATAGACGCGGCCATTGTTGGTCATGGCATCAAAATTGCCGAGAAAGGCATGGAAGACCGCGTAATCCACGAAGCTATTCAAGTCCGCTTCATTCTCAACAACGGCCAGTTCCGAGGCGGCATCTTGGGGTGTCACGGAGGTGGATTTGAGTCGCACGGCGGCCCCGTCCGTCATTAGTTTTGCCCAGACCACCGCAGCAGTGTCTTGGGCTGGCAGATTGTCCCCCACCTGCTCTCCCTTGGCATCTTTCCAGACGTAATAATCACCAGCTCCGAAGCGCCGCTGGCAAGTGTCTTGGTCGGCGCGCTCCGTAAGCATATAGGCTCCCCAATATAACCCATTCACGTAGAGGTGGACCCAGCGATGATACAGTTGCGGAGACCCAAGCGCCGTCAGGGTATTGCGGGCATACACATCTTTAGCATAGGTCGCTTGCGCGGGAATCGTGTCTGAAGGGAGACCTGTGGTTACAGGCCAGCAATCGAAGGTCGGATTGCGCAGGATCAAATTGTCATATTTAGGCTTGACCTCTAATTCCTGTGGAAACGGCTTAAATTTAGGATCGTATTTCGAGGCCCCCAATTCCCTCTTGAAGCTCAGCGTTAGCGAATGCTTCTCCGTCCGCCACCAGTCCAAATTTGTATTGCCCGACATCGTAATTGAGCAGTGGACATTCGCCCTGGAGGCACCAACCGGAAGCCCATTTTCCGGATGGAGCCATTCGAAACTGGTGACCCGCTCCCAGCCCGTGCACCGGGGATCGATGGCGGGGTTGCTGGTGTTGTAGGAACAAGCGTAGATTCCAGCACTGTCCCGGTCCAAGAAGTCCGCCACCGGGATGACCACGGAAAGAGAGGGTAAGGCACTCAGCTGGGCCATGATGGCCGCGCGGTTTTGCGCCGCCACCGTGGCGCTTACGCCGTAAGGGATCGGCACCCCATTATACGTTGATCCATGGTCGTATTCCTGAGTGCTGAATTCCGGGTAGTAGGCGGGCTTCGTCTGCACCGTAATCGGAGGACTTCCCGGTAATAAGAGTGGATCACCCACAGCCGGACCCACGACGCTTTCTTTAAAGATGTAGGTCTGCACCACAATTTTCGACGGCAGCATATCCCGGCCCACTGCTGCTGCCTTAATAATGACGGTGCGGTCAAAAGTGGGTGGATTAGCGGGGTCGTAAATCGGTGACCAACCGGTGGGATCAGCACAATTGGTCGTGTAATGCAGGCTGGTGTTCTGCCCACCGCCAGTGAGCACCAATTTAAGGGCTCGGTGCTCGGAGCGACTGTAGACCCCGGGAAAGACCTCGGCATCCGTATCTACGTCCCTCATTTTCATATCAGGATCTGCGGCTTGCCCAGTGTAGCCAGAGCTGTTGTGGGCCATGGGCGTGGGTTTGCTCAGGTAGCCCCAAGTCAGCGGGCTGACTCCGGCCGCGTGCCGCGGATTGAGGAATCTGCCGTAGGTCACGTCTCGATATTGCGGTCCGGGTGTAGGGGTTCCATCCACCAAAGCCCCCACCGCATTAAAAAGCGTGACGGCTTCGCCATCGGCTCCAGAGCTAATAGCGAAGCGTGCCCGATGCTCACTGCCCACGTCCACCGCGTCATTATCTCCCATGCAGAACACGATCAAGAAGCCCTTCGCGGGAATGGTGGCAGCAGCGCCGAAGGTATAATATTTATTCGAGGTATCCCGCAACTGCCAACCACTGAGATCAACAAGTCCCGACGTGGGGTTATATAGCTCCACCCAATCCGGGCTGGAAATATCACCCGTGATGGGATGTGGAGCGGTCTTCAGATTCCCGCCATTATCCGCGCAGACTTCATTGATGAGGATGGAAGTGCCTACGGCGTTGCCGGGACCGGGTAAGGTGTCATAGCCGTTGGGGATACCGTCGTCGTCGTCATCCAGATCTAGCCACCAGTCGTCATTGGTTTCAGCAGAATCATATGTGCCATTGAAATTGGAGTCCAGATCACAACGACGAAGTCTGAAAAATTCGTTGGTTTTCTTGGTTAAATCACGGTCACTGAGCGCCAGCAGATTAGGGTCCTGCGGGTTTGGCGTTATTTGATGCGCAGGAGGGTTGGCCAGGGACTGGGCAATGATTTGTGCTTTAATGGTTGCCAATTGGCTCGTAAAAAGATTCATCGCCAAGAACTCGCTCTGCGGCGGGGTCGCTGCCGCCACCGCAGTGCTCGCGGCAGCGTGGCGGGAAGGGTGTGCCCCTACGGTGATCTCGATATTGGTGGGACATCCGAATGTCGGAAGATCGGGCACGGGTGTCACTCCAGGACTTGGGCATGGATACGTGCGGTAAATTTCTGTATAGCCAGAATAATATTCCGCGAGATTTGTCGGTTTCCGGAGATCGATTGAGTTCCAATAACCAGGGGGGAAATACTGTGCCACTTGTGCTTCCTCAACCGGGGACCACCAAGCTACCAAGGCCCCACCGTCGGCGAAACTAGTCACATTATACCAACGGGAGAAAACCTCACTACGGTTGTAGAAATAGATGGAAGTGGATCTTCTCAGATTAGGTGTTCCGAGGGGCAACCACGTGTAGAGATCCCCAGAACACTCATAAGTGGCCGCGCCAGGCTGCGGAGTTAAGGTAACGGTTTGTAAAGTGGTGCCGGACAATTGGATTCCTACTCCGGGATTGGTGCTTGCCGAGGCCCCAGCAGAAGCCACGGCAAAAAGATAGCGTGGGGTGCGCGGAAAGGCCCAGCCCGCTGCAAAGGTGAATCTTAAGGTCACCTGGATCGCGCAAGTAGTGCCAGGATTCAAAGTATCAGTTCCAGCCAGTAAACGAGTGTCGGAAAATCCAAATGCGCTATTTAGATTAACACTCCCCTCGATTACGGTGGGCGCAGGCAGTAGCTCAACGACCGCCGGGGGCGATGCTCCCGCGACCAGATGGGAGAAGGCAAGTTGGAGGGGTAAATTTAATTGCACCTTGGACAGCGGCTGTGTGCCTCGATTCCGCAATTGCACGCTTAGGGCCATATCTAACTGCCGAAATGAGGTGTGATTTCGGTCCACAGACTTGACCTGAAGAATGGTCTCAATGCTTTGCGCAGTGCTGTTGAGACCCACTGGCAGCAGTGGTTGTAGCACATCGGCTGGAACTATCTGCGGCGTCGAGGGAGTCACCCAACTAGCTACATCCGGGTAAAAATCAGGGTGTAAGACCTGGCGAATTGGCTGGCCGTTCCCTCGAAAAATCTGCGGTAAAGGTGACCAATGAAGGAGGTCAGTGGTCCGCTCCAGTTCATAATATTTTCCAGGTTCACCCATGAACTCTGCTACCCCGCGAAAATAAGGTTGGGGCACTCCCCAGAGTATTTCGGTGGCCGAAACCTGCGCTTCGGCGCCAATAGGGAAGAGTGTGCAAACGAGCAGCGTTAGCCGGAGAATTTTTTTCATGACGGGATTTCTGTATATGTTAGGTGCAAATGTGGTCCATCAAGCAAAGGGCGCGGACTTGATCTCGCGCCCCAGACTACAGGCACCGCCAGGCGCCTCATCGAAGAAACGCGGCCAAGCCGCGCCAATCGGCGCGACGAGCTTTGTTTCTTCGATGAGGGCACTGTTTGAATCTGGCGGATTTTGTAGTCTGGCCCGAAAGCCCTTTGTGGTCGCAAAGGGTGATGTGAAAGCGTTCGTGTTACTTCATAATTAATTAACTGGCCGCAGGTTGAGCGGCGGGTTGGTTTTAGCATTTGTTTCCGCTCTTGGCTAGACTTTTTTTATCGGATGAGCAGTGCGCCCTGAGTGGGGCGATCCCCCACAAAATTAGCGGCACAGCCATCCTATAACCCTGCATGAAAATTGCAAAGCCGCCGATTTTCGGCATAACCCGCTGATATTGAAAGGTTTACGCAAAGTGACGACAAGCCTATGGCGGGTAACAGAGCAGCTACGTCACACGACGGAAGGAAATAGTCACCCGACAATCGGCTTTGAACACCCGACGACGATCCTGCGTCTGCAGATGCCGAGCTGTCGTCAGCAGACGCCGACCTCGCGTCTGCAGATGCCGACCTCGCGTCTGCAGATGCCGACCTCGCGTCTGCAGATGCCGACCTCTCGTCTGCAGAAGCCGACCTCTCGTCTACAGATGCCGACCTCTCGTCTACAGATGCCGTCCTCTCGTCTACAGATGCCGTCCTCTCGTCTACAGATGCCGTCCTCTCGTCTACAGATGCCGTCCTCTCGGCTGCAGATGCCGACCTCGCGTCTGTAGATGCCGAGCAAACGCCAGCAAACGGCGGGCAGTCTGAAATATTCTGAATGCCGCTTATTCCCAGAAGAAGACTCGCATCCGCTTGGTGGACAGCAGTCCGCTGGACTGCTGCATGCATGATGGATTGAACAGTCCAGCCGACTGCTCCACGCTCGGGCTTAGGATTTCACGGGGGGCTGGAGGAGGTTCAGCTCGTGGATGCTCCAGAAGGTGCCGGGTTGTTTACCGGTCTGGGTGATGCGGATGAATTTCGCTTTGGCAGGTGTGGTTAGGGAAATGGTGGTAGTGCCGCGGGTCCCGGTGCCTTCCGCGACCGGCTTGCTCCAAGTTTGACCATCTGCGCTGAGTTCCACTTTGTAGCCTCGGGGGTAATCGTTAGCGGAGCCGTTGCTGTCCAACTCAATCCCGTTGAACGAAGTTTCCTGGGGGAGCTCCACTTGGAACCACTGACCGGGCTCTTGCGCCTGGCCGGTATCCCACCGGGTCTGGGCTTTGTCATCGGTGGAGAGGCCTGCTTTGTCGGGGCTGCGGCTGGCGGTGAGTTTCCATTGGGAGCGGGCCTCAACTTTGCGTGGGAGGTAATCTTGCAACTCCGCAATGGTCCAGGGGGTGGTGCGATCCTTGAGGGATTTGCGGAGTTTGGTGACGTCTTTTTTATCGATGATGGGGGCGGCATTGCCGAAAGAGTTGCGCACGTAACTGGCGACGTCTGCGATCCAGGCATCGTCACTATTTCCTAACGCGACCATCTGGGCTTCGTAGGTCCTCCCATTGACGGGTCCGGCCAAGCCATGAAGGATGACGCGAATGATGGCGTCCCCTTGCTGGACGGTCTGGGAACCAGAGAGCGGCGGGGCGAGGGTTTTGTCCGCCACGCCCGGCAGCGGAGTGCCTTTGCCGTCGGGGCCATGACAGGCGAAGCACAGCTCACGGAAGATCTGCTGACCGTGCAGCAACTGCTTGCGTTCCTGCGGGCTGAAGTTGCCTGCGATCTTGGCGTCTTCCGTCAGGAGTTGCTTGCCAATTTCCTGCACGCCTTTGGAGGCACTGGTGAGGACGATGCTGGCGGCGGTGGTTTTCCAGTCGGGAAATTTCAGCACATTACCAGTCATCACGACTTGCAGGACAACGTCAGGTGAAGCGTCCATTTGCAAGGCGGCAATATCTGCTGTCAAACTGGCCTCTCCGGCCTTGAGCAATGTTTCTGCTGCGCGGATGGTCTGCACGCGGACTTGGGGGTGCGTGTCCTTGAGTCCCGAGCGCACGAGTTCTGGGGTGAGCGCACCCAGGCCTTCCAGGGTCCACAGGGCGTGGATTTTGCCGAGGTAGTTCGGGCAGTTGGTAAACAACGTTTGCAGCGCAGGGACGACGGATTTGTCCCCTTTGACGACCAGCATCCGTTGCGCGGTATCGCGCCACCAACCGTTAGGGTGCGTGAGATGCGCCACAAGTTGCGCAGGCGTTTCGTCCAGCATGTGGGGCTGGGGTCCGGGTTTGAAATCCTTATGCACCAAGCGCCAGATGCGTCCGCGGCCAACGTTGTTCTGGAAGCCATACTGCTTCACCACTTTGCGCAGGTAGCTGCCTTCCCGAACCCAATTCCCTTCCTGGATGATGCCACGATACATATCGACGATATATAAACAGCCGTCGGGTCCGGTGGTCATATTCAGCGGCCGGAAATTGAGATCGCGCGAACGGAGGAATTCGCTGTGGCCATGGGGATTGCTCACGGTGGTCACCCCATCCTTCATTTCCACCACGGTGCGGCGGATCAAGCGGCCGACGGGCTCAGGCAGGAAGACGTTGCCCCGCAACTCTGCGGGGAGTCGGTCTCCGCGAAAGACGGTCTGCCCAGCGCAGCCGGTGAAGTGGTTCAGGGTGCCGTCTTCTGGCCGCGCCTTGCCAGGGCCGCCTTGGAAATCGGAAACGCCAACGAGTGGCCATACGGTATCGAAGTCGTCTGGTTTCTGTGAGGGCACGTTGATGGCACCATAAACGATGGGGACTTGGTAGTTCCACAGGCCCTTTTCGCCCCCGGCATTGGACCACCACATTTTCCCATGGTCATCCTGCGCCAAGCCCCACTGACCGCCGTTAGGCGCGGTGGGTTCCTGCGTGGCGAGCCCGTTAGGGTTGTAGCGCAGGCGATAAGAATTATACGTGGTGTAGATCCAGTTATCCAAGCCCCAGACCAGTCCGCTGGGCTGATGCTCCAAGTTGCCGCCACGTGCTCCAGCGGTATAAAACGGCACGGATTGGTCGGCCACACCATCGCCATTGGTATCGCGATAGGTGATGAGATCGCTGGTGTTGGTGAGTCCGACGACGACGCGATCATCCAACGGCATGACGAGCCGGGGGAGCAATTGTTTATCCAAGTAAATGCTGTGTTTATCGAACACGCCATCGCCCTTGGTGCTTTCGTGGCGGGAGATGCGGCTCACGGGTTCCAGTTCATGATTGCCGTCGATGTCCTGCATGTAACTGAGAAATTCCGAGACATACATGCGGCCATTGCCATCGAACACAGCTGCCACGGGCTCCTTGATGATGGGCTCACTGAGGACTAACTCCAGCTTGTAGCCGTCCGGCAGCTCAATGGTTTTGAGTTCCTCTTCCGGGGAAAGAAATGGCACCTGCGGCTTGGCAGGGAAATCATCGGCCGCCCGCAGGGTTGAGGCGGTGGCGCAGAGTAGTGGTAACAGAGTTAGGCAAAGAGTGGAGGATGTCATTCGCAGCTTCCTAAGTTAATTCAGTAAATGGGAAACTCGTTTCGCCTCCGTATTCAAGGCTCGCTGGCAGAGCCCCTCCCACGACGCCAGGTTTCAATGCCACGTTCCGACCGACCGCACGCAGGTTTAAAGAATTGCAAGTTTGAGCCCATCATGGAGTATCCGTGGATGAATTTCCCCCGACTCACCTTTCTGGCTCCCATGGCAATCCTCCCTATTTCCCCGCTCCTCGCTGGTCCAGTGAAGGAGGAATCCGATGTCCCTCCCTATGTCCTGCCGGCTCCGCTGCTTGATGCCAAGGACTCCGAGATCACCACGAAAGACGCCTGGCGGAAGCAACGGAGCCAACTGTTGGCGCAATTCAGTTATGAAATGTATGGCCGCACGCTGCTGGGGCGGCCGGAGAAATTACAATTTCGGGTGATCGAAGAAAAGCCCCTAGCCCGTGGGGGCCGTGCGACTCGCCTCCGCGTGAAGGTGCTGTTTGAGGGGACAGAGCAGGGACGAAGTATGGAATTGCTAGTCTATTTACCCAACGATGTGACCAAACCGGTGCCACTCTTCCTGGGGTTGAATTTCGACGGAAATTATACCACCACGGACGATCCAGATCTCCCGCTGCCGACGCATTTTGCGATGGGGTTGTTCGATAACAAGCTCCCGGATCACAAGCCTACCGAGGCTGCGCGCGGGATGCATCGCTACCAATGGCCGGTTGATTTCATTCTGGAAAACGGCTTCGGCCTGGCTACGGTAGCCTACGGGGAGATCGAGCCAGACCAGGATGGAGCCTGGAAACAAGGTGTCCGCGGTCTGGCCCCCGAACCTGGACCAGGCGACTGGGGGGCGGTCGGCGCATGGGCTTGGGGGCTGAGTCGGGCGTTGGATTATTTGGAAACGAATGATCGGGTGGATGCGAAACGGGTATCCCTAACTGGATTCAGCAGATTAGGCAAAGCTGCCTTGTGGGCCGGGGCGCAGGATGAACGGTTCGCTGGCATCGTCTCGAATTGCTCGGGCGCAGGTGGACTGGCGCTGAGCAAACGTATCTTTGGCGAAACGCCTGCTGATCTAACGAAACGCTTCCCCCATTGGTTCGCCAAGAACTATGCGAAATATGCCGAAGAGGAGACCTCCATGCCTTTCGATCAACACCAACTGGTGGCCTGCGTGGCTCCTCGGCCATTGTTAGGGGTGAGTGGCACTAC
Organism: Verrucomicrobiales bacterium; assembly: GCA_031411295.1. GTDB lineage: Bacteria > Verrucomicrobiota > Verrucomicrobiia > Verrucomicrobiales > V1-33 > JAGNEJ01. The sequence continues at coordinate 50,823 of JANOAV010000192.1, read as the reverse complement.
CGATTTGTGGTCAGATCCCAAAGGCGAATTCCTGACGCTTAAAGCGGCATCGCCCGTCTATGAATTGACGGCCAAGAGCGGCCTGAAGGCGCAAGAATGGCCGAAGCCGGGCAAGCTCGTGAATGGCACCCTCGGCTACTATTTGCATGAAGGTGGGCATGATGTGGTGCTGGAAGACTGGCGGGCGATGCTGGCCTGGGCAGGATCCAACATTGGTGGTGAAGCTGGGGAAATCTATGCCTCACAGCGCTACGCCCGACGTCTCGCCAACCTGCCGCCAGCGGAACAGACCGCTTGGAAAGCATATTTCATGAGGTCTGATGAGTTCCGTCGCAGGCATGACGAAATTTTGGCAGAGGAAACCAAAGCCGCGCAACTCGATCAACCCAAGCCCGCACCGGAGTCTGGGGGGGAAGTGGAATTGCCAGAGAAACCCACCGGAACCGAAGCGGAACTAACGCTGGCGCAAACATTAGTTTCCTGGCAAGTCCCTGCCGGTGGCTGGTCCAAGCATGTGAAATATGCATCCGGCGGACGTCAGCCCGGCATGGCCTGGACTGCGCAATCCGATGCTGCGCATTATGCGGGGACGTTCGATAATCGGGCCACCACGAAGCAACTGCTGTTTCTGGCCCAACTGCAGACCGAGCATCCTGACGACCACGTAAAAGCCTCGGTGGAGCGAGGGATCGACTATTTGCTAGCAGCACAATTTCCCAACGGAGGCTGGCCGCAATGCTATCCGCTGGAAGGCGGCTATCACGATGCACTCACGCTCAATGATGGCGCCATGCCGCATGTCATGGAAGTGCTGCAATTGATCGTGCTGGGCAAGGATGGATTTGGATGGGTGGACGAGGCACATCGGCAGGCATGCCAGCAGGCGTTAGCCAAGGGCGTTGATGCCTTGGTGCGATTGCAGGTGTCCGTGGCCCTCAAGCCTACCGTGTGGGCAGCGCAATATGATTTACTAACCATGCAACCCGTGGCCGCACGTGGATTCGAAGTAGCCGCCCTAAGCGGCGGAGAAAGCGTGGAAGTCATCCGCACGCTGTTCAAAATGCGCCCCGTGACACCTGCGCTGACCGCAGCAGTGGAATCCGCCTGCGCGTGGTTTGCCGCTCATCCGCTCCCTGAAGGAATCGGGGCAGGCAAAGGCTTGAAGTGGGCTCGTTTTATCGATTTGAATTCCCTGGCTCCGCTCTTTCCAGGGAAGACGGATGGCCGCTGTTACGCCAGTCTGGCCGAGTTGAAAGAACATAATCCCACCGGCTACGACTACACCGTCACCAAGCCCGCCGAGCTCCCAAAGTGGCTGGACAAGTGGCGCAAGACATTGGCCAAGGAGGCGAAATAAGCTCAGACATCCAGTCCAGACTGGCTGAGGTTGTGCAGCTTCACAGCGCGCGAGTCGAGCCGCAGCCGTGGTTTCCGATTCATCGTCTCGCCAACTCCTGCCAGATCGGAATATCCGCCTCCGCCCAGTCGATGGCGGGAGCTTCTTCCAAAGTGATCCAACGGATTTCCTCGTGCTCTTTGGCGATCATTTCGCCTGCCAGAATCGTGACCACGAATGGGTGCAGTTCGATGCTGAAGGCCTCGTAATCATAGTGCACCACGCTCAAGGCGCGGTCCACTTGGGTGTGGATTCCCAACTCCTCTTCTAACTCGCGCACCAGAGCATCGGCGGGGGTTTCTCCGGTCTCGATCTTACCCCCCGGGAATTCCCATTTACCGCCCAGGCTTTTATTAAATGGGCGCTGAGCGGCCAAGATACGACCATCCGCGCCTTGAATCACTGCGCAGGCCACGGCTACGAAGGGGCGAGATGGCGTTATCATTAGATTGAGAAAGACCGGGAGAGCCGCCCCGCCTCTGGGAGCTTACTCCCCGCGTGGTTTGCTACCGTAGGGCTTCTTGCCGTAGGGTGGACGGGGGCCGCGGTCATCACCACCGCCTCTATAGCCACCACCACCGGCCCCCCCGCCACCGCCGTAACTCTTGCGGAAGGTGGGTTTGCGGGCGGCATTGCCTTCCCCGAATTCCTGACGATCCGCCACATCCATGCGCAACGGACGACCACGCCATTTGGCTTGGCCCACGGTGCTCATGACTTGTTCCACGTGTTCTTGGGGCACGCCGACGTAACTGCAGCGCTCGAAGATTTCGATGCGACCCAGTGAACCAGGAGGCAGTTGCGCTTCGCGATAAATCGCACCGGCAATATCCCCCGGCGTTACTTCGTCCATCGCTCCCAGATTCAGGAACAAACGTTTGAAATCATCGCTTCCTTGGGGCGGACGCGAAGCCCGTGGCTCTGAATCATTGCGCGCAAATTTATCGAAGCGGTTGGGGCGCTCGGCTTGAGCCCCGTCATCACGCCATTCCTTGGTGCTGCCCTTTTTATCCTTACGATCTTTGATGGGGGCACCGCCCTTGCGATCCTCCATGATTTCCTCCCGCTCCCGGGCGGTCTCAGCCATCCAGAGATCCATCAGACAACTGGCGACATCCGTGATGGCATGACCAGCATCCAGCAATCGTTGCAGGGTGGTTTCGTGATTATGGAACGCACCAGATTCGACTTTCTCCTTCAATTTCACGAAGAAAATATCAGCGCGTTTGCCAATCAACTCTTCCTGGCTCGGCACGCTCTTGCGCTCGGCCTTGCCTTTGGTGAAACGCATGATGCGTTGGAACAGGAAAATTTCCCGTCCGCTCAGCAGGCTCACGGCCTTACCAGCACGGCCTGCCCGGCCTGTCCGCCCGATGCGGTGGACGTAATCTTCTTCGTCATACGGGAGTTCCAGATTCACCACCAGATCGATGTCATTGACATCCAAACCACGAGCCGCCACATCCGTCGCAATCAGCACTTCCACGGCTCCGCTGCGGAAATTCTTGAGCACCCGCTCGCGCATGTTTTGATTGAGATCTCCATGGAGGCGGTCAGTGGCATAACCGCGCGCCATCAAGGTGTCGGTCGTTTCATCCACCATCCGCTTTGTGTTCGCGAAGACGATGGCCAGACGTGGTTGCTCAATGTCCAAGATACGTGTGAGCACTTCCACCTTCGAGCGACTTTGCACTTCATAATACATTTGCTCGACCGTAGGCACCGTCAGCGCACGATGTTCCACCGTAATGATGGCAGCATTGCGCGTGTATTTGTCGATCAGATAACGGATGGGGCCGCTGAGGGTGGCGGAGAAAAAGAGCGTTTGGCGGTCTGCTGGCACCTTGGCGAGCACTTCGTCGATTTCCTCCCGGAAACCCATGTCCAGCATGGCATCCGCTTCATCGAAGACCAGAAACTTGACGTTTTCCAACTTCAGAATGCGACGGTTCACCATGTCCAGCACCCGGCCGGGCGTGCCCACGATAACTTGCGCCCCGCCTTCGATGCCACGAATCTGGCGATCATACGAGGAACCACCATACACGGCCACGGCTTTGATGCCAGGTCGGTGGCTGGCGAGTTTGTGCACTTCCTCGCACACTTGATTGGCGAGTTCCCGCGTGGGGGCCAGAATCAGGGCCTGCATGTAGCGTTTGGTGGGATCCACCAGTTGCACTACCGGAACGGCAAAAGCCATGGTCTTGCCGCTGCCGGTTTGAGATTGCCCCACGACATCACGTCCTTCCAAGGCAGGCGGAATAGCCGAGGCTTGAATTGGGGAGGGTTGTTCGAATCCCTGCGCGGTTACTGCAGCAAGCAGTTCGGGGGAAAGTCCTAGTTCGGAAAATACTTTGTCCATAAATTTATCGGTCCCCATACCTAGAAATTTGGGACGGTTCGCAGACTCGCATGGTTCCGGGGCCGTGGCAAATGTTCATTTTGAGTTTGCTCGGCAAACCTGAACTCCAACCACGCGGACCGCTGAGACCGCCCGGTTTGAAAGCATCGCACTTCCCCTGGGACCGGAGGATGACCGTGGCTCAGGCGCACACAGCTTGACTTTCGTGACCATTTGAATACTGTTCTTTAGAACAGTCCAAACTGCCGTGACCCGATCCATTATCCATCTTGATGCCGATGCCTTCTTTGCCTCGGTGGAGCAAGCCTCAGACTCCCGTCTGCGGGGGCGGCCGATTGCCGTGGGTGGGGAGAAGCGCGGGATCATTGCATCGGCGTCCTACGAGGCGCGGAAATTTGGAGTTTACACGCCCATGCCCACCATGCGGGCGCGGAAGCTGTGTCCGCAATTGATTGTGCTGCCGGGGGATTTCGAGAAATATGAACGGTTCTCGCAGTGGATGTTTTCCTATGCTTATGATTTCACGCCGAAGGTGGAACAGTCGTCGATTGATGAAGGTTACTTCGATGTTAGCGGCTCGCGCCAACCCGCCGTAACGGTGGCAGAGCGGTTGCGGGGAGCGATTGCTGATGGCCTGAAAATTTCCGTGAGCGAAGGGATCGGTTCCAGTAAGCTGGTTAGTCAGATTGCGTCCAAGCTGGACAAACCGCATGGTTTCCGCGTCGTGCCGCCCGGGCAGGAGGTGAGTTTCCTGAATCCGCTGGCCAGCAAATGGTTGCCCGGCGTGGGGGAGAAAACAGCGGCTAGGCTGCAGGCGGCAGGCTTGGCGAGGATCGAACAGATTGCGGACACGCCGCTGGAAAGGTTGCAACTGGTGCTGGGAAATCAAGCGGCCACCATTCGAGATTACGCCCGAGGCATCGATCTCCGACCGCTGGTCTGTGAACGCGCGGAGCAGCTTACCTTCAGCGAACAGGAGACGTTCGCCAAGGACATCACGGACGAAGATTACGCCGAAGCGGTGCTCCGGTGCATGGCGGATCGGCTCATGGCCAAGGTGCGGGCGGAGGGACGATGCATTCGCACCCTAACGGTCCGCGTGCGCTACAATGATATGCAGGAAGATCAACGCAGCGAAAGCCTGCTGGAACCCACGGATCTGGAAACAGACATTTACAGCATGCTGCGATCCATGCTGCGGGCGGCTTGGCAGCGTCGGGTGAGTTTGCGGTTAGTATCGCTGAAATTTTCCAAAATCTATGATCACTGGACCCTCAGTGAACTGGCGCTGGAAGTGCGCGGAGAAGGCCATGCTGCGAAACGTCGGCTAGCCAATGCGATTGATAATTTGCGAACGACGCACGGAGACCGCGCCATCTTCCGCGGTCACGATCTCCGCCTGCAACAAGGCCCCGAGCCGGAAATTATGGGAGTGGGGGCGGCCCGCCCCCACTTGCAAAAAATTATAACTGCAAGCAGGGGCGGGCCGCCCCTGCTCCCTTGTTACACCCCACTCAATGTGCGGAGTGGCTACTCATTTCTCGACTCCACCCTAACGCCGAAGGAGATCGTGCGGCTGGCGGCAGCGTATGAGCTGCCGGCGGTGGGTCTAGCCGATTCCGGCAACCTCCATGGCGCTGTGGAATTCACCCAAGCTGCTCAAGCAGCAGGCGTGAAACCTCTACTGGGAGCGGAAATCCACGTTGCTGGAAAGCCTGTCCTGCTCTACGCCGCAGACACCACGGGCTATCATAATCTCTGCGCGTTGCTCACGGGTGATGGGCAGCGCAACTTCAAACGAGAGGAACTGGCGCTGCGTCACACGGGCTTGCTGGCGATCAGTCCGGATGCCAGTCTGGCGGAAATTTTCCCGGATCGATTCTATCGTGCTGCGGCCGGAAAGCGCTTGCCTGGCAATGCGCAGATCCTGTGTCCGCGCATCCATTACGCCAAGCCCGAGGATCGGCAGCAGTGGGAAATCATTCAATCCATCCGCACCCTAACGTTGCTGCGGGAATCACATCCCGCCAAGCGACTCGGCGGTTGCTATCATTTCCGAACGCCAGCAGAAATGGCATCGGTGGAGCGCTCGCATCCGACCTTGCTGGCGGCTACGCGGGAGATTGCGGATCGGTGTAAATTCGTGTTGCCGCTGGGGCCACCGTTGTTTCCTGCCTTCACGCCGCCGGATGGCAGCACGCCGCATGAATTCCTGCGAACGCTGGTTTTTCAGGGACTGCACGCCCGCTATGGGCATCGGGCCACGCAACATTATGGGCAGATCGAAGAAGAGTTGGGGATGATCTTCGAGGTGGGTTACGAGGAATATTTCCTGGTCGTCTGGGACTTGCTGCAAGCCTGCAAGGCCGCTGGGATTGAGTGGATCACACGCGGTAGTGCGGCGGATTCGCTGGTGTGTTACTGCCTGAAAATCAGTGGCGTGTGTCCCATTCGGTTTAAACTTTATTTCCGCCGATTCCTGAATCGGGAGCGGATGGCGATGAATAAGTTGCCGGATATCGACTTGGATTTTCCGCATGATCGGAAAGACGATGTGGTGAAATTATTGTTCGCGAAATATGGTGAGGATCATTGTGCGGTCGTAGGCGGATTCTCGACGTTCCAAGCCCGCAGCGCCTTTGCCGAAGTGGCCAAGGTGCTGGGCGTGGCAGAGCGGGAGGTGCGAAGATTCACGGAACATTTCCCGTGGAGCTTCGGTGGCGGATGGGTGCCGGAAGGCAGAGCCAAGGTGGGGGAAGATCTCATAGAGCGATTGCGGGTTCGTCCGGAATGCAGCGATCTGCCGCTGGATGAAGAACCGTATCGCACCGCGTTGCTCACGGCGGTGTTTCTCGATGGCTTCCCGCGTTATCCTAAAATGCATCCGTGCGGCGTGGTGCTCTCACCTGGAAAAATGACGGAGTTGTGTCCGACGTTTGTCGCGAACAAGGGCTACGCCACCACGCATTTCGACATGGATGCCGTGGAAGCCATGGGCCTCGTGAAGCTGGATATCCTAGCCCAAGGCGGCTTGGCTGTGATGCGCGATGCCTGTGAGGCAATTAACAATTCCGTAGAGGGCGAGGTAACGAGACCAGCAACCCACAACGAGGGAAAAGCTTGGCGGGATGCCGGTCTCCTAACGTCGCCCGCCACGGTGGGGGTGGACCTCGAAGCGCTGGAACCATGGAAGGACCCGGAAGTCTGGGCGATGATTTCCGGCGGTGGTGGGCGGGGCGTCCATCATATTGAATCGCCTGCCATGGTGAGTCTTTGCAAAATGACGAACGTGCAGGAAATTGATGGTCTCGCAGCTATTGTTAGCGTAATCCGTCCCGGGGCGGCCAATGAGCAGAAGAAACTGCGTTTCACCCGCCGCTATCAAGGCATGGAAGAGACGACCTATCCCGATCCCTCCCTCCAAGAATGCCTGAGCGACAGCTACGGTCTGGTGATTTACGAAGAACATATCCTGCAAATTTGCGAAACGTTTGCCGGACTGAATCCGGGTCGGGCAGATGTGCTGCGCAGGGCCTTGAGCAAGGGGAAACGCGAGGTCATCGAGCAGGTGCGACTGGAGTTTTTCGACAGCGCCATCGCGCGCGGACATACGTCGCTGCGCACCATGGAAGTGTGGGATCTGGTGAGCGGGTTCGCTGGCTATGCTTTCTGCAAAGCTCATTCCACGGCTTACGGGGTGGAGGCGTATCAGGCCGCGTGGCTGAAACGATATCACCCTGCCGAGTTCATGGCGGCCGTATTGACGAATGGCAAAGGCTTCTATGATGCCTTGGTTTACGTCTTGGAATGCCTGCGGATCGGGCTGAAATTTCTCCCGCCAAAAGCCACTGCCGTAGGGCCTAAATTTGTCGTGGAACCCGATGGTATCCGCGTTCCACTAACACGCACCAAAGGTCTGCGGGATGTGACCGTGGAGCGCATCATCACAGAAGCAAAGCGCATCAACTTCAAATCCCTGCGAGACTTCTTCGAACGCGTGCGTCCCAACGCCGAAGAGATGGAAGCCATGATCCGGGTGGGAGGATTCGATTGTTTTGGCGACAGCCGCACCACGCAATTCTGGGAAGCGCAGCAGTGGTTGCGGCATTTCCAGATCAACACGGCGGACGGCCAATTGTGGCTGATTCCACCGCCCAGCTTGGATCTGGCGGCTTTCCCTAACGTGCCGTTAAACGAACCCAGCCTGCTGGAGAAATTGCAGTGGGAAACGGAGTTGCTGGGATTCACCGTGAGCGGGCATCCGCTGGAACTCTTCCCGAACATTGCCTGGGAAACGTATTGCTCCATCAAAGATCTTGGCCAATACGCCGGGCAGCGCATCGTGACCTGCGGCCTCATCATTGAGCAACGGACGCATCATCAAGTGACCGGAGAACCGATGAAATTTCTCACCCTGGCGGACTACACTGGCATCGTGGAAACGGAACTCTTTGCGGCCACCTATCGCAACTACGGACTGACCACCGTGCGCTATCCCGTGCTGGAAGTGGAGGCCACCGTGGAACCATACGAGAACGGCAACGGCTTCTCCCTGCGAGTCCATCGCGCCAGCGGGCCACGGATGCGCGTGGGAGATCCAACAGTCCGTTCCTAGGCGGTGGCTGCGCCACGAATCGTGAATCTCTCTCTCAGGGGAATCCAGTGGCTGTTACGATAGCAATTTCCTGACAATCTGCTCGTATTACGGAACGAGTGGGCATCACTTGAACGAATCAGAATGGATGAACTGAGGATTTCTAAGCACAATTCTCGCAACAGATCGCGTTAGAGTAGTCCTCGATACGTTCGCAGCAGCGGCATGGAAAATTCCAGCGAGGGGATCGTGAGGATTTCACCTTCCCGCACGATTTCCTGTTTCCAGCCAGTGGAACGACGATGGACATAGGCGATTGGCTCCGCGGGATCCTGACCGAGGACGATGTATTCCTGCAGGCTGGAGATGGTTTGATCAATCAGGTATTTCTCCATGAGATCCTTCCGGGTGTCTTCTGATAGGATCTCTATCAGCACCGTGGGGCGCTCTCGGAAATACTTGTGATTGTCTGTGGGATCACACGCGATCATGAGATCAGGGTAGAAAAACACATCGGCCAAATTGATTTTGAGCCGCAGCTTCAGATCGCCTTTGAAGACTTTGCAGGGTTTCCCCTCAAGGTGTAAACCCAGATCAATGGTCAGATTCGTGCCCACCGTTTCATGCCAATCGCTGGCTCCTGCCATGGCCGTTACCTCGCCATCGAAATATTCGTGACGCGTATCAGTTAACGTTTCTCCCTCCAAATACTCCGCTACGGAGATGAAAGGAGTGGTGTGGCGAGTTGCTTGTCCCATAACGGTTGATTTTTACCCCAATGAGAGGTGCTCTGCAAGGAAAGGTTCATCAGCCCAACAAGGAATTCTCAAAGGAAAGCCAAATCACTTCCGCTCAATCCGGCTAATTTCTGAGATCCCTCCGGGATCACCTCATCTTGAACGCAACTTGGAATTAAGCTTAAGCCGAGCGACGACGACGCTCGCGGAAACCGATGGCTCCTAGGATCGCCAAGCCAGCAAAGACTGCACCGGATTCGGGGACGGGAACGAGTTCGTTTCCTGCGATGAATCCTGCGCCTCCGGTGCCGACTTCGACGGTGCCGTTGTCACTGAAGAAATGGACGTTGGCTAGGTTGATGGTGCCTTGGCTGGTGAAGGTGAGTTTATCTCCCAAGCTGGCGGTCCATGCGGCACCGCCGGTGTAGTTCCAGATGTTGAGGATGCCGGACCAGGCGCCTGCGTCAGCAAATGTGAGGGTGGAATTGTCCGTGGTGCCGAGATCAATCACGGCACTTCCGTTCACATTGAGCTGGCCCGTGCTGACGTTAAAACCGCCTGTATTCAGGGTCGTGCCCGTGCTGAGGTTCAATTTTGCATTGGTCGGCAGAGCGGTGGTGCTACCCAGCAGAAGCGTTCCACCGTTCAGGTTCGTGCTGCCAGCATAGGTGTTGCTGCCGGAGAGGGTGAGGACACCATTTCCGGTCTTAGTTAGTCCACCCGTGGTATCATTGGCGCTGAAGGCCTCATTGGCACCATCCACACTGGCCTCAGTGAGGGCTCCGCCGCCGAGCAAGCTCACGGTAGGCGCACTGGTGTAACCGATGCCGGGATTCGTCATGGTGATGCCGGTGACCACGCCACCGCTGATGATGGCAATGGCCGTTGCCCCGCCGCCGCCACCACCGGTAATGCGCACGATGGGTTGGCTGAGGTAACCACTGCCACCGCTGAGCAGAGGGACGGTCTGGAGCCCCGATCCGGTTGGAGCTTGCAATGCCTGAGTAATGGTAATGTTCTTGCCGTTAGTGTCAAAAATGGCTCCACCTGGTCCCACGATTACGCTGTCGATGCCTTGCATAAACGCCGGGTTAGGTGCGGCTGGAATCACCGTGCCACCATTGAGATAAACCGCACTGCTGCCACCGCCCGCGCTTTCCGCGATGCCAGTGGTCGTAACCGTGCCGCCATTCAGATTCAGGATGCCGGAGCCCGTAGCCACATGGCCGAGGCGAATGCCGCCCGTGCCACCGCCATTTCCAGCAGCACCTGCGCCAGCGGCAACCGTGAAGTTTCCGCCGCTGATATTTAGAACACCGGAGCCGTCTTCACCAATGATGAAGAGTGTGCTGGCAGCATTCTGCCGCAAGCTGCCGGAACCGGAAATATTGACCACTCCCATGCCACCAGCAAATCGGCCTATGACAGGGAATCCACCGCCATTGCTAACATCCACTGTGCCGCCGCTGACATCCAATACGCCACGTCCGTAGGCACCCACTTGGAAATTCCGTCCGCCGGTATTGAACGCACCACCGCTGATGTTATACGCACCGTAGGCATTCACGTTGTTTGCGCCAGCATTCCCACCGATAATCCAATCTCCTACAGTCGCTCCCGCCTGTTGCACGGTGCCGCCAGTTTGATTAATCACCCCAGCGCCCACATTGGCGGCAGCGTTATTGCCCATCCCGAGATTCAGGAGCGCCAAATTATAGGTGGCGGAACCAGAGACGTTCACCACGGCTCGACCGCCGAATCCGATTTGATTATCACCCGTGCCCGTGAGCACGGAGGAGTTTGAAAGATTCACGGTAGTCAGACCAGTCCCGGCCGATTCTCCAAAACGAATCGTGGTTGCATTCACCACCCCTGTTCCAGAAATATTGATCTGCGGATTCGCATTGTAGCCGGCCACTCCGTTGGCGTAGCCCGTGAAGAGATTCAGCGTGTTCAGCGTGCCGCCCGTGACATTCAATGATGAGGACAATCCCGTGGTGCCATTCCCCCGACCAATACTAGTATAAGTGGGAACATTGATCGTGCCGCTGGCAATGGTGGCGCTCACTTGGTTTGGCGTGTTATCGCCAACCGTGAATTCACCAGTGCTGCCGACGTTGTAAATGGAGGTGGCACCACCGTCGAAGACTAACGATCCATTTTGCAGCGTCAGCGCCAGTGCCGCCACGCTTGCGATGCTATTCGTGCCGCTGTTGGTAAATGTCAGCGCGCCCGCTCCGGTCTTCATGAAGCTGCCGCTGGCGTTAGTGACAGCGCCACTCATCACCACGGAGCTTCCGCTCGGCACATCCACCGTGAAGTTGGCGGTGGAGTTAGCCCCGCCGCCGGTCCCGAAGGCCGCCGGTCCTCCCAACACCAGATTCAGCGGTTGGGAAATGGTCGTATTTCCAGCGATGCGGAAAATGCCACTACTGTTGATAGTCACATTGCTAGAAGCTCCAAGGGCCGTGCTGGCAGGAATTTCCAAGACTCCAGATTTAATGGCCGTGGCGCCCGTGTAGGTGTTGCTGCCGGAAATGATCAGCGTGCCGCTGCCAGCCTTGGTCAGCGCCAGCACACCAGCGGCACCATCTCGCAGCAGACCAACGTAGGTATTGGGGCCGGAATTACTAACCGTGAGAGTTGCCGTGCCCGCCGCTCCGTTTTCCACGATGGGGCTGCCCAGGTTGGCATCAGAAATAAGCCCGCCGATGGTTACGTTGTTGCCATTCAGTTGCAGCGTTCCGGTGCTGGCCGGGCCGAACGTTACCACGTTAGGGGCCACGGTATTGAACGCGCCAGTATTCCCGGTCTGAACGGTGCCGCCATTGATGAGCACTCCGCCCGTGAAACTTTGCACAGCATTGATCACCAGCGTTCCGGCGTTCACAGTCAGACCACCGGAAATGGTGTTATTTCCACTCAGAATCAACGTGCCTGCGTTGACGATGGCACCACCGCTGAAGGTATTGGCTCCCGCCAGATTCAACGTGCCATTTCCTGCTTTAGTCAGCGTGGAACCCAAGCCACTGATAACGCCACCGATGGTTAGCGGTGCCGTGCCATTCGTGGTGAACGTGCGATTCGCGCTCAGTCCCAGCGCCCCGGTGCCGAGATTCAGCGCATTGGTTCCGCCGAAGGTTAGATCGCTATTGAGCGTGATAGCATTGTTGGTGCTCAGCGTGATGGCTCCGCCGCTGGTGTTGTCCAGCGTTCCGCCTGCGATGATGAAGGTGCCCATGCCGATGGCAGAAGCGTTGTTCAAATTCAGCGCGCCTGCATTCAGCGTTGTGCCACCGCTGAAGGTATTGGCGGTGTTGATGGTGAGTGCAGCAGTGCCTTGTTTCAGCAGGGTTCCACCCGTAATCCCGAAGCCACCACTGCTGTTCAGCGTGTAGTTTAAGCTGCTGTTGTTAAAGACCACGCTGGCGGGATTGACATTTTCCGTGATACCCACCGCCGTGCTGCCAGTGGCCGTGTCATCGAAGATCGGGGTGTCATTCGCCACGAAGAAATCCGTCGGCGTGGCGCTATTGCTTTGCAGCACCCAGTTCTTGGGCGTCTGCACTACCGAAGTCCAAGTGGCATCGCCCGTGCCACGCCAGACCGGGGCGTCCCCAGCAATCGATAGCGCTATGTAACCAGTCGGATTCGTCAGCGTGGCGCTTTGACGTGCTCCCAGATTCGCAATGGTGCCCTTCGTGAAATCGCTCAGCGACCCAGTAAACGTGCTGTATCCCAGCAGGCGATATTCTTGGCCATTCGTCCAAGCCGTGTTTGAGGCATTCATCGTGATGCCGGCCGCGCTGGTGAGCAATCCACTAACTACGATCCCTGGATTGGCCGCTGCGGAGACGCGTGCGGTGATGGTGGCGGCTCCGCCAAACGTCAGATTTCCAATCGTCAGTGCGCTGGAACCACCATCGCCATTCGTGACAATGCCGCCGGTGCCGCTGCCCACCGTTACATTTCCCACCGTGCCCGTCCCGTCGAGCGTCCCCTGTGTGAGTGTGATGGCACGCGTGCTGGCCACGGAACTGTTATGGAGATATTTCGCCCCGCTGCCATTCACCGTGATGCTGCTGCTGTTATTGATGGAGCCTGCCCCAGCCAGTGCCAGCGTGCCGTTGGAAACGGAGGTTACGCCCGTGAAAGTATTGGCTCCCGAGAGCAGCAATGTGCCCGCGCCTGTCTTGTCCACACTGCCAACATTGCTGGTGCCTTCCAGGGTATCCCGAATGATTCCAGAGACTGTTAGGTTTGTGCTGGCTGCGATGTTAAATTGCGCGGTGCGGGCGGCATTGGGAGCCACTCCGAACTGCGATGTGATGCCGAAGCCAGCGGAAATGGTGCCCGCATTCCCACCGCCCGTGGCGGAAATGACAGCCGTTCCTGCGTGCTCCAGTGTGAAAGCGCTGGCTCCGGTGCCAATCACGGAGGCATTGCTGCTCATGGCCAGAGTATCGAAATACTCGATCTTCGTGTTCAGATCAAATGTGCCGCCATTTAGCGTCACAGTGCTGGTGCCAATCTGATTGTTATCCAGCAATTGCAAGGTGGCTCCGGTATTTACCGTGGTGTTGAACACACGGTTGCTGGGGCTTCCTGCGCCCGATAGCGCCAGCGTGCCTGCATTCACTGTGGTTAGGCCCGTGTAGGAATTTGCCCCCGCCAAGGTCAGCGTGCCAGTCCCATTTTTCGTCAGTCCGCCGCCCAGCGAAACCGTGTCCGTGAGCAAATTCTGGCCGATGGTGATGGCGTTGCCGTTGGTGTCGATGATGGCTCCGCCAGCTTTCACAAAGGTATTGGTCAGTCCTGTTAGGAACGCTGCATTGGCTCCACTGTTGGCTTTCAGCGTGCCGCCATTGAAATTAAACGTAGCCGTGGCTCCGGCATTTACTTTCACAATCTGATTCGCAGCCAGCGTGCCTCCATCCAAATTCACGGTTCCGGTGGAGGCGGCATTTTGCCCGAAACTCAGCACCGGAACATTCGCCACGCCCGTGCCAGAAAGGTTGTAAACACCTGTGCCAGCCACTTCACCCACGAAGAAATTGCTCCCCAGACCGTTGATCGTGCCGCCACTTTGGTTCAACACCCCACCGCCGGCACCACTGCCACCGATCGTGATATTGCCCACGCCGGTTTTATTGATCGTGCCAGCAGTCATGTTCATCGTGCCACTGGCCCCGCCACGCGCCACCGCCAACCAGTTGCCCAGATTGATCGTGCCGCCATTCAGATTGAGTGTGCCAGAACCACCGGCTCCATTTCCCACGTAAATTTCGCTCGCCCCGCTGTTCACCACGGAGGTGCTAGTGAGAGTCATTACGCCGCCTGCGGCCCCATTGCCGATCATGATAGGCGTGTTGCTTGCGCTGGTTGCGCTGATGGTGCCACTGATTGTCAGGGTCCCCGCACCCAGCTTGGAAAGCTGACCGACGCCCGTAATATTCCCTGGATAGGCTACATTCGTGGCGTAATTCAGAATCAGCACCCCACCATTGATCGCGATATTTCCATTGAACGTATTCGCTCCGGAGAGGGTTAGGATGTTGGTGCCATTTTTCGTTAGTCCGCCAGTGGTTATATTGGCTCCAATGACCGCCGTGCCCGGTGTCGCAGCCACGGCGGACCCGCCGCCCAGCAGCGTGAACGTAGGCGCGCTGGTGTAATCATTTCCTGGATTCGTGATCGTAATACCCGTCACCACTCCGCCAGTCACGTTGGCCACCGCCGTTGCGCCTGTGCCGCCACCACCCGTGATCTGCACCACCGGCTGCCCCACGTAACCGGAACCACCGTTGGTGATCGGCAGGTTCGTGATGCCGGAACCCGTAGGCGCGAGCAACGGTTGCGCCACCGTCACGCTGAGGGCTGTCGTATCAAAGACCGCACCATTTGGCCCCACGGTGGTGCTCGTTAGACCAGTTAGGAAAGTAGCTGCCGCTGAAGTCGCGAGGGACTTCACCGCCCCACCATTTAAATAGAGCCGTCCCGTGGCAGCCGCCGCCTTGTTAATGAAGACCGTGCTGGCCGTGCCTCCGGTCAGAACATTCAGAATGCCATTTCCCGTGGCAGTCTGCCCCAGCACGATACCGCCGGATGATGTTAGGGTGCCACCAGTTAGATTCATCACCCCGGTGCCGTCTTCCGCCACGAAGAAACGCGTCGTGGTGCCAGTCTGGCTCCAGGTCCCTCCCGACATATTCAGCAGGCCCACGCTGGTCGAAAAACGCGCCACATCCGTCCAACTGGCCGTGGTGACGGTGCCGCCAGTGAGGTTCATCACGCCAACGCCATAGCCGCCCACTTGGAAGTTCGCTCCGGTGTTGAGGATGCCGCCTGACATGTTATAGACCCCGTAGGCACCTGTCTGTCCGCTACTGCCACCACCGATGCGCCACTCCGTGCCGCCCACCGCCCCAGGATACGTCAACGTTCCCGCGCTCTGGTTCAGCACTCCCACCGCAGTCCCGGTTTTACCGACATACAACGTCGTGACAGACACGGTTCCCGTGCTCTGCATATTCAAGGTGCCGCGCGACCCGGAAGTATCCGCCAAGTTGAAATCCGCCGGATCAGTGATCGATGCATTTCCAGTCAATGTTAGCGTGCCATTGTCCCCACTGAGCTGGCCCACGCTTGAGTAGGCCGATCCTGTGTAAGATGCGCCCGTTCCAATCTGCACAGTCCCTTGACGCACAAATAAATTTCCCGCATTGCTCGGAGCACCAATATTCAACGTGCCTGGTCCATTGTTTGTGATGGATCCGTTATTTGTCAGGCTGTAAATGCCGCCATTGGCATTGATCGTAGCTCCTGCCGCCGGAGCCAGCGTCAGCGCCAGACTCTTGATATTTGTGCCCGTCGCACCTGTGGCTCCGTCCGTGTGCTGTTGCGAAAGAGTTAGCGTCCCGCCTGCCGCTTGATTGATCGTCAGATTCGAATCGAGCACAATCAAACCGCTCAGCGTATTTGTTCCACTGGTGTTTTGCGAATTCACCATCAACGCCCCCGAAGTATTGCTGGTCACAGAATTTACCGTGCCGGAGAAGGTTAGTCCACCTGTGGTTGGCGTCAGGTTAAACGTTCCGCTCTTGGTTAAATCTTGATTTCCAGTGGCTCCAAAATCTCCACCGAGGCGAACCGCGCCAGTCAACGCTCCGCCCAAATTCAGAACCCCGCCATTCATCACAAAGATATTGTCCGCCGTGACGCTCCCAGTGCTGCCAATTGTGATTGCTCCACTGCCCGTCGTGGCGAGCCATTTGCCGGCAGCACTCACGGTGTTGTTAAAAGTTACCGTGCGACCCGCCCCGCCCCAGAATTTCAATCCATTCACCGATGAGCCATTCACCGTCAGCGCCCCCGCACTGCCGAATGTGATGTCCCCATTGATCGCATTGATTTCCCCAAAGGGATTCGCTGGTGAAGCATTGTTGGCCGCAAACGTAATCGGCGCATTAGCCGTCACCAAGCCCGTGCTTTGATTTTCCAATTTTGCCTGAGTGCCACCGGCATCGAATAGCGACAACACCGCACCGTTGCTGGCATTCAGCGTCCAGGCACTTGTGCCAGACCACAGCAGTCGGTTCATGGACGTGTTGGCATTCACCGTATTTGTCGTCTGCGTGGAACCGGAGAAGTTCAGCGTGCCATAAGCTGGGAGAGTATCGCTGTCCCAGTTCACAGGATCAGACCAATCGCTCGTGCTCCCGCCGCCATCCCACGTATTGCCAGCTTGAGCGTGATTAAACATGGCGATCGCAGCCACGAATGTGGCTACAGCGGCTGAGGAGCAGGATCGAAACGGGGACTTTTTCATGATGGAATAGTGGAAAATCTGCCAAGAAGCGAACCCAAAAACCCACAACGTATTACAGTTGTGGGAAGAAAGGAACTCCTTTGACACTACGACTAAAACCCAAGCCGTCCATTTTAAGATTGCGTTCTTAATATTCGATTTTGCGTCATTTTAATTTCCCCCAGCCTTTCCTTCCGCCAATAATAAATACTGGAATTTGGCGCAGCCCACCTCCCATGCCGTGTCCGCGACTAGCCAATTCCTTCAGCGAATGGATCCTCTGGATGCAGCAGCAGTTTCACTTCTGCATTTACGAACGCGCGCCCAGTGATATAAGGAATAATCTGTCCGTCCTCAACCTCAACGCGCCCCAGGAAACTGGTGCCCAGAATCCCAGCTTGGCGCCACACTTGGCCTGGTGCCAATTTGCCGTCGGCATAGAGGCACGCTAGTTTGGCGCTGGTCCCCGTGCCACAGGGTGAGCGATCATAAGCCTGTCCCGGACAGAGCACGAAATTCTGACTATCTGCCCCCACTGCTTCCCCGGGGCCGAAGAGTTCCACATGGTCGATCTCCGTTTCCCCTGCGGCATGAGAAGCTGCTAGAGCTGCCAGCGAGAATTCCGTGAGTTTAGAAACGTTCTTCAACGTAATCTCCAGTCCATGATCCGCTATCAGCAGAAACCAATTTCCACCCCAGGCGACATCGCCATGGACCCCTCCGTGCCCTGGGATTTCCAACGGCCAATGATGGAGTTTGCGGTAACTGGGCACATTCCGCAGGGTGACGGCCCCATCAGCATCCAACCAAGCGCTAACCACACCGACACAGGTCTCAATCTTAACCTCACCGGGGGTCAATCGCCCCAGATGCCGCAGCGTTTCCATCAGACCGATGGTGCCATGACCGCACATGTTCAGATAGCCCACATTGTTGAAGAAAATGACGCCACAGGCATTCGCAGGGTCTTGCGGCGCCAACAAGACCGCCCCCACCATGACTTCAGAGCCGCGGGGTTCCAAGATGACGGCTCGGCGGATCCAATCATGCTCGCGTTGCAACACGGTGAGTCGCTCAGTCACACTGCCCGGCCCCAGATCCGGCACTCCGGAAACTACCACCCGCGTCGGCTCGCCACCGGTATGAGAATCTATCACTTGAAGTTCGCGCATTATTTCTTGGCTTTCTTGTGCTCCACTTTTGACTTCGCTGGGGGAGCCTCAGGGGCGGGTGCTTGGTGCAGCGGATTGTCCACTGGCATGGGCTGACCAGCCTCCTCCATGATTACAGGCTTGGGGGCCGCCACCGTGGCTGGGGGTTCCGGCAAATAATGGGCCACCAAATCAATGAAGAATTTCCAACTAACCATATCTGGCTTATCCTGCCCCTTCCGCTGGAAAGAGACATGGACGTGAACTTCATTGCTGCGGAACGGCTCCACGACTTGATAGGTGATGTGTCCCGTGCGGGCATCGAAGCTGCAAGGCACTTGGCCGTAACCTGCCATCCGCATGGTGACGGAAGCAGGATCGATGCCCTCCAGTTTACTAACATCGATTGCCAGCAGCGGTCTGCGCTCCGCGATGGTCGCATTCGGCGGGGGCGAGGTGCTCACAAGCGATTCGGCTTCGCCCTCCCCTCCACCCAACAGTTGTCTCCCAAGATCACCTTCACTCACCCCATGGAAACTGAGGGCCGCCTTCAAGTTGCGGTCATGCGGATCATTTCCCAGCACCACATAGCGCGGAATCAAGCCCGACTGGCTTTCCCAGGTGGCTTTGGCCGGATTCACGCTGAACATGAATTCGTAGCCGAAGGAGGTGCCTAATTCCAAAATGTGCTGCGTGTAGGTCCCTCCAGGATGCGCATAGGTGGGAACCGGCAACATCAGCAGGTCTTCCAGGAATTGCTTGGAGTCCCGCAACTCGTGAATCAGAAACGTCTCGTATTCCTCTGGTGTGCGATTCCCCGGACGCGCAATATTGAAAGGGTGGCTCACACTGTGACTCCCCACTTCTCCACGGTTCGCGAGAATTTCCTTAATCATGGGCGTGGTCAGGGCTCGACCTCCGCCATTCACGTATTGCTTATAGAGAAAGACCGCAAACGGATAGCCGAATTCTTTGAGGATCGGCAGGGCATCCGTGTAAACACTGCTATAGCCGTCATCAATCGTAATCATAACCGCCGAGTCTGGAATATCCTTTTCCCCACGCCGCCATTTGATGAAATCCGTCAGACTGATGACTGGCAGACGGGCATCCTTGATGGCCTGCATCTGTTGCCTAAAGTGGTCGGTCTGAATGCGCATCTGGGTGGCGGCCTTGGTGGTTACGAAATCGTGATAGCAAAGAATCGCCACCTGCGCAGCCTTGTTCACCTTCAATTCCGGAATCGCAGGATCCAGCGGCGGCACGGCCTCCGGTTCCACCGCAACGGGCTCCACTTCGTCAGAAATCTCCACCACCGCAGCTTTGGGGGCGTCCGTGCTGGTTGCTCCTCCTGCGGACTGAGACGAGGATTTCTTACACGAAACCTCGCTCCCTACTAGCAAAATTGCCAGTAGCGAAACAACCGTGGTGCTAAAGGAGGAACGAAAGGAAAACACAGAGATCAGAAGGACATTTAGGTTACTAAGATTCGGATGGAGCCTGCTGTCAACGCACGATCCCAAGTTCCACGCAGCGTCCATCTCCCCCGGAACCCACCTCCACGTCTCCACCCAGCGACAGCGTTTGCAGCTTATCCTCCGGGACCCCTGCAGCCACCAAAGCATCCCGCACCGACTGGGCACGCTGCTCTCCCAGCACCCGATTATACTCTGCCGTGCCCGGGTCACGGGCCCAGCCCACGAGCAACATTCGTGTGGCAGGATGCTCCCGCAGATAGATGCTAACACTCGCTAATTTCTTGATTTCGACAGGGGCTAACCTCGCACTGTCTTCCGCAAAGCTGACCTTGGGAAATTGACTGCGGTCGATGCGCTCGCGGCCCGGTCCGACCAAGGAGTAAGTTTCATTACGAGCGGCCATCCCGCCCTGATTGGTAAAATTGCCGCAAGCCACCAAGCATCCTGCGCCCAGCGGCAGACACCGACTGAACAAGCGAAGCTTCATGAATGGCAGCAGGCTGGAGAAATGCATAAATTAGCGCGACCAAGTGGGTTGCGAGACATGACCGAGATTGGAAATAATCGTGCGCTTCGTATCGTTGCCGATGTGATGCAGGATCAGATGATCCCGCTGCACGTAGAGCAGATGTCTGCCGTCCACTCCCCAGCAAGCATCCTGTCCTTCCGCCACCACTCGCGTCGTCCCCATATGCAGATCGGTTAGCGCGACGGACAACCTTGCCCCCTGCCGCACCGTAGCCGCCAGCAAGTTACCATCGGGCGACCAATTCGGCTCCGTGGCATACTGAAAGCCGTTGAGAACCTGCGTGGCTGATCCTCCCGCACTTGGCACAATAAAGATCGCAGGCTTGCCATTAGGGTTCGCACTGAAGGCAATTCGTTTACCATCAGGCGACCATGCTGGCGAGGACTCCGCCCACGAGGTGGTGGTTAGCCTGCGCCCCCCCAGCCCCCCGGGATTGGTTATGTAGATTTCCGGATTGCCCGAAAAACTCATCGTCATCGCCAAGCGTTCTCCATCAGGACTGAACGACGCGCCGCTGTTCGTTCCCGGGGCATTCACAATGCGACGGCGGTTCCCATTCTTGAGGTCGATCAAATAAATATCAGGATACCCACTGACATAACTTGTGAACGACAAATACGCCGCGTCGTTGCGCAAGTCCGGGGAGACACAGGTCGAGCTATCATGGGTCACCTGCTTCACATTGGAGCCATCCGCAGCACAGGTGTAAATCTCCTTGAAACCAGTGACATCACTTACGAAGGCCACTTGCGTCATCCCGATCCCAGGCCGTCCCAGCAACACACTCTGGATCTCATCCGCGAATTGCAGCGCATTGGCACGGAGGCCAAGGTTATCATAATTCTCCGAAAACATCACCTTGCCATCCGGATGCACCAAGGAGCCGTGAATCTTCCCTCCTGAAGCCACGGCCCGCACCACATAAGGTTTGCCGGCCCCTTCAAAGAGAAAATCCCCAGACTGCTCCAAGGCCGCGCGCACCGCTTCTGCCGCCGTAGCGGCAAGGCTGCCCGTAAAATCCGCCAACCGCACATAAGCTTTACTGGTGAGGCTCTCCACGTGGAGTCCAGCGGAGGGACTTTCAGCGCATACCGCCACTCCAGCTCTGCCAAGGAGCAGGCTGGTGGAAAGCAGGAGGGCGAACTTGCGAACCATAAGTCAGTTTAAGACGAAACGAATAACGAGTTGATAGCTATCACCGCGGACCGCCATTGGCAATGGATCAATCTGCGGCACCGCATGCGCGGCTGCCAAGGCCGACCGATCCACCTCGGGGTAACCGGAACTAGCCGCCAGTTTCACCCCACTTACTTCCCCAGCCCGACTGATGGTGATGGCCACCTTTGTTACCGGAGCCCGCTCCGTAGCCGGATGCGACGGTTGCTGCCACTGCGATTCCAGCACCCGCTGGATCCGCTCGTGATAGGCTCGCAACAAATCCTCCTCCTGCGGGGCCATTGCTGCCTGCCCGCTTGCCGGATGCTCCGCCACCGCTGCAGCCGGAGCGGGATTGACTTCCGTTCCCTCCGATACTTTAGGATGAAAGTTGACTTGCTGGGGCCGGGAAATTTTGGTTTTCGCGGCTGGAAGCTTTTCCACATGCCCCAATTGTGACCGTTGGAC
Source organism: Verrucomicrobiales bacterium (assembly GCA_031411295.1). Lineage (GTDB taxonomy): Bacteria > Verrucomicrobiota > Verrucomicrobiia > Verrucomicrobiales > V1-33 > JAGNEJ01. Next base: position 29,146 of record JANOAV010000192.1, on the reverse strand, counting down.
TGACGGCTTGGCGGTGGTCGCCACCTTTGCAGACTTAGGCATTTGGGTTACGATTGGTTTCACCGGAGCGGGTAACTCCTCGCCCCCTGGCAAGGAGGGATCCAGCCATTGGATCTCCTCGACCTTAAACGGAACTGGCCCCGCAGCCACCATGGGCTGGCGCGGCCGGAGCGACACCCAGGCAATAGGAATGGCCGCCACGGCCGCGTGGGCTGCGATGACGAGCAATAAGGTTTTCCGGAAGGAGGAGGCGGAGTCGGGATTCATAAGCAATAAAATTACGGCACCGTTCTGGTCACCAACCCCATCCGGGAGGCCCCCGCACGTTTGACCTGCTCCAGCAATTCAACGAGTCGTTGCACTGGTAAATTTTGTGGCGTTTCCAAAACGACCGCCACCGCCGGATCCAGTGCCACTAGCTGAGCCAACGCGTCTGTTAGACTTGCCTCCGCCAACCCCACTCCATTGAGCAGCAACTCTCCCTGCGGGCGCACCGTCAGCGTTACCAAGTGTTCCCCCAGCCCAGCGTCCTGAGGGGATTTCGTGATTGGCAAATTCAGTTCAATTCCCTGACGCAGCAAGGGGGCTGTGATCATAAAGATGACCAGCAGCACAAACGCCAAATCCAGCAATGGGGTGACGTTTAGCTCGGACATGACTCCCAACGAAGCTCTGGAGGATGGACGACGCCGTAAGTTCATACTTAGTCCTCGGAAAGTCCGGATTCAGGGTCCACCGGCAACATCCGCACGGGCAGATCAGTCACTGGATTAATCGGCAACGATGCTGGTGCTTCCGTCTCTGGACGGGCCAGGGCCGCAATCACACTGGGGCGGAAATTCAACGGCCGCGGTCCGCCTCCGCTGCCACGCTCCAGCCATTCCTGTTGCCAGGCCGCCATCAATTCCATCGTGAAATTTTCCAAGCTCAGCCCCAGAGTCCGCACCCGACTCACCAAATAGTTATAGCCGAACATGGCTGGAATCGCCACCAACAACCCCACCACCGTGGTCACCAAAGCGGCAGCCACTCCAGGCGCCATGTCCTTGACACTTGCCGCAGAGGTGGATTCAGCAATCGCGCTGAACGTATCCATCACCCCCCAGACCGTTCCCAGCAGCCCCAGAAAGGGACCACCAGCAACCGCCGTGGCCAACAGCGCGGTTTGGGACTCCATACCCAGCGTGGCCTCTCCACAGGCCTTTTGCAATGAGAGCGCGACTGTCTCCAGTTGTGCCGGCGGCAACTTAGGGGCTACCGCCAGACGCTCTGGCAGATCCGTATCCACTTGGGCTGTTCCCACTAATTGAACCGTCAAGGCAACACTGCCCTCGTGATAAATCTGATAGTGCGGGGAGCCCTCAAAACGTTGACCTCCGGCAAAGATGGCCAAAGCAGATGGTTCTGCGCGCCACGCCAACAAAAAATCACGGGAGGCGCCCGCAGCTCGCTTCAGGGCCCGGTATTTCGTGACCATAACCGCCCAGCTAAAGCTCGAGACAAACAGGAGCACCACAATCACCAACAAACCCGGCCAACTGGACTGCCGCAGCGCGTAGTCCAGTCCTCCTGCCACCATCAGCTTTTCTGGTCCTAGGGAAATCATTGCTAAATTACCAAAATTTGTGAAGAAAATAAGATCTTCAACATATCCTGATTATTCACCAGCGCCAGTTAAATCTCCTCGGCCCAGACAGAAATCGATCAAATCCAGTTAGGCTCATGGGGGCACGTCCAACAAAAAAGAGCCGCCTGCAAGCAGACGGCTCTCGAGATTGATTTACGCTCAGTGCGCAGCCTACTTCCGGCGGCGGCGTCCAGCCAAGCCGATGAGGGCCAGGCCTGCGGTCAGCATGGAAGATGGCTCAGGAACCGCCAGATTATTGAAAGCCATGTAATTATCGCCTGCACCAGCAGCGGTGCCTGTTAGGTCAAAGTCCGCGTTCACCGTGGCGACGGTGGCAGAAGCAGCACCCGTGAGAGTCCCGGTGAAGGGAACGGTATTTGAGCCGATGATTTTGCCATACAGGGTGAGATCTCCACCAACGGGAGTATCAAAGGCTAGCTGAATCGTGTAAGGGGCACCGTAAGCAATGTCATGGCCTGTTGAGTGAGCAACGTTTGCTCCGTCATACCAAAGAACGTGCATGAGACCAGGCTGGCCCGGCTCGAATGCGATTCTAACTAAATCAGAGGCTCCGCTGTCCTTCAGGGACCACCCGAATTTATCGCGAGTTCCGACAGTGCTGCCGATGATGTCCACATCCACTTGGAAGACGCTGCCATTCAGCGGTATTACTGCCGAGTGTGTGAGTTCGATACTTGTGGTATTAGGAGTGGACCACTGTCCGCCCAAAGTCCCCCAAACGTCCCCGCCGCCGAAAGGAATATCGACAAATGCTGACAAAAGAGGCGCAGAGGCAGGCAAGTTAGAGCCATCAATGGCCCAACCGCGTTGCCCACTGAGGTCATTTACAGTAGCAGGACTAGCCCCAGGTCCTGCTAACGGGCCCGTCCCAGGATTGTAAATTGGAGCATCAAACCCAGCGTAATATGCGGTGGCATGAGCCACCGACACTGACGCAATGACGAGCGTAACGCAACTCAGCGTTTGAGGGAATTTCATGAATGGAATTCTGTTATTGGATGGAGAAGGATAAATGTCACCTATCTTATCAAGATTAAAGGTGACTAGTTACTGGCTCTGGTGCTGGCGGTGGAGGTGGCGGTGGCGTTGTCCCACGGAGGCCTGCTTGCGCAGGCATCATGCTGGAAACAATGGCGAGTAGCACCAAGGCGAAGAGGGATGTAATAGATTTCGACTTCATAGTGAGTTCATTTTGCTTTTTTTCGACTAAAGGTCAAGGTAAATCGGCGAAAATTTCAGGTTTGAGAGAAAATAATTTGTGGGTGAACAACTAGCGGACGAGATTTAACCGATTTTAGCGTCAGATTCCGCTGCGCGCCGCTTTTTCTTGGCTTTCTTGGTCTCGCCACCATCCGTGTAGGAATCTCCGTAATAATAATAGTAGTAGGCTGCCCCCCGGTTCGCTGGCATCCGATTCATGATGATACCGGCAATTTTGGCCCCGGTTTTGGTAATCACATTGAGGGCTCGCTGGAACGCCCGACGTGGCGTTTTGCCGAAGGCTAGCACCAGACAAACGGCATGAGCGTGCGTCGCCAAGGTGAGACTATCACTCACAGCGTTGACCGGTGCACTATCAATCAAGACTCGGTCAAAGTCTTTCAATAATCGTTCCAGCAGGGCAGAAAGTTCATACTGGGCGAGAAGCTCGGAAGGATTGGGTGGGCGACGTCCCGATGGTATTAGTGAGAGCCCATGCACAGAGGTGCTGCGGATGGCCTCGTTTACTTCCACCAAGCCACTCAGCACATCGCTCAACCCTCGATAGTTGTCCGATCGGCGGTCAGCCTCTTCGATGAATGCGGCGGAAAGTGCCGGACGACGAAGGTCGGCATCAATGATTAAAGTGCGCAATCCCTGGCTGGCCATGGAGGCAGCCAAGTTCATCGCAGTGAATGTTTTTCCTTCTGCGGGAATGGCACTCGTAACCAAAATGATGCGGCGCTTTGACTCCTCACCCAGCAGGGACAGCGAGGCGCGCAGGTTGCGAAATGCCTCCGCCTGCGGACTATCGGGCGCATCCGTCATGACCGTGCCACCTTGCGGAATATCCTTGAGTGAGCCCTCCGGAACGGCCGCCAGCACGGGCAGGCCGAATTCGCTTTCAGCCTCGTCCACGGTCCGAATGGAGGAGTCGAGGCGGTCAATTAGCAGGACCATCCCGATTCCCAGCAACAGTGACCCCAAGCCAGCAATCAGGTAGGCCTTGGTTTTGTTGGGCCGGACCGGCAGGAGGTTAATCAAGGGGTCTTCGTTGACCCGGTAGGGATTCTTATCGACGCTCTCGGTGATCGTGATGTCCTTCAACCGATTGGTCAGGGTAGTGAAATATTCTCGGGCTCCCTCGACTTGCTTTTGCATTTCATTGTAGGGCACGATGATTTCCATCAACTCCCGATTGTTTTTCTTAGCATCCTCGAGCATTTGCTCCAACTGGGTTTCCGTTTTCGCCAAGTCCTCGAAATCCTTACGAATGGCATCGGCGGCCTTGCTCAGCGCGAGGGCCTTCTTGCGTTTCAGTTCGTTCAACTCGGTTTCGGCGGCAATAAACTTCGGATGCAATTCCTTGTAACGTTGCTGCAAGGTGGCAAAATCCGTTTCCTTAGCGTTCACGGTGTTAATCAGTGGCCCCACTTCCGGCAAACTCATCACCGACGCGATCCGCGACAGGGCCTCCTCATCCCCCTCCTTAATATTTTTGAGCGCATCCAAATCATCTGCCACCCGGATCCGCTTGGCCTTCGCTTCTTCGTAGTCTTTGGAGAGTTGCTCGACTCTGGTCATGGTAATGTTTTCCCGGTTTCCAAACGTAAAATTTGGATGCGCTTTACGGTAATCAGCCAATTTGCCCTCCAAGTTTTTGACCTCAATCTTTTGCTTTTCAATTTCTGGGATCAGACTGGCAACCGCGTTGGCATTGGCGCCCTTCTGCCCCTCCTTTAGCCCTGCCATGAATTCCTCAATCACGGCGGCGGCTAATTTGCGCGCCTTCTCAGGACTTGTATCTTCCGCCACCACATCAATCAAACGCGTGCCGCGGCGCAAGCTGACATTCAACTGGTTCCGCAGCCTCCCCGCCAGGCTGCTTTCCTGATCCGGCAAAACTTGCCCGCCCGCAGAGCTGTCCGCCACAGCTCCCGCCAGACCGATGTTCTTGGACACCTTCAGGAGAAACGTATTCCCCGTGAGCGACTGCACCACGGTATTGAGCACGTCCAGAGAGTTCACTCGGGTTTCCGTGGCCCCTTTGATATTTCCCAAGACCTGCTCCTGATCCGCCACGACTTCAATGACCCCGCGGGAAGCATAATAAGGAGTCTGCGTGGTGAGCCACTTCCAGGTGACGCCCAATGCGGCCACCGTTAGCAGGACGAGGAGCCAGGAAAATCTTAGAAAAAGGAAGAGGTAGCGTTGGAAATTCATGCAGCAGGAGGGGGAAAAGAGGGACCATCAGGTTGCGAAGGGCGCTCGCGACCGATTGGTTAAGTTTAGAATACGGATTCGCCAACCGTAATCACATCGCCAGCTTTCAAATTCATAGGGGCTCCTTCGCCCAGTTTTTTGCCGTCCAATTTGATGGGCTCGCCTCCGCCAGCCCGCTTGAGGATGATCTTGCTGGGATTGGCCTGTTTATTGTAGCCTCCGGCCATGCCGATGGCTTCCAGCACCGTGAGATTTTGCCCGGCGGGGAAAGTGAAGGCACCAGGTTTGTTGACCGCCCCCAGCACCGTGAACCGCCGTTGCGCATAGCCGCTGATGGTAACCGTAACTTTAGGGTGAACTAGGTAGCCTTGCTTCAATTTCGACTCAATCGCCCGCGCCGCTAGGGTGGGCGTTAAGCCAATCACCTCGACTTCACCTGCGAGCTGAATGGAAACGCGCCCCTCTTTGCTCACGGGAACTTTTGCGGAGTCCAATTCTGGCTCTTGAAATACGCGGATATCGATCGAATCCCCAGCCCCCAACTGGTGTTCACCAGCTCCTTCACCAGCTTCGCCCTGAGCCAATGCTACAGGGGTCAGTAGCGCACTAGTCAGGATCAAAATGGTCCGCCGCAGGAAGAATAGGAGCGATTTCATGGGGTAATTCAAGGTGGTTGAGGTTAAAAGTTCACGCCGAGCTGCAATCCATACCGATTATTGGTGTATGTCAAATTCTCCGCAGTGGAGCTTTGATCACGGTATTCATAAAAAGCACTGATGTAAGCGGATTTGGTGAAATTGTAGGTCAGGGTCGCCTTGCCGAAGAGGTAATTATCAGAGCGCTCGGATGCAATGTCGCTGCGGGAGGACTCGAATTGTCCCATGTCGTAGCCTCCAGCCACCGCCAAGCGGAAGCGATCCCCGATTTGCTGATCCACGCCGAGTTGGATTGTATTGCGCCGGACGGACACGCCCAAGGTAGCCGCTGAGCCATCCACTTGCCGTCCCCCCGTAAGCGAGAGCATGGTGCGCTCCCGCATTTTGTAGTTGGCAGTTAAGCGATAGGTGAAATTGGTTCGCGAACCGACCGAAGCCTCTCCTTCATACTCGCGGAAATCCATCCCGAAATCCAGATTGAAGAATAATTTCCCGGTGGCCTCGTAACTGGCGGTGAGCAGCAGTTGCTTATAGAATTGGCGGGACGTGGAGGCCCGGGAGGCCGCCTTGCGCTTGGCTTGGTTTGCCGCGGCAGCATTGGTGGCTTTGTTCCTGCGGACGGACACGACATTGGCCGCATTGTATTGTTTCACCAAGGTATCGCGGTCGGTGGTGTATTTATCGTTGATGGTTTTCAAGGCCTGGGCGTGTGCCGCGTCAGCCTCGGGGGTGTTGGGCCGAGGCCTATCATTCTCCGCTTTGAGATCATCCGCGTATTTTTTATCCAAATCCGCCAAGCTAACATTGATGGCTGCCAAGGCTGCGGCGGTGGCCGCAGTTTGCTGCGCTACCAGCGGGGCTAGTGCGACCTGCTGCTGAGTCGTGCTTTCCGTGTTGGCCAAAGCTTGGGCCACCGTCGTTTCCATCACCCCGTAAACCCCCGCCACCCCCAAGGCGGTCTTGCTGCCCACCTTGTATTCAATCCCAGCCCGCACTGACATGTCTTGGAAGGCTTGCAGGTTCCGGTAGTCTGTGCTGTTATAATTAAGGTCTCCCTTCAAGTTCGTTTTCGCCCCCAGTTCGTAGATCATGGTAGCCCGAGCCGCCAGCACATCCCGATCCACAAATGCGCCCAATTGCCGCTCTGCCCCGGTCAAATGGCTGTAAGTCCCCAAAAACTCAAATTTCGTGCGGGAGAAATTGTAACCCGCAGAGAGCTTCCCGATTTGGTCCCAGGAATCATTCTCTGGATTATCCATCAGGTGGTATCCGGTCACATCGTAGTCCACCGCCAGCCGCGTCGTTTCATTTTTGTGCAGTTCGTAAGTGATCCCGCCCACGTATTGCAGGATCACATCCTTGGTGGGATCATCGTGGGTTTGGAAGATGTTGTCGTCGGAAATGATCCCGACTCCTACTCGGACCGTCAACGGGCGCTTGGACATGGGCAGCAGGTCCTCCGTAACTTCCGCAATCTGATCAGCATCCTCCAAAGTCATCAGGGCATCTGAGGCGGTTAACGGCTCAATCGCCCCACCACCTTCGATTCCGTCAAACAAGGAACCGCTCGGAAGCAGATCCGTGGTAATCAAATCGTCGGTGGGTAAAGCCACTGTCTGCGCCATCCCAATTACAGGAGGCGCCAGCAGCAGCAAAGCCAAAAGCGATGGGAGACGAGATATCATGGAAGGAAAATGGGCAAATCACGAGTGGTCGGGCCACCCCGCGCCCTGAATCTGGGGCAGCAGTTCAGCGCGAGTCAGCCGGATTATTTTTTAGAATTTGAGTTACCCATCCAAAAGTCTTCCCTGAGTCTGGTTCCGTCAAAGAGCAACCAAGCGAAGTATTTTAGATTAGGCGAATTCCAAGGTGCCTTTCTTTTGCGCAAATTACAATAAAATTTTTCACCTGATTCCACCCCACCGCAAGCCCACGTAGTCGAGGGCTTCAGCCCGTCGAACGTTCCCTGTGAATCAGACACCTTAATCCGCCCAGACATGCCTGCGGGCTAATGCCCATGACTGCTTCTAGCTGCGGTATTCCAGCGCTGCCCCGCGTTAAGCCGACAGCTTACTGTGCGACCCATCACAGAAGGGTGGGTTCGCAGTGTGCTTGCAGTTGCACAGAGCCACGGTCTTTTCTTCGGCCAGGTTGAATTTCACCGGTCCCATCCCGGACCCCTTGTGCGAGCCGTCGCAATAAGGTTGGGTCTTGGACTTGCCGCAAGCACACCACCAGTAATCACCAGCAGCGAGTTTGAGCACGGCAGGTTTGCGATCGTAAATGACTTTGTCTTCCATAGTGATGCCAGTGTCGCAGGGACAGGCAAATTAGCAAGCGAAACGAACGCGCTAACGTGCTATTCCTCCGCGAATCGCAGGAGGTGACGCAATTCTTCGGGCGGTTCTGTTCCATGCATCGTGAAACTGTAGGACATCATCCAAGGCTGCGCAGCGGGATCTCCTTGCGCCGCTCCCGACGGAGCCATCTGGGGCGGCGGGGAAGGCTCGGGAATAAAGATTTCGAATCGATCCAATCGTCCATCCCCCGCACGCGGCAGGGCCACGATTTTACGCGGTCCCGCCAACTCTGCGAAATCCTGTTCCAGCAAGGTTTCCAGCATCCCCTTTCCCACTTCAGGTCCCACCTGCTGCCCAACGAGGAAACGCAGTTCATCCACCAGCGCCTCATCTGCCGCAGGCAATTCCACGGTCAAGGCGTCACTGCCATTGGGGCCGGCAGTCCGTTGATAGAGGGCATGCTTGCGCTCCCAAGCTTTAATGGCCGGCTGGAGCGCAGATTTGATCGCCTGAATTTGCTCGAAGCGTGAAGGCGCTGGAGGCGCGGAAATGGCGGCCTCGCCCACCGCAGTCCGATATGAGTTTGCCTGCCGCGAGTCCACCAGGCTATCCTTTGGATGCGCGGAAGCGGAGGCATGGGGCGATTCCCGCATGAGAAACCAGCCGCTCAAGCCCAGCAGGATCCCGAGAGTTAGGATGGTGGTGCGTGATTTTTTCATTCCGTCTTGGTCTGCGGAAGGCGGTTTGATGTTCAATCCGCACGGGGGAAATTTCTTCGCACCCTAAAACTCTGGAGCGCTCAGCGTGCGCAGAAACGCCACCAAGGCCGCCTGATCCTCGGCGGAAAGTTGCAAGCCGCTGGAGGGATGCTTCGCCAAGTTCGCGTCCAGTGTCGCACTGCGTTGCACCCCCTGGCTGTAATGCTGCACCACCTCCTCCAGCGTGGCGAATCGTCCATCGTGCATGTAGGGGGCGGTGCGGGCCACGTTGCGAAGGCTGGGGGTGGCGAACTTTCCACGGTCGGATTCCTGCTTGGTTGCGAGCCATCTGCCAACATCCGTCTCATCCAAACGCAACCCGTTATTGTGGAACTGATGATCGCTGAAGAGCGCTCCGCCATGGCAGTGGAAACAGTCCGCTCCACGCTGCCCGGTGCGGGGATCGGACTCGGTCATGAACAACTCAAATCCGCGCTGCTCCGCAGGGGCCAGCACCTCCTGACCTTTCATCGCACGGTCGAATTTGGAGTCGAATACCGTTAGTGTTAGTAAGTATTGCTCCAATGCCAGCGCGACCTTCTCTGACGTAACCTCCTCCGTGCCATAAGCCTTGGAGAACTCCTGACGATATGCTTCCTGCGCGCTTAGTTTGCCCACCACTTGCACCAAAGTGGAATCCATTTCCAGTGGGTCTTGCATTGGCTGTAACACTTGCTCCCGCAACGCAGCCGCACGTCCATCCCAAAAGAAATTCGCTTTCCAAGCCAGATTCATTAGCGGCATCGCATGGCGTTTGCCCACTTGCCCATCCACCCCCAGACTAAATTTCCGTGAGTCTGAGAAACCATGGGCGGCCACATGGCAGGTGGCGCAGGATTGGGTGTCGTTGCGCGAAAGCATGGGCTCGGAAAACAAGCGCTTCCCTAATGCTACCCGCTCCTCCAACAACGGATTATCCCGTGGCAGCGCAGGCAGCGGAAACGAAGAACTCATGGTGAACCGATACGGCGTATAGGTCGCAGGCAGGTAAAGCGGCTTAAGGGCGCTGGGTTGACTGATGGCAGGCAGACTGGAGCGCACCTCGCGAACGCGGAAAGCTCCGCGCAGATTAGCCGTGAGCGCAGGCACGAGCGGATCATGGGCGCGCGCGTGCGTGGCCGTGCCATCGAGGGTTAGCGAAATTTGCCGCGGCGCATTGAACACGGCCGCCACATCAAATTCCACCGCCACGCTGGCATCATGCCGCAAGTCCAAGTCCGCACTGAGCGTAATGCAGGTGCGGTTGGCATCGCGGGCAAAATGATAGGCAAACCCCGGCAAGTCCCCTCCCCCAACGCCGACCCCACGAAACTTTCCTTCCAGTGCCAGGAAAATATAACCGCCCTGCCAACTCCAATGCAGCCCGTTGACCTGCGGATTGAGTGGATGTTCGGGACCATACGCTTGGGCCGCAGCGGCATTCGCGGCCGCATCTGGACCGATGAAAAATCGCATGGCACGAAATTTCTTCGCAGGCGCATTGGATAGCGGAAGCCCGAAACGTTGCCTCTCCGCATCCAGCCAGGCATATTGCCCCGGCAGTTCTGACCACGCTCCATCCTCCTGCTCCAAGGCAAATCCGCTCAGGAGCAAGCTCCATCGCGTCAGGGAAATGGTTTCCTTGGCGGCCGTCTCATAACGCAGGGAATCCAAGCGCACCGCCTCTCCGGCAAACACCGGATGAAGTGAGAATTCGAGCGTGCTCGCCTGAGCCACCGCCGCCACTAGCCAGCTCTGGAGGCAGAGCCACCAACAACGACCGGAGTGGAGAAATTTAGACATCGTCCGAAGGTAGTCGCAGCTCCTTAATTCATCGTGAAGCAAATCCCGTCTGCTGGCCCTCCGCTGAGGAAGGTGAACTGCTAGATCAGGAACGAGCAGACATACTGACAGATGCCTTCCTTGACCGTGATGGTAAAGCCAGACTGCGTTGGCACATCAAACACGCCGTCGATGTGATAGGATTTCTCCTCCGTCGTGCCGTCCAACACCACCGTGCAGACGCCGTCGGTAATTTCCATGCGTTCAGCCGCATCAGTCCCAAAGTGATAGGTGCCGGGATAGATCAGGCCCAACGTCTTGCGATGCCCTCCTTCCAGCAGGATGGTGTGCGAGACAACTTTTCCGTCGAAGTAAACATTCGCTTTCGCAATGGCAGTAACAGTGGGGAATTTCATAGTCCCCGTTCATACCTGCGGCGGTGCCACCTGCAATGGAAAATATTCTGCGTTTGTGGGCCACCCCTCCAAGCGGTCAAGCCGTCAGCATGTGACCATACGCCGAGGCCACCCCCAGGTCATCCACCTTGTCATGTTCCGGCACGAGCAGATCCTTCACCACTGCAAGCCGATCCGCAAATTCCACTTCCCATGCCAGCAACGGATGGGTGATCATCCGCGGCAAGAGCGGACGTTGCGTCAGGGCCAGCGGCAAGGTCAGATCCATTGCATCAATCTCATCCAACACCTCGTCCTCCAAGGCTGGTGCTTCCACCATGCTGGCACCCAGCAGGCGCAAAGCCTTGGCTACCGAACTGCCAGCAAAGCTTTCGGGAACATCAGCCGGCAACGGGGAACGCACCGCCACAAAATCTCCCATCCCAGTAAACGCCTCCGCCATTACCAGCGCTTCCCGATGCACAATCGCATCATCACAGAGCGGCAACACCACCGTCAGGTCCGCATTCAGTTCCATCAAAATTTCGTCAATGGCGTGCTTCTTGAACCAAGTGCTAAATGCCGGACCTTCCTCGGTTTGCACATCAATGATGACCGCATCATTCGCGTCGAATAGATCCACCAGTTCCGCAGGACTGCAGCCCTCTTCCATATTCAACAGCGCCGCATCGCAGGGCAGTTCCTGATTTACCGAAGTGTTGGCTAGACAGTAGCTCACTTGCTTGCGCCGGAGGTATTCAGCAATCACTAAGGCAATGGAGGTTTTCCCACATGCTTGGGAGTCGTTCGTAACTAAAATCATTTTTTTCATAAGATGGTCGGTATTTTTGGTTAACGAGATGGAATTTATAGCTTTTATAAATATTAATCAAGCCGAAAATTCATTATTTTCTAAATTTTTGAGAGATTCAATACTACTCACACGAACAGTCCTTATAGTGGGCGCAGCTTTTAGTTCTTCTCCTCCCGCGTTGACCTACCACTGTAGTTCCCGGTTGCGAATGGGAGCCTTCAAATTAATGAATACCCATGCCAAAGTTAGCCGCAGTCCCCAAAGCCTACATGCACGCCCTCTGCAAAGATGGCACCATGACCCTTCGTCAATGGTTAGACCTAGCCTCCACCCTCCCGCTCGACGGCGTAGAGTGGTATGCCGGCTTCTCCGAAATGGCCGACGAGGACAACTGGCTGCCGCTGCGAGATGCCGCCTCTTCTCATGGCCTGGCCATCCCCATGATGTGCTGCAGCCCGGACTTCACCCATCCTGATCCCGCCTTCCGCGCCAACGAAATTGCCAAAGAGCAACACTGGATTCGCATGACCTCCGTCCTGGGTGGCAGTTATTGCCGCGTCCTCTCTGGGCAAAGCCGGCCGGAAATCTCGCGCGCCGAAGGCATTCGTTACGCCGCCGACTCCATCAAAGCCTGCCTCCCGCTGGCGCAGGACTTGGGGATCACCCTGATATTAGAGAACCATTACAAGGATGACTTCTGGAGTTTCCCTGAGTTCGCCCAACCGATGGATATTTTCTGCGACCTCATCGGAGAAATCGATCATCCCAATTTCGGAGTCAATTACGACCCTAGCAACACCATCCTCGCAGGAGAGGACCCACTCGAACTCCTCCGCCGGGTCTCCCATCGCGTGGTGACCATGCATGCCAGCGACCGCTACTTGGCCGAAGGCACCATCGAAGACCTGCGCAAGGAAGAAGGGGTCCAAGGTTATGCCAAACGCCTGCGCCATGGAGAAATCGGCCAGGGCATGAACGACTACGACGCCATTTTCACCGAACTTAAGCGCGTCGGCTTCGACGGTTGGATCAGCATCGAAGACGGCGTGGACGGCATCGACCAACTCCGCCGCAGCGCAGAATTCCTCCGCCGGAAATTCACCCAATACTGGGGTTAGCCCGGACGTAGGCGCATGGCAATCAGCGTGTCGCCCAGACTTGTCCCAGCGTGACTCTCTCGCGCAGTTGCGTGAGTCACGGGACGATGCAGAGATGCACATCCTTGGGTATAGAAGGATGCGGCCTAGCGCTGCCAAAAGCTCGCATGCCCCGCCTTTCCCCAACCATGATTCGCCCAACGCCATTCAAATTTCCTCCTGGGTTCTGTAGGCTGACTTCTGTTGTCCTGCTGCTGGCTTCGACTTGCGGGTTGCCAGCAGCGGATAGCAAAGCCGAACAACTTTTCGTGCGGCGGATTGCGCCATTGTTTCATGAGCGGTGTCTGGCTTGTCACGGGAAAGATGAAGCGAAGCTCAAGGGTGGGCTGGATATGCGAACACTCGCTTCCACGCTGAAAGGAGGCGACAGCGAGAAGCCGGGATTCGTGGCGGGGAAGCCCGAGGAAAGTCCGTTGTTTCTGGCAGTGACAAGGACGCACGCGGATTGGGAGCCGATGCCGCCGAAGGAAGCGGATAAACTTTCAGCGGAGCAAATGGGATGGATCAACGAGTGGATCATGGGAGGTGCGCCCTGGCCGGATGAGGCCAGCGCGCAGGCGATAGCGAAGGCCAACGAGGCCGCATGGTCAGCGGAGGATGGGGTCTCGATGAAGACTGTGGGCGGGCTTTCGTCAGAGTGGTCGAATCGGAAATACAAAGCTGAGGGGCTGTGGGCCTATCAACCCGTGCAAAAGCCCATACCTCCTAACGCAACTGGCAATCCCGTTGATGCTTTCCTCAATGCGAAGCTGCCTGCTGGCCTGGTGGTAGCTCCCGCTGCGGACCGTGTGACTTTGATTCGGCGGGCGACGTTTGATCTCATTGGCTTGCCACCGAAACCGGAGGAGGTGGAGGCCTTCGTGAAAGATGCGCGCCCGGATGCAGCAGCCTTTGCCAGTGTCGTCGAGCGTTTGCTGGCGTCGCCCCATTACGGTGAACGCATGGCGCAGCATTGGCTGGATGTGACGCGCTATGCAGACAGCAGTGGATTCGCGAATGATTATGAGCGTGGCAATGCGTGGCGGTATCGGGATTATGTGGTGCGGTCGTTCAATGCGGACAAACGCTATGATCAATTTGTCCGTGAGCAGATCGCAGGCGACGAAATCGAACCGCAGAACCCCGAGATGCTGATTGCCACTGGCTTCCTGCGCATGGGCCCGTGGGAACTGACGGGCATGGAAGTCGCGAAGGTGGCTCGGCAGCGGTTTCTGGACGATGTCACGAATGGTGTTGGGGAGACTTTTCTGGCGCACTCGTTGCAATGCGCCCGCTGTCACGACCACAAGTTTGATCCCATTCCCACCCACGACTATTATAGCGTGCAGGCGGTGTTTGCCACCACGCAGCTCAGCGAAAGAGCCGCCGCTTTTCTGCCAGTGGAGAACACAGATGGTTTTATAGAAAAGAAGTATCTCGAACCCCGTCGTGCGGAATATCTCGCGACGTTGCAAAGGCTCGACGAAATGTTGGTGAAGAATGCGGAGCAGTGGTTTGTGGAAAAGGGCATCGATCCCACGAAGTGGCATGAGGCCATTGCCCAGGCCAACAAGCAGGAACGCGGTGGCAAGCGTCGGGACTTCAATGGAGTGTTCGAGAGCGCTCGCAATGCCATGACAAAGCAGGGGGTGGCCGAGGATCAGTTCCCGCCGAAACTTTACGGTTTTCGCCCAGAGGATTACGGCAATGAGCGCGTGGCCCGCAAAGGTCTGGAACGCTTGAAGTGGGAACTGGAACGTTACGAGCCCTTTGCTTTGGCAGTTTATAACGGGCGCACTCCGCAACTGACTTCTGTGTTTGCGCCTCTGCGCATGCCGCAGGATCGGATGGAGAAAGGGGACCTGGAGCAGACGTGCATTCTGACTGGTGGTGATCCGTTTGGTTCTGGAGCAAAGGTGAAGCCCGGCGTGCTGAGCGTGATCGCAGGTGCAGCACCGCCAGCGATTCCCGATGCCATCGAAGGTCGTCGCGAAGCCTTCGCTGGCTGGGTGGCAAATGCGGGAAATCCACTCACCACGCGAGCCATCGTGAATCGCATCTGGCTCTGGCATTTTGATCAAGCGATCGCTGGCAATCCCAACAACTTTGGCAGCACCGGCAAGAAACCCACGCATCCCGAACTGCTCGACTGGTTGGCGGCCACGTTCGTGGAGCAGGGCTGGAGCTTTAAGGCGATGCACCGCAGCATCATGAACTCGGAGGCTTATCGACGCAGCGCACTGCATCCGGACCGCCAGGCCCTGGCAGAGAAAGATCCGACTGGCACCAGCTACGCTGTTTTCAAACCACGTCGACTCACGGCCGAGGAACTGCGCGATGCCATGCTAACCGCTACGGGAGAGTTGAATCCAACGCTCGGGGGCATTCCGAATCGGCCGGAAATTAATCTCGAAGCCGCCCTGCAACCGCGTCAAGTGATGGGCACCTTTGCGGCCGCGTGGATCCCGAATCCATTGCCGCAACAACGGCACCGCCGCTCGCTCTATGCCCTCAAAGTGCGTGGCCTGCCCGATCCCTTGCAGGAAGTCTTCAACGCCCCCGCGCCTGATTTCTCCTGCGAACGCCGGGAGGCCAGCACCGTTACGCCACAAGTCTTCAGCCTGTTCAACGGCCAGACCGCGCACTCCCGAGCACTGGCACTAGCCAATCGTGCCGTGAAGGAAACCAAGAGCGATGACGAAGCGCTCGCACGTATTTTCCAGCTCGCCTTCTCGCGCCTTCCAAAGGCCGACGAACTGCAAAGCTGCCTGGCTCACTGGCGTGAAATGGAAACGCTGCTTGGCAACGAAACCCCGCCCACCCAAAAGCCGCCGCTCGAAGTCCGTCGTGATGCGGTCGAAGAAAACACAGGCGAGAAATTTTCCTTCAACGAGAAACTGCACGCCAACGCAGAGTTCGTTGCCGATGTGCAACCCGCTGCTGTCCCAGCCCACACTCGGGCGCTGGCGGATGTCTGCCTCGCGCTGCTCAACGCCAATGAATTTGCTTATGTCTATTGAAACCTCAGCTCAGCAAAGTGCGCAGCTTGGCTGTGACCTCGTCCCGACTCAGCGCCCCCGCAGCCACTGCGAGCGTGAGGGTTTCCCAATCGTCACTATCCGGTGCCGGGGTGTAACCGTTGAGTTGGAGAAAAATCAAGCATGCGCCAAGGGCCGCTCGTTTGTTGCCGTCGATGAACGGGTGATTGCTGCAAAGGTAAAAAAGATAGCCCGCAGCAACGTCAACGGTATCGCTAAATGGGGAAACCCCTCCGAAGCTTGCCTGGGGGGCCGCAATCGCAGACTCCAGCAGCGCACGGTCACGCAGGCCATCGGAACCGCCGAATTGAGCGATTGCTTCGGCGTGGATCTCCACCACAATTTCAAGCGTCAGATGCAGACAATGGTTGGCATCGCTCTTCATGCTAGGCGCTTCATGGTCTTCGCATATCGCCTCATCGTGTCCTTGATGAGGTCAGTGACTTCTTCACGCGGCGGTAGGACCGCGATTGGCGCAATGGTGATCGTCCCGCCGGCATGGACTTCCACATTCACGTCATCGCCTACTTTTAACCTCGCGAGCTGGAGCAGCGCGGAGTCGAAGATGAGGCCTTGGGAATTGCCGATTTTTGAGATGGTCTTGATCATGCGTAAAACTATGTATTACAATCCTATTTTTGTCAACTGAAGCCATGAAAACACCTCCATTCTTTCCCTGCGCTGGTGGCCGCGCGTTGCACTCACCGACCCGCCGTGATTTCCTCTACAGCCTGGGCGCCAGCCTTGGCAGCGTGGCGTTCAGTTCTTTACTGGCAGAGGAAGCGAAAAAGAATCCGCTCGAGCCCAAGTTGAGTCATCTTCCAGCGAAAGCGAAGAACGTTATTTTCCTGATGATGGAAGGCGGACCGTCTCACATTGATACCTTCGATCCGAAGCCCATGCTGGCGAAAATGCATCTCAAGGAGTTCGTGCGTCAGGGCCAACAAAAGTCCGCCATGGAAAGCGGCAAACGCTACTACGTGCAAAGCCCGTTCAAGTTTGCCAAACATGGCCAGAGTGGAGCGGACATGGCGGAGAACTGGACTCATCTTGCGAATGTGGCCGATGAAATTTGCTTCTTCCGCGGCTGCACGGTGGACAGCGTGAATCATCCCACTGCGATGTATCAAATGAACTGCGGCAACCGATTCGGGGGCGATCCCGGCCTTGGCGCGTGGGTGAACTACGGACTCGGCACGCTGAATCAAGATCTGCCGGGCTTCGTGGTGCTGCCTGAGGTCAGCTATCCCCAGGGTGGCGCTGCAAATTGGAGCAATGGCTTCCTGCCCGCCAGTTTCCAAGGCACGCCGCTGCGCGCCAAAGGTTCGCCCATTCTCGATCTCACACCACCGCCCGGCGTGAGCGAAATCCGGCAACGCAAGAACCTCGACCTCATCGCCAAACTCAACACCGCTCACGCCGCAGAGCATCCCGGTCACGACGAACTGGCGGCCCGCATGGACAACTATGAACTCGCCTTCCGCATGCAAATGCAGGTGCCGGAGACGCTCGATATTTCCAAGGAAGACGTGAAGACGAAAGAACTCTACGGCATCGGCCACGACGCCACCGATTCCTTTGGCCGCAAGTGCCTGCTCGCGCGGAAGTTGGTGGAAAAAGGGGTGCGCTTTGTTCAACTCTATAACGGCTCGTGGGATAGTCATGATTACATCGAACGTGCGCACGGCAATCTCGTGCGGGGCGTTGACCAACCCATCGCTGCCCTCATCACGGATTTGAAACAACGCGGCCTGCTCGACAGCACGCTCATCGTTTGGTGTGGCGAGTTCGGACGCACCCCTGACAACGGCGTGCGGGGCGGCACCGCCTACGGTCGTGACCACAACCCCAACGCTATGACCATGTGGCTTGCTGGCGGCGGGTGCAACGCCGGCCACACCATTGGTGCCACTGACGACCTCGGCATGGTGGCCGTAGAAGGCAAGGCGCACGTCCGCGATTTCCATGTCACCCTGCTGCGCCTGCTCGGCCTGGACGACAACAAACTCACCTACTACCACGCCGGACGCTTTAAGCAGCTCAGCCAATTCGGCGGACAGGTCATCAAGGATTTGTTGGCGTAATCTCGACCACACCAAAATCCCCGATTTACGAACTCGGCAAGCCGTGTGACAAGTTCGTCCCTCATGCGTCCCCCATCTTTGTTGTTGCTTTGGTTGCTGCTTGGCAGCGTTTCATTGACTTCGTGTCAGTTAAGCCTGCACCAGACGCTGCATCATGACCAGGTGGCGACCTGCCAGCCAAGGCAGGTAAAGGTGCGGGAGTGGCAGGAACATCTAGCGGTGAAATTCAGCATCCCAGGCCGGGATGTCTCCGCGCTGGCTAGTTGTGCCCAGGTGGCTCCAGGCGACTCCCAGGCAGGTCGGTTGATGCTGGCCTATCTGGACCATGCGCAGTTCAAAGCCACTTGGCAGCAGGGGACGAATTTGCCAGTGTTAGGTTCCGAGGTTTGGCGACGGATGATCACGCGCCTAACTCATGAGTTGGCCCCCATGGCCGCGAATGCAGGGTCGTTACTGTTCTTGGAGAACGCCGAAGTCGTGGCCTATCGCGAACCCGGCGGCGGTGCGAAGTTGGTGCCTTTGGAAGCTAAGCCTGCGCGCTTGCGGATTGCTCATACTTATCGGGAATTGGATCTATCCCGCCGGTTGATCGCGCTGGCGCATCAGGAAATCTCCGCCACGGAGCAGGGCGGGCTCCTGATCCTAACTGGGCAATCCCCTCCCTTGGTTTACTTGAATTTCACCGACGGACGACTAGTATTTCTTCATGCACCCGTGGCGGAACCGTATGAATATTCCCTGCTGGGATTGGAGAAAATTCAGCCGACCCTAACCTTGCGCGTGGCCAAGGCGGCCTTCTGGAGTGGGAGTTTTCTTTCAATGCTGAATAATCCATTTTCCTTTGTGGCCCGGGGCGGCAGCATTGCGCTCTCTATTACTTCCAAACTCATTGAATGGCGTCCCCGCGCTGCGCCCACCACGGTGCCACCAGTCGCAAATCATGCCCCCATGGACTTGATCGAATGGGAACACTATTTGGATAAAATCACGGGCACCCCACCACGACTGGCTTCGGTGGAACTGCTGATCGATGGTGAGGAGTTCTTCCCACGCTACATCCAGGCCGTGCAAGCAGCCCAAAGTCAGATCGACACCCGGCTCTTTATTTTCGATAACGATGACTATGCGGTGAAACTGGCTGATCTCCTCCGCGCCAAGTCCAATCGAGGCGTGCAGGTCCGCGTCATGATGGATGAGATGGCTTCCATTCTGGCCACCCAGAGCGATCCCCTCTCGCCCATGCCGGGAAATTTTACGGGGCCTGAACACATGGAAAACTATCTGGAGCAAGGGTCCAGAATCCACGTTAGGCCCATCGCCAATCCCTGGCTGGCGGCCTCCCACACCAAGACCTTTATCATCGATGGACAGCAGGCTTGGTTGGGCGGAATGAATTTTGGCCGGGAATACCGCTATGATTGGCACGACCTGATGATCGAGCTTCAGGGCCCGTTCGTGGCCCAGATGGAGGCCGACTTCGCCCGCTTCTGGGCCCACGCCGGGCCCGGGGGAGATCTGGCCTGGTTGAAGACGAAACTGTTCCCTCCTCCCGACCTCACGCGCCAGCGACCGCTGCCCGCCGGAGCGATTCCGGTGCGACCGCTCTACACCCGCGTTCTGAATCACGAAATCGAGCAATCTCAACTCCAGGCCATCCGCCATGCGCAGCAGCGAATCTGGATTGAACACGCTTACCTAACAGACCACCGCTTGATCCGGGAACTACTGGCAGCGCGACGTCGGGGGGTGGATGTGCGGGTCATTTTGCCGGAGAAAAACGACTCACCGATCGTTGGTGCCAGCCATCTGGTGACTATTAGTGATCTGCTGCAGAACGGGATCCGGGTCTATGCCTACCCGGGATTTACCCACGTCAAGGCCGCGCTCTACGATGGCTGGGCGTGCGTGGGATCGGCAAACTTTGATCGCTTCAGTCTGCAGGCCAACTATGAATTCAACATCGGCTACAGCGGAACGAAACCAGTTGAGGCGCTCGCCAAACGGTTATTCCTGACTGACTTTTCCAAAAGCCGGGAGATCCACACCCTGCCCGACGTGCCTTGGAGCAGCTATCTGGCCGACTGGCTGGCGAATGAACTGTAGTCACCAGCCAAATTGAGGTTAGCGGGTAATTTCCTGCGACACGTTATCGGCGCATGTCTGCTGCCTCCCGCAGCAACGACAGGAAGATTTGCTCCAACTCCCCCTCCCCTCTTTCCTGGCGCAACTCACTCATGGTTCCCAGCGCCACCAGTTTGCCGCCATGAATGATGCCGATGCGGTCAGCTAACTCTTCGGCTACATTTAGCAGGTGAGTGCTCATGAAGACCGTCGTGCCGGCCTTGGTGCGAGCCTTGAGTTCATCCTTCACCACCCTCACATGCACCGGATCCAAGCCGACCATGGGCTCATCGATGATGATGACCTGGGGATCATGCAACAGACTGGCCGCAATCGCCAAACGTTGCCGGGTGCCATGGCTCAAGTGTTCAATTTGCTCGTTGGCATAGGGCCGCAGCGCGAACTGTTCAAAAAGTTGTCCGGTGTTCGTGCGAGCTTTCGCGCGGTCCATTTCATAGACCTCGCTGATAAACTCCATGAACTCCAAGGCGGTCAGTTTATCGTAAAACACCGCCACATCCGGCACGAAGCCCAGGCAGCGCTTGGCTGCTAGTGGCGCATCGTGCACGTTGTGCCCGCAGAGCCAGGCTTGCCCCTGAGTGGGGATCAGCAGTCCGGTTAACAGCTTGATGGTCGTGGTCTTGCCGGCCGCGTTCGGCCCCAGAAAGGCGAAGAGTTCTCCCTGCGGGATGTCTAAATTAAGATCGGATAGGGCCTTGAGCGGCCCGTAGTTCATGCTGAGTGCTTGGGTGCGGATCATGGGGCAAGAGGGGCGGAGGAAGCTTTATTTTTGGCGCTGCGAGGAATCGGGCCGAGGACGCCTTCCGGGCGCAGATCCTCGGAGATAAATTGATAATCCAGAAACGAGGTTTTCATCTGCACCAACTCTCCAGAGTCGGAAATATAGAGCGTGAATTTCCGGTCCGGCCCGCCCATGGTCGTTGTTAGGACGTAACCGGTAAACTCCCGCTCCAACACCCTGAAACCGCCTCGACGCGCCTCCGTGGCCGATTGGCCAACGCTAGCCTGAGCCTGGCTCTGCCTGCGTCTGAGTTCCTGAGGATCCACCCCAACGCTGCGGGCGAATAAGCCCAACAGCATGTCGGTTTCCTGGCCGCCCAGCTTGCCTCCCGCCGTGTCCATTAAGATCTCCTCGCCCTGTTTGAGGACGATGCGCGGTTCCGTCGCATTCAACGCCTGGTGCAAGGTCAGGCTTTGGCTGAAATTATTTGAACTCAGCGTCAGATCACTTTCCCGCACCGCACCGTCCAGCGCCATGACCAAGGTGCTGGATAATCTAACCTTGGTCCCTTCAAGTCCCGGCAGCGCCACCTGAAGGTCAGCTTCGACTCTCAGCCGCCCGTGTGCTTGCAGGCGAACCCGCTCCGACGGCATTAGTTGATACGGAGCCACTCGCAGCGAGCCCACAATCTCCTTTCCCTTCCAGATATCCAGCACCGACTCAGCACCCGTGCGCGACAGAAAGCGCTCCATTACCAATTGTGGGGCCTCCTGCGCCAAGCGTGACTCCTCCGGGAAATAGGACATCCGCACCAGCGCGGTCGTCATCGTGACCGCCACGCCAATAATGGTTATGCCGATAAGCCAGCGCAATAGCATGAGAAATTTTGAATTTGGGGGAGGGAGTTCAGCCGCAGTGCTGACAGCGTTATTGAAACACGAGGTCGGCATTTAGCGAAGCAAAATCGTGGGGAAAATCACACTAGCTTTCCTTGCTTGCTAATAACGCTAGGCGCGCTCGCACTTTGCAAATGAGTGATCCCAATGGCCAGCGCATCCGCCGCATCATGCGGCGGAGTTTCCGCTAGGCTAAGCAGGGAGCGGACCATGAAGGCCACCTGCTGCTTGTCCGCCGCCCCCTTCCCCACCACGGCTTGTTTCACGCGCTTGGGGGGGTATTCGTGAATCGGCAAACCCGCTTCCGCTGCAGCCAAAATGGCTGCTCCACGGGCGGCTCCCAGCACAATCGCAGTCGCATAACTCTGCACGAAAATGACGGATTCCATGGCACAGACCGCCGGTTTGAACTCGCGGATGATTTCCTGCAGCGCCTGGTGAATGGCCACCAGACAGGCGCTTTGCGGGAGTTTTGGGCCATTGCGAATCACCCCGTAGGCCAGCACGCGGATGGGTCGCGTGCCCGGCGGCAAGCGCAGACCAGGACCGGGTGGATGCGCTGCCTCCAGCACGGCATAACCTGCATTGCGCAACGCAGGATCGATGCAGAGAACGCGCATGGCTTAATGCCCCGGCTGGTTAGAATTTCCGGTGCGAACCGCGGCTCTTGCCTTTGCTCAGAAACTGGCGCATCCGAGCCTGACTGCGGGGATCTTCGTCGATCAAGGTGGTGTAGGTGTAGCTGAAATTTTCCAACTTCCGCCGTTCCACTTTCCGACCGATCAACCGCTCCACACTCTCAGCATACGGCAGTTCTTCCGCACTCAACAAGGTGAACGCATCGCCATCCTTGTTCGCCCGGCCCGTCCGTCCGATGCGGTGCACGTAGTCCTCGGCGTTCTCCGGCACCTGATAGTTGATCACATGCGTGACGCTGGAAATATCCAATCCCCGCGCGGCAATATCCGTGGCGATCATGATATCAACCTCGCCAGAACGGAAATCTTGCAACGCCTTGGTCCGATCTTTCTGCGCGATATCCGAGTGCATCACAGCCACCCGATATTGCTCACCCTGACTGCGCACAATGGCAGCAAGGAGATCGGCCTGCACGCGGGTGCGGGTGAAAATCATCACACTATGGAATTCGGTGCGACGCAACAACTCCAACAGCAACTCTTCCCGCTGGTTGGCCGCTACGGGATAGAATGCGTGACTGATGGTTTCGGCGGTAGCGCTGAGACGCGCCACTTGAATTTCGAAGGGATCCTTCAAGGCGAACGCGGCCAGCGTGGCGATGGCAGGAGGAATCGTGGCGGAGAAAAACAACGTTTGCCGTCCCGGAGGACACTGCGCCACGATGCGACGGACGTCCGGCATGAAGCCCATGTCCAACATGCGATCCACTTCGTCCAACACCAAAATTTCCACGTCCTGCAACTGAATCGTCTTCTGCTGCATAAAGTCGAGCAACCGCCCCGGCGTGGCAATGACGACATCCGCCCCTGTTTCCAATTGCTCCCGCTGCCTGCCGTAGCCCACGCCGCCGTGGATCAACACGGGGCGGACCCCGGTGTGTTTGCCGTATTTCAGAAATTGTTCTTCCACCTGAGCCGCCAATTCGCGTGTGGGTTCGAGAATTAAACAACGAAGTTTCCCCGGACCTCCCAACTTGGAAATGATCGGCAAGGCAAAAGCCGCCGTCTTTCCAGTGCCCGTCTGCGACGAGCCAATAATATCCCGCCCCGCCAATGCAACCGGGATGGCCTGCGCTTGAATGGAGGTGGGATGTTGATAACCGGCCTCTGTTACCGCCTGCAAAACAGGTTCGGAAAGGCCTAACTCGGAAAAGGGAATTTGACTCACGATTTACTTAGGAAAGCATGCCTATAAGTCATTTCGAAGGTTTGGCAAGGGGCAGAGCTTTAAAGATTTCCCGCTCGGGATCGGACATTTTCCACACTTAATTACCTGTCCGTTAAAAAAGTAACGCGAAATTTCTTGCCCTCCTTGGATTATGCGTTAAAAAAGTAACGCATCTTTCAACCCACACTCTCTTATGCCTGATCCCTCCGAACTCTCCCGCCGTGAACGTCAGATCATGGACGCCACCTTTGCCCTGGGCGAAGCCACCGTTAATCAGATTGTGGAAACCATTCCCGACGCCCCCACGCCCATGGCGGTCAGACGCATGATGCACATTTTGGAGGAGAAGGGACATTTAAAGCGACAAGGAGATGGTCGCGAGGTGGTCTATGCGCCCCGGGAATCGAAGGATAAAGCAGGCCGCAGCGCTTTCCAAAAGGTGCTGGAAACTTTCTTCAGCGGTTCACTGGAGGAAGCGCTCACCTCACATTTGCTTTCCCGCAACGACACCGTAGGCCCAGCCGAAAGGGAACGGTTGGTGAAACTCATTGCGGCAACAGAAAAGGAGGGGCGGTAACATGAACCGCTGTTATATTTCCGCGCTAGCACTGCTGGCCGCCGCCATGCCCATGGTCATGGATTCCGCTTTAAAGGGAGCCGCCTTGTTATCCGCGGCCGCAGTGGCTGCGCTGGTGCTATGGCATGCCTCTGCCGCAGCACGGCATTTGGTGTGGCTGGTGGCCGTGCTGGCATTGCTGCTGGTGCCAGTGCTCTCGGTGGTGTTGCCAGGCTGGCGAGTCTTGCCGGCTTGGGCGGTGGCCACGGAAGGGACAACAGAGACGGAAAGGACGGAAGCGCCTGAAGGGACGGTGCTGCGAGCGCCTAGTCCCAGCCTGCCGGATCCCGCACTGCCTCAGCTGTCAGCGGAGCCTGTAACTCACGCAGAGGCATTCTCAGAGCCTGCTGTTTCATCCATCCCGTCTGTCCCTCTAGTCTCTTCCGTCCCTTTAGCGTCCCCTGCCCCCGCCACATGGCTGCCGCTGACGTGGTGCGCAGGTTGCCTAGTGCTGCTACTGCGCCTATTCAGTGCTCATTGGCTGCTACGTCGGGCTTCCCGTCGTTGTCAGGCGGTTCCCGAAACCCGGCTTGCTTCTGCTTTGGCAGAGGCGGCACAGCAGTTAGGCGTTCGGCAGGACATTCGTTTCCTGATGGATCAGAAACGCACCATCCCCGTCGTCTGGGGCGTCATTTGGCCACGACTTATTCTCCCCGCCGAAGCCCTTTCCTGGGATGACGCCAAGCTCCGCTCCGTGCTCCTCCACGAATTAGCCCACATCCGCCGACGCGATACCTTGGTGCAATGGCTCACGCAGCTAGCCTGCGCCCTGCATTGGTTCAACCCGCTCGTCTGGCTGGCCGCTTGGCGCTTGCACACGGAGCGCGAGCGCGCTTGCGATGACCTCGTGCTAGCCAGCGGCGTGAAAGCCTCCGCCTATGCCGGACACCTTCTGGATGTCGCCTCCAAGCTAACACCCGTCCGCTGGACCTCCGCCTGCGGCCTGGCCATGGCCCGTAAGTCCTCTCTGGAAAGCCGCCTGCGAGCCGTGCTCAGCGGAAACCTAAACCGCCGAAGCGTCACGCGTCTGCTGGCCTTGGCTGCTGTTTTGCTAACGGCTGCTATTGCCGTGCCGCTGGCGATGCTGCGGGCGGCGGAGACAGAAAAAGCCAAACCCGCTGAAGCCCCCGTGAATGTAGAACCCAAAACAGCCGCCTCCAAGTCACTCTTCAACCACTGGAAACGCAGCTCCCGCGCCGATGGCAAGATCCCCGGAGGCTGCATCGGGCAGGTGGCCACTTCTTTAAAAACCTACATGGACCTGAATGCTGGAACGGACTACGCCACCAAGTGCGAGCCCGTTTTGAAGAAATGCGACGCCACTCACGACTGGATTCCCGCTGACGCCGCCGCCTTGTTAGATGAAATCGAGACCGTCGCCCCTGACCACGCCAGGTGGACCATGCGAGCCATCAATGTGCGTCAGATCCATCCTGGAAAGCCGCTCCCGGATGAACTCAAGGATGCCCCTTGGGGAACTCCCGCTGACAACGGCCTGCGCATGGCATGGCTATGTGGCACGGGCGTCCCGCCCGTAAGCCCCGACCCCGCAGCCAAGGACCAAAGCAACAAAGACGAGGGAGGTTTATTGGCTAATGGGCAGAATGCCCCCGCCACACTTGGCACAGTCCTAACCTCCCGCGTCCTGTTCCACAACACTGGCAAAAAACCAGTCTGCTTTGCCACCCAAAACTGGATCCAGTCCGGCACCCACGCGGCCAAAGACGCCAAGGGCAAGGAGATTCCCATCAACGCCACCCAGCGCCTGGGCGAAAGAACCCGCATGATTTTCCGCTTGGACCCAGGAGACTACGCCGAAGTGGAAGGCCACGGCATTGGCATCGGCTCCCATGAGACCGCTAAAGAAACCGACATCCGCAAAGTGGGTGCCTGGATCGAAGCCAAGGAAGGCGATGTCGTAACGTTCACGCCGGGGAACCTGCTCGTGTCCTTCCAAACGTGGCAGAACAATGAAGGACGCAAGGATTCCGAGACAGCGTGGCAGGAAATCATCAGTGCCCGCCTGGCCCAGGAAGGCCCGAACCCAGCCTCG
This sequence comes from Verrucomicrobiales bacterium, assembly GCA_031411295.1. Lineage (GTDB taxonomy): Bacteria > Verrucomicrobiota > Verrucomicrobiia > Verrucomicrobiales > V1-33 > JAGNEJ01. The sequence continues at coordinate 2,839 of JANOAV010000192.1, read as the reverse complement.
GAGAAGGATCGGGCGGCATTGCTGGCTCGTGTTAGTGAGGATTTGGGGATCACGTTGCCATACGATGAGGCAAAGTTCACCTACGAAACCGACCCGCTCCCCGACGCCTTTCAACGGCTCACCAAGCGTTTCCTGGAAGCCGCCAAACCCATGCATTTCGCAGGAGAACTAGCCGGAGGGGAAACGAAGTTTACCGTGACCACCAAACCCAAAGATCCGTCCGATAAGTCGGAGCGATCGGACAAGACATCCTCCAACCAACCCGCTGTAGAGGCCGACTTAGGAGGCCAGCAACATGCAACCCAAATCATCATCCAAGTTACAGCAGACGGCACCTATGTCGTCCAGAAGGAAACACTAACGCTCAAGCAATTGGAAGAACGATTGGCGACCATTGCTGCTGCGAACAAGGAGCAGACCATCACCATCCGAGCGGATAAAGATACTGAAATGAAGTTCGTTTCCAAGGTTATGGAAGCCTGCGGCAAGGCTGGACTCAACAGCATTTCCTTCGCAGAACCAAAGCCTGCTTCAGAGAATAAGTCCCATATGTCACATGAGTCCCATGCGTCCTATTCCGAAGAGCCAACGCTCCCCACTCCCAAGCACGAATACGCCCAAGCCCTCTTCAAACAATGGCGATCATTTGCCCGCACTGACGGCAAAATCCCCGTAGCGCTCATCGGGCACGTGGCGGAGCAAATGGACAGTTTCCTGAAGCAATACCCAACAGACTCCAAAGCACCAGCTCTGGCGGCCATTCGTCCACAATTGGATGCCACGCATGATTGGACTCCAGATGATGTTGTGCAGATCATGGATGACATCACGGAGATTTCCACCGCCCCCATCAGTTGGGCCAGCACGCCGATGGAATTTGCGGAAATGAACAAGCTCCTTCCGGGCAAGCCATTTCCTGAAGAGTTGCAGAAGGCGAACTGGGGGAAACCAGCCACCAACGGCCTCCGTGCCGCCTACTTGCTTGTTCCCAGCGCACCGGACTATCCGCTAAACACGGTCCTCAAAGCCCGCGTGCTCTTTCATAACACCGGAACTGCCCCCGTCATTGTCCGCACTGAAACCTGGCATCAAAATGATAAGCATCGTGGCGGGGGCATTCTGCCCCCTAGCCAGAACCCCGCAGCCAATCCGCTCAGCACCGATGCACATGATCATCAGCTTGATGGGGCTGGGGGGAAGAATGCCCCCGCCACAGTGATCCCCATCACCAGCACTTGGTATACTGGCATGACACCCATCGCCACCTATCGGCTAGCGCCAGGTGAATACGCCGAAGTCCCCGCCCATGGTATTGCTGTTGGTGCCGGGGGATATACAGAAGAACACAGCACCGGCAGCGTGGGAGCAGTGATTGAAGCCACCGCTGGGCAAACGGTTCGTTTCTCATCAGAAGTGGATGCCATCAACGAAGGCTGGATGCGCCCGAACGATCCCAAGGACCCCACGGAACTTTACCTCAAGAACATCGCAGATCGCATCGCGCTGGAAGCGCCTCTGCCCAAGTCCACCGCGGATCGGGAGCTACTCATCGTCCACGCCACCCAAAATCTGTTCGGCCAGTCACCAACGGAAGCGGAGGTGGCCATGTTCACCACAGATGTAGCCCCCGATGCCCTAGAGAAACTAACTGCCCGCCTCCAAGCCAAACCCCGCCCCATTCCTTTCTCCGGTAAATTGCAAACCGGAGAAACCACCTTCAAAGTCCTCCCCGCCGATCCCAACGCCGCCAAAGCCCCCCGCACCGCCACGGGTCCGGGTCGCTACGTGTTAGGAGAAAACGTTCATCTACAAGTAACCGAAACCACCGATGGCGACAAACGCACAAACAAAGCGACGATCCTTTTTCTCTCGCCAGATCCGAAAGTTGCCTTACCCCACCAGCCTTATGAGATCGAGCTTCCAGAAGGAAATGGAACCTACGCGCTTGCTTGGGAACGCGGTGCTGAGGTGCTTTGGATAATGCAGGCTCCAATGATAAAACGGTGGTCAAGAATCACAAAACACAAGGATGGAAGCATGACTAGGACGTTTCCAGATGCGAACGGGCAAATCGTTGAAGAATTTTGGGACAAAGCTAGTCATCGGACAAGTCGCACCGTTTCCAACTTCTCAATCAAATCCAGCCTCATCCGAAAAATCGATTTTTCAGACCCTCCGCAAATAAAATTAACCGAGCTTGAGCCCGGCCGAATCGATCTCTTGCCAGCCAGCATACTAAATAAGCTGAGTGAATTCCCAAAAAGCGATGGCAAATCCGGTTTAACGGTTCAACCAGCCACCGAGCAAAAACTCAAGTGGGGAGAACCCGGCAACGGTTTGCGCATGGCTTTGGCATGGGCACCGACATCTGGGGAGCCAGACCTTGGAATGGAAACGGAATTTTATCTTGTGGTGCAAAATGTGTCGGATGGAGCGGTGCATTTTCTAGCAAGCACCGATGCCCCCAACCCACGGAGGCTGACGATTCGGAAGGACGACAAGCCACTGTCAGCGCTCAATGATCCCACTGTCATGGCGGGCGATTGGCTGCTGAAGCCGCATGAAGTGGCGTTTGTGAAACTGTTTCAACCGTTGGAAAATGGCGACGGAACGGCATCAGTTAGCTCCGCCGTGGAGGCGGATGTGTGCGCATTTCCGCAATACAGCCTAACCGCTGAGATGAGCATCGAGAAAGCTCCTGAGAACCTGTCCGGTAATTTTGAAAAAGGGCCATAATGGGGTAGGGTAAGGAATGAGAAAAAGCTACCCGACAGATGTGAGTGACAAGGAATGGGCGTTACTGGAGCCACTATTTTGCCCACCAGGGGCGGCCCGCAAA